>CAZNFA010000060.1:0-26206 GCA_964572345.1 uncultured Planctomycetales bacterium
GGCGCGCCTCCTCTTCCGCCTCCGCGCGCTGCCGGCGCGCCTCCTCTTCCGCCTCGAGCGCTTGCCGGCGGAGCGGGTCGATCGATTCCTGGAGGGCGTTCAGGTCGCGCTCCAACTCGCGCAGGTCGGCGGCCGTGGCGTCCAGGGTGGTCGCTTGCTTGTGTTGCTGTCGTTCGCGGTTGTCCAGCCGCTGCGTCCGCTCCTGGAGGTCCGCGCGCTCTTGTTGCAGCGTTTGCCGACGGGCGTCGATCTCCTCCTGTTCGCGGACGAGCTGGTGCTGCTGTTCGCGCAGCTCGCGCGCCTGCTGATCGAGCGCGCTGCGTTTCTTGTCCAGTTTGCGGCGTTGCTGCTCGACGTCCTGTTTCGCGCGCGCGAGCCCCTCACGGGCCTGCTCGATCTCGGCCTGTCGGCGCTCGAGCTGCGCGGCGCGGGCCTGCGCTTCGGCGGCGTCCTGGGCGTGCTCGTCGCCGACGGCGTCGAGGGCTTGTCGGCGGGCTTCGAGCTCGGCGAGCTGCGCGCGGATCGATTCGGCCTGCTGGGTCAGCTCGGCCCGCTCACCCGCAATCTGGTCACGCGCGGCCCGGATCCGGTACGCCAAATCCGCCTCACGCTTCCGGATCACCTTGACGCGCTGGAGCAGCGTGCGGCGAGATTCCTCGCGCTGGGCCTGCTCGGCTTGCTCACGCCGGCGGAGCCCCTTGATCGATTGCTCGAGCTTGCGTCGCTTTCCCTCCTGATCTTGCTCGCGAGCGGCGAGCGCTTCTTCGAGCTGGTCCAGCTGGGCACTGCGGGTCGCTAACTCCACCGCCTGCGCATCCAGGGCTTTGCTGCGCGCCTCCAGGCGACGGCGGACCTTTTCCAACTCCTGCCGAACGCTTCGGTAGGCCAGCTCATGCATGCGTTGGTACTGGCGTTCCAGTTCGCGTTCGCGCCGTTGGGCGGCCAGTTCGCGAGCGGCCAGTTCCGCCAGGGTTCCCTTAATCTCCTTGACAAGGCCGGCGGTGCGATCAGCGGGGATGTTTGCCGAAGGTTGCTTGTCCGGCGTAGGGGCAGGAGTCTGGGTTGCACTGGGCGAGCGGCGTTTCGACGCGGACGCGTCGTCTGTGCGTGCTGCCTCGCTCGGCTTGTCGGCGGTCGGAATGTCGTCAGAATCGATAGTCATGTTGCTGGCGGTACGAAGCATCACGCCCGAAGCCGGGGACACACGGCGCCGCCGGCGCGACCTTGCCCTGCACCCCCGCTTGCGGCCGCTCTGTACTCTTTCGGCATTGTAACGGGCAATTCTGCACGCACGTAAGATCAGATGCCGCCCGTGGCATGGGCGGCCTGGGCGTCAAGCCAGGCGCCCGAGCTGGCTCAGCGTAGCCCGCAAGTCCTTCGGCACCGGCGCCTCAAACGTCATTCGGCGGCCGTCGGTGGGGTGCTCGAACTGAATCCGTGCGGCGTGAAGCGTCAGACGGTCGATCAGGGGGCGCTCCGGGTGGCGTGTGCTGCGGCGGTACCCCGGTTTGTAGCTCGAGAGGTAGACCGCCTGTCCGCCGCCGTATTGCGGATCAACGCTCAGCGGATGGCCGATAGCGGCCAGATGGACGCGGATTTGATGGGTGCGCCCAGTGACTGGGCGGCATTCGAGTAGTGTGTTGCCGGGCAGGCGTTGCAGGACGCGATAGCGCGTCAGGGCGGGTTTACCGCGCCGCTGGGACGTCCGCACGCAACCTGAGCGTTTATCGTAGTAGAGCCTGAGCTCCACGTGTCCGTCGGCCTCGACGTACCCGCTCGCCAGCGCCTGATAGATCTTGTCAACGCGTCGCTCGGCGAACTGTTGGACGAGTCCGCGCTGCGCGTCGAGGGTGCGCGCGTAGACGATCACGCCGCTCGCGTCCTTGTCCAGTCGATGCACGACACGCAGCGGTTCGTCGGGGCTGAAATCGGGCCGCGCGCGGATCAGCTCGGGCAGGCTGGTTTCCTGCCCGCGGCCCGGCACCGATGGCACGCCCGGCGGCTTGTCCATTACCAGCAGCTCGCCGTCAACGTAGAGGATGGAGGGCGCAGGCGCGTGCCTGCGGGCACCGGTCACGGCGTCACGGCCTCCCGCTCGACGACCCGGAGCCAGACTGATCGTGGCGGACCGACCACCGTTACCCCCAGTGGCAGCACAACCTGGACCTCCACGTTGCGGAACTCCGCGGTCGGCACGGCGAGGTCGCTGGTGATCCGCACAACGGCGTGGATGTCCTGCGAGCGGAGCGACTCGACGATCGATTTGTCTCCCTCGACCTCGAGCTCGATCAGCCACTCGTTCGGGTCGCGCTGCTCGATCCGGTATTGCTCCAGCACCTGTGGACTGCCGGTCAACCAGACCCGGATGTTCGACAAACGTCGCTTCTCGGTCTGCCCCTTTACACGCAATGTCACGTTGACCCGGTCTGGCTCGATGGCCACGGCGCGCAGCTCGCCGATCCGCGGCTCAACCGGCACGTCTTGACGAAATTCTCCACCGGGCGGGATGCCTTCAAGCTGCTCCTCGAGGCGTACGGTTACGTAACGCTCGTTCTCCGGGACGCGCTCAAGCTGCTGACTCGGCAGGGTGACGTCCACCTCCGGCGGATCGAAACGCAGTTCGCCTACCTTGATGCGACCGGTGTCTGCCACCAGCGGCATCGAGACCGTCTCCAGCCGGTCCAGGGTAAGGGTCAGCGTTTCCGGCGAGACTCTCTCGACCGACACTCCGCGTGCGCGGATGGCTGGGAGGTCTTCGATCAGGTCTTTGGCGGGGATCGTGTGGCGTCGGGAGCGCGAATAGGACTCGGGCAGGGGCCATTCGACCTCCAGCGGGCGTTCCTTCGTATCGGTCTGCAAACGTTCGATGGCACGTGTCGAGCCGACGAAGGTAACGCTAAATCTGGGGGAGCGTGGGTCGATGTGTATGACGGGGTCGTGCGGCTTGATGGTGATTTGCACCTCGGCGTCCCCGTTGCGCTGGGTGGCCTGGTCGGCCAAGTACCAGATCACCAGCGTCAAGGGCACCACCACCAGCAACCGTCGTGCGATCCGCCAGGTCTTGGAGAGCCGGCGGCCGCCGGCGGCTTTTCCGGGCGCCGGTGCGACCTGGTCGCCGAGCCGGCTGGTGAGCTCATCCGTCAAGTCCTCGAGCGACAAGAAGCGCGTCAACTGCCCATTGTCCGCCAGAGAGACGGTCCCGGTCTCCTCCGACACGATCAGCACCAAAGCGTCCGACTCGTAACTCATCCCGATGGCGGCCAGGTGTCGGCTGCCGAGGGCGGTGTCCACCTCGTCGCTTTCGGCCTGCGGGAACTGACAGTTGGCCGCCAACACCCGCCGACCTTTGATGATCACCCCCAAATCGTGCAGCGGCGAATTGGGAAAGAAGATCGTGTTGAGCAGGTTCGCCGACGCCTCAGCGTTGATGATCGTCCCGTTTTCGGCCCAGCCACGCAGGTCCACGCTGCGCTCGATGGCGATCAACGCCCCGTAGCGATTGCGTGAGAGATCGCCGGCCGCCTTCACCAACGCCGCCACCACCTTCGATTGCGGGGTGCCGCGCCGCAGGAAACGCACGTCGCCGGCCCGTATAAAAGCGCGGCGCAGCTCGGGCTGGAAGGCGACCAAGGCGACGAAGGCGAGCCCAAACACGAAGTAACGGTAGAGCAGCTCCAGCCGCACCCAACCCATGCGTGCCGAAAGCACGCGGACGGCCAGCGTGGCCACCACCAGTACGATCAACATTCCCCGCAGGGGGCGCGTCCCGCGCGTGCCCTGCAAAACGCCGGCACACCAGTTCACCGACACGCCGATCAGCAGCAGCTCGAACAGGGTGACCCACCAGTCGGCGTCACCACCGCTGAGGCGTCGGAACAGATGGGTTAAGGTGTCGGTGTCGATCATGGCGGCCACAGTATAGAATGACCGCGTTGCCGGCTCCATGCGGTGGGGCGGACAAGCGCGGAAAGATTTACGCCGGGCGACTGGAGCGATGGAACGGTCCGATGCCATCAGACGGCTGCGGGACAACCTCGCGCGGGTGCGGGAGACGATCGCGGACGCATGCCGACGGGCCGGCCGTGACCCGGCCGCCGTCCGGCTGGTGGCGGTCACCAAGTACGTCGATCTGGACATGATTGGGGCGTTGCTGGACGTCGGCGTCCACGAACTGGGCGAAAACCGCGTACAGCAGCTCGTCCAGCGGGCCGAACGTGTCGGTGCGACGACGGCCGAGCTGTTCGGCCCCGAGCCGGAAGGGTTTGGGCCGGGTGACCGGCCGCCCGGTGCCTCCGCCGCCGTCCCGCGCTGGCACATGATCGGCCACTTGCAGCGCAACAAGGTCAAGACGCTGCTGGGCCATACGCGGATTATTCATTCGCTGGACTCGCCGCGGCTTGCCCGGGAGGTCCAGAAAGTGGCTGAGGCGCGCGACCTGATGGTGGACGCATTTGTCGAGGTCAACGTGGCAGAAGAGGAAAGCAAGTACGGCGTCGCGGTGCCGGAGGTGGAGGCCGTGGCGGAAGCGGTGGGGACGTGCGATCGCATCCGTCTGCGGGGTCTGATGACGATGGCCCCGTTTGACCCGGACCCGGAAGCGGCCCGCCCGCACTTCGCCCGGCTGCGCGAACTGCTGGAACGGCTGCGTCAGGGCGGGGCCGTCGGGCCGACCTGCACGCACCTGTCGATGGGCATGACCCAGGATTATGGCGTCGCCGTCGAGGAGGGGGCTACGTTCGTACGGATCGGTTCGGCCCTCTATGAAGGGGTTTCACAGGTCGCCACGTAGTGGGGCGTGAAAGCGTGTTCACCGAGCTCGACCTGTTCACAGTGTTCCGCAGCGCGCTGTTTCTGTTCCTGGCGATCTACGGGGTCCTGACGCTGTGGAGCGCGGCGTGGCGGGTCCGTCGCGTGTTGGCGGGCACCGACCCCGGCAAACGCCTGCTGCGGACGTACCTGGCCTACCAGGTGGTGACGGTCCGGCTGCGACCGCTGGCCGAAGAGCTGTTGCAGATCGGGTTCTGGTCGGCGCTGCTGGTGGTCATGTGGTGGCTGCACACAAAGGTGTGACGCATGGACGAACACTCCGAAACACGGCCTGTTCCGCCTTCGCCTCCGGACGTGCCCGGATCCGATCACGCCGCGGCCGGCCCCGGTACCGCGCCTTTGGCAAAGCAGCGTACGCGGGCCGGGCGTCGCTCGCTCTTCGGCGGCCTGACCAGCTATGTACGCCAGCTCGGCCGCGACGTGGTCTCGGTCACCTTGGGAAAGCTGGTCGAGCCGGCCGCCAAGCCGGAACCGTCGGACGAAGCAGCTTCCGCCGCTAGCGAGCAGCAGGCCCTGTCCGACTCGGGCTACAAGCGCGTACGCGTGTTGCACGACATGGCGGAGAAGCTGCGCGGAGCGGCGGACACGTACATCGCCGTCAAGCTGGACGAGATCGAGGCCCGCGTGGACGCCAAGCTCGACCGCGTCGAGGAGCGCATCGACCATAAGATCGTCGAGCTGCACGAGCAGCTCCGCCAAATGCGCGATCGGGAGCTGCGCCATCGGCTTCGACTGCTGAAGATCACGCTCGTTTTCACCGTGCTTGTCGCGCTTTTGTCGCTCGGGTATAAATGGCTCAAGGGAGTCTGGTTTACCTAAGAGGAATGCTCGATGCCGTTTCAACACCTCAATGCCGACGGCAAAGCGATCGTCAAGCTGGCCAACGGGATTGCCTACGAGTTCGACCTGGAATACGTCGGAACCGAGCATATCCTGTTGGCCATTCTGCGTCACGGCGGCGGCCTCGGCCCCAAGGTGCTGAAGAAGTTCAAGATCAGCGAGGCCCGGGCGCGGACCGCGATCGAAAAACTCCAGCAGCGCGACAAGGAAGATACCTGGGTCTTCGGGCGGCTGCCCGGATCGCCGCACTTCCGTAACGTCATGGCCCTGGCAATCGACGAAGCCACGCAGCTCGAGTCCAAGGAGATCGGCAGCGAGCACCTGCTACTGGCCCTGCTGCGGGAGAAAGGCAGCCTGGCCCAGCGCGTCCTCTCGAAGTCCGGCCTCACCCTGTCCGGCTGCCGCGAGGAAATCGTGCGGCAGCTATCCGCCTGAGCGCCGGCGACGACCCTCGGGGTCGGCCCACAGACAGGGAGATACACAATGGCAGCAAGTCCCGGATCCGAAGGGGAGACGTTGATCTTCACCTGTGCGGGTGCCGCGCACGGAGGTCAGGTCGCGAATCAGGCGGGTGTCCAACTTGCCAAGGACGGGGTGGGGAATCTGTACTGCACCGCGGCGGTGGCGGCGGTGATCCCCGAGAAAGTGAAGCGCGCGCGGGATGCGCGGCTGCGGATCGCCATCGACGGTTGTGAAGAGCACTGCTGCCGGATCCTGCTGGAGAAGGCCGGTATCGCCGCGCATATCCACGTGGTGGTGACGGATCTGGGCGTAGAGGAAGAGCCCGCCGAGCCGCAGATGATCACGGACACCAAGAAGGTTACCGAGCACGTCAAGAAGGTGGTTGTGCGCCGGCGGCCATGAGGGCGACCACTGCGTGTGTCGTCCGTTAATAGAAGAGAAACACCCACCAGTTCTTCATCGGTTTGCCGTCATCGGCAACGCCCCCGTTATCCAGCCCGGGCACGCACTGCCGCCAGAAGACCGTCCAGTTACCCATGCAATCCGGGGCGACGTTGCCGACCGCCTCGATCATCTTGATGTTGAACTTCTTCGCTAGATCCCGGCCGTCCGGGCCGTTTCGCAGCCGGTAGCTCTCGATGGTGCTCAGGACGGTGTAGGGGCTGCTTAGATCGTAGTGATGCCGCGCGCCGGGCGGGAAGTGCACGCTGCCGCCGATCGCGATGTAGGGGTCGATCTTGTAGGTCTTGTCCTTGATCTTCACGACCATCGATGTCTCTGTCGGGTACGTGATCGAGTCTTTCACGCGCGGGTCCGTCCGGTACAGCTCATTGAACGGCACGCCGAAGCGCTTGTCGTAATTCAACTCGGCGAATTCGAGGAAGTACTTGCGGTAATAGGCGATGCTGCTGGTGGTGGCCATCCATTCCAGCGTGTGCCCGAAGTTTTCCAGCGCACAGCCGACACCGCGGTGCGGGTTGAAGAACGCGATGCGGAAGCTCCGCCCAGACCACGGCATCGTGCGATCGGCGCCGTTGCCGGCTTGGCCGTGCTTGCCCTCGATTGGCCGGCAGTTCTCGTCGTAGAACTGCTTGTACTCACACGTCTCGCGCCCGGGCCAGTTGTCGCCGGGGTCGTGGATCGCGTAAAACCACAACTCGTGCACAAAGCCAAAGTTGATCAGCTCGTGCAGGTTCAGGTAGCGGCTGTGATCGCGCGGATCGCGAAAGCCGAGGTGTTTGGCGAATTCGTCCGCGTAGAAACCGCCGTAGTCGCATAGCGCCTCGTGTCGTTTGCGATCCACCTTGACTGGTAGCACGCTGCTGGTGGTCCGCTGGGCGACCTTCGGGCCCGTCTTGTCGCGCAGGTCCACAAACTCGGCGACGACGTACTCAATGAATGCCGGGGCGGCCGGGTCCTTGAAGCCGTGGTAGCGCGTTGCCTCGGCGGTCGCGCGGATGATCCCCTCAACGTGTTTGCGGATCTGCTGCATGTCGACGTCGTTGGCGAAGTTGAGCACCAGCACCCGCGGCCGCATCTTGCGAATCTTGTCGTGGTTTTGCCAGAGCCAGTCGTCGGAGTTGCGGTAACTGACCTTGTTCGGCCAGACGGACGGGTCGTCTGGCAGATTTGGGGGCACGACATCGCCGCGGGTTGAGCCGGCTTGCCGGTCAGCAGGCTGTGCGCAGGCGGTGCTGGTGGTGACGGCAGCCAACCCGAGCAGAATGAGAACTTCTCGCATGATTCGCTCCGTACATGACCTCGAGCGGACGGCCGGTAAGCAAGTCGACCTGTTATAGTTCGGCGCGCGCGTCGTCCCTGTCAAGCGACGCTCGGGCCAATGCATCAAGTTCCACCGATGCGCGACGGGAGAACCAGCGCATGGGGCGTATCAACAGCACACAGGCGACGGCGATTGGGAGCGCCGGTATCACGAGGCAAGGGAGAGACTCCGTAGCAGCGAGGAGCGCCAAGGCGCCCACAAACGCACCCAGTATGAGCAGCGAGTTTCCCAAGGCTGCGAGCACACCGTAGACCTGATGGGACAGGAACGCCCGAAACCATCTCGGAAAGCCGTGGCCCTGAACAACGAAAAGCAGCAATCCGGCGATCCAGATGACGAGGCAGGTCACATACGGCGGTAGGCGGATCGGCTCGAAAAAATCAGGAAACGCCATGAACAGACCGGAAAAGAACGTTGCCGCCCCAATCGCGATGGCGCACAGGTTGGGACCCACCTCGAGACGCTTTCGGCGGGCCACGAACCTCGCCGCCTGAACTTGGAGCTCCTTGGCCGTCGCCGCGCTGCGTCCGACCAAGGCGCCGCATTCCGGGCATTGGACCGGATCACCGGGGAGACCGCGAAGGTCATAGCCACAGCCAGCACAGCGAATATCCCGCTCCGGGCCGGATCCCGCGGGTTGTGCGTCGGCCTGCTCGGACACTGCTCAGCCCTCGCAAGGGCCCACGTTGCCCAGCGAACCGGTCCACACGGCGGACCCTACCGTGTGATCCGCTCCATGCCGTTCATGTATTTGCGCAGCGCCGCTGGGATGGTCACGCTGCCGTCGGCGTGCTGGTTCAGCTCCAGCAGCGGGATCAGGATGCGCGGCGAGGCGATGACGGTGTTGTTCAACGTGTGGCAGAACTCGGGCTTGCCGGTGTCGGCGCGGCGGTAGCGCAGATTCAGCCGGCGGGCCTGGAAATCGTGCAGCCGACTGGCCGAGTGGGTTTCGCTATAGGCCTCGCGGCTGGGCATCCACGTCTCAATGTCGTACATCCGGAACTTGCCCTGCCCCATTTCGCCGGTGCAAACCTCCACGACGCGGTAGGATAGTTCGAGGGCCTGCACGACGGCCTCGCTATTCTCCAGGATCAACTGGTGCCAGCGGGCCGACTCTTCCGGATCGGCCTTGCAGACCACCACCTGCTCGATCTTGTCGAAATAGTGGATGCGGTACAGCCCGCGCGTATCCTTGCCCGCCGCCCCGGCCTCGCGGCGAAAACACGTGCTGCGGGCGAAGTACAGCTTGGGCAAATCGGCTTCGTCGAGCATCTCGTCGGAATGAAAGCCGGTCAGCGGCACTTCGGCGGTACCGACCAGGCTCTGGTTGTCGCGCTCGCACAGGTAGACCTCGTCGCGGTGCAGCGGGAAAAAGCCGGTGCCGTACATCAGCCGGTCCAGCACGAGCACCGGGACTGTCAGCGGCTCGAACCCACGTTCGAGCATGACGTCCCACGCCAGCCGCAGCATGGCCTCGTGCAATAGCGTCCCGGCACCCTTGAGGACGTAATTCCGCGAGCCGGCCAGCCTCACGCCGCGCTCGATGTCGATAATGCCCAGCGCCTGGCCGAGCGCGAGGTGATCCTTGAACTCGAAGCCGAAGTCGGCCTTGGTTTTTGGCGTGCCGACCCGACGAACCTCGACGTTGGCGGATTCGTCGTGGCCGACCGGGGCGTCGGGATACGGGATCTGCGGGACCAGCAACATCAGCTCGTGCAGCTCGGCCTCGACCTTTGCGCGCTCCTCGTCGATCTGCTTCAGTCGGCTTTTGAGCTGCCCCATCTCCTGGCTGAGCGCGGCTTTCTCCTCCTTGGGAGCCTGGGCGATCTTCTCCCCGGCGGTCCTCTGCCGATGCCGCAGCTCGTTGAACTCGGTTTCCAGCTCCCGCCGGCGTGCATCGACTGCAAGCAATTGGTCGATATCAACCGCCATGCCCTTATCAACGGCGGCCTTCTTGACCAGCTCCGGCTTTTCGCGGATGAGTTTGATGTCGATCATCCGTATTCCGTTCTTTGCTGAGCAGCGCCCGTGCGGCGGCAATGAGACCGGCATTATACGACTCGGCCGACGGGTTGCGAGCCGGACGCATTGCGAGGGCGGCGGTCACGGCCTCGGTGTTTGATCCGCGCCGTGCGTGGAGAACTCGAGCCGCAGGCGTTCCAGCGTCGTTTCATCGGCTCCGAGTACGCTGAGCTCAATAGACCCCGATGCCACCTCGGCGAGGCGCCGAGCGAGGGCTGTGGACATCAGTTCGCGGTCAATCTGCCAGGGATCGCCCTCTTGCCAGAGCAGTGCTTCCAAAACCGTCACTGGGCCATCAAGGCGTACAAGCTGTTCAACCTGCGCGAGTCGCAGCGCGGTCGCCAACTCGTCCGGCGGGACGGTTTCGTTCCGAATAGCATCCAAGCGTGCGTGAAGCGCGCGCGCCGTGGGTTCAAGCCGTGCGGGCTCCACTGCTGCGCGTGCCGCGATTTTCACATCGTTAAAGGACCAGCGTCGCCAGGTGCTCGTCGCGCGCCCTCCGAGAGTTTCGACACCGAGCGGAAGCCGACCGAGCAACGCTGTCAGAACACGTATTTCCAACGAGCTTGGCGGCGGTGTCTGTTGCCCCAAGAACCAGCGAATCCAGAGTTCAGCGACGGCCGGCGCCGCGACGCTCGGTTGATCGCACCGGCGGACGGTGACGATGTTGAAGCGGAGCGGCCTCGGCACGCGCGTGGGGGGCGGCGGCGCTGATTGAGCTTCGTTGGCTGGAGCAATCGACGCCGTCGTCGCCTGGGATCCGTAAACGGAGAGCACAAGTGGGCCCCCGACTTCGATCAGATCATCGACGCCGACGTTTCCGACAGAGAAGATCTCGAGGTTCGGCGTAGGCAGGCGCAGACGATGTCTGGTGTTCCTGTGCGGTATCAGCCTGCCGGAGCTGTCTTTGTAGGGGATCAGTCTGCCAAACCACTCGAGCATCGCCGGTACACGCGCCGGCTCGGTCAAGGCGACGTCGGCCACGGTCTTTCCCCCTCCGACGCTCGGACTCGAGTAGGGCACTAACCCCTCGTAGCGTGTCACGCCATGATAAGCGCTGTAATCGAGCATCCGCTCCAGCACGTGCGGTGGCTGCTGGAGTGCGGGCTGCCGCGCGTCCACGATCAGCACGCGGCGGGATTCCGACGAATTCCGGTTCACCAGTGCCACCACCGCTCTCGGCATGCCGGGGATCTTGCAGGCCGTGATCGGGATTCGATCTCCGAGCGATGCTCGCTCGATTCGAGGATGTTTCGAAGGTGTGATCGGCTTCGGTGCCGCCTGCGTGTGCTCACGCAGCAGGGCCAGGACATTTGTGGCATCGAGATGCCGCGGTTCAACCGCCAGCAGGGGCTGGATCAGCGGCGAGAGAGATTCGGTCTGATCAGCCGTTGGTAAATCGGCAACCGTATCGATGACGACTCGTCGCGATCGATTGAGCAATCTGGCGGCGGCCTGGACGTCACTGACTCCCACGTGTCGAATCCGCGCGATGAGGAACTCCGTCAGCAGCAGATCGCCGCCGAGTAGCTCGTGTCGCGCCTGTTCGCGAGCCCGGTCGCCCAATGCAAGCAGGCGCTGCGACACATCGCGTCCCGCGAGCGCCCGCGCGCGGTTATGGGCGATTTCGCTCGGAATACGTGATTCGGCGTCGGTCAGCGCGAGCTCGACCAGCCGAACATATTCCGCGGCCACACGCACGGGTGTGCTCGCGTGCTTCTCCGTCTCGGACGCTGGACTCGCCGTGGGGTAGTAGGCGGGCCCGATGATCAGAAGCCCGGCATCGCGCCAAGCGTGGCGGCTCCATTGGGGTGTGAAAGTTCGAAGCCCTGCCTTCCGCATTGCCTCATACAACGGACCGTCGAACTCATTCAGCAGTCCGTGCATCAGCACGTCGATCGCCGCGTTTTCAAAGTAGCCCAGCGGCGGCGTCTGCCAGGCGATTAATGCACGGGCCGTACCCTTTTCAGGAAGCTCGCGTCGAATCATCTCGCTCTCGAGCCGGCCCGGTGCCGCCCGGCGCGGCGGCTCGGCCCATTCGAGTTTCCCGAGGCGCTCCCGAACGAGATCCAGAGCACGCACCGTCGAAACATCACCGAATACGAACAGTGTCGCGTTTCCGGGAACGAACCACCGCTCCAGATATTCGTTCACCTCCTCAGCCGAGAGGTCGGCGAGTGATTGTGCGACCAGCTCCGGCGGGTGGCGGTAAGGATGATCCGGAAACATCGCGGCCAGCAATGCCCGCATCCGGTCGCTTTCGAAGTCGCGTGTTGCCCGAAGGCCACTTCGGTACGCAGTACGGTACGTGGCCGCGTTCACACCTCGCCGGGTCATCTCTGGCGTCACCGCCAGCGGACGCATTCGCGCCGCCTCGATGTCCAGCACATACTCGAGAAAGTTGGGCGGCAGCACGGATGAGAAGTAGCACGCATCGCGCAGCGTTCGGCTTTCGAAGCGCACGCCGGCCGCACGCAGCTTGAGAGCCGCGTCGTCGCGGTGCTCGAGGATCGTCCGTGTCACATGGCACAGGCCGGGTTGTTCGATCGCGTCGCTGGCCGACCCCACGCGGTACCAGAGCTGCACGCTGACCAGCGGCAGGGCGTGCTCTTCGACGATTGCTACACGCAGCCCGTTCTCCAGTCGCTCAAACCGTGGCGGCGGTTCAATGGCCTGGGGCAACACGAGCAGCGAGAGCAGGTGGTACAGCATAGCGACCTCTCGACGGCCGACCCGGGTTCGGTTATCCCATTGTCGGCCCGCGTCCGCCGGCGGGCAATCCGCCCGGGGACTTGCGCGGGTCGCCGATCGCTCGCGGACCCGGGTGGGCCGCGACGAGCAGAAAAGTCCGCCCGGTTACTGCAATCGGCGGGCGGATCAGCCGTATAAGCTAACGAGACAGGGAGCGCGCCGGCCGCGCCCCTGGTTTGTAAGTCTCTTGCTAGCAAAAGGTTATATCTAACATGCCTGTCGGGGAAGCGCTGATTGCCAAGGGTTTGATCACGCGGGAGCAGCTTGCCGAGGTAGCCGCTTCGCTCAACTCGTCAAATGAGCGGCTCGACGAGGCCCTGGTCCGCCAGGGCCTGGTGACCGAACGCGACCTGCTGGCGGTCTTCAGCGAGCAGTTCTCCATTCCGGTGGTCGAATTGAGTGAGAGTGATATCGATCGCGAGCTGCTGCGGCTGGTGCCGAGCCGGATTGTGCACAAGTACGGTCTGATGCCGATCACGCGTAACGGCCGCAGCCTGCGCGTCGCCACCTCCGACCCCTACAACATGTACGCCCTGGACGAGCTGCGCACCTGCGTGGACATGCCGGTCGAGCCGGTGCTGGCCACCCGGGCCGAGATCCACAAGCTGATCAAGGCGTTCTATGGCGTCGGCGGTGAGGTGCTGACGGAGATGGTCGCGGACGCCGGCGACCTGGAGGTGATCGACGAAGCCCGGGTTGAGTCGGCCGACCTCGACGTGCAGATGGCCCAAGACGCCTCGGTCATCAAGCTGGTCAACGAGATCCTGGTTGAGGCCATCGACCAGCGGGCCAGCGACATCCATTTCGAGCCCTTCGAAGACGACTTCATGGTCCGCTACCGGGTTGACGGTATGCTCGCATACGCCAACGTGCCCCCGGAAATCTACCGCTTTCGCAACGCCGTCATCAGCCGTGTCAAGATCCTGTCCGGCTTGAACATCGCCGAGAAACGTCTGCCGCAGGACGGCGGGATCAAGCTGCGCGTCCACGGCCGCGAGGTGGACCTGCGTGTGAGCGTGATCCCGATGGCCTTCGGCGAGGGCATCGTGCTGCGGATCCTTGACCGGACGGCGATCAAGCTCGATCTGCCTACGTTGGGGATGGAGGGCGAGACGCTCGAACGTTTCAACGAGCTCATTCACCGGCCGCACGGAATCATCCTGGTGACCGGGCCGACCGGGTCGGGCAAGACGACCACGCTGTACGCCGCCCTCAGCTCTATCGTTACCCCCGAGCTGAAGATCCTGACGATCGAGGACCCGATCGAGTATTACCTGGACGGGATCAACCAGGTCCAGGTCTTGCCGAAGGTCGGGCTGGTATTCGCCCGGGCCATGCGGAGCTTTCTGCGGCACGACCCGGATGTGATCCTGGTCGGTGAGATTCGCGACCTGGAGACGGCCGAGACGGCGGTCAACGCCTCGCTGACCGGCCACCTGGTCTTCAGCACGCTGCACACGAACGACGCGGTCTCGGCCACGACGCGTCTGCTTGACATGGGCGTCGAGCCGTTCCTGATCGCCAGCTCGGTCGAATCCGTCCTGGCCCAGCGGCTGGTGCGCACGATTTGCCCCAACTGCAAAGAGGAATACGTCCCCGAGCATCCCGAGCACTTTCCGCGGGACTTCGACTACGAGCCGGGCGAAGTGCTGTGGCGTGGCAGCGGCTGTCGCGATTGCCGGGGAACCGGTTACGCCGGCCGCCGCGGCCTCTTCGAGCTCTTCGTTATGAACGACGAGCTCCGCGAGATGATCCTCCAGCGCAAGTCCGCCGTCCAGTTGCTGCCTGTCGCCAAGGAGAAGGCCGGGCTGGTCCTGCTGCGCGACGAGGGCTGGCGGCTGGTCCGCGCCGGGCACACCACCGTTCAGGAAGTCCTCCGCGCCACCAAAGTGTAGCGGCCGTCCCTCACCGCGAAGGCACCAAGACACAAAGGCCCCATCGCTGCGGCGACTTGGCGCCGACCGAATCACCTGGATACCCATGGCCCTGCGTTCGCCCGCGGCCTTTGATAATCGCGCCTGGACCAGCGTTCGTAACGGCGCGATAATCCGAGCCCGACGCGCGAGCGAGGGTCTCTACTGCCTTGGCGTGGGCGTTTTGCGTTCGAGGGCGAATTCCTTGTTGGCGCTTCGGGCTCTGACGGACCGACGCGCGACCGCGTACAACCCGTTGGGAGGACGCCATGCGATTCGTGTCGATGTTGACCGCTTTCTCGTGCGCGCTTGTGTCGGCGGGACAGGATTCGGCGTTCGACTATGATAAGTCGCGCGTCGGCGTACTCGACGACGGGCGCGTGGTTGTGCCGACCAATCAGGTGCTCTCGCCGGCCGGTTGGCAGGTCGATTTCGCCGGTCGGCCGACGGACCTGGCGCTCAGTCGGGATGGTCGTCACCTCGCCGTGCTCAACCGTTACAACGTCGTTCTGATCGACATCGACAAGCGCGAGGTCGTGCAGACGGTCCGCTACAAAACCCGCCATGGTGGTGGGAGCTACAAAGGTATTCTCTATTCGGCGGATGGGAAACGGCTATATGCGTCGTGTATCCGCGGCACGATCGAGGTCTTCGACGTCGCCGACGACGGCCGGCTGACCGCGACCGAGCCCATCGAGATTCCGGCGCGCCGCGCTGGAAATGCCTTGCCCGCCGGAATGGCGATCTCCGAAGACGGCAAACGGCTCTATGTCGCCCTGAACCTCAGCAACACGCTCGGCGAAATCGACCTGGAGAAACGCGAACTCCTTCGTGAAATCCCCGTCGGCAACGCGCCGTACGACGTCCTGTTGGTCCAGTGGCCAGGGCCCGAGCCTCTTCGTGCGTACGTCAGCAACTGGGGTGGGCGGCTGCCGGCGCACGGCGACACAACCGGACCAGCGGGACGCGGTACGTCAGTCAAGGTCGATCCGGTACGACACATCGCCAGCGAGGGCTCGGTCTCGGTCGTGGACCTGAGCGCGCGTGCGGTCGTGAAGGAAGTTGTTGTCGGTCTGCACGCCTCCAGTATGGCTGGGCATCCGTCCGGGGTCGTGTATGTCACAAACGCCAACAGCGACACCGTGTCCGCGATTGACTTCGTCGGGAACGATGTGGTCGAGACGATTTCGACGCGTCCGAATCAGGAGCTTCTGTTCGGCAGCGCGCCCAACGCACTGGTCTTGTGGCCGGATTATGGGCGCCTGTACGTCTCGAACGGCACCGATAACGCGGTCGCGGTCATTCGCCTGAGCAACCGCGCGATGAGTTCGAGTGCGTTAATCGCGGACGATCGCAAAGCCCCGGAGCACAGCACACTCGAGGGGCTGATCCCCACCGGCTGGTATCCGGCTGGCATTGTGCTCGACGAAAAGCGCAACATGCTCTACGTCGCGAACATCAAGGGGATCGGGTCGCGGGATACCGGGTGGAAGGGGAAGCGGAAGGTCAAAGGCGAAGTTGTCTACGGCTACAACTCGCACGATTATCGCGGCACGGTCTCGCTGATTCCGATCCCCGATGAGAACCAGCTCGCGAAGTACACCGGAGAGGTTCTCAAGAACAACCGTATGACGGAGGCCATCAGTGCTTTAGCGCCGCCGCGCGAGGGCCAGCCGCCACGGGTGGTCCCGCAGCGCCACGGCGAGCCGAGCGTCTTCAAGCACGTCGTCTATATCATCAAGGAGAACCGCACGTACGATCAGGTCTTCGGCGATATGGAGCAGGGCGAGGGCGATCCGAGCCTGTGCATCTTCGGCCGCGAGGTGACGCCCAATCACCACAAGCTCGCCGAGGAGTTCGTACTGTTCGACAACTTCTATTGCAGCGGCACACTCAGCGCCGATGGCCACCAGTGGACTGACGAGGCGTATGTGACGGACTACCTCGAAAAGGCCTACGGCGGCTGGCCGCGCAGCTATCCCTACGACGGTGGCGACGCGCTCGCGTACTCGTCCAGCGGGTTCATCTGGGACAACGTGTTGGCGCACGGCAAGACGCTGCGCGTGTACGGCGAGTTCGTCGGCGCGAGCGTGAAGTGGAAAGATCCGAACAAGAAGGGTACACCGCCGTTCATTGACTGCTACAACGACTTCATCAATCAGACCGGCCTGATCGAGATCCGGGCGACGGCGCGGATCAAGACGCTCGAGCCGTACATCTGCCCGACGTTCATCGGCTTTCCGTACGTCGTGCCGGACGTGTACCGGGCGAACGAGTTCGTCAAGGAGCTGCGGCAATTCGAGCAGCGCGGCGAGATGCCGAACTTCTGCATCATGTTGCTGCCGAACGACCACACGGCGGGCACGCGGCCGGGGCGGCCGACGCCGCAGGCCGCGGTGGCGGACAACGACCTGGCGTTGGGGCGAATCGTCGAAGCTATCAGTCACAGCCGGTTCTGGAAGGACACCTGCATCTTCGTCGTGCAGGACGATCCGCAGAACGGTTTCGATCATATCGACGGGCACCGCACGGTCGCGCTGGTGATCAGCCCATATACCAAGCGCGGCTACGTGGACAGCACCAACTACAACCAGACCAGCATGTTCAAAACCATCGAGCTGTTGCTGGGGCTGCCGCCTTTGAATCAGTTCGACTCCTCGGCGACGCCGATGACAACATGCTTCATGGACACGGCGGACTTCACGCCGTACGAAGCGGTACCAAGCATCATCCCGCTGGACCAGCTCAATCCGAAGGCGGAGGCCATCCGCGATCCGGTGCAGCGCAAGTGGGCGCTCAAGTCGCTGGAGCTGCCACTGGACGACGTGGACGAAGCCGACGAGGACACGCTCAACCGTATCCTCTGGCACGCGACCAGGGGCGATGACTCGACGTATCCGGCGTGGGCGGTTCTGGCACATCCCGAGGAGGACGGCGATGATTGACAGTAGCGAAGGGTTTGCGCTGGGCTGCAGGTTGAGCATTGCCCACCATTTCGGTTGGGCCGTTGCCGCGACTTGCTTCTGGTGGGCAGTGCCCACGCTGCTTTTCGGTCAACAGCCGCCGCCGGACGTGATCTACGTCAACGGCAATGTCTACACGGTCGATCCGGCGCGGCCGCGGGCGGAGGCGCTGGCGGTAGCAGGAGATCGGATCGTCGCGGTTGGCTCGAACGCCGAGGTTCGGAAGCTCGTGCAGCCGCAGACGAAGATACGCGATCTGGGCGGGCGGACCGTGCTGCCGGGGCTGATCGATGCCCACTGTCATCCCGCGAGTCTGGGCAGCTTCGGCCTGGGACGGCTCGATTTGAGCCAGGCGTCCTCGTACGAGGATGTTGTTGCCGCGGTTGCCGCACGCGTCAGGACCGCTAAGCCGGGCGAGTGGATCGTCGGCGGACGTTGGGACCACGAAGGCTGGCCGGGCCGCAAGCTGCCGACGCATCATAAGTTGAGTGAGGTCAGCCCGGACAATCCTGTTTGGCTGACGCGTGTGGACGGACACGCCGGGCTGGCAAACGCCGCCGCCATGAAGCTCGCCGGCATCACCGGCGACACGCCCAACCCGCCCGGCGGCGAGGTCATTCGCGACGAGGGCGGCGAGCCGACCGGCATTTTGGTGGACAACGCCGAAGACCTCATTGCCCAGCACATCGATGCCGAGATGCCCGATACGGCGGCATTGATCCTCAAGGCGCAGGAGATGTGCCTGTCGGTCGGGCTGACGGGGGTGCACGACGCCTACGTCGTGCCGGCGGACGTCGAGGTCTACGGCGAGCTGGTGCATTCCGGCCGGCTCAAGCTGCGCGTCTACGCGATGGTCGCCGGCCACACCGCGATCCAGCACTTCAAGGAGCACGGGACGCTGATCGGCGATCGGCTCACGGTGCGGGCCGCCAAGCTCTTTGCGGATGGGGCGCTGGGCTCGCGTGGGGCGTGGTTGCTGGAGCCGTATAGCGACCGACCCACGGACGCCGACGGCAAGCCCTACACCGGCCTGATGGTGACCAAGCCCGAGTTCATCCGCCAGGTCGCCGAAGACGGACTGCTGAACGGCTACCAGGTCTGCACGCACGCGATCGGCGACCGGGGCAACCGCGAGGTGCTGAACGCGTACGCCTTAGCTTTGAGCCGTCACCCGCGCGAGGACCATCGCTTCCGCATCGAGCATGCCCAAGTCTTGGCGCTGGAAGACATCCCGCGTTTCGCCGAGCTCGGCGTGATCCCGTCGATGCAACCGACGCACTGCACCAGTGACATGCGTTGGGTCTACGCGCGTATTGGCAAGCAGCGTGCTGCCGGTGCGTACGCCTGGGCCAAGCTGCTGCGCACCGGCGTACGCATTCCCGCCGGCAGTGACTTCCCGGTCGAGTCGCACAATCCGTTCTTCGGCATCTACGCGGCCGTCACGCGGCAGAACCACGCCGGTGAGCCGGCGGGCGGCTGGCAGCCGGAGGATCGCATGAGTCGCGCGGAGGCCCTGCGCGCCTTCACGCTCGACGCCGCTTATGCCGCATTCGAGGAGGCAAAGAAGGGTTCGCTTGAGGTGGGCAAGCTGGCGGATTTCATCGTCATCGACCGCGACATCATGACCTGCGAGCCGAGGGCGATCCTGGAAACGAAAGTGCTCCAAACCGTCATCGGCGGCGAAACGGTCTGCCGAAGGTCCGGCGCCCCTTGAGTAGCCGGCAACCCGCACGTCTCAAGAACGACCATGCGCTTTGGCCTGTGCGGTGTCGCCGTGCCATGAACAGTGGGTCGCCAGTACAATTCGAGTATGTCGCGTAACGGTAAGGTCATGGTGGCAATGTCCGGCGGCGTGGACTCGTCTGTGGCTGCCTGTCTGCTCAAGGAGCAGGGGTACGAGTGCGTCGGCGTGTTCATGCGCGTCGGTGTTCACATGACGCAGCCCCGGCAGGCGGACGCCCCTGAGACGGATGCGGACGAACACGGCCGACACGGCCGTGCCACCCACGGCCGTGCCACCCAGCAACGCGGACTGCGGCACGGGTGCTGCTCGGTGGCTGACGCGATCGACGCGCGGGTGATCGCGGGGCGACTGGGCATCCCGTTCTATGCGCTCAATTTCGAGCAGGACTTCGACCGCATCATCGACTACTTCGTGGATGAATATTGCCGGGGCCGCACGCCGAACCCGTGCATCATGTGTAACACCCACCTGAAGTTCGGCAAGCTGCTGCGCTACGCGGACGTGCTGGACGCCGAGTTCGTCGCCACGGGACACTACGCCCGCATACTGCGGCAGAACAATGCGGTGCGACTGGCGCGTTCGGCCAACCGGGCGAAGGACCAGTCGTACGTACTGTTCGGCATCCCTTGCAACGACTTGCCGCGCTGCCTGTTCCCTCTCGGCGAGATCGCGGACAAGGCCCAAGTGCGGCAAGTCGCAGCGGAGTTGGGCTTGCCCGTCTGCGATAAGCCTGAGAGCCAGGAAATCTGCTTTGTTCCGGACAATGACTATCGGCGGCTGGTGCAAGAGCGGCGGCCGGGAACTCGGCAGTCGGGCGAAGTCCGCGACTCGGCCGGCAACGTGCTCGGCACGCACGCGGGCGTCGCATCGTATACTGTCGGCCAGCGCCGCGGCTTGGGCATCGCCACCGGCAGACCCATCTACGTAACCAGATTGGACGTAGCCGCCAACACCGTCACGGTCGGCCCGCGTAAGGAGCTGCTCCGCGGTGGACTGGTGGCCGACCAGGTCAACTGGCTGACCGATCCGCCGCCGGCAGGGCAGTGGTGTCCGGCCGAAATCAAGATTCGCCACATGCACACGCCGGCTGCGGGTCGAATCCGCCGGCGGCCCGACGGCGAGGTCGAGGCGAGCTTCGATGAGCCCCAGCCGGCGGTCACACCCGGCCAGGCGGCGGTCTTCTACGAGGGCGAGCTGGTCCTCGGCGGCGGATGGATTCGAGGTCCTTGAGCGGACGCAGCCGTGTAGGCCGGGGCGGGCCATGACGAAAACGGGTTCGCAAAACCCGCGAACTGCAAATATAGGTTAGGCTCGCCTCGAATACAGTGGTGGACGCGCGGCGGGCGCGCGTGCTCGGCGCGTGGCGCCCGGCCTGAGGCAGAAGGAGAACCTCCGTGCTTGCGGAAATCGACTGGAATGTAGACACAATCGGCGTCGTGATGGGTTGCGGCATCCCCATTGTGGCGATCGTGGCCACCTTCTGGTACAAGATCGCCAAGACCACGTCCGAGAACGAGCTGAAACGTACGTTAGCCGAGCGTGGCATGTCCGCCGAGGAGATTGAACGGATCGTCGCCGCCAAGCCGGGCGGCAAGAAGAAGGAGAACAGCTAGACGGCTTCTCTCACCCCCGCAAGCGCGTGGTTGCAGCCCCTCATGTCGATCGAATGGCTCATTCTACACGGCGGTGCGCTCGGCGATCTGGCGCTTACGCTGCACCTGGCGCGGCGGCTGCCGGACGTGAGTGCTGCCAGTGTATTGCGTATTGTCTCGCGCAGCGATCCCGGTGACCTGTCGGACTGGCGACCCGCCGTCTCGAGGCAATCCGTCGAAGGCCTCGGCCTGCACCGGCTTCACGCGGAAAGCGACGAATCGCTGCCGGACCGGCTGCGGGACCTCGTGGCCGGCCGACCTGTTCTGAACGCACTGGCGGGTGTTGATTCGGTTGTACATCGTCGCCTGGAACAGCTAGGCGCGCAGGTCCTGTACAGCCTCGACCCGCGGCCCGAACCCGGCCTGAACACGCACATCACGGTGCAGTGGCAACACGAGCTCGAACGGCAGGGGCTGACGTTCTCGAACCGCATTGACCGAACCTGCGACAGATCGACGCTGAACGTGCCGGACGAGCTGCGCAGGCGCGGCCGCCATACGTTTGAGCTGATCGGGGCAGGGGGGCAGCCGATCTTGATCCATCCCGGCAGCGGCGGGCGCAGCAAGTGTTGGCCGTTGTCGTGTTTCCTTGATGTGGCGCGCCGCCTGCGGACCACAAACGTGTCCGTTTGCTTCGTCGTCGGTCCGGTCGAGCTGGAGCGCTGGTCGGTAGCGGAGCTGGATGCGATCCACGCCGAGTTCCCGCTAATCAGTGCGCCCGAGCCGAACGAGCTGCTCGGGGTGCTCACCGCGGCGCGGGCGTTCCTCAGCAACGACTGCGGCCCGGCGCACCTGGCGGCGCTGGTCGGCACGCCGACCGTCACGATCTTCGGCCCCAGCTCGCCCACCATTTGGCGACCGCTCGGTGCGAACGCGCGCGTGGTTGCCGGCGATCCCGCGTCGCATCCCGATGACTGGGGCATTTCGCTCGAGGGCGTCGTGTCGGAAGTGATGCGGTGCGTTGCCGACGCCGAACGCTCCTCGTAGCATGCCCATTGCCAGTCAAGGAAGGAGTCACGCATGGCCGAACTGCTGTTCCACGGCGCGGCGGGCGAAGTCACTGGCTCGATGCACATGATCCGCGTGGACGGCCGCTGGGTGGCGCTGGACTGCGGGTTGTACCAGGGGCACCGGGCGGAGGCCGAGGAGAAGAACCGCCAATGGCCGGTCCCGCCGAAGGACATCAGTGCTGTGATCCTGTCGCACGCGCATATCGACCATTCGGGTCGGCTGCCGCGGCTGGTTCGCGACGGGTTCGAGGGCGCGGTCTATTGCACGCCGGCCACCCGCGATCTGTGCGCGTTCATGCTGCCCGATTCGGCCTACATCCAGCAGGAAGACGTTTTCTACGTCAACAAGCGCCGCGCGCGCAAGGGGCTCGGGCCGGTCGAGCCGCTCTACGACGACAAGGACGCAGTGGGGGCAATTCGGTTGATGCACGGCACGCCCTTCAGCCGCTGGTTCCAGGTCGTCCCCGGGTTGCTGGCCTGTTTTCGGGATGCCGGGCACATGCTCGGCTCGGCGGGCGTGCACCTGGAGCTTGCCAAGCGCAACGGCAAAACCCCCTCGCTTTACTACAGCGGCGACGTGGGCTGCCCGGACAAGCCGATCATTCGCGACCCGACGCCGTTCCCGCCGGTCGATGTCCTCCTGTGCGAGAGTACCTATGGTGCGCGCGTCAACGAGTCGGCCGAAGAGGCTCGCCAGGAGTTCATTGACATACTGTGCCGTACACATGAGCGCGGCGGGAAGGTGATCATTCCGGCGTTTTCGGTGGGCCGCACGCAGACGATCGTGTACTACATCCAGGAGGAGATGGTGGCGGGGCGTATTCCGCGGATGCCGGTGTTCGTGGACAGCCCCATGTCTTGCGACGCCACCGAGGTTTTCGTGGCGCACCCGGAGTGTTACGACGCCGACGCCCGCGACCTCCAGCGTCAGACGGGCGGACTGCTGGCCGGGCGGATGTTCACGTACATCCGGGACGTGCAGGAGAGCAAGCGGCTGCATCGTCGCCGAAGGCCCTGCATCATTATCTCGGCCAGCGGGATGTGCGAAGCGGGCCGCATCCGCCACCACATCAAGAACAACATCCGCAGCGCGAAGAACACGATCCTGATCGTCGGTTTCCAGCCGGCGCACACGCTCGGCCGGCGGCTGGCCGACGGGGCCAAATCCATCAACCTCTTCCACCAGAAGTTCCGCGTGCGGGCCGAGGTGGTGCAGATCCACGGCTTTAGCGCCCACGCCGACCAGGCCGATTTGCTGCGCCTGATCACCGCGCGCCGCGAGGAGGTCGAACGAGTCTTTCTCGTTCACGGCGAGCCGGAGCAGAGCGAGGTGCTGGCCGACAAGCTCCGCGTGAGCGGCTTGTCACAGGTGAAACTGGGCCAACGTGGCCAGCGCGTGGGGCTCTAGCAATTGTAGGGTGCGTCTTGACGCACCAGAAGAGAATGGTGCATCAAGACGCACCCTACGAGACTTGACAAGGGGGCGGTACAGTTATATAAAGCACATGAATGAAGCCTGCGAATCGGGATCGGGCGGAATGCTCACAAGGGTTGTTCCGGGTGAGCTACATTTCGACTAACCTGTTGAGGAGGAGCGGAAGATGAGCACGCGAAGACGATGGCACAGAACGGCCGTGTTGGCGGTCTTGGCAACCGTCATCAGCGCTGCGCCGGCGGCCGGCGAGACGATGTGGGGCGGGGTCTGGCAGGACTTTCCATTTGGCGAGAACACCGCCCAGCGCTTCCCCCACTTCGGTGATCCAGATCTCGTTATCGGTAACAATTTCAATACGTACGGGCAGTACTACAATCTGGCAGCATCGGCGACAACACTTTACAGCGGCCGCAGTTACAGCGTTCACCAGTGGGACGTGGTCAGCGGCGCGGAGATCGGTCCGCTTGGGCTGGACTCTCCGCTGTCAGATCATCTTGAGGCGGGCTTGTTTGCGATCGGCACCAGCAGTGCCGGGGACCTTCTGTTCTCCCCGGCCGGGTACTCGACGGAACAGCGGACTGTCGCGAAGTACTCGGCGGACGGCACGTGGCTGCGCGACTACACGACGCCGCAATTGCAGCACGTCCAGGGCACGCCCACCGCGAACAGCGAAGTCGTCTTTATGGCGTCGCGCTTCAATATGGGCGCCGGGTGGACCGAAGAGATCCTGATGTTCGCCGAGGACGCCGCCTTCCTCGGCAACTTCGGTTCCGAAATGAATGGAGACGTCGGCGACGCGGCGATCATGGGGAACTCGCTGTATGCCATAAACTACATCGACGACGGGGTTTTCGTCTACGATCTCAACGGCACGGAGAACCCCACGTACTCGCATCTGATTCCCTTCCCTCCGGAGGTGAACCCGGATGCCTTTTTCCTCGACCAGTTGACGGCCAGCGGTGGTTTCCTCTACATCGGCGACACGCCCGACGCGGCGTGGTACAAGCTCGATCTGTCCGGCAACCTTCTGGGGTCGTATGTCGCGGAGATCGTGGGTGATATGAACGCCCTGGGCTCGATCGTGGTGCCGGAGCCGACCGGCATCGCATTGCTGGGTCTGGGAGCAGGCCTGCTGGCGGTTCGACGACGTCGCTAGTCGCCCTGCGGGATGAGACCGACCGGCTCTGCTCGGGGCCGTCAATCGAGCCACGGGCGTCCCTGCTTGACAACAGCGGCGATAAAGGCGACCAGGCCGACTAGGCCAACCTGCTGGACCTGATCACGGCGCGCCGCGGCGACGTCGAACGCGTTTTCCTCGTTCACGGTGAGCCGGAGCAGAGCCAGGTATTGGCCGACAAGCTCCGCGCGAGCGGCTTGTCACAGGTGGAACTGGGCCAACGTGGCCAGCGCGTGGAGCTCTAGTTCAGGTCATTTGCGTGCTTTCTGGTTATTTGGCGGCCCAGCGGTCGCGGTGTGGTACAATGGGCGCCGGCGTGAACTGGATGTGATAGCTGCCGGTCGCGTTTTGGATCAGAACCAGGGATTGCGGAGAAGGGGTCAAGCCATGCTGAAGCGTAAGATGTTGATTGCCGTTGGTGCCGCGCTGCTGCCGGTC
The DNA here is from genome assembly GCA_964572345.1 of uncultured Planctomycetales bacterium. Lineage (GTDB taxonomy): Bacteria > Planctomycetota > Phycisphaerae > UBA1845 > Fen-1342 > JAUWXH01. The sequence goes on from CAZNFA010000060.1 coordinate 25,018, forward strand.
GTATTTGTCCCTGCGGCGAGCGCCCAGGTTACCGTGTACAACAACTTCGGCGAGGACCACGACGGGTGGAACTACAACTGGGGCCTCGGTTGGACCGTCGCCGGCGAAGATGTCCCAAACCAGTATGGTGTCGAGCAGGCCATGGGCTTCACCTCGACGGCCAGCGGGTACGTGTGCGACATCTGGGTGGCGATGTGGTACGTGCCCAATCAGCCCGGCTATGACGAGGTCACCCTGCGCCTGGCGCGAAACCCCGACAATCTCCCGCCCACACCGGACGACGTCATGGAGGAGTGGGTCATCACCGACTTCGAGTCGTGGTACGACTGGAGTCCACCGCACCACCTCGTGGGGAACGGCAGTTCCTATCTCGAGGAAGGGGCCTCGTATTGGCTGTGGGCCATCGGCGGCGAGACAACCTGCTGCGGCTGGTGCATGAACGAGGATCCGTATCTGACTTGTCCGCACACGCTGCGCCGGGAAGGCGAGGACTGGCTGCCGATCGGGAATGAAACCGCCAGCGCGTTCCGCGTTGACGTGATGCCCGGCGAGCCTTGCGTGGGCGACCTCGACGGCGACGGAGATACCGACCACAGCGACCTTGGCATCCTGCTGGCAGATTGGGGCTGCGACGACCCGGTCAACGGCTGTGCCGGCGACCTGGACGGCGACGACGATACCGACCATAGCGACCTGGGCATCCTGCTGGCCGACTGGGGCTGCGGCGTCCCGTAGCGCCGTATCGGGGGTGGCACGGCTGTGTCAGCCGTGTGGCTTCCTATTGCGCCGCGTGCCGCGCCCGCCGGAGCAGGATCGTCGCTACGAACAACTCAGACCAGCCGCACGCACGACGGGGCACGCGATCCCAGCTTGCCGTCGGCCAACCCCGTCTGGTACGATGTACGTGGCAGAAGATGGGGCATATCGCAAAGGAGGAGGCACGATAGCAGCTCGCGGCTCTCAGTTCCGTATCGGGGTATCGGTAGCGCTCGGGATGCTCTGGGCGAGCGCGGCGGTGGGAGACGGTCCGCTGTTTCCCGGGGCGCAGTACGCCGCCGGCGACGAGCCTTCCTCAGTAGCGATCGGTGACCTGAACGGCGACCAGGTGCCCGACCTGGCCGTAGCGAACTACTACAGCGACAACGTCTCGGTGCTGCTGGGGGTCGGCGACGGGACGTTTGCCGCCGCG
>CAZNFA010000061.1:0-26041 GCA_964572345.1 uncultured Planctomycetales bacterium
CCGACCGCCCAAATGCGGCCAAAAGGCTTTCAAAGCTCGCTTGTTTTGGGGCTAGGACGGGAGATCGACGCTCCGAGATGCCAGCCTCGAGCGGGAGCCGTTACGCAAGAGAGACCGCTCCCGACTTGATCTATGTCAAGCCGCGGTTGGTCGCCTCAAGTTGCACTACCCCGTGCATTAGCTATGCGCGATAAGGACCCTGATGCCGACTGCTATTAGAATACATCCTCCAAGCGCATCGGCGGCACGTCGCCAGCGACGAAGCACTCGCTTGGCAAAGATAATGCCCACTGCGCTGAAGGAGGCAGCCACGATGCCGATCACGACACAGGGCAGCACAATGGAGACACGAAGGAACGCCATGCTGAAGCCAATGGCAAGGGCGTCAATGCTTGTCGCCACTGAGAGCAGCACCAGCAACCACCCCCTGGTTGGGTCGGACTTCTTCTTCTCGGTCCGCGAACAAGCATCGAGCAACATCTTGCCGCCGATGATGCTCAGCAGGCCAAACGCCAGCCAGTGGTCGTAGGCGACAACGTACGCGGAGAATGTCGAGCCAACCCCCCAGCCAAGAATCGGCATCATGAACTGAAACAACCCGAAATGAAAAGCGATGCGGAAGACGTGCCGGGGCGTCACATTGCTGACGCTCATTCCTGCGGCAATCGAGACCGCAAAGGCGTCCATCGCCAGGCCGACGGATATTCCCAAGAGGGTCAGCCAGTTCACGCCGAGCTTCCCCGTCTGGTTGTATATCGTGGGAACCTGTGCCTTTTGGGCCGAAGGCGGCTGGTCGACCGTCTAAGGTATCACGTCCCGTTCGTCCAGGATCCTCTTGAGCGCTGCTACGTCGGTCACCGGCTGCTTGCAGGCATAGTTCTCGCACACATAGACGGTTGCTTTGCCCGAGAGCATCGTCTTGCCCGAGAGCAGAGGAATTCGCTTTCCCGCCGCTCCGGCACCAGGCCCATCCGGCTCCGCCAGGGCTATGATCTTATTCGGGATGAACCTGCCGTGGATGAGTTCCAGGAAGCGCTGCGTATCGGCAGCGTCCCGTGTGCCAACGATGGCAATCTCGCGCGTGGGGTGGAGGTAGAAGTCGGCCGTGCACAGCAGGTTCAGGTACGCCCTGGGCTGGGCCGACAGCATGTCGCGTAAAGACGTGAGCACCGCCTCGGCGTTCTGGTAATAACCCGTGTTGTCGAGAAGCTTCGACAGCCTCAGTAGCACCAGGGTCGCCGTCGAGTTGCCCGACGGCACCGCGCCATCGTAGAACGGCTTTGTGCGCACCAGAAGATGCTTGTGGTCTGCTGACGTATAGAAGAAGCCGGCGCTCTCCTCATCCCAGAAGTCCGCCACCATCCTGCGCGACAGGTCGTCCGCTGCCTCCAGCCAGCGCAAGTCAAAAGTCGCCTCGTAGAGATCCAGCAGCCCGTTGGCCATCTCAGCGTAGTCATCGAGATAGGCGGGCAACTTGCTTACGCCCGCCTCTCGCTCATTGTTTGGACCACGATAGGTCCGCAGGAGCAGGCCGTCGCGGACCATGTTGGCAAGGACGAAGTCCGCCGCCGTTTCCGCCGCTTTGAGGAAACGCTCTTCGCCCAGGACCTGGTAAGCGCGGGCGAACGCCGAAATCATCATGCCATTCCAGGCCGCCAGGACTTTGTCGTCTTTGCCCGGGCGCACGCGCCCATCGCGCGCTTTGCGTAACTCGTGGCGAAGCCGCGCCAGACGTCCTTCCAGATCCTTCAGGGATATTTCCTTCTCACGCGCGAACGCCGAAGGCTCCCGCGGTACGTTCAAGATGCTTTGGCCCTCGAAGTTGCCGCTCACGCTCACGCCGTAGTACTCGCAGAAGAAAGCGCCGTCTTCCTTGCCGAGGACCGTCTCGACCTGATCCGGGCTCCAGACATAGAATTTGCCTTCCACTCCCTCGCTGTCGGCGTCTTCGGCCGAGTGGAACCCGCCACGCCGATCAGTCATGTCGCGCCGCACGTAGTCGAGAATCTCGGTGGCGACGCGCCGATAAAGCTCCCTGCCGGTCACCTGCCAAGCCTCCAGGTAGGCCTGGGCCAACAACGCGTTGTCGTAGAGCATCTTCTCGAAGTGGGGTGTCAGCCAGTGGCGGTCGGTCGAGTAGCGGTGGAACCCCCCGCCGAGCTGATCGTACATCCCGCCGTAAGCCATCCGGTCGAGCGTCAGCGTGGCCATCTCCAGCAACTTGGTTTCCCGCGTGTGCCGGTACTGACGCAGCAGGACGGCAATCGCCCCGCTGGGGGGAAACTTTGGCGCGCCGCCGAATCCGCCCCAGCGTGAGTCGAAGGTCTGTTCCAGCTCTGCTACGGCCTTCGAGAGTACCGAGGCGTCGAGCGCGCCGGCCGGCGGCGCCCGAAATTCGGCGTTGTCGCGGATCGCGCGCGTCAGCTCCTCGGCATTGCGCAACACCTCGTCCGGATTCCCGCCCCACACTTCAGCAATGCGCCCCAGGACTCTCTTGAATGCCGGCCGTCCATAAAGGTCTTCGGGCGGGAAGTAAGTGCCGCCGAAGAACGGCTTCAGATCCGGCGTGAGGAACACGTTGAGTGGCCACCCACCACTGCCCGTCATCATCTGCACCGCCGTCATGTAGATCTCGTCGAGGTCGGGGCGTTCCTCGCGGTCCACCTTGATGGATATGAAGTGTGTGTTCAGGACCTTCGCGACTGCGGGGTCCTCGAACGACTCCCGTTCCATAACGTGGCACCAGTGGCAGGCGGAGTAGCCGATGGAAAGGAATATCGGTTTGTTCTCCTTCCTGGCTCGGCTTAGCGCCTCTTCGCCCCAGGGATACCAGTCTACCGGGTTGTGCGCGTGCTGGAGGAGATAAGGACTGGTCTGCCCCGCCAGGCGATTCGTATAAGCCGGCCGCGCCTGCCCGGTGGTCGTGCCACTCGGGATGTCAGATGATCCGCACATGCGCTCGTTGCCTCCTACGAGCCGCCCGCCCACTGTTACACCGATGCTCAAAGCCGCGGTCCATAGGAGCATTCTCACGATACACCTGACGAATCTTCTGCTCGCGCGTTTGCATCAAGGAAAGATCCCCCGTTCCTTGTACACTTTCTCCAATCTCGACAAGGCCACGACATAGGCCGCCGTGCGCCAGTCCGTGTTGAGTTCCGCTGCCTTGTCGCGCACGCGTTCGTATGAACTGATTATCTTCTTGCGCAGCTTGCGGTCCACCTCTTCGAGGTCCCAGAACTCGCTGCGCTTGTTCTGCAGCCACTCGAAGTAGCTGACAATGACACCGCCAGAATTGCAGAGTATATCGGGAATAACATGGATGCCGCGCCTTTGGAGGATTACATCCCCTTCCGGATCGGTCGGGCCGTTCGCGCCTTCGGCCACGAGCTTGACGTTTAGCCAGGCTGCCGTTTCGGCGGTGATCTGGCTCTCCAGTGCCGCGGGGATGAAGATGTCCGCCTGCGTCCGTAGGAACGCGGCATGGTCCACCGACTCACCGTCAGGGTAGCCCGCGACGCCACCTTCCGCTTTGACGCGCTCCAGGAGCTTGCCGGGATCGAGACCGCCCAAGTCGCGCGTTCCACCGGTCTCATCCTCGACGGCGATCAGCTTTGCGCCCAGGCCAGTCAAGAGGCGCGCAGCCCAAGACCCCACGTTCCCGAATCCCTGCACAATGAACGTGGCGCCGGCCAGGGAGAACGCGTGATCCTCAGCCCACGCTTGAATTGTCAACACCACGCCCTGCCCGGTGGCTTTGTCTCGCCCCTGGCTACCACCTGACTCTATAGGCTTGCCGGTGACAATGTGGATGTTACTTTGCCGTTCATGAGGAGGGACGCTCGAGAGATAGGTGTCTAGAATCCAAGCCATGATCTGGGCGTTAGTGTTCATATCCGGAGCGGGGATGTCGTAGTCCGGGCCGATGTTGTTCCCGAGATCAAAGGCAAACCGTCGAGTGATTCGTTCCAATTCCGCCGTCGAGTATCTGGAAGGATCAAGTTGAATGCCGCCTTTCGCGCCGCCGAACGGAATGCCGGCCAGCGCCGCCTTCCAGGTCATCCAGGCGGCCAAGGCGCGGACCTCGTCCAGATCGACCTTCGGATGGTACCGCAGCCCCCCCTTGAACGGTCCCAGGGCATCGTTGTGCTGCACGCGGTAACCTGTGAACAGCGCGATCTCACCGCTATCCATCTTCACCGGACAGTGGATGACGATCTCGTTCTCAGTGGTGGCGAGGATCCGGCGGACGCTGGGGTCCAGACGCATCAAATCAGCCGCCTTGTTGAACTGCATGCCGACGCTTTGATAGAGGCTTCTCTCCTTCACCTTCGTGGGCGGCACGTCCGAGCGATCCGCATCAGTCCGGACCAGAGCGTTGATGTAATTTTGGAAGGTATTCAACACGACGACCGCCAGGGTCTCCATAATCTCAGCGTCACAGAGACCGGCATCCCTCGCCGCTTGAACGTCCTTATCAGTCACGCGTCCGTGCTCTTCGACAATTGCGCCGGCCAACTTCAGAAGAGCTTTCAGCTTCGGATCGTTCGTCTCTCCTTTCCGGAAGGCTATGGTCTCTTCGACAGTGGCGCCCGCCGCATTGGCTCTGGCCATGTGGTAGGCAGTACCATCGCGACAGCCCTGGATCTCGCACACGCGCAAGGCGATGGCCTCATGGACCTTCCCCGCAAGTGCTCCCTCCTCCAAAGAGGAGGACATGCCGACGAGCGCGTTGAGTGCCGCCGGCGAATGCGCCGCGGCTGCAAAGGACTTCGGCACACAACCGAGCTTCGCGTTGATCTGCTCCAGGACGGGCTTTGAGCCGGCGGGTGCACTGCCGATGTCAACCGTCGGGATCCTTCGCATAGAGCGCACCTCCTGACAAATGACCGGGAACGATCGCTCGCGCTTTCCCTTCGGTCCCTGGTTCGGGCCGCTACCAGTTCTCCGCCAGCAGCTCGAAGTGCGCCTGCGGATGGGCGCATGCGGGGCACTTGCCCGGCGCGTCCGTGCCTTCGTGCAGGTAGCCACAATTGCGGCAGCGCCACACGACCTTCGCTTTCTTCTTGAAGACCGTGCCGGCTTCCACGTTCGCCAGCAGGCCGAGGTAGCGTTTCTCGTGCTGCTTCTCGGCCACGGCCACGGCCGCGAAAACCTTCGCGACGTCTGTGAAGCCCTCTTCGCGGGCGACCGCGGCGAACTGCGGGTACATGCTTTCCCACTCGTGATGCTCGCCGCCGCCGGCGGCCTTGAGGTTCTCGGCGGTGCTGCCGATCACCCCCGCCGGAAACGCCGCCTGGATCTCCACATCCCCGCCTTCGAGGAACTTGAAGAACTGCTTGGCGTGCTCTTTCTCCTGGTCGGCGGTCTCCTCGAAGATGGCCGCGATCTGGACGAAGCCTTCCTTCCTGGCCTTGCTGGCGAAGTAGGTATAGCGATTCCGCGCCTGTGATTCGCCGGCGAAAGCAGTAAGCAGGTTCTTCTCCGTCCTGCTACCCTTTAGGTTACCCATCTCAACTCTCCTTCACAACTTGGGCAAGCGCCTGGAGTACGTCGTTGTAATCAGGTTCCTCCGTGGTTTCCTTGACATACTGGACGTAGCGAACTGTGCCGGCGCGGTCGACAATGAATACCGTCCGGGCCAGGAGCCTCAGCTCCTTGATTAACACCCCAAACGCGCGACCGAATGCGGCGTCACGGTGGTCAGACAGAAGCTGGATATTCTCGACCCCCGCCGCCGCGCACCAGCGCTTCTGGGCAAAGGGCAGGTCCATGCTGATGGCAAGCACTGCGACATCGTCACCGAGTCTCGTGGCTTCCTCGTTGAACCGTCTCGCCTCGCGGTCGCAGACGGGAGTGTCGATGGACGGCGCCGAGATGATGACGCAGACCTTTCCGCGGAACCGAGATAGTGTGACCGGCTCCAGATTTCCGTTGAGTACCTCGAACTCGGGTGCCGTGTCTCCCAGCCTGACTTCGTTACCAACAAGAGTCAGCGGATTACCCTTCATACTTACCAGTTGAGTGCGTTCGCTCATGATTGTTGTTCCTACAAGCAACTCTTCGGTATCACCAGACGCCGTTGCCGCGCTAGCCGCCGGCCGAGTTCTGCGGCCGACTGCTAACCCCACTTGCCCTTGGCGATATGGCCCTGCATCTCGGTCATGGCCAGCTTCATGATCTCGTAGCTGTGCGCCAGCGATTTGCGGAAGACGTCCACGCAGCCGGGATCGAGATTGTCCTCGATGCCGTCCTTGCACACCGCTTCCATCTCGCGGCCCAGGTTCACGAGCCGGCAGTGCAATGCGTTGGTGTGCCGTGAGCGTTCCACCAGGTTGGCCGCGGTGTCGTCCAGCAGAGTGAACTTCTCCGCCGGCGCGCCACACTTCGGACACTGGGCCGGGGCCGCGTCGCCGTCATGGATGTACCCGCATACACCACACTTCCACTTCTTCATGATCTGCCCTTTCTGTTATTGGCGTGTAATGTGACCGTGCTCCGTTTCGAGACAACCCTGATGACAAATTCTCAAGCTTGGGCCGCGGGCGCCGCCGGCGCCGGCCGCTGCCCCAATTCCTGGTCGATCATGAACAGCACCGCGCCGTTATCGCCCGCCAGCTTGAGCTTGTCCCTGATTTCCTGAGCCGAGGCCTCTTCCTCGACCTGCTCGGTGACAAACCACTGGAGAAACGCATTGGCGGCATGATCCCTGTTACTGACGGAGAGGTCCACCAGCTCGTTGATCAGGCCGGTAACCTTACGCTCATGCTCGCACGTGTCCTCGAAGACCTCCAACGGGGAACTCCACTCCACTTTCGGTGCGTCGATCCGGGTCAGGACCACCTTGCCGCCACGCTCGTTGATGAAGTCGAAGAACTTCATGGCGTGCATGTCCTCCTCCTGGGCCTGGAGGCGCATCCAGTGGGCCATTCCCTTGAGGTTTTGCGACTCGAAGTACGCCGCCATCGAGACGTACAGGTAGGAGGAAAAAAGCTCGGCGTTGAGCTGCTTGTTAAACGCGTCTTGGATCTTCTCGTTCAGCATGTTCGGTTCTCCATTTCGTGACCGTTGATACCGGGTATTCCTGAGGGCCCGAAGCCGCGAGCCCTCCCGCGGCCGCTGCATGTATGTATCAGTCTCTTTCGCGACGCCGGGCTTCATCGCCTTTCGGCGGCGCCAACGCTCGGCACTGCGGGCAAACTCCGACGAACTCCAAGCGGTAGTCGAGAATCTCGTAGCCGCTCAACGTCTGGAACTTACGCCCGACCAGGTCGGCGGGTACATCGTGCAGGTCATCGACCCGCCCGCACTGCGTGCAGCGCACGTGGCAGTGTCGCTCCGAATTCCCGTCGAAGCGGCTCTCCGTCCCGCTGAGCTCTAGCTTGCGGATGGTACCATGCGCCGCGAGCAGTTCCAGGTTGCGGTACACCGTGCCCAGGCTGAGTTTGGGCAAGCGCCGGCGAGCGATCTCGTACAGCTCCACCGCGGTGGGATGGGACCGAAGCTTCTTCAATTCCTCCAGCACGATTTTCCGCTGTCGCGTATTCCGGCGCGCTTTTTTATCGGTCATTCCAGGCTCCACTATCACTAATGCATATTATTAGTGTTGCATAAATGCCTGTCAAGCCCTTTCACAAGAAAAAACGGCGGTCGTGGCCGAAATCGGTCACAGGTTTTGCTTAGACGTTGCCCGGATCATTCGTCGAGCAGCGAGAAACATGGCTAAGCACCTGTCGGGCAAGGGTTTAGCAGGCGCGCCTGGGCGATACCCTCTCATCCCGAGGTGGCGAAGCGACCGAAGCGTCTCGGCACACGCCGCGGAAACTTCCCCAGATCCGACAACAACCCCTTCGCCTCGCTCGGGGCGACCAGCGGCAACCTGGGGTCGTTTACCCAGCCGATACGACGACAGGGATTCAGGGGCGATATCGACGGGCCGTTTTGGGCCGAACCTGACGAAGAAACTGGGGGTATACAATCATGCAAGGCGACAGATAGCCGGACTGTCGTTGGACGTTTTGATGAAGGGCTGGCTGACAATCCTGGCGTTCACCTGCTCGCAGGTGGCGACGTCGATCACTCGGCCGATCGGGCCGAATGCGCCGGCCGACCGGCCCGTCACGTGTTGCTGCTGCGAAAGCGGGAATTGCCCCTGCGGGTGTGTGTCTCCGCCGGTGGGGGATCCAGACCCCGAGAAGCCGCAGCGTCCCGGCTTCTGTTCCTGCGATGATCAGCCGATTCCGATGCCCGAGTCGCCCCGCGTTGGGGCAGAGCGCTTGTCCGAACTGGCCGTCGGCGCCAGCTCGCCCGACGCGCATGGCGTCGATCAGGACGATGGCGCTGCTGGCGTGAGTCCGCGGGCTCATAGCCCACCACCCAACATCGCGCTCGTAAGGACTTTTGTCCTGCTGACCTGATTCCTACCTGTTCGGGCGGCCCGGGATCCCTGCGCGCCAAATAGGCCGGACGCGCCGAGTCTCCCGCGCTCGGGCCGCTTCTCGTATCTGAGTATAATGCGCCGGTCGATCGCAGGCAGTGTTGCCTTGATGCGTCGGGCGCACGTCTCAGGAATCAGGGTGAGAATATGAAATGGCATGATTCTCCGTCGGGCAGGGGGGCGCGGACCGTCGTGTGTGTGGCTCACGTGCTCGGCTTGTCTGCCGTGGTTGTTGCATCGGGGTGTGCGACGTACGAGCGCGCCGGCAACGACGTTGAGCGGGCCGTCGCCGACTGGCAGCGACGGCAGGTCCGCGTATCGTCGAACGCGGTCGAGGTGTCCACAACCCGGCCCGCTTCCAAAGCCCCGCCGAACTCAGTCACCAACGAGTCGTCGTCCGCGACAGCGCCGCCAACCGCCAGGGACCAGCGGCTCTCGGCGCACATTCGCGATGCGTTGGAGCGAAATCCCTCGATCCAGGCCGCCGTGGCCAACGTCGAGGCCAAGCTGGCGCGGATTCCCCAGGTGACGGCGTTGCCGGACCCGCTATTGCGGGCCATCGTGCGGCCCGAGCCGATTCAGACGGCGGCGGGCGACGTCTACTTCACGCTCGCAGTGGGGCAGAAGATCCTGTTCCCGGCCAAGCTGGATCGTGGCGGGCGTGCTGCCGCCGCGGAAGTCCGCATGGCGATCGAGCGGTTGAACGCCACACGTCTGCGTATCATCGCCGACGTGGAGCGGGCGTACTACTCGCTTTACCTGATGGATCGCGGCATCGAACTGACGGCGGCGAACCGGGCCTTGCTCGAGGACCTCGAGCAGGTCGTCAGCACGCAGTACCAGGTGGGTCGGGTCCCCCAGCAGGACGTGCTGCGCGTTCAAACGGCGGCGGCGAAGCTGCGCGACGACGAGAGCCGGTATCGGCTGCGCCGGTCGTCCGCCGCGGCCGCGTTGAATCAGATCATGGACTATCCGGTCGCACGGCCGCACCCGGTGACGGAAGTGCTCGACGTCGAGGCAGTCGCGTTGGACGTCGAGAAGCTGATCGGCCTGGCGGAGGAGCACAATCCCGAGTTGGCGGCGTTGGCCGAGCAGCTCAACCGTGACCAGGAGCGCATCGAGCTCGCGCGGCTCGGCTACTGGCCGGACGTCACGCTGGGGTTCGAGTGGAGTCATCTCGAAGGGCGCGAGGCGTTCCAGCCGCCGCCCAACCCGCAGACCGGCATCGTCCCGCCGTTCAACCGTGCCAGCGAGAACGGCGACGACAACTGGGCGATCACGGTGCAGATGAACCTGCCGGTATGGTTTCAGCGGATCGAGGCCGCCGAACGCGAGGCCCGCCGTAACCTGCTGAAATCGCAGCACCAGACGCGTTCGACGCGCAACCTGATTGGGTTCCGCATCTATGACGCCTGGACGCGGGTTGAGACGCAGCAGCAGACCGTCCATCTCCTGCGATCAACGCTGATCCCCCAAGCGCAACAGACCTACGAAGTCACGCTCACCGGCTATCAGGCCGGCGAGACGAACTTTCTGAATGTGATCGACAGTTGGCGGCGCTGGCTCGACTTCGAGTTGATGCTGCACCGCGAGACCGTCGATCTGGAGACCGCATTCTCCGAGCTTCAGCGGGAAGTCGGCCTGCAACTGGTGCGCCGGACTCAGAGGTCCGGCGCTACCGAGGCGTCGCACGTAGCGAACGACGCAACCAAAGAGGAATAAACATGAGTACCAAGGAAGCTACCCCGACCGCCCGCGCGCTCAACCGCCTGATGTGGCGCTGGGCCGTCGTGCTGGTCGTGCTGGGAGCGTTCGCCATTTGGGCCACTTGGCGGATGAGCACGGCGGCATCCCGCCTGCCGCAACTGGCCGGGAGTACGCCGCCAGCGGGACAGACCGAGCCGGAAATCGAGTATTGGACCTGCACCATGCACCCGGAGGTGCGTCAGCGGGAGCCCGGCGACTGCCCGATTTGCAGCATGGACCTGGTTGCCAAGCTTGTCCCGAGCGCAGCCGAGGGATACGTCGGCAGCGACGAGCCGGGCGTCGCGCCGTCGCCGGCGGCACACGTTCATCAACCTCCGCGGCCGGCCGCAGAGCCGAAGATGTGGTATCGCTGCACGATGCCCGAATGCGGCGACGTGGGAAGCGACGATCCGGACAGCCGTTGCCCGGTCTGTGGAATGAAGCGCGAGCCGGTCGGCATGGTCGGCGGCGAAGGGACCGGCGACTACGAAACCACCCTCAGCGAGCGTGCCCGGCGCCTGGCAGCGCTCGAAACCGAGGCCGTGCAGCGGCGGCATCTGTTCAAGCGCGTTCGCACCGTCGGCAAGATCGGCTACGACGAGACGCGGTACAAGATGGTCAGCGCCTGGATCGCCGGACGTATCGATCAGCTCTTCGCGGACTTCACCGGCATGGTTGTCAGTAAGGGTGACCACCTGGTCAAGATCTACAGCCCCGAGCTGCTATCCGCACAAGAGGAGTACCTTCAGGCTCTGCGTTCCTCCGAGAGCATGCGGGACAGCGGTATCGAAGCGTCGCGACGCAGCGCCCAACAGCTCCTGCGTTCCTCCCGCCGCAAGCTGGAGCTCCTGGGTGTCACCGAAACGCAGATCAAGACGCTCGAGGAATCCAACGTGCCACAAACGCACTTGGTAGTGCACGCCCCGCTCGGCGGCACAATTGTCAGCAAGCGGGCGATGGAAGGCATGTACGTGAAGACCGGTGACGTACTGTACGCGATCGCCGACCTCGCGCATGTCTGGTTGCTGCTGGATGTCTATGAGGCGGATCTGCCGTGGATTCAGCCGTTCCAGGACGTCCTGGTGACCGCGGAGGCTTTGCCGGGTGAGTGGTTCCACGGCCGGATCGCATTTGTCGATCCGGTGGTCGATAAGCTGACCCGGACTGTCGCGGTGCGGGTCAACGTCGTCAATCCCGAGCGGCGTCTGAAGCCCGAGATGTTCGTGACGGCGGAGGTCGTCGTGCCGATGGGGTCGGACGGTCGGGCCGTGGCGCCGCGGCCGAACGGCTCGTACGCCTGTCCCATGCACCCGTGGGAGACGGCGGTTGCCCAGGCGGAATGCCCGGTCTGTGGGATGGCGCTGGTGCCGATCACGTCGATTCCCGGCTACACGCCGCCGGGTGAGCCGCAGGAAGTGCTAAGCGTGCCTCGCGCGGCGATCCTGCAAACCGGGCAGCGGTCGCTGGCCTACGTCGAGCTCGAGCCGGGCAGGTACCGCGGTGTCGAGGTCAGTCTCGGCCCACTGGCCCAGGCCGAGGACGGTCGCGAGTACTACCCAGTGCTGGTCGGGCTCGATGAGGGTCAGCAGGTCGTCACGCGCGGGAATTTCGCGATAGACAGCCAGATGCAGCTTGCTGGCAAGCCCAGCCTGTTCCAGCCGGGTGTGGGGACACGATCGAATCGTGTCCCCAACGCCGGATCCTTCGGCTCCGCTCACGAGAGGCCTCCGAGTCCGGCGCCTTCCGTGAAGGAGAAACGCTTCGATGATTAGTGCGCTGATCAAGACGTTTCTCCGCTCGCCGCTGCTGGCGTTGATCCTCGCGGCCGGGCTGCTGGTCTTTGGCTGGCAGGCGTTCGTGGAAAACCCGAAGGACGCGATCCCCGACATCGCCGAGAATCAGGTGATCGTCTTCAGCGAGTGGATGGGTCGCAGTCCGAAAGATGTTGACGAGCAGGTCACCTACCCGCTGACCGTCGCCTTGCAGGGCGTGCCGCGCGTGCGTGAGATTCGCGCCACCAGCGGCTTCGGCTGGTCAATCGTCTATGTCGTCTTTCACGACCGCGTGGACTTCTACTGGGCCCGCAGCCGCGTGCTGGAGCGTCTCAACGTCGCGGGGCGCGACCTGCCCGCCGGCGTCATACCGACGCTCGGCCCCGACGCGACCGCGCTGGGCCAGGTCTTCTGGTATACCGTCGAAAACGGCTGGTATTCGCCCGAGCGGCCCGGGCTGCGCTTCAATGAAGACGGCACGCTCACTGCGGCGTCCCGTACAGCCCTGTTGAAGGGCGATCCTGCACTGGAACCGAAGCTGGCTGAGGCCGAACCCTACAAGTGCCCCGTCACCGGCGTGGACCTGGCATTCAGCCGCCTCGGGCTCGACGAGCTCCGCAGCATCCAGGATTTCGATGTCAAGCTCGCCCTGGAGAGCGTCGAGGGCGTCAGCGAGGCGGCCAGCGTCGGCGGCTACGTGCGCCAATATCAGATCGATGTCGATCCGGAAGCGCTGCGTGCCTTCAGCGTGCCGCTGTCGAACGTGGTGAAGGCGGTCAAGGACTCGAACATCGACGTCGGCGCCAAGGTGATCGACTCGGGCGGCATGGAGATCCTGGTGCGCGGCGTGGGCTTCCTGGGCGGCGAGGCTCGTGGTCTGGGCACGCGCGCCGAGCGCGAACAGGCCGCCATTCGTGACATCGAGAACATCGTCGTCAAGGCCACCGACGGCACGCCGATCTACGTCCGCCAGCTCGCCACCGTGACGACCGGTCCCGACTTCCGCCGCGGGGCGCTCGACAAGATGGGGGCCGAAGCAGCCGGCGGCTGCGTCATTATGCGCTTCGGCGAAAACTCGCTCACGGTCATCGAGCGCGTCAAGGAGAAGATCGCCCAGTTGGAGCCCGGGCTGCCGCCGGGCGCGCGCATCAACGCCTTCTATGACCGAACCAAGCTGATTCACGAGACGATGGCGACGTTGGGCACCGCGCTCACGGAGGAACTGCTGATTACGATTGTGGTGGTGCTGCTCTTCCTGCTGCACTTTCGCAGCAGCCTGGTGATCGGCGTCACGTTGCCGCTGGCGGTGTTGTTCGCGTTTATCTGCATGGAGGCGCTCGACCTGCCGTCGAACATCATGAGCCTGGCCGGCATCGCCATCGCGATCGGCACGATGGTGGATATGGGCATCGTGATGACCGAGAACATCTACCAGTACCTGACCGATCATCGCGCTGAATACACCCGAACCGAGGCGCGGCCGGACGGCACGCAGCGGCAGGTCATAGACTGGAACAAGCGCGCCGAGCTGGTGCGCCAGGCGGCCGTCGAAGTCGGCGGCGCGATCGTGACCGCGATCAGCACCACCGTGGTCTCATTCCTGCCCGTTTTCTTCCTCGAAGGTCAGGCTGCCAAGCTGTTCACGCCGCTGGCCTGGACGAAGACGTTCTGCATGGTGGGCGCGGTGCTGCTGGCACTGACGGTGGTACCGCCGCTGGCTTCGTTGCTGCTGCGTGAACAGCGGCCAACGCGAAAGTGGGCTGCGGTCCTGAGCGGTTTGACCGCGCTGGCGGCGGGTCTGGTGTGGTGGCGCGCCTCCCAGTGGTCGCCGGCCTTCACGAACGTCAGGCAGGCAATCGAGTCCTACCTGAGCGTGTCGGCGACACTCTTGACGGTGCTGGTGGCGGTTGTGGCGTTCGTGCTGATGTGGCTGGTGCTGCGCGAGCGGATCCGCCCGATACAGCGGAACCCGTTCAGCCGCCTGATCCAGCGGACCTACGAGCCGATACTGCGCTGGATCCTGTGCCACAAGCTGCTGTTCCTGTTGCTTCCGGCAGCGATTGTGGCCTGGGGGCTGAGGATCTGGCTCGGCTGGGGGGGGATCGCGACCGGCCTGTTCGCACCGCTGCACTGGGTGGGGTTGCATCCGGATGAATGGTCGCTGGCAACCTGGCTGCACCTCGTCGCGGCCGTGATACTGGCTTTGCTGGTTGGACCACCGGCGTTCGAGTCGGTCCGTTTGGCTCTATTGCGACGCACGGAATCGTCAAACCGGCGAGCCGTCGGCCGCGGGCTCGGGAAGGCCACAACCTGCGCCGTTGTCGCGGTCGCCGCATTCCTCGTGTTGAACGCGGTAGACCTGGTCCCACGAAACACGGCCGCGGTGGCCGCGATCCTGGGGCCGCCGCCCCCGCCGTCTACTCACGGCCGACACGGCCGTGCCACCCAGAACAGTAGCGCCGGACCTCCGAGTCCGGCGTCGTTCGCGTCCGCCACGCTTCACGACGCCGTGGCTGGCAGTCGCGGCATCGGCCAGGAGTTCATGCCGCCGCTGGACGAGGGCGATTTCCTGTACATGCCGAGCGTCCTGCCCGCCGGTTCGATCAATACGGTCATGGACGTCATGCAGAAGCAGGACATGCAGTTCGCCCAGATCCCCGAGGTCGAATCGGTCGTGGGCAAGCTTGGCCGGATCGAATCCGCCCTCGACCCGGCCCCGGTCGGCATGCTCGAAACGGTGATCATGCTCAAGCCGCGTGACCGCTGGCCGCTGATCGACGACCCGGAACATCCGGGCCGCAAACGGCAACGATCGATGAACGAAATCTGGGACGAGATCAAGACGGCCGGCAGCTTCCCCGGCGTGCTCCCCTCCGCGCAGCTTCAGCCGATCCGTACGCGCATCGAGATGCTCAGCACCGGCCTCAACGCCAAGATCGGCGTCAAGGTCTACGGCGACAGCCTGCAGCGCTGCGAGCAACTGGCCGTTGCGATCGAACAGCTCCTCCGCGACAAGCTGGAGAATGCCCAGGCAGTCAACGCCATCCGCACGCACGGCAAACCCTACCTTGAATTCGACATCGACCGCGAGGCGATCGCGCGCTACGGCGTCAACATCCGCGACGTCCAAGACGTCATCGAAGTAGCGATCGGCGGCAAGAATCTGACGACGACGTACGAGGGGCTTGACCGCTACCCGGTGCGCATTCGCTATCTGCGCGAGCTGCGCGACGATCTGCCCGATCTCGAACGCATCCTGATCCCGACGCCGTCCGGCGCGCAGATTCCGATCACGCAGGTGGCCGACATCCGCAGCGTCGTTGGGCCGATGAGCGTGCGCCGTGAGGGCGCGAAGTACGTCAGTTACGTAACAATGAACAACGTCGGCGTCGACGAAACGACGCTCGTGCGGCGCGGGCAGGCGATCATCGACCAGGCCGTAATCGACGGCACGCTGGACATCCCGGACGGCTATTCCCTGAAGTGGGCCGGCAGCTACGAGCGCAACCAGCGCGCCAAGCGGCGGCTGGTGATCCTGGTGCCGCTCGTGCTGCTGATCAACTTTGTCCTGATCTACCTTCAGTTCAGGCGTTTCGCCCTGGCGTTCGTGGTCTTCCTGGCGATTCCGGTCGCGTTCGCGGGCGGATTCATCCTCCTGAATTGGTGGCCGGAGATCCAGGACACATTGTTCCGCGTCGGCTGGATGGCGCGCCCCTTCGAGGGCGACAACATGTTCCTGACCGTCGCCGTCTGGGTCGGCTTCATCGCCTTGTTCGGCATCGCGGTGGACGACGGCATCGTGCTGGGTACGTATCTCGACCAGACCTTCAGCCGTGAGAAAATCAGACGCGTCGAGGAGATCGAGCAGCGCGTGATACAGGCCGGCCTGCGGCGAATACGGCCGTGCCTGATGACGATTTTCACCACACTCGCCGCGTTGACGCCGGTACTGCTCTCGACCGGCCGCGGCAGCGACGTAATGGCCCCGATGGCCCTGCCGGTTTTCGGCGGGATGGTTGTGGTGCTGGTGTCGCTGTTCGTCGTCCCGACCTGCTACTGCGGCCTCAAGCAGCTAAAGTGGCGGCTGGGCCTGCCGGACGCGGATTTCGCGCGCGAATGAAACGGTGGCCCTGGCTGTCCAATCGCAACAGACCCGCAATCGAAAAACTGAACCGAGGATACGCCCGATGACTCTGATCAACCTCTTCTACATCTTCTTCTCGCAACTGATCAGCTTCCTGTTCAGCCTGCTGAGCTCGTCGCTGGGGCTTCAGTAGGCCGATTCGCCGACGTGGACGTGACTCTCTCGGTCGCCCGCCATGTCGGCCTCGGCCTGCCGCGTTGCTTCGGCCACACGGTGACGAACCAGGGTCGGCGGAACGCGAATTAGTCGACGTTCACGACGCCGGTGACTTCGGGGACCTGTTCGCGCAGGCGTTGCTCGATGCCGGCCTTCAGCGTGATCGTGCTCATCGGGCAGCCGACACACGCGCCGCGGAGGCGCACGCGGACGGTGCCGTCGTCGTCCATGCCGAGCAGGTCGATGTCTCCGCCATCGGCCTGGATGAACGGACGTATGCCGTCGATCACGCTCTTGACGCGTTCGTGCAGGGTTGGCTGGTTGGGGGCGGTCTCTGCCATTAGGTTCCCGCTTTCTGCTGTTTGAGGCTCGCGTTGGTCGGATCCCGGATGGGCCAGGCGGGACTCGAACCCGCACTGTCAGGATTTTAAGTCCTGTGCCTCTGCCGGTTGGGCTACTGGCCCCGTTTCTGGCATTCTAAATAGGACCGTGCGATCATGCGACACGAAATTACAGTCTTGGGGGCGGGCAAGCCGGCCGAACCCCACGCCGAGCGCTTGGGGCTCGGATTGACGCGCCGCGTAATCGGCGTCGGCCATCTACAATGAGGCCGCGACAACTGACGGACGCAGGCAGACCGAGTTGGGCGATGGAGCGAGGCTGGATCATCTCGATCGGAACCGAACTGGCCCTGGGGCAGACCGTAGATACGAACGGGGCCTGGTTGGCACGAGGGCTGGCGGAACTGGGCATCCGGACCGAGCGGCACGTGACGGTCCCCGACGAGTTGCCGGCCATCCGTACCACGCTGCGCCAGGCTGCCGGGGCGTGCGACCTGATCATCACCACCGGCGGCCTGGGGCCGACCGATGACGATCTGACGCGCGAGGCGTTGGCGCAAGCGGCGGGCGTAGAATTGGTGCTCGACCCGGCCAGCGTTGAGCGGATTCGGGCGTTCTTCGCCGCCCGCGGGCGTGAAATGCCGGAACGCAACAAGGTGCAGGCTTATCTGCCGCGGACGGCGCGTATGCTGCCGAACACGTGCGGCACGGCTCCCGGCATCGCCATGGAGTTGAGCGGCACATCTTGCTACGTGCTTCCGGGCGTGCCCTTCGAGATGCGGACGATGTTTGAGCAGCAGGTGGCCCCGCGTCTGCAGGCAACCAGCGCGCGCGGCGTCCTGGTCAGCCGGGAGCTGCTCTGCTTCGGGCAGGGTGAATCAGACATCGGCGCGCGGCTCAGCGATTTGATGGCGCGGGGCCGCAATCCGGAGGTGGGTACGACGGCGCACCTGGGTATGATCGGCATCCGCATGAACGCCGCCGCCGACACTCCCCAAGTGGCTGAGACCCTGCTGAGCGAGACCGAGCGGGAGATTCGCTCGCGGCTGGGCGAGGTCGTGTTCGGGCGCGAGGGCGACACGCTGGCCGCGGTGGTCGGCGAGCTGCTCGTCAAACGCGGCGAGACGCTTTGCACGGCCGAATCCTGCACCGGTGGATTGATCGGCAAGTACCTAACTGATGTCCCCGGCAGCAGCCGCTACTTCCTGGGCGGTGTGGTGAGCTATTCGAACGAGGCCAAGCAGCGGCTGCTGGAGATCGCGGCGGAGCAGTTGGCGGCCCACGGTGCCGTCAGCGAGCCGGTGGCCCGGGCGATGGCCGCCGGGGCGCGGACCCGCTTCGCCGGCGACTACGCCCTGGCCGTGACGGGAATTGCCGGTCCAACCGGCGGCACGCAGGAGAAACCGGTCGGTTTGGTGTATATTGCGCTCGCCGGGCCGCAAGAGGTGCAGGCGGAAGAGTTCCGTTTCGGCAGCGACGTGCCGCGGCAGGTGATTCGTGAGCGGGCCGCCCGAACGGCCCTGAACCTGCTGCGGCTGAGGTTGCTGGCGCGTGAGCAGGGAGGGGCGTCGGGCGTCGGCCTGGGGTCTGGTGTTCGCGGTTGAAGGCCGTTTTCGACGGACGAAGGAGCTGCACCAGCGGTTCGGCTGCGACCGATAATGAGGTAAGTCCGCGGGTTGAGTCACCGGACCGACGCCGTTGCCGGTTCGCGAGTATCCTTGCCGCGACAGCGGCGTCAGGTAAACGTTAACGAGGAGTCCGCTGCATGTTGCAGAGAGTGATGATTGTGGTGCCGCTTGCCTGCTTGGCTGTGGCGCCGGCGTCCGGACAGGAAATTCCGGCCAGTGCACCGACGTCCCAACCGGCCCAAGAGGCTCTCACGGGCACTCTGGCCAATGAACCTATCTCGTGGGAGCAAATGTCGATTGGAGAGTTGCTGGGGCGCGCGGAGCAACTCCTGGCGGCTCGGCAGCCCAGAGAAGCGCTCATCGTGTTGGGCCTAGTCAGACAGAAGGACCCGGGGAACCTCGAGGCAAAGGTCGTGGCGGGTAAAGTCGCCGAGGCGCAGGGGGACATGAACACGGCGCGGAAGCTCTACTTGGAGGTTCTCGCGGCCGAGAGCAGCCATTTCCAGGCGAACCTGGGCATGGGCAAAGCGTGGGTGCGGGCCCGGCACTGGCACCAGGCCAAACGCTATCTGGAACGGGCCGCGCTGATGGCACCGACGCTGAAACTGTCGGCCGAGGTGCAGGCGAACTTGGCCATCGTTTACCAGGGAACCTACGAGCGCGAGGAGGCGATCAAGGCGGCCAGGAAGGCCGTTGCGGATGATCCCGATAACCTCGCCGCTCGACAAGTGTTGGTCGGGCTATGCCTGGGACGCGAAGAGTACGACCAGGCCATCATCCATGCCAAGCAGATGGTGGCGGCCGCCGCCAGAACGGTGCAGCGCAGACCGTCCGATCTGCAGGCCCTGCAGGAACTCTCCGGGACCTATACCGTTCAGATCCAGGTGCTGAGGTCGTACCAGCAGACGCTGTACGAGATGGCCGCCGACCAGCAATACACCGACCGCCTCCTGCCCGGGCAGCAACGGAGCGCCGCGGAGACTCTGCGGCAAATCATCGAGCTGATGCTTCGCCAGACGGAACTGGCCCGCGAGCTCTCATATCACAGTATCCTTCCGCTCGCGGAGAAGCGGGTGGAGTATGCGCCGAACGACGTGGATGCGTTGATGCAGTACGGCTTGCTGCTGCGAAACACGGCGCACACCGATCGGGCGATTGAGGTCTTTCGGTCCGTGCTCACGAGAGACCCCACCAACGTCGAAGCTCAGCGGCAACTCGAGGAGCTGGGGGCCACACCGGCTAGTCGCCCCGCCGTCGAAGGCACGGGTAGCGAGCAGCCGGGACCATAAGCACCGCGGCCCTGCGGAAGATCCGGCAGGCGCGCAGCGCGTGTAGCGGTCGGTTTGCGGCTGGGCGTCAGGAACGTACGAAGAGCGTTCGGGGGGTCTATCGTTTGGCACGCAGGCGGTTGTCGCGTTCGCGCTTGGGGACGTCAGGGCATGTCGGCGCGCGGGTCAAAATCGTGCGCCAAGGCCCCAGCCGCATCGGTCACTTTCCACACCAACTGCGGGAAGGGCGGGTTCGTGTCTTCCCGCAGGAAGACGTAATCGATCCGCCCGCCCCGGAAAAACTCGTTGCACTGGGCGTTTGCGGCCGTCACGCGGGAGGGAGCGAGCTGTTGCGCCGGCTCGTCAAACCCGAGACACTCGCAGCCGGTACCCTGGATTTCGCTGGGGACGCGCCGGGCGGACCCGAAGCCTAGGACGGTCGAACCGCTGCTGAGCATGTCGAAGTCGTCCACGTAGTAGAAAGCGTCCTGATCGCAGTCCGAATCGGCGAAACCGATGGTCTCGAGCGCGCAGGGATTCGGATCGCTCCAACTGATCTTGAGCTGGGCTCCGTCACCGGTGCCGGGGTTGTGGAAGATGATCAGGTCGGGGACGGGGACCTGCGCTCCGGCACTGCTGAAGAAGTCGTCGTAGGTTGGGCTGGTGCCTTGCGCGGGGGCGATGGCGGAGGCCAATTGCGCGCCGCCGACGCCGCCGGCGCGTTGGAACTGGCCGCTTTCGTGGAAGTAGAGCAGCGCCGGGCCGACGATGCAGTAGTTCCCGAATTCGCGCTCGGTGCCTTCCGGAATCTCGAAATAGCCGAAGGCGGTGTACAGGTCGATGTCGTCGGGGCATACGGCCCCATCGGGATACTGCTCGCCGTTGACGTAGGCGATCAATACCAGGAAATAGTGGATATAGTCGCTGGGGGCCATGCTGCGCATCGAGATGCGCACGAACTTGCGGTTCAGCGGCTCGGAGCACGGATCGGCACTGCCACCTCCGTCCCCGTCGAACAGGTTCGAGTCGTCGCCCGAGTCACCGCTGTCGGTGTCGCCGTCGCTGCGCCCGACATAAGTGAAGGGGCTGTTGAGGCTGGCCAGCAGACTGCTGCCCGAGGCACACCCGGCCGACCAAAACGAGGAGAGCATTGCGGCCAGGGCAAAACATGCCACGGACCGGCGGAGATTACCAAGGGGCCAGTGCATAATCATACTCCGGATGCATACTGCCGGATGTCCGCCCGAGCGAGCCTTGCTCCGGGGCCGTCGTGCAGGAACCCAGCCAGCTACTAGGCAGTATATACGCTTGCCAGGTTTCCGACAAGTCCGGCGAACGTGGACGCGGCGGGCCCCGTCTGCCAACCACCAGCGCTGATGAGCACCGGGAACCCCTATGGGGCCGGGGGCTGGGATGGCCGGTGGCGCCGGGCAGGCCATGAGCGTGCCACGGGCTACGCGCGACGATTCCTCCACGTTCCGCCGGCCGCACGTCGCCTACGGCATGGGCAAGATGCGCTCGGGCGGTACGTAGTGACGCGGGCGGGCGCTGGGCGCGGAGCCCAGGAAGTCGCGCAGGGCGTACAGGTCCGCCGGGTCCAGCAGGCCGTCCTGGTTGATGTCGCCGGGCAGCCCAGCAAGGCCCCAAGCGCGCTGAGCCCATCTGCTGCCTAATCAGCCTTAACGAAGAACTCTCCGTCATGCCCCGTCAGTGCCCCGCCGTCACACCGGCTGCCGGTCGCCGACCGGAAGTCGACCACCTTGATGTCAGCCGGGAGCGCGGGCCCCGTCTGCGAGAAGTAGACGCTTCCCAGTCCGCCGGACGTATCGGCGCCGGGCACGGCGCTGACGTCAATCACCAGGCGCATGACGGCGGCCGGCCCGTCGTTTGAATCAACCTTGTCGAACCAGCTCAGATTGATGATTCTCGAAGCGAAGTCGTAAACCGAGTCCGGCGGCAGATAGGCCCCGGCTACACTTGCACCCGAGTTGTTGGGGGGAGGACCCTCATCCACCACGCGCGGGGCGCTGACGAAGCTCGCGTACTGATCCGGATCGGTGGGGCCGTGAGCCAGTCGGAATGTGGCCCCGTTTTCAGCCCGCGCGACGACACCGCTCGTGGTCCAATCGTTGCCCGGGTCGGTGATCGCGATCACCAGGTCAAAGATGAAGTGGTCGCTTTCGCCCGCGAAGCCGCCATTCGTGAAGCCATTGGTGTCGTACGGTTCCACCGAGACGCGGGCGCCTTGCCCACCGGGGCCCTCGCCGCCGCCGTCCCGGCCGTCGTAACAGTCGCACGGATTTCCCCACTGCGCCAGCAGCCACCCCAGGTCGGCGTGGCCGACGTAGTCGTCGCCGTCGAGGTCCGCATCCGGATTGTAGTAGGGATCGCCTTTGTGCGTGCCCCATGCGGCGAGGAGGATACCGAGGTCCGCATGATCCACCCCACCATTCTCATTGATGTCGGCAACGCAGGCCTCATACTGGCATTCGGAGGTGCAGTTGGTGCACCCTTCGGCGATGAAGTAGTCAAAGGGCACCTCGTCATACGCGTTGAACTCGCTGTTACAATCCATGTCACCGTGCCAGACGATGCTGCCCAGGAGCCCGGGGTAGTCCGAGGCGTATTGCCCCGGATAGTTAAGCGCGTCATCGAAGGGATCGTCGCCGTTGACCACGCCATCATTGTCCATGTCGCCCTTGCACTCGTTGATTTCCCAGATGTGCAACGACGGCGTGTTCTCGCTGTAGTCGGTGTAGTCGTCATCATCACCCACCCGCACAATCGCGTTGGGGTCCCACGTGTCGTTGGGGTCCCAGCCGTCATAGTCGATTGCAATCGCGCCGAGATGTTCGGTGGTCGATACTGCCGACCTGGATATCGGGGCCACTGCTAACGTCGTTGAGACTCCCGTCGATGGCGATGATGCCGTCGAGCTCACCGCCGAGCTCGATCGCGGGGTCACTCCCGGCGGAGCCCAGGATGTCACCCTGGACATGAATGGCTGGCAGGTTCGGATCGGTCTGCGTGACGGCGTCGGCGACCAGAATATGGCCGCCGCTTATCTGCAAACCGACCAGTATTCGACCGGAATCACCCTCGTCGGTGGCGAGGTCGTCGGTGATATCAACGTCGCCGAGCAACGATCCGTCGAAATTCAGCGTGCCGATCAGATCGGAGGCCGTTGTGACATTACCTCCCCCATCGCGTTCGCCGATGCGGATGTCCCCGTACATGCTCGGATGAATGGTGAGCGTGCCGGCATAGTCGTTCTTGATGGCTATGTCACCCTGAGTCGGGTGGGAGTAAATATCGAGGTCGCCGAGCGTCTCGGCCGCCAACGTGGTATACGCCCGGAGCTTTCCGTGCACGATGATGGCGCCGGTCGCGTTCCGCACGAAAAACTTCTTGCCTGGCGTGCTCCCGCCGATGTCGCCGTCGATATCGACCGTGCCGGTGATGTTGTCGCAGATGAAATCCCCGGTGGTGGCGATGCTGGCGGAGATTTCGAGGCCGGCGAGGTCGACGTCATAGGTGGCGTGCGTGAGGTTGCCCGTCCAGACATCCGTCGCACCGTCTCCGCCGTATTCGTCCCAGGCGATCGTGACGGTCACGGCGCCGGTGACGCCGGAGTCGACCGTGATGCTCCGGATCTCCTCCAGCGCGGCATCCCCATCCTAGGCGCGGAAGCCGTAGGTACCGGCAGCTTCGATTTCGATTGTGTTGAGGTCATGGTCGATCGTCGGGGGCGGAGTAATGTCGCCACCAGCCCAGATTTCGATGTCGGCGAACGCAGCACCGACCGTGCAAAATACACAGGCAATTGCTATCGCAGCAATGCGTAACATGGTTGCTACTCCTATTACTGGAAGATCAAGTTCTCCTGCGCGTGAAGAAAGCGCTCAGGACAAGAAACATCGAGATTGAACACGGCTCCGGCACAATGCCGAAGCGCACGTAGTCCCAGTGGGAACGGCTGGAGGCCCCGCTCACGACATTCCCCCAGCCAATGCTCGACGCCATGTTTCCCTGTGTGAACGACCCTTCGTGGGCCAACTCGTCATCAATGAACAACGCGTAGGTTCGCATGTCCGTCGATAGAAGCCGGTAGTCATGGAATACGCCCGGCGTGATTGGGATGGACACACCGGCGTCCAACTTCCTCACGACGTGATCAGTGAAGATCCCGAACCCGACACTCCAGGCGTCATCCGATCTTAGTCCGACAGCAGCGTCGTAATGGTCTCCGAGTGTTTCGTCCACCATCCCACGCCACTCAACAACGAAGGTCTCGCCCGGTCCTGGAGTGAATAGGCCGGGCGATACGAGCTTGGCGAAGTCATAGGCGCCCTCGTCGTAGAGCGTGTCGAGCGTGAGAACGCCATCCTCGATTGTCCGAATGGCCCCACCCTGGTGGGACCCTTGGCGATTGCCCCATCTTCGCTCCCAGCCCTCGTTCTCCGGGAAGTCGTTCCCCTCGTACGTGAGCCAGTATTGCTCCGCGCTCGCGATGCCGCCGGCCGCCAGAAGCGAGATTGTGAGACAGAGCATACGAGTCATCTTGGATTCCTCCATGCGAGCAGACCCAATGCAAGCAACAGCCCCGCCTCCGGCTCCGGAACGGCCCCGAATCTGACGTAGTCCCAATGGGCCAGGCTGGCGGCGCCGCTAACGCAGTCACCCCAAGAGAACTTCGAGGAAAGGTGGTCATCCCAAAACGAGCCGAGGAGAGCCAGTTCGCCGTCTATGTACAACTCATAGGCGCGCATGTCCCACGACACCAGTAGATACTCGTGAAACACATCGGGAGTGATCGGGATATAGACGTCGCCCTCGAACTGGCTCTCGACGTGGTCGGGAAATAGCCCGAAAGCGAGTAACCAACCTTCGTCAGAACAGATGCTGACCTTCGAGTCCCAATGACCGTAGTCCCCGACCCAGTCCTCGATATACACGCGCCACTCGGCGACAAACAGCTCACCCGGGTCGGGGTCGAGCTCGCCGTACAAGTAGTGGCAGGCGTAGTCGTACACGCGCAGGTCGTACATCGAGTCCATCGTCAGGATGCCGTCCGCGAGGGTGCGGATCGCGCCCTCACCCTCGTGCGACCCGTCGTCGTTACCCCAGTGTCGTTCCCAGCCCTCGTTTTCGGGCAAGTCGTTGCCCTCGTACGTGAGCCAGTACTCATCCGCCCCGGCTGTGGAAACCATCACCCCCAGGGCGGCGGCTACAACAAAGAGCAATCTGGTCGTCTCTGCCATGATCTCCCTCACTTTCTGGCGGCTTGTCGCCTTTTGGCGGCCTATCGCCTTCTGGCGGTTCTTCGCCGCCGACTTGATTGAACCGCTTCCACAACCGGCTCGCCAGTCGAGCCGTCAGGTTCGCCGCCTCAGCCAGAAGAAGCGCCGGGCCTGAGGGCTCGAACTGCGCACGCACTGCTCAAGAGCAGTGGCACACCGTCAGTGCCACCCGCCCGGAGATTTCGAGACCGGCGAGGTAGACGTCATAGCTGGCGTGCGCGAGATTGCCCGTCCAGAGGTCGGCCGCGCCGTTTCCGCCGTTCTCGTCCCAGGCGATCGTGACGGTCACGGTGCCCGCAACATTTGGATCCACATCGATGTTCTGGATCGACAGCACGTCATTCGGATCGTTGGGGTCGTTCGGATCGACCGCACGAATGCCATATGTGCCGGCGACGTTGATGGTGACGGTGTTATAGTAGTTGTCGTATGTGCAGTCGTTCGGATCACCTTCCCAAAAGACAATGTCAGCAATGCCGGAACTCGTCATGCAGACCATACACGCAATAAGAACTAATGCTTGTCGCAACATTATCTGGTACTCCTTTTGGATTGGACCATTGTGAATCTTCCAAGACATCGACACCCCGCACATGTACACAAAAATGCCAACGCCACCAGAGAACTGGGTTCGGGTATGACCCCGAACCGCAGGTAATCCCAATGGGTGAGGCTGGCTGAACCACTGACTGTGTCGCCCCATCCCATGGAGGATTCCATGCTGCGCTGGCAGAACACGCCGTCGTGGGCCACCTCACCATCGATGTACAACGTGTAGTCGTACATATCCCATGAGATCACGCGGTATTCATGGAACACGTACGGCTCGATGGGGATGTAAACGTCGTCTTCAAACACGCTCTCGATCCAGTCTTCGTGGTATCCGAGGCCGAGTTGCATTGCTCCATCCGAAGCACATCCTACGCTCGGATCGTAGGCGCCCCAGCGGGAGACGACTTCGTCCACCTTCAAGCGCCATTCGATCACGAAGAGCTCTCCGGGATCAGGATCGAACTCTCCCGGCAAACGCAAGTAGGCGTAGTCGTACACGCGCTCGCTATACAGCGAATCCATGGTTAGGACGCCGTCCTCGATCGTTCGGTAAGCGCCGTCGCCGTGGAACGGGCCATCATTGTTGCCCCAGCTTCGATTCCATCCTTCGTCTTCAGGCAGGTCATTCGCCTCATAGGTGATCCAGTACTCATCCGCCCCGGCTGTGGAAACCAGCACCCCCAGGGCGGCCACCACA
>CAZNFA010000062.1:0-25290 GCA_964572345.1 uncultured Planctomycetales bacterium
GTTCGGTGGGTTTCCAGGGGCGCGGGCGGCGGGTTTGCAGGTCGGCGAGGCGGCCGCCTTCGGCATGGTGCTTGAGCAACTCGGCGAGTCGCCGGCCCATGTCGTCGGTGGCGACCACCTCGTCCACGAAGCCGCGCTCCAGCAACCAAGTCCCGTGCTGAAAGCCGCGGCCGACCTTGCGCTGCTGGAACTGCTCGACGACGCGCTTGCCGGAGAAGCCGATGTTGGCCGAGCCCTGCACGACGATCATCAGGTCGCCGCGCAGGCCGTAGCTGATGGCGGTACCGCCGAGCGTGGGGTCGGCGATGATGGAGATGTGCGGGACGCCGGCCTCTTCGAGCTCGTTGAGCGCGTGCTGGACCTTGGGGATGTTGCGGTGCATGGAGGGCGTGCCCTCCTGCATGCGGGCACCGCCGCCCATCGCGACGGAGATCAGCGGCGTTTCGGTCTCCAGGGCGTGGTGGGCGGCGAAGCGGAACTTCTCGCCGATCTCGTCGCAGAGGCTGCTGCCGACCAGGCCGAAGTTGTTGATGGCCAGGACGGCGTCGTAGCCGCCGATGCGGGCGGTGCCGGTGATCAGGCCCGAGAGCAGGCCGGTGTTGCGGATTCCGCGGTCCAGGGCCTCCTCGTACTCCGGGAAGCCGAGTTGAACGACGGAGCAATGGCGGACGGTCTGCTCGAACTCGTGGAACGACCGGTCGTCGGTGAGGCGGCAGATCCAATCGACCGGGTGCAGTCGGCGGTAGGGCGTGACGCCGCCGTGCGGATGAAGCGTTTCGGCCCCGTCCATGTTGCCGTAGCGTCGGGCCAGGGCGAACTCGCGGATCTGGACCCACTGCGTGCGGGTGAGCAGCAGGCCCTCGAAATCCAGCACGTGGCAGAGGTGCTCGGCATCCCCCTTCTCGATGGCGTAGATGAGCCGGGCCATGTTCAGCCGGGATTTGAGGCGGGCGAGCACAGCGGCCTGGTTGAGCGGCTTGCCGTTGCTCTCGGTGGTCTTGCGGTTCTGCCGGGCGATATACTTGGCGAGCGCTTTTTCCAGGCGGGCATAAGCGTGGTTCTGCTGGCTGGCCAGTTGGGCAAGTGCGTCGGCGGGCCGGTCGTCGCCGGTCTCGTCCCACACGCCCATGGCACAGAACTTGTCGCGGCGGACGCGCTCGGCCTCGGCCCCGTGCAGGCCGATTAGCTCCCGCAGGTTGCGAACGACCGCGTCCTTAGCCTTGGCCAACAGCTCCTGCGGGTAACGATGGCCGGGATGAAGTCCCTCTTCGATCACGTCATCCACGGTGCCCTGCTGGACGGCGTCGGTCGAGGTCAGACGCAAACCCTCGGCGGCCTGGCGGATCGAGTCCGGGCTGCGGTTGCGGAACAGGATCGAGGCACAGCCACCCGGGCTGATCACCATGTACGTGGCGTACTCGTTCATGATGGTGCGGTTGGTGGGCGTGACGGCGATGGCCCCGCCGCTGGCACCCAGGCTGATGATGTACGACAGGTTGGGGACGCGCAGGGCGGTGGTTTTGTGGATCACCTCGTTGATCGCGAAGGCCTGCCCCTCTTCCTCGGAAAACTCGTGCGGGTCGGCACCGGGCGTGTCAACCAAGACCACCACCGGCCAGCCGCGCTGTTCGGCAGCCTCCATCAAGTAGACCGCTTTGCGATAGCCGTCGGGTAAGCCCATGCCCTGGTTCCAGCGCTGGTACTCGGAGATCGGCAGTTTGAGGAGCTCTTCGCGGCCGCAGGAGGGGCCGGTCTGCTGGCCGACGATCATCACGTTGACGAGGCGGCCGTCGATTTCGAGCTTGCCCTCGCCGCCCACCACCAGGTGGTCGCCGCGTACCTGGGGGTTATAGAACAGGCGGACGTCCTGGAAGATGTAACGGATGTAGTCGAGGGCCTTGGGGCGTAGGGGGTGTCCCGAGAGCAGGAAGGTGTCGTAGGGGCTTAGAGCGGGGTATACGCGGCGTTCGAGGGCCTCCAGCTCCGCCCGGCGCTTGGCACAGGCTGGGTCCTGCTCGGGCAACGCCGCGAGTCGCTCGTCGAGTTTGTGAATCTCGTTCTCAAACGGCAGTACGAACGCCATGCTCGCCGCTCAGTCGTGCCGGTTTCGTCGGCGGTTCACCCTGCTCCGTAACGCGATCGCCCCTGGTCATTTTACCTTACCACAAAGTGACCGGGAGTGACCAGCGAACGGCGCCCGTTGCTGTAAGATCGCGGGCGTGCAACCTGTCATTGCCAGCGTAGCGAGAAATCCGGCCGGATGCTTCGCTTCGCTCGGCATGACAAGAGGGCGCCTGCCGGTCGTGTCGGGCCACCCTACGCCGGGACCGCCTTGTGGCCGTAGTGGATCATGCCGGCTTCGCCGTCCTGCTGGATGCGGCGGAACTCGAGCTTGACCGGCAGGCCGACCTTCAACTGGTCAAAGTCGCAGTCCACGACCTGGCATTGCAGGCGCACGCCGTTGTCGAGCTCGACCACGCCGACGGCGAACGGCGCCTCATCTTCGAACCCGCTGGGGGCCACGCGGATCACCGTGTAGGTTGCCAGCTTGCCGGTGAACGGCAGCTTGGCCAGCTCGAATTCGCGTGAGCCGCACTCGTCGCATATACGGCGTGGTGGATAGTGTATCTTGCCGCACTTGGTGCAGCGGCCGGCTTCGAGCCGGTAGCGTTGCGGGATTTCTCGCCAACTATTCGCGGTGGACATTCATGCATCTCCCATAGCGGGTCGTCAGCCCGCTAGCCGGTCTAGGTGGCCTCCAGAATCGTCACGACGTGGCTGGCGCCGGTGCCGCCCATGTTCTGGGCCAG
Source organism: uncultured Planctomycetales bacterium (assembly GCA_964572345.1). Lineage (GTDB taxonomy): Bacteria > Planctomycetota > Phycisphaerae > UBA1845 > Fen-1342 > JAUWXH01. The sequence continues at coordinate 2,811 of CAZNFA010000062.1, forward strand.
AGCTCGACGGGCATTCTTGACCTGCATCGGTCCGGCCTGCCCGCGCAACTGCCGCGCGAGCATGAAGATCTGTGACAGACCGGTCGCACCGACCGGATGCCCCTTGGACTTCAGGCCGCCGGAAGTGTTGACCGGGATCTTGCCCTCCACGGCGGTGGCGCCGTCGGAAGCGGCTTTTCCACCGTGGCCGCGTTCGAAGAAGCCCAGCGCCTCGGTCACGCAGATCTCGGCGATAGTGAAACAGTCGTGCACCTCGACCACGTCGACGTCGCGCGGGTTGACCTTGGCCATCTTGCAGGCCCGCTCGCCGGCCTCGGTTGCCGCCGCAAAGGCGCACATGTCCTTGCGCTGGTGGAGGGCCAAGCTGTCGCTGGCAGCCGCGATACCAGCGATCTTGATCGGCGGTTGCTTGCTGAACGATTTGGCGTCGTTCAGCGGGACGACGATTGCCGCCGCCGCCCCGTCGGTGATCGGCGAGCAATCAAGGATTCGCAGCGGATCGGCGACCGGCGCGGAGCTCATCACCTGCTCGCGCGTCACCTTGCTGCGGAACTGCGCGTATTCGTTGTGCACGCCGTTGGAGTGGTTCTTGACCGCCACGTCGGCCAGTTGCTCGCGCGTGGTTCCGAAGCGGTGCATGTGCTCGATGGCGACCATGGCGTAGAGGCCGGGGAAGGTCACGCCGTGGAAGGCCTCCCAATCGCGGTCGGCGGCGGCGGCCAGGCCGTAGGTTGCGTCGCCGCCGGAGACGTCGGTCATTTTCTCGACGCCGACCGCCAGGGCGACATCGGCCTGTCCGCAGGCGACCTCGAGCCAGGCGCCGCGGAGAGCCATGGCGCCTGAGGCGCAAGCCGACTCGACGCGATAGGCCGGGATCGGCGTGCGTCCGAGATAGTCGGCCACGAGCGGGCCGAGGTGCTCTTGCCCGTTGAACAGGCCGCTGCTCATGCAGCCGACCCAGAGGCTGTCGAGCTTGTCGCACCCGGCGTCGTCAATGGCGGCCAGGGCCGCCTCGACGGCCAAGTCACGCAGCGAGCGGTCCCACAGCTCGCCGAACTTGGTCATGCCGATGCCAATAATCGCTACGTCACGCATAGTTGCACTCCGCGTGGGTTAAAGGCTGGAATCTGGTCCTGGTTAAATGGTCAAATGGGCAAATGGCTAAATGGGTGGCAGCCCGCCCGTTCCTGCGAACGTCCGCTGCAAATGGGTGGTTCATCTTGCAGGCGCCTCCGGTTCCGCAGCCGCGCCGGCCGGCTTCGGCTTCTCAGTGCCCGTGCGTTTCTCACGGAGATAGCGGACATAGGCGCTGATTGCCCGGTACAAGCGGACCGCGTCCGGTCGCAGCGTCGCCAGGTGATCGGGCTGGGCATAGCCTTGGTCTTCGCAGATGACAATGTCATCCATCAGTTCCGTCAACGACCCGCGCGCCTGATGCATGAACTTCACCCGGTCGCGAAATCCGTAACGACCGCTCCCTTCTGCAGTATTGTTAGTTACAGAACGGGCCGCACTACGGATTTGAGCCGCCAGGTTGAATCGTTCCACGTCCGGCAGACGTTCCGCCAACTTGTACATGCGCCCGCGAAAGGCCCGCGCAAGCTGGTAGACCTCCAGCGACTCAAACGGAAACTGCGCCGGCGTGTCACTCATTGGTCTTCACCTGCAGTTTCCACAGATCGCGTGTTCGGCCCCACTTGACCATTTACCCACTTGACCATTTACACATTTGACCATTTGACCATTCACACACTCGTCGCCTTGCGAATCTTCCGCCGGTACTTGGCGTACACGCCGTAAGACAGGTAACGCTTCTTCTCGTCGAGTTGCGGGCGGGTGTGCTCGGCCAGGTCGCGCGCCGCGTTGATGCGCTCGGTAACGGTGAACACGAAGGAGTCCGAGCCGGCGCCGGACCCGTACGAGCACAATAGAATGCGGTCGCCCGGCTTGGAGATGTCCAGGATCGCGGTCAGGCCCATCGGTGAAGCGCCCGAGTAGGTGTTGCCCAGCCAGGGTGAAAGCCAGCCGGGCTCGAGCTGCTGATCGGTGAAGCCCAGCGTGCGCCCGGCCCGCTGCGGGAACTTGCCGTTGGGCTGGTGGAAGACCGCGTAGGCCAGGTCGGCCGGCCTGAGCTTGAGCTGCTCCATGATCTCGCGCGTGGCCGAGAGGGTATGCTTGAAGTAAGCCGGCTCGCCGGTGAAACGTCCGGCGTGCTGCGGGTAGAACTCGTGCTCGCGTCGCCAGAAATCGGGCGTATCGGTCATGTAGGTGTGCGTGGCGTCGATGGTGGCGATGATCTTGTCGTCTTCGCTGCCGACGAGGAAGGCAGCCGCCCCGGCCGAAGCTGCGTACTCCAGGGCGTCGCCCGGTGCGCCCTGCGAGGTATCGCCGCCGACCGCCAAGCCGAGATCGATCTCGGCGGCCTTCACCTGGCAGTAGGCCAGATAGAGGCCTTCGGTGCCGGCCTTGCAGGCGAACTCGAGGTCGGCGGTGTGGCAGTGTGGCGTGGCCCCGAGGGCCTCGGCCACGGTGGTACCGTCGGGCTTGACCGCATAGGCATGCGACTCGGAGCCGACGTAGACACAGCCGATGCGTTGCGGGTCCGGGCTGCCGGCCCGCCGCATCGCCTTGCGAGCCGCCTCGACCGACATGGTGAGCGTGTCCTGGTCGGGCGAGGGGACGGACTTTTCGTGGAGCAGCAGGCCGCGTTTGAAGGCGGCCGCGTCCGCGCCCCACGTGCTCGCGATTTCTTCCAGCTTGATTCGGTTGCGGGGGATGTAGGCCCCGTATCCGACTATACCGACCATGCGCGTGCCTCCTACTGGGTGAGAACGCTAACCCGAGGGAGTCCTGGGCAATGCAAACAACCGTTCCGACAGCAATCCCTTCGGCGCCCGGCGGCGATTGTAAGCGCTCTGGCCCGCTGCGCACAGGGGCACGAGCGGGGTTCCCGCGCCGCACCGTCCGCCGATTTCGCCGCTGCCTGCGGGCCGAAACTTGTTTCTGTCGGCCCACCGGCGTGGCCATCCTGCGTCCCGAAAGATGCGAAGTGCGCCCGCATGGCCGGCGTCACCGCTTCACACGACTGCCAGTTGTGTTATGGTCCGATGGGGGGTCGTCACGGCCGGTCACGGTCTCAGATCCGCGCGGCGGCTGTGACTCAGGCGCCATGCTGGTCTGGTCCCCCCGCATGGATACATACCCGGCTGCTTCGGCGACGCCCCCGCACTCGGGGCAGCGCCGGCTCGGAAGACCACGCAGCGGGTACCCGCAGTTTGGGCACGCCCCTCTTCGCCGCCGTTTGGTCCGCACGGCGGCCCGGAACGCGGTCCTGGAGAGCTTCACCCCGGTGCATACGCATAGAATGGACAGCCCGTAGACCGCGATGTTCGCGCCCAACGGCGCCCATAGGACGCTGTCGACTGCGTATTCCGGATACTCGCGAGCCATCTCGGCCGGCGGATCGCCGAAGCTCCCGAAACGGCCGGCAGCGTTTTCATAGAGTCGCAGACAGAGGAAGGGCCAACCGCGATATACGCGATCGTATAGCGCTATCTGGTACGGTCTTCCGTCAATAACGGCGAGGCGCCATTCTTCGAGCACCGGCGCGACTGCGTGGTCGTCAAGAAGACTACATTCGCAGGACACCTCCTCAATGCTCGTGTCCGCCATTTGAATCCATCCAACCGTGCGCCCCCAAGGTTCCTCGTTGAGGATGCCCCAACGCGTCTGGCGCTCAACGCCAAGCGATACTCCGTCAGGGCCTACGCCTAGCCCGAGATAGCACGCCAGCAGCGACAATCCGACGCCGCCGACGAGTGAAACGGCTGCGATCCGCAACCAGGGAGAACGTCTCAATCTGCTTGTCACGGGCCGTGGTCGCGCCAGGGTTCAGGGAGCATGAAATCAACCGCCCGGGGCGGAGCACTGATCGTCGCACGATTAGAGGAGCACAGCTCCTTCTATTGTACACTGTCACGCTAGTCCACTGGCGCCCGTGGGGGCGCAAGGTCGCTTTCATTCGGGGCTTCCTGCGGTCCCTGCGTGGGAGCCGAGCCGTCCGCCGATTTCGCCGCGCTTTGCGGGCCAGGTCTTGTTTCTGGCGGCCGGCCGGCGTGATACTGTGACCAGGTTCGACGATCAAGCTGCTCGACCTGCGTTACGAGAGGAGCCGTAGTGGAAGGTCCGGTTTCCTGCAAGCCGGCCGGCCCGGTCACACCGTGGCCGCAGCCTGTGCCTGTCCGGCTCAAGCCGGAGGGGCCGGATCGGCTGTTCGTGATGACACTCGGCGAGGTGCGTACGTCGCTCGCGGATGGGACGTTCGACCCGGCGGCCGATCGGGTGACGATGAACGACGGGACGGTCATCGAGGATTACTACAAGAAGCGCCTCGACGTCCCGTTCTATGAGCCGATCGACAAGTCCGCGTTTCCGTTGCCGCCGTCCGGCTGGTGCTCGTGGTATTACTACTACCAGGAGGTCACGCCGGAGGAGGTGCTGGCCAATGCGCGCTGGATCGCGAAGCACCTAGCGGAGTACGGCTGTCAGTACGTCCAGCTTGACGACGGCTGGCAGGGAACCGGGCACGGCGGCGGCGAGAACCGCGACTGGACCGCGATCGACACGCGATTCCGCGAGTTGGGGATGGAGCGCCTGGCAGGCGAGATTCGCGAGCTGGGCCTGGAGGCCGGGATCTGGCTGATCCCGCACGGGCAGAGCAACGAACGGCTTGCGCGGGGCGCGCGAGCGTTCCTGCGGAAGGCGGACGGGACGACGGCCTCGGACACGTGGGTGGGAACCTATCTGGTCGATCCGAGTGTCCCCGAGGCGCATGAGTATCTGCGCGAGTTGCTCCAGACGCTGCGCCGGTGGGGGTACACCTACTTCAAGATCGACGGGCAGCCCATGGTTCTGGACGAGTACGAGAAGAAAGCGGAATCCATGGCGGGGCCTGCGAGCGACGAGCCTTCAGCGCAGCAGCGCGCCGCGCGGCTGTATCGGGACACGCTACGCACGATCCGTGAGGCGATCGGGCCGGAATCCTACTTGCTGGGGTGCTTCGGTATTCCGTTGCCGGGGGTGGGCATTATGCACGGCTCGCGCACGGCGTTGGACGTCGTGCAGGGCTGGGACGGGTTTTTGACCGCGGCCGACGCGGTTCAGCAGTGGAACTTCCTGCACAACGTCGCCTGGTACTGCGACCCGGACGTGTTCTACGTTAGACCGCCGCTGAGCGACGGCATGGCGCGGGCCTGGGCGACGCTCCAGGGGCTGACCGGACAGGGCCTGCTAACCAGCGATCGGTTGCCGGATCTGCCGCCTTCCCGCGTGGAGATGCTGAAGCGCGTCTATCCCGCCGTGGACATTCGCCCGCTGGATCTGTTCCGACCGGAACGGGCGCGCAAGCCGATCTGGCTGCTCAAGGTAGCGCATCTCGGTCGAGCCTACGACGTGGTCGGCGTGTTCAACTACGACACTGAGACTGCCGAGACGCATCACCTGAGTTGGAAGGAGCTCGGCTTGGAGCCGGACCAGCCCTACCACGTGTACGACTTCTGGCAGCAGACCTATCTGGGCGCCTGGGAACAAGGTGTCTTCCTCGACGTGCCGCCGGCGGACGTGCGCGTCGTAACGCTGGTTCCGGCGAACGATCGGCCGGCCGTAGTGAGCACAAGCCGGCACATCACGCAGGGTTGGGTCGATCTGTTCCGGCTGGAGTCTAGCGGCACGGAAGAGAGGCCGATTCTGAGCGGCATCAGCCAGGTAATCGCGGACGACGCCTACACACTGATGATCGGTTTGCCGCGCGGCGCGGCGACGTTCAGGCTGGTCAGCGCGCAAGCCGAGCCGCTGGCGCGTGGAGCAAACGCGACCGCGATCGTCCAAGTTGAGCAGCAGAGCCACCAGGGCTACGCGACCATAACCATACGCAGCAAGGTCTCGCAGATCGTCGCTTGGGAGCTGCGCTTCGAGCCCGCCGAGCGGTACGTCGCCCACGCCGTCGCTCCCGAGCGATTGCAGGTGGAAGGGCACGGATCGACCGACGCCGTCGTCACCTGGCCGACGCCGTATTCTCCAAACGCGGGTTACCAGGTTGCGGTCAACGGTCAGTCGGTCGGGGTGGCGTTTGCCCCGCGGGCCGTGTTGCACGACCTGGTGCCCGGGCAAAGCTACGAGATCAGTGTGCGCGCGCTGTGGTACGACGGTTCGACCGGCACCGGCGTGGCGGAGACGACTTACATTCCGCAGGCGGTCCCGAAGTAACACGCGGCTGGTGAGGCAGTGTGGGCCTACGGTGCCGGCGCTGCCCCAGGCTCCGCTTCGGGCTGGGCGAGGGACGGGCCGAGCGTCAGCAGGCCGAAGGCGACGCCGTAGGGCTTGTGATAGGCGTGCATGTCGTAGTCCCACATCGAGCCGTCCGCCTGCTGGATCTTGATGATCTCATATTGCAGACGCGGCCAGAACGCGCCTTGGTCTTCCGGCGGGAGCCGCTCGATCAGCCGGGCGGCGTAGTAGTGCCCGAACAGGTAGAAGTAGCCGGAGTTGTAGTAATACGCTTCGTGCGGGATCGGTCGATTGCGGGCGATGTCGAGGAAGCGGTGATGGCGGAAGAAGTACCCCAGCCCGGTCTTCAGCCGTTCGCGGGGGATGTCGTCACCCGCCATCAGCAGGGCCAGGTTGCACACCTGAATCCGCCCCAGCGAACCCTTGATCTGATCGATCCACTCCGAGTGGCGTGGGTCGGCGATGGCCGGGATGCTGTAGGTGTAGGCTCCGCTGGGCAGGCGGCAACGCCGAATACCCCGTAGTGCCCGTTGCAGCAGGGCCTCGTCCACGTCGAAGCCCTGCGCGCGGGCGTCCAGCAGCGCGACGACCGCGGCGGCGGTCATGAAGCTCGTCCCCCATTGCGGCTGGGCCGTCCGCGGCACGTCAAACTCGAGGTATCCCCAGCCGCCGTTGAGCGATTGGTGGTAGGCGAGCTTGCGGAGGAGTTCCTGGCCGACGGCGCGCATCTCGTCGCGGCGGGGTGAGTCGGCGTAGCGGGGCTGCCCGCATGCCGCTGCCAACGCCTGAAGCCCGTAGATATAGGCCCAGTTGTTCATGGTGTCCCATTCGTTGGGGCGTTTGACGGCGGCGTTTTTCAGCAGGTAGTCGATGGCGCGGTCGGCGGCCGCCTCGGCAGCTTGCGAGTCGCCGACCTCCAGCACCGCCAGGTAGCCCAGGCCGGTGGTCGCCACCTTCCAGGAACGATGCGTCTCGGGGTTGGACCAGACGGCGCCGGTGAACGTGTAGACCGCGTTCCGGCAACCGCCCCACGAGCCATCCGGATTCTGGTCCTTCAGCAGGAACTCCAGGCCACGCTGAATGGCCGTGCGGACCTGGTCCGGCGTCAACTCGGTCCGACTATCGTCGGCGTGCGTCGCTCCAGCGAGGGCGGCGATCGTGAGGAGCAGGACGGCGGGCCGCATTACTCGTGCTCCTGGGCGTGCTCCAGCTCTTCTTCAACCTCTTGCTCAGCCTTCTTCTCGGCCTTCTCTTTCAACTCGGCGATTTCCTCTCTGACGACCTCGAGTTCCGTTTCGAGGCGAGTGATCTCCGACTCGGCCGCCATCAGAGCGATCTGCTTGTCGAGGCGGGTCGATTCGGCGCCGCGCCTGGTGCGCTCCAAAGCCCGCTGCTTGTCGCGCGTCTGCAACTCGTGCTCCTCGAGCTCGACCGGAATCGTCTTCTCCTTGAGCGTGGCTAGGTCGATCCGTTGGATTTCCAGGCTGCGCTGCGAGCGTTCCAGGCGTCGGTGGCCACGTTCGAGCACGATCTCCTTGGTCTTGTCGGCGACTTCCTCCTCCGCGTACATGAGCTCCAGGTGCTCGAGCTCCTGTTTGGCCCACAAGACGCTGTCCTCGGCCCCTTGCAGGTTCAGTTCGGCCCGCGCGATCCGCGTCGGGACCGTTTTATCCTTGAACGTCTCCAGCTTGCGGCGGGCGATCTCCAGCTCCGCTTCGGCCTTGGCGATCGAGTTTTGGCTGTCCACTCCGGCGTGTTCGGCCGCCATGCCGGCGCGCTTCATCCTCTGCTGAGCGAGCACCAGGTCACGTTCGAGCTTGGCGTGCTTGCGGTGCTTGGCCGCCAGGTCTTTCTCAGCCTTCTCGGCTTCCTCTTTCTCAGCTTTTTCCTTATCCGCCTTCTCCTTCTCAGCCTGCTTGGCTTGCTCGGCGGCCTCATCTTGCAGCGCGGGCTTCTCGGGCGCGGCCTCCTCCTGCGGCGGGCTGGTGGTCTGTTCCGCCGTCTCGTCCGGCTGGGGCTGCGCGGCGGCCGTGTTCTCGGCGGGGGTCTCCCGCTCGGCCACGGCTACCGCCAAATCGGTTCCGCGCTTGTCTCTCGAACAGCCGGCCAGGGCGGCCACGAAGGTGAGCGCCGCGACGATGGCGGCGACGGTCGGTGTGCTCCTGAACATGATTCTGCCCGTCCTCGTTAGCTGGTGTGCTCCCAGTCGGTTCGGCTGAGCGGCAAGGGACGCCCCCTGAGCAATCCGCACCACCACCGGATCAATACCGGTAAGGGAGTATAACACAATCGGCGGACCGGTGGGTGGTCGGCCGTCTACGCGCTGAACAGCGCAGGGCAGAGGTGGGGTGGGCCTGCCGCGGAAGCATTCGCCCATTTGACCATTTGCCCATTTGACCGTTTGACCATCTACCCATCCCGCTCCGGCGCCAGCTCGTGGATCTTGGCCATGATGAAATCGCTGACCTGCTGGGCGGTGTCCTTGTCGCGCTCTCGGCGGCGGAAAGCGGAGAGGTCGAGCGGCTTGCCGTAGCGGATCCGGGCCTTGTGCCGGTGGAAGTAGGCCAGGAACGGGTTGTAAACGTACTTCGTGCCGCTGATATGGCAGGGAATCACGGTGGCGTTGCTGCGCAGCGCGATCAGCCCGATGCCGGATTTCGCTGTAGGCTGGGCTTCGTCCGGCGGCAGGTAGGTGCCCTGAGGGAAGATGCCCAGGCAACCGCCCTGCTTGAGCAGCCGCAGGCAGGCCGACAGGAAGGCTTTGCCGGGGCTGGCCCGGTCGATCGGGACGCAGTGAGCCCGCCGCATAAACCACCCTGCGATGGGGCGATGGTAGTACTCTCGGGCGACGAGGAAGCTGGTCAGGCGGTGCGTGCAGGTGGCGTAGATGAGGATGGGGTCGATGCCGGCGGTGTGGTTCGCTGCCAGGATGACCGGTCCTTCGCGCGGCACGGTGCACGGCCCGACCCGCTTCACTCCGCACCAGAACCCAGCGTAAGTGCGAAGCACGCGCCACAGCAGCCAGACAACTGCCGGGAACGGATCGCCGCGCCGATACTCCCGCCACGCCAGCATCGTGGTCAGCAGCAGCCCGGCCCCGGTCGCTGCGAGCAGCCAGGGGATATAGCGGTCCAGGTGTTCTATGTGCGGCAGACCGAGCAGACCGGTGGCGGCCACGATGGCGGCCATCGTGCACATGTCCGACACCCCGAAGACGCGCCCACGCCGCGCGTCCGGGACGAAGCGCTGGATGATGACCATGATGGTCACCAGGATCCCCGCGCCGTGCATGCCGAGCATGAACAGGCACAGCCCGGTGAAAATGCGCCCCAGCTTGAAGATCAGGGCCGCGTCGAGCGCCAGCACCCAGAAGGCGCCGCCGAGCACCGCGCCCAGAATCGCCAGCGGAACCGGCAGCGCGGGGCCGACGAGCGTGAGTATGGCCGCCCCAGCGGCCAGCCCGCCGGCAATCAGCCCGCGGTACATGCCCGCGTCAAAGAACTGCCCGCCGAAGACGTCGCGCACGATGGCCGGCACAACCGAGATCACCACGCCGGCCGCTGACCAGAACACCGTGCCCAGCACGATCATCTGCAACACGCGGCGATGCTGCCACACGTAGCGGAAGCCCTGTCGCATGGGTGTCCACACGCCCGTTAGAGCCGGGTGCGGCACGGCCCGCGTGCGGGCCATGACGATGCCGACCAACAGCACGGCGCTCAGCACGAAGGTGAGCGCATCGAGCCGGTAGTTCAGTTCCAGCCCGAAGTGTCCGGCGATCGCCCAGTCCACGAGCTGGCCGCCGACCGCCGCGCTCAGGATCGCGCCGATCGTCCCGAGCGCGCTGATCATGGCATTGGCCCGCACAAGCTGGTCATGGCGGATGAGCGTGGGCACCATAGCCTGACGCGCGGGCGAGAAAAACGCCGCAAAGGCTCCGGTCAGCAGCAACGGTAGCGCGACGGCAAAGTCCCCGAGGCGCCAGCCCAGAAGCAGCGGCACGGTGACCGGCAGGCTGAGCATTACCGCCGCCCGGATCAGATCGGTCGCGAACATTGTCCATTTGCGGCTGAAGCGGTCGGCCCACCAGCCGGCCAGCGGGCCAAGCACCACAAACGGGGCGAAAAAGCAGAACGTCATCAGGGCCTGCACGCGCGTGATGTCGTCGCGCGCGAAACCGCCGGCCTCTTGCAGCAGAGCCATCTCGCTGAGGTGATCGCCGAACGCGCTGATCCCGTACGCCGCCCAGAGCAACACGAAGTTGCGGTTCCGGACGAGCCAGTCGGGCAGGCGAAGCTCGGGCCTCGACGGAGCGGACATCGGTCCTCGCGTGCGTACCGGTCAGCGAACCGCGGTGCCGAATAGCGTCGGCCAGACTTTACGGCGGGCCGGCATTATTCGTAAAGGCGTGCGCAGGAGATAGAATCACCCCTGCGGACGCGCCATTCCGACGCCGGGCGCGCGACCCCGCGTTGCTCGACGGGTATAAACCGGTGTGTGGTCCCAGTTCGCGGCTGGATATGCACGCCTCGAACGCGCGTCGAGGAGGTTTCAGATGCACTCGCGCTTCGTATTGCCGATCGTCGCGATCCTAACCGCATTGCTGGTCGCCGGCTGCGAGAGCCGGCCGCCGCAGGGCGTCAACGCTACGCAGCCCCGAACAGCCGGCGAAGATCAGGCTCGGGCCGACGAGCTGGCCGGCCCGCCTTCCGAGCAAGGGTCGCAGCCCGGTGAATCCTCAACTCCGGCGTCAAGACCCTCCGCCCGCGCTGGGAGTGGTGAGACGACAGAGATCGGCGGCGAGACACCGCCAGCAGCGAAGACGGTGGAGCCGGAGCCGAGGCTGCCCAGCTACTTGAAGATCCTCGAACGTTTCGATGACCGAGCCCGGGTGGATGTCCGCGTGCGGCTGGAGCCGCCGGCCAAGCTGGAAATCCAGACCGACAACGTCAAGCGGCTGCGCATCACGCGCGTCGGCCTCCCGCTGATGCGGAGACGCAGCACCGTCCTGCGCATCGACGAGCAGGTATTCGAGTGGCCGCAACGCTCCGAGGTCGTCGAGCTCGAGCGTTCGCCTAACGGGGTGTGGATGTCGGTCAAGCTGCGAAAGTCGCGCCCATGACCGACGAGGGCTGCCCCTACGTTTCCCGCGGCGGCGTGAAGCTCGCAGCCGCCCTGCGCGCGTTCGAAGTCAACCCGGCGAGCTGGGTCTGTGCCGACTTCGGCAGCCATGTCGGCGGGTTTGTCGATTGCCTGCTCCAGCACGGGGCGGGGCGGGTGTACGCCGTGGAGCCGGGCTACGGCGTGCTCGACTATCGGCTGCGCAACGATCCACGCGTGGTGGTGTGCGAGCGGACGAACGCACTGGAGTTCGCCTGCCCCGAGCCGTGCCACCTGGTCACGATCGACGTGGGCTGGACACAGCAACGGTTGATCCTGCCCGCGGCTCGCCGTTGCCTCAAGCCCGAGGCCGGCCGCGTGGTCACCTTGGTCAAGCCGCAGTACGAAGCTCCGCAGAACTGGCTGCGTGGCGGCGTGTTGCCGGCCGAATGTCTCGAACAGGTACTAGAAACGTGCCGGGCCGACGTGCGGGAGCTCGGCTGGCAGATCGCCGGCGAAACCGAGAGCCCTCTCACCGGCCACGGCGGCAACGTCGAATGCCTCTGGCTATTGAGAACCGAGTAGCGTAGAGGATGGGCTACTCGGCGGATTGGGGCGGCTCTTGAGAAGCGGGTTGTCGCCAATCGACCTGCGGCGCGTCGCCCCACAGCCCGTCCAGGTCGTAATAGTCGCGGTGCCGCGCGTCGAACAAGTGGATGACCACGTCCACGTAATCCGCCAGGATCCAATCGGCTTTGCGTGTGTCGGCCACCTTGAACGGGCTGCGCCCCACCGTCTTGGCGTGCTCCTCGACGAGATCGACAATGGCATGCATCTGCCGATCCGAGGTTCCCGTTCCGATCACGAAAAAGTCGGTCAGGCTGCTCAGCCCGCGCAGATCCAGAACGGCGACGTCCTCGGTCTTGTTCTCGTCGGCGATGCGCGCAACCTGGGCAGCGAAGCGCAGCGCATCGTCCGCGTCGCTGGCAACGTTCTTCTCCGCTTTGACCTGCTCGAGTTCGCCCACGGCCCTTATTGTACGCCCGGCGAGGTTGCGCGAAAACCGGGCGCGTGCTTCCGTGAGGCTCGGAGCGACGGCGGTGAGCTGGGGGTGCGTGACGAAATCGGCGGGGTAGTCGGTGTCTTGCCCCGCAGGGGCGCAGGCGCATGGCCGCGGGTGGAGCGAAGCGCAACCCGTGGATAGCCGGCGTTCACTGTGAGCCCGTCGCAATTCGAGACGGTGCGGCGCTATGTCCAGAATCAGGCGGCCCACCACCAGCAGCGCGGATTCGTGGAGGAGTTGAAGGCGCTGTTGGACGCACACGGGATCGAGTACGACCAGCGGTATCTGCAGGACTGCGCGCTTCATCCGCCGGCCCTTCGGGGCGGAGACTTGTTGGGGGGCGGACCGTGTCCACGGGTTGCGCTGCGCTCCACCCGTGGCAAAGCGCCCCTGTCCCTCCGGGACACGTCCCACCATACCAGCGCCCCCTGGACCCCGCCGAATCCGTCATGCACGCGCGAGCCGGTCGGAAAGCGAGGCGGCCGTTGACACCGGTTGCGGCCTGCTGTATGCTACGTTTTGCACGTCCGTTTCATGTCTGACGGACGGCGGTGTGCGCGAGGCATCCGGTGGTGGCGAACCGAAAGGAGCAGATCTCATGCGCGCTCACATCCCAATTGTCACGCTGATGCTGCTGGTCACGCCTGTGGTCGTACCCGGGCTGACGGCAGCGACCGCCAACGCCGAGGTGATCACCGTCTGCTGGGACGGCAGCGGGGACTACCTCACGATCCAGGAGGGCATCGACGCCGCCTGGCACGGCAACGAGGTCGTCGTCTGCGACGGCGTCTACACCGGCGCGGGCAACAAGAACCTCGACTTCGGCGGCAAGGCCATCACCGTCCGCTCGGCCAACGGCCCGGAACACTGCATCATCGACTGCCAGAACGACGGCCGCGGGTTCTACTTCCACAGCGGTGAGCCTACCGAGGCTCTCGTGGACGGGTTCACGATCACCAACGGTCGTGAATATCTAGGTGGCGCCATATACTGCGACCGCGCGAGTCCAACGATCGCAAACTGCCACATGATCGGGAATTCAGCCGATGGCGGAGGCGGTGCTATTGCCTGGTACACTTGTGACACGGCGATGATCGTCAATTGTGCTATCATCGGCAACTATTGCGGGTATCTCGGTGGCGGCATCTTCTGTCAGACTGTTGGCACGGGCGTGATCGCAAACTGCAAGATCGCAGGGAATAGCTCAGGGTTGTATACAGGCGCCCTCTACGTGTCTCTTAAGGGTGGCGCTGTCGATGTCAGCGGATGCACAATCGTAGGAAACTCTTCGGTGGAACCATTGGACTGGGCTTGCTGGCTGGCAGGCGACGTCAACATGGTCAACTCGGTTGTGTGGGGAAACACCCCGGGTCAGGTGGAAGTGGAGGGAGGCTCCGTCAGCTATTGCGACGTGCAAGGTGGCCACGCTGGCAAGGGGAACATCGACGCTGATCCGCTGTTCTTCGATCCTGACGGTCCGGACGATGATCCGAACACGTGGGAAGACAACGACTACCGCCTGTCGGTAGGTTCGCCGTGCATCGACGCAGGTGACAACGATGGCGTGCCCGCCGACGTGCTGGACCTCGACGGAGACGACGACACGCAGGAGCCGATCCCATTCGACCTGGGCGGCGACCTGCGGTTTATCGATGACCCGGACACGGATGACACCGGCCACGGCGAGCCGCCGATCGTGGACATGGGGGCGTACGAGTATCAGATCCCGGGCGACCTGAACGGCGATGGGGGCGTCGGTCACGCGGACCTCAACGTCTTGTTGAGCGACTGGGGTTGCAGCGGCGGGGACTGTCCCGGCGACTGCGATTTCGACGGTGACACTGACCACTCGGATTTGGGCATTCTGCTGCACTACTGGGGCGCGCGGTCGCCGTAGGGGCGACCCCACAGCCGAGTGGCCGGTCTCGTTCCTCGACCTGCCCTACGTGGTGGACCTCGGCTCGACCGACCCCGGGCGCCTCCCGCGGCCCCTGGCCGGATGCAGCACGTTCGCTGCGGATGACCGCGCCGCCGGCCGCGAATACGTGTCGCTGCTCACACACGGAAAGGGCATTCCGTCGTCGCGCCGTCGCGCCGCCGCGCCAGCAGATATCACCGCCCGACCACAGTGGGTGCTGGCGGGTGCTGCCTCCTGACCCGGAAGCCGTGAAAGTCAGCAGCATCCCTCTCAAGGCTGTATAATGTAGCTTGGTTGTCGGAGAGGCGTGTGCGTGGCGACCAAGCCGCTCCGGCGTCTCTCGCACCGGCCTGGCCGCGGCGGGGAAAGGGTGTGGTTCCGTTCCCGTACCGACGGGGCTCGCTCAATGCGGGATACCCCCCGTCAAAGGAGGAGGATGAAATGTCGAGCCGAATTGCGGTCTGGGGATTCGTCAGGTCAATCTGCGGGGCGTTCCTGCTGGCGAGCCTCGTCATCGTCACACTGCCTGGGCAGGCGCGGGCGGACGGCCGAGGAGAGACTCTCTCCATCACTCATCCCTTGGAGAACGATGTTTTCAGGGCCGGCGACGTCGTGGAGATCGCCGGAACCGTGATGGGCGAGAGCTTCCAAAGTTACTCCGTGGATTGGGGCTTCGGCGACGATCCGACCGAGTGGTTTACAACCGGCGTTGAGCTGATGAACGGGGGCACCGAGCCGGTTGAGGACGGTACCCTGGCCCTGTGGGACACAGCCTCGATCATCGCGGCTACTTTCACTACGGTGCGCGTAGTCGCGGTTTTCAGTGAGTTCCAGCTCGAAGAGCGGCGCACGCTATATCTCGATCCGACGTTCAAGCAGGGCTGGCCCGCCAAGCTCTACGGCGACCCCGACGTAATCGGCTTTGTCGAACCCACCGCCGCCGATTTGAACAACGACGGTTCCGACGAGATCATCGTCTACCTGGGCGGCGTCGTGCCGTTGTTGTATGTGCTTGATTACGACGGCGATGTTCTGCCCAACTATCCGGTCGAGGTTGAGCCGGCCAGCGGCCTCGACGTCCGGCTGCCATATCCCGCTGTCGCCGACATCAATAACGACGAGTTTGACGAGATAATTGTCTTCCGACCGAAGAACATGCACGGCGATTGCGACGATCCGCCGTGCGTCCTGATATACAACTACAGCGGTCAGCTACTGAGCACGTTTCCGGTCAGTTATCCCGACCATCCCGGTTTCACCGGCAGTTGTCGCGAGTTTTCCTGGGGCCGACAGCGCTTATCGCTGGCCGATCTGAATCGCGACGGGAACCTGGAGATCGTCATCATCAGCGAAATGGCGGTCACCGTCCTGGACAACCAGGGGAACACTGCCGATGGCTGGCCCAAGCAGCTCCCCGGCTGGGTCGCCGGACCCCACGAAGGCTACGCTTCGTTCGGCAACCTGGACGCCGATGATGACCTGGAAATCGTGATCGCCGATGACTGGTCGGATCCGCCGAATCAGCCCGGCGTGGATAAGGGGCGCGTGTACGCGTTCAACTACGACGGGAGCGACGTTCCGGGATGGCCGGTGACGACGCGCGACTACAGCTTTGCATCTCCGAGCATCGGTGACATCAACAATGACGGACAAGAGGAGATTGTGGTCGCGTTCAGGGATACCGGCGGCCAGCCCTGCGACTGGGGCATCACTGTTTACGACAGACATGGGGCTGTGGTGGACGGGTGGCCGCAACTGGCCGGGGAGAAGGTCTTTAGCAACCCCGCTCTGGCGGACTTCGACGGAGACGGTCAACTGGAAATCGTGGTCAGTATAGACAACAGCCGAACGTATGTGTTCAACAGCGACGGAACCATCGTGGACGGCTGGCCGCAGTGGATGTGCTGGACGGATTGGTATTCGCCGGCCGTCGGCGACATAACCGGCGACGGAGTCCCCGACGTTGTGGCAAACACGGAGGCTCGGCCGCTTTGCTCAGTCTACGCCTGGGATTCTCAGGGCGAGCTGATTGACGGGTTCCCCAAAGTGACCGGCGGCTCCGTCTTGGGTCCCCCGGCCATCGCCGACATCGACAATGACGGCTTGGCGGAGCTGATCGCCGCTTCGAATGAAAGAAGCTCGGGGCCGGGAGACGCGCTCGTCCGCGCCGACGTCTACGTGTGGGAGCTCGGTGCCCCGTATGTCCCGGCAACCATGCACTGGCCGATGTTCCAGCACGATCTGCGACGCTCGGGTCGGTACGAACCGCCGCGCATTCCCGGCGACCTGAACGGCGACGGCTGCGTGGATCAGGCGGACCTGGGCATCCTGCTGGCGGACTGGGGCTGCACCGGCGGCAATTGCCCTGGCGACTGCGACGGCGACGGCGATACCGACCATTCCGATCTGGGCGTCCTCCTGGCGCACTGGGGCGCGGGCTGCCCGTAGGGGCGATCCCACAGCCGAGTGGCAGGTCTCGTTCCTCGACCTGCCCTATGTGGCGCGGCTCAGTTGCCGAGGCCGAGTAAGGCGCCGATCTGGGGGGCGTATTTGACGATCAGTCCGGCGAAGACGACGGAGACCATGCTCATCAGCTTGATAAGGATGTTCAGGCTGGGACCGGGGGTGTTCTTGAAGGGGTCTCCGACGGTATCGCCGACGGCGCCGGCCTTGTGCGCGTCGCTGCCCTTGCCGCCGTGCTGACCGGTCTCGATAAGCGTGAAGCGTGAAGCGTTAGACGAGCTCCGCTTCACGAGATACGCTTCACGACGTTTGTAATGGCCTCGTCGGGCGGTCCGGCTACGATGGCGGCGTTAAGAATCTGGAGAAAATCATGCTGGGGACGGGCAATGAGATCGCTAGCATCGGCGTAATCATCGTGTTTTGGGTGCTCGTCGGTGGTGGGGTAGGGGGCTGCTTGGGTTGGCTGCGCGGCCGTTGCGGAACGGGAGGGCTGCTGGGCGTGTTCTTGGGGCCGATCGGGTGGATTGTGGTTTGCGTGATGCCCGCGACGCCGGAGGCGGAGGCGAGCTATCGGCTGGCGGTGGAGCGCGAAATGGAAAGGCAGCGCGAGGCGGAGGCGAACCGTCGGTTGGCGGCCGAGGCGCGCGACGAGAGGGCTGATGCGCAGGCGCGCGAGGCCCGGCGGCTCTTGGCTGAGGAGGCGGCCGAAAATGAGCTGCGAATACAGCTCGCCAAACGCTCGACTTGAACGCGCGGGCGGGAGTAGCGGAGATTTGAGATTGCAGATGTGAGAGGCGCGCGGCGTTGACAGGGGCTGGGAAGCCGATCTAGGATTCGCGCGGACATCAAGCCGATGCCCGTTTGAGGCCAGGGATGGCCGAGGACGGGCGACATGTCAGAGTTCGTTAGGCGCAGGGATGCGCGGGCAGGGGGAATCCTTGTTCGTGAAGCGTATCTCGTCAGAGGCTTCACGTTTCACGCTTCACGTCATCGATCCTCTTGCTGGCGTTGTCCCAGGCGCCTCCGGCGTTGGCCATGAAGATGGCGGCGACGCCGCAGGTTAGGCCACTGTCCGGTAGGTCGTGTCGGGGCCGGAAAATTCCGGGTTAATGCTTGTGCCGGCGGGCGTTCGGGGCTATATTGTTGGTTTAGAGGAGTTGACAGATCCATCTGCTGAGGAGAAGGGAGATCACCATGTGCGGAACCACCCGCGTTGTTGCTGTAGCCGTGCTTCTGCTTGTGCCGGGTTTGGCGCTGGCGCAGACAAGCGAGCTGTACCTGACGACGTATGAGCGAACGGAAGCCTACGTGGTCCAGGACGGCGAGATCATCCGCCAGTTCAACCGCCTGCATCAGTATGACGGACCGGCGCTGGTCGTGCAGGACTCGATCAAGATGCTCGGGCAGTACGGCGGGCAGGTGGGCCACGAGTACGACTTATTCGGCGGCCTGCTGGGCGGGGAGTACCCGAACCCCGGCTGGACCGACTGCTACGACGGGGCGACCGACGGCGTGCAAAACTGGACGATCGCCCACAACCACTTTGACGACTTCCCGCTGCTGGTCAGCGACGCCGACTGGGGCGGTCTGCAGGTCGCCTTCGTCCCGCAGCGCCGCAGCTCGGGTGTCACCTACGACATGAGCAGCGACACCCTTTGGGTGACGAACTGCATCGGCAACGCCGACCGGGTTCAGCAGTACGACCTGGACGGCAACCTGCTGTTCGAGTTCGGTGTGAGCATTCCGGGCGGGTACGGGATCGCCTGGGATCCGGCCGACGACACGCTCTGGATTCCGGCTTCGTGGGGTGGCAACCACCTCTTCCAATACGACAAGCAGGGGAACCTCCTGCAGGAAGTCAATGTACCGGGGTTATCCGACCGTGTCCTGGGTGCGGAGTTCCAGATTCCCGAGCCGACTTCGGCGGCGCTGCTCCTGGTGTGCCTGGGTGGTTTGGTCCTCCGCCGGCGCACCTGACGCTGGAGGCGACGGTCGCCTTCGCGCAAGCATGCTTGATTCGGGCCGCAAGATGAGGGGGCGGCGCGAATCTGCGCACGTCCTTTGTTTGCGTAACAGGTTCAATTGCGCCTGACCGTCGGTTTCTGATCCACGTATTGCTTCGAACCATGCGGGGTCGCAGTGTGCGCCGAGCTTGCCTTCACCTGAAGCGGAGGCCCTGCGCCGTCTGCTTCTGGGGGGGATGAAACGCGTGGCGCGCTTCGGGGCTTCCGTGGCCAGGCACCCAACCTGCACCCAAGGCAGCGCTGCGAGCCTCAGCCGCCCAGGCCGAGTAGGCTGCCGATCTGGGGGGCGTATTTCACGATCAGGCCGGCGAAGACGACGGAGACCATGCTCATCAGCTTGATGAGGATGTTCAGGCTGGGTCCGGAGGTGTCCTTGAAGGGGTCTCCGACGGTGTCGCCGACGATGCCGGCCTTGTGCGCGTCGCTGCCCTTGCCGCCGTGCTGGCCGGTCTCGATCCACTTCTTGGCGTTGTCCCAGGCGCCGCCGGCGTTGGCCATGAAGATGGCGACGGCGAAGCCGCTGGTCAGCCCGCCGGCCAGCAGCCCCATCACGCCGGGCACGTCGAAGATCAGCCCGACCACGACAGGCATGATGATGGCCAGCAGCGAAGGGATGATCATCTCGCGCTGGGCGCCCTTGGTGGAGATGAAGACGCAGTTGGCGTAGTCAGGGAGCTTGGCGCCCTCGAAATCGACCTGTTTCCTGGGCCAGTTGTCGGAGTTGTTGGCGTAGGCCTCGTCGTGGCCCTGGGCGCGCAGATAGGCGCGCATCTTGTCAAACTGGTTGCGGCATTCGAACATCATCTTGTAGGCCGCCCGCCCGACCGCCTGCATGGTCATCGAGCAGAACAGGAACACCAGCAGCACGCCGCTGAAAATCCCGCAGAGCGTTTTGGGGTTCATCAGCGTCACGTTGTAGAAGGCCATGTACTGGGCGAGCGAAGCGTGGCGGGCGGACACGAGCCGGAGCGTCTGGTCGCCGAAGGCGGCGGTCTGCACGTGCTCCTCGTCCGGCTCGGAGAGGCCGGTGACCTCGATCCCGGGCTCGAGGGCTTCCGGAATAGGCCTGGGTTGCAGAAGCATCAGGCAGTCGAAATCGCTGTCGCCCTCGCCCGGGCCGACACGCATGCCGAGCTTGCCGTGGCCGATGTAGGCGGCTTCTTGCGTGTTCGGCTCAACGATGATCTCGGTGATCCTGTCGCGGGCCTCGCGGATCTGGCCGATGCGGACCTCCTCGACGTAGGCTGCCAACAGCGCCAACGCGGTCAGCGCCGCCGACCCGATCGCGAAGCCCTTGCCCGTAGCGGCGGTGGTGTTGCCGAGCGAGTCGAGCGCGTCGGTGCGCTGGCGGACGTGCGGCTCTTGACCGGTCATCTCGGCGTTCCCGCCGGCGTTGTCGGCAATCGGCCCGTAAGCGTCGGTGGCCAGCGTGATTCCGAGGGTGGCGAGCATGCCGACGGCGGCGATGCCGACGCCGTATAGGCCCAGTAGGAATTCCCTGTTTCCGCCGGCGGAGATGAACGCGACCAGGATTGCCAGGATGATGGTCGCGAGCGAGGCCCAGGTGCTTCTCATGCCGGTGGCGATTCCGGCGATGATGACGGTTGCGGGTCCGGTGAGGGCCTGTTCGCTGATCTTCTTGGTAGGGGTGAACTCGTAGCTGGTGTAGTACTCGGTGGCGTACCCGATGATGTTGCCGGCCACCAGGCCCGCCATGACCGCCCCCCACACGCCCCAGGGGCTGACGCCTTCGATTCCGCCAAGTAGCAGATTGCACACGACCGCGGCGCCAACCGCGATCAGGACGCTGCTGCCGTAGATGCCGATCCGCAGCGCGTTGAGCAACTGGCCCATGGTGGCGTCTTCCTTGGTGCGCACCATGTAGATGCCGACGATCGAAAGGACGATGCCGATACCGGCCATGACCATCGGGGTGGCCAGCATGCGGATGGCGGGCTCGAAGCCGGCGGCCTGGCCGGCATAGAGGGCGCTCGCCGCGGCCACGCCCAAAGCGGCGGTGGCCAGGATCGAGCCGCAGTAGGACTCGAACAGGTCGGCACCCATACCGGCTACGTCGCCGACGTTGTCCCCGACGTTGTCGGCGATGGTGGCGGGGTTGCGGGGGTCGTCCTCGGGGATGCCGGCTTCGACCTTGCCGACCAGGTCGGCGCCGACGTCGGCCGCCTTGGTGAAGATCCCCCCGCCGACCCGGGCGAACAACGCCTGCGAGCTGGCCCCCATGCCGAAGGTGAGCATGACGACGGTGATTTCGTTGAGGCTCATGTTCTGGGCGAAATCGAACGGCAGGATGTCGGAATAGAGTAAGAGGAACCAACCGGTGATATCGATCAGGCCGAAGCCGACCACGACCAGGCCCATCACCGCCCCGCTGCGGAACGCGACCACCAGACCGTCATTGAGCGATTTGCGGGCGCCGGCGGCGGTGCGGTGCGAAGCCCGCGTGGCCGTATTCATCCCCAGCCACCCGCACAATCCGCTCCAGAACCCGCCGGTCAGGAAGGCGGCGAACACGATCTGGTGTTGGACGTGCAGGAACCAGCCCATGCCGAACAGGATCGCGCTCACGACAGCGAAGAAAATCGCGACGACCTTGTACTGCCGTTTCAAGTAGGCCAGGGCCCCGTCGCGCACGTACGAGGAGATGCGCTGCATGTCCTCGTCGCCCTCGTCGGAAGCCTTCATCTTGCGGTAGAAGATCAAGGCGAACAGCAGCGCCAGCAGGGCTCCGATCGGGGCGATCCACCACACGCCCGGGATGGCGTCGAGGGAGTGGGCGGGAGCGGCGGCTCCGGCACCCGCAGCGGTCTCAGCGGCAGGCTGCTCCTGGGCCCCGACCGGCGTGGGTAGCACGATCAGGGCAACTAGGGCCGCGAGGCCGCATACAAGCAAGGTTCGCTGCGATCGGTTCAACTCGTGCACGGAGCAGGCTCCTCGGTCAAGAGGGTTCACGATGTCGGCGAAGCCGTCAGGGCCCGGACGATTCGCCCCCCGCGCCTAGCGAGCGAATCCGCGGGAACGCCGTAATTTACACCATCCAAGTAAGAGGACAAGAGAGCAGATGGGCATTCGCGTATCGGGCGGTAGAGCAAACGGGCGGAGCGCATTCTGAGGGACCCCGACGGATGCGGCGTGACGGCCGGACCGGGGCCCGGCTAGGGGATTTGCTCCTTGGCGATACGCTTGAGCGACTTGCGGAGCTTGCGCCGTCGGCGTTCGGACGGCTTCTCATAGTAGCTCGTGCGCTTGATGTCGCGCGTGAGCCCTTCCTTTTCGCAGAGCTTCTTGAAGCGGCGAACCATTTGCTCGATCGATTCGTTGGTGCGAACCTTGACCCTAATCATGCACACCCAGTCCCTTTGACCAAACGAAGTTACCCGGCTCCCCGCCAGACGGGGCACCGACGCCCAACACTCTGACTATAGCGGGTCACCGCCGGGCTGCAAGCCTAATGTCACCGACATGCCGCACCGTGGCCCCGGCCGGCCGGCACGGCCCCTTCTATATCTTCGGACGCTGCTCGTCGGCGGTCCAGGCAGACCGGGCTGCCGAGCGGGTCCATGACACTTCAGGCGGCCTTTGCGTAGCCCGGTCGGGTGTCCCAGTGGC
>CAZNFA010000063.1:0-24346 GCA_964572345.1 uncultured Planctomycetales bacterium
CACCGTTCGTAAGTGTCACTCGTGACTCTATCTTTTTTCCCACGAGATATTCTGCTGAGAACCACCCGTTTTCCTGAGCCTGTGTATCTCTGGGCGGTCGACTACCGCCCGCCTTCAGCCTGCCATCTTCGTTCTGCGCGGATCGGGCTAGTCAGAGCCAGTCCGTCGGCGAAGCGTCGGCAGATTTCACCCTATCCCACGTGAGGATTCCACCTGCCTCTCCGGATCGGCCGGTCGGGTCGCGTGACTCGGACACCCTTGCTCAGGGGCGAGATTGAGAAGTCGGCTCGATCACGTTCGTCTGTGGGCCGATCATCTTACCCGGCCCCACCAGGATGCATTACACTTCAATCGCGCAAAAGCGAGGAATGTCCGCGACCGATGGCTTCGCGTTGCCGTCGCGCCGGTGGGCCACTGGGCGCGATCGTACCGGACTGGTGCATGCGTTATGCCGCAAACCGATTCAGCCGTGGCGCACGTTCTGATCGCCGACGATCAGGCTGACGTGCTTAGAGCCCTGCGCTTGCTGCTCAAGCCCGAGGGATATCAAGTCACAGGGGCCAGTTCGCCGGACGAAGTCATCGCTCACCTTGACACCCAGACCTTCGACGTGCTGCTGATGGACCTGAACTACGCCCGCGATACAACGTCCGGGCGGGAAGGTCTGGATTTGCTGCCACGGGTCCGCGAGATGGACGGCACCTTGCCCGTCGTGGTGATGACGGCCTACAGCAGTGTGGATGTGGCGGTCGAGGCCATGCGGCGCGGAGCACGGGATTTCGTTGAAAAACCGTGGGACAACCAGCGGCTGCTTAGCGTCGTGCGGACCCAGGTTGAGCTGGCTCGCGCGCTACGCAAGGGCCGCATACTCGAGGCGGAGAACCGTCTGCTCCGCGTCGAGGGGCAGCCCAGACTGATTGCGGAGTCGCGCGCCATGCACCCCGTGTTGGACCTGATTGCCAAAGTGGGCGCGTCCGACGCCAACGTTCTGATCACCGGTGAGAATGGGACCGGTAAGAGTGTCGTGGCCCAAGCCCTCCATGCCAATTCCGCGCGCTCGCCGAAGTCGATGGTGACGGTGAACCTCGGCGGGCTGTCCGAGGGCATCTTTGAGAGCGAGCTGTTCGGCCACGTCAAAGGCGCGTTTACGGACGCCAAGAGCGATCGAATCAGTCGCTTTGAGATGGCCGACGGCGGGACGCTGTTCCTGGACGAGATCGCCAACGTCCCGCTTGACCTGCAACGCAAGCTGCTCCGGGTCGTGGAGACCGGCGAGTTTGAACCGGTCGGATCATCCAAGACCGTGCGGGTCGATGTGCGGATCATTTCCGCCACCAACGCAGACGTTGACCGCGAGGTGGAGGGCGGCCGGTTCCGCGAAGACCTGCTCTATCGGCTGAACACGGTGGAGATCCCCTTGCCGCCGCTACGCGATCGGCGCGACGATATTCCGTTGCTCGCGATGCACTTTCTCCGCAATCATGTCCGGTGTTATCGAAAACGCATGAGTCGGTTTGACGCGGCGGCGATGCAGGCGCTGCTCGACTATCCGTGGCCCGGCAATGTTCGCGAACTGGACCACGCGGTGGAACGCGCCGTTCTGATGGCGCGCGACGACGTAATCCGAATCGATGATCTGGCTTTGCGGTCCGGCCGCGCAAAAGCAGCACACTTCGAGCGGATGTCGCTCGACCAGGCCGAGGCGTTTCTGATCAAGCGGGCTCTCGCGCGGTGCGGCGGCAACGTCCGACAAGCCGCCCAGGAGTTGGGGCTGAGCCGCAGCGGCCTATACCGTCGCATGGAGAAGTACGGGCTGACACACGATGGCTAAGGTGGCCAAACAGGGCACGACGACCGTCCGCGCGAAATCGCCGCGAAAACGCCGCGCCGGCCACGAGCGGCGCATCGCGGTTCTGACACTGCTCACGGCGTTGCCCGGCGCCCTGGTAGGGCTGGTCGTACTATGGACCGGCGACTACTCGCCCAAGATCCAGTGGACGCTGACCCTGTTTGTCGTCCTGGCCGGGTGGGCGTTTGCCGCGGCCCTGCTGCATCGAGTGGTGTTTCCGCTCCGGACCGTCTCGAACATGCTCGCCGCTTTGCGCGAGGGCGACTTCTCATTGCGGGCGCGCGGGGCGCGCAGCGACGACGCGCTGGGGGAGGTCCTGCTGGAGGTCAACGAGCTTGGTGAAACACTCCGCGCGCAGCGCCTCGGCGCCCTGGAAGCGACCACACTGCTTGGCAAGGTGATGACCGAAATCGACGTGGCCGTGTTCGCCTTTGACGCCGAAGGAAAACTGCGCCTGGTCAATCAGCGCGGCGAGCACCTGTTGGGCCAACCGTCTGAGCGACTGCTCGCGCGCCACGCAACCGAGGTGGGGCTGGCCGAGTGCCTGACCGGCGTAGCGCCGCGGATCGTCGCTTTCACGTTTCCGGGAGGGGCCGGCCGATGGGAAGTACGCCGCAGCACGTTTCGCCAGGACGGCTTGCCGCACGAACTGCTCGTTCTGTCCGACCTGACGCAGACGTTGCGCGACGAAGAGCGCCAGGCGTGGAAGCGGCTGATCCAGGTTCTGCGGCACGAGATCAACAACTCGTTGGCTCCCATCGACTCGTTGGCCGGCAGCCTCACCAACCTGCTCAGCCGCGAGCCGCGACCGGCAGATTGGGAAACCGACATGACCGAGGGGCTGACGGTCATCCGCGAGCGGTCGAGTGCCTTGAATCGCTTCATGACCGCCTACAGCCAACTGACCCGCCTGCCGAAGCCGAAGCTGACAACGGTGGACGTGGGCGAGTGGGTGCAGCGGACAGCCGGGCTCGAGACGCGCCGGCGCCTGACCGTAATTCCGGGACCCCAATTGACGATCCAGGCCGATGGCGATCAGTTGGCCCAACTGCTGATTAACCTCATCCGAAACGCTGTTGACGCCGTGGCAGAAACCAAGGGTGATGTGCGCGTGGGCTGGAACCTCACAGATGACCGTTCGCGCCGGCTCGAGGTCTGGGTCGAGGACGAGGGCCCGGGCCTTTCCAGCACCGAGAATCTCTTCGTTCCGTTCTACACGACCAAACCCGGCGGCGCCGGCATCGGATTGGCCCTGAGCCGCCAGATCGCCGAGGCCCACGGCGGTCAACTGACGCTCGAGAACCGCCAGGCTGCGCCCGGTTGTCGTGCCTGCCTGCGGCTGCCAATCGACGAGCCCCATTCATAGATAGGACTCGCGCTGATTCGGCGAGTGTCGACGCGATAAGGAGATTGGCGGGCCGACACTGTCCGGTTCTGGGACGTGCAGTTCCGGAAGCGGACACTCGTGACCTGCAATCGGTCGATCGGCCACGCGTGAAGACACGTTTTCCGTTGCGCCAAGCCCATTTCACGCGGCCGGCCAATACCGGCACGCGGTTTGCGAATGCACTTGCGGAGGAACCGCATGGATATTCCGCGTCCGTCCACCGCTCGTCGCCGAAGACTGCGCCGCGCGATTGCAGGGGTGGTCGCCGTGGCTGCGGTGGCCGGGATCACCTGGGGGCTCTCGCGACTGGAGCCGGCGGCGCCGACGGTGGAGCGGTCATCTGTATGGCTGGACACGGTGAAACGTGGGGAGATGCTACGGCAGGTTCGAGGGACCGGCAGCCTGGTACCCGAGGTGATCTGGTGGATTCCGGCTGTCACCGCCGGGCGCGTCGAGCGCATCCTGGTCTTGCCCGGGGCACAGGTGCAAGCCGATACCGTCTTGCTCGAGCTGAGCAATCCGGAGCTCGAACTCGATGCAGTCGACGCCGAGTGGCAGATGAAGTCGGCGGAGGCGGAGCTGGCGGCACTGGAGGTCACGCTGCAAAACGAGCTGTTGGCCTTGCAGGCTTCCGTTGCCCGGCTCGAAGCGGACTATCACGAAGCCACGCTCCAGGAGGAGGTCGACAAGGAGCTACACGGCGACGGGCTCATTTCAGAGCAACGGCTGAAATTGTCCAAGGCGCGCGTCCAAGAGCTGGCCAAGCTCAATGAGATCGAGCAGAAACGCCTGGATACCTGGGACGCTTCGGAGGAAGCACGGCTCGCGGCCCAGCAAGCGCGAATCGAACGGGCACGGGCGCTGTACGAGCTGAAGCGCGCCCAAGTCGATTCGCTCCGCGTGCGCGCGGGGACCGCGGGCGTGCTCGAACAGCTCCCGGTGGAGGTGGGGCAGCGGGTGGCTCGGGATGCGACTCTGGCCAAGGTCACGGACGTGCGAACACTGAAGGCGGTCGTACGGATTCCAGAAACCCAGGCCCGCGACGTGCAGCCTGGACAGATCGCCTCCATTGACACCCACAACGGCGTCATCGCCGGACAGGTCGTCCGCATCGACCCGGCGGTCCAGGAGGGCACCGTCGCGGTTGATGTGGCGCTCGAAGGGGAACTACCCAGAGGAGCGCGGCCGGACCTGACGGTGATCGGCACGATCGAGCTCGAGCGCCTGGCAGACGTGCTCTACGTCGGTCGGCCCGTATACGGCCAGGCGCACAGCACGGTCGGTTTGTTCAAGCTGCTGGCCGACGGCGAGACGGCAATCCGCGTTCAGGTCGAGCTGGGGCGCAGCTCGGTCAATACGGTTGAAATCGTGAGGGGACTCGAAGTTGGAGATCAGATTGTTCTGTCGGACATGTCCCGCTGGGATGAGTTCGACCGGGTCCGCGTGAGGTGAGGCAGAGCCGGAGACACGTAGCTGTCACGCGCCAGTCGCCGGTATAGCTAAGACGGAGTCAGAGAATCATGAACCAGCCCACACAGACAGAAATCCAACCCGGCGGCCGCGAGCGGGAGCAGGGTGCCGCGAACGCGCCGGGCACCGTCCTGATCCAGCTCGACGGCGTCAGTAAGGTGTTCCTGACCGACGAGGTCGAGACGCACGCATTGTCCCACATTCACCTGCAAATCGCGAAGGGCGAGTACATCTCGATCGCCGGTCCGTCCGGTTGCGGCAAGTCCACCTTGCTGTCGATCCTGGGCCTGTTGGATTCGCCGACCGAAGGGCAGTACGCCCTCAGCGACCAACCGGTGGCAGACCTCTCGGCCCCCGAGCGCGCTCGCATCCGCAACCGCCAGGTGGGCTTCATCTTCCAGAGCTTCAACCTGATCGGTGATCTGGATGTCTATGAGAATGTGGAGCTGCCGCTGACATACCGCGGCATGCCCGGCGCCGAACGCAAGCAGCACACGCTAGAGGCACTCGAGAAAGTCGGGATGGCCCACCGCAAGAAGCATTACCCGGCGCAACTCTCCGGCGGCCAGCAGCAGCGTGTGGCGGTGGCCCGCGCCTTGGTCGGCAACCCGGCCATCCTGCTGGCCGACGAGCCGACCGGAAACCTCGACTCGCACAACGGCGAAGCGGTGATGGAACTGCTCGGCGACCTGCACCGCGGCGGCGCGACCATCTGCATGGTCACCCACGACGACCGCTACGCCCGCCACGCCGAACGCACCGTCCACCTCTTCGACGGGCGCATCGTCGACGAGAGCACGGAGGCAAAGTGATGCGGATGCTGATGCAAGACCTACGCTACGCGGTTCGCATGTTCGCGAAGAAGCCCGGCTTCACCGTCGTGGTCGTCGTGACGCTCGGCATCGGCATCGGGGCGAACACGGCCATGTTTAGCGTTGTCTCCGCCGTGGTACTTCGTCCGCTGCCTTGCGATGAGCCTGATCGACTCGTGGCGTTGTGGTCAACGCAGGGCACCGATAGAGTAAGTGTGAACTATCCGAATTTCCATGATTGGCGGGCGCAGAACCACGTCTTCGAGGATATAGGGTCCTATCGATGGATCGATCATACGCTGGTTCAGACCGGCGAACCGAGGCCAGTCACGGGCGCACGCGTCTCTGCCGGTTTTTTCTCCGTGCTAAGGGTACAGCCCGCGCTAGGTCGTGCCTTTCGAGATGACGAGGATCTGCCCGCAGCCGAGAACGTCACGATCGTGAGCGACAGCCTCTGGAAACGGTGTTTGGGAGCCGACCCAGGCGCCATCGGGCAAGTGCTGACACTCGACGGAGAAGAATCCACGGTCATTGGTGTCTTGCCGCCGGAGTTCAGTTTTCCATCGCTGCCCGAGGCTGAATTGTGGACTCCGAGTTCTCGGGACGCGGGTATGTTCTCGGAACGCGGTTTGCAGTTCCTCCAAGCCATCGCGCGGCTCAACCCAGGTGTCACGCAGGAGCAGGCGCAGGCCGAGATGGACACGATCGCCCGGCGGCTCGAGCAGCAGTACCCCAACTGCAACACCGGCATCGGAGTGGGTCTGGGAGCGCTGCATGAACAGGTCGTCGGAAGTGTGCGTGCCGCGCTGTTCGTGCTGCTTGGAGCGGTGAGTCTGGTGCTGCTCGTTACCTGTGCCAATGTGGCTAACCTGCTGCTAGCACATGGCAGTGGGCGAATGCGCGAGCTTGCGATCCGTGCAACGCTTGGCGCGAGCCGAACGAGGTTGGTGCGCCAACTCGTCACCGAGAATCTGCTTCTGGCATTCGTCGGGGGTGCGGTAGGCCTGCTGTTGGCCTTCTGGAGTACCGACGGTCTGCTGGCCTTCCTCCCATCCGACCTGCCTCGGGGGGCCGAGATCGGCGTTGACGCGCGCGTGCTCATGTTCGCGTTGGCTGTGTCACTGCTCACGGCTTTGGTCTTCGGCGTGTTTCCGGCGATCTGGGCAACCCGTGTTGATCCGCAGGCTTCGCTGAAGGAAGGTGGTCGGGCATCGATGTCCCGGAGACGGCAACGCCTGCGCGGAACTCTGGTGATCGCAGAGGTGGCGCTGGCGTTAGTGCCGCTGATGGGAGCCGGGTTGTTGATGCGAAGTTTCGTTCGATTGACGAACGTCGACCCTGGCTTCGATCCCGAGAACCTTCTGACGTTCCGAATAGCGGTGCCCTCCGAGCACGATGCCGACTTCCGCAGGCGAGTGGCGTTTCACGACACCTTGATGGAACAGTTGGGGTCGCTGCCCGGAGTGCAGGCTGTGGGGGCGAGCACATCGCTGCCGCTTGCCGGTCCCAATTCGCGCTGGGCCTTCAAGGTCCTGGGCCGTCCGGAGCCCGCGCCCGGCGAGCCGCCTGTTGCACAATACAACTCAGTGAGTCCGGACTTCTTCCGTGCGCTGCGCATACCGCTTCTTGCGGGCAGGCTCTTTACCGAGATCGACAGTCGCGGCGGCACCGGGGTCATGATCATCAATGAGTCGATGGCGCACCGGTTCTGGCCCGACGAAGATCCCATCGGTCAGCACGTTAGCCCCTACATTAATGTCGAGGACGGCGAACTGACAACGTTCGAGATTATGGGGATCGTTGGAGACGTGCGATATCAGGGGCTCGGCACCGAGGCCCAGCCACGCATGTATGTTCCCCATGCCCAGCAGTGCTCGTCCACGATGTCCTTCGCGCTGCGTACATCGGTCGATCCCGCAAGTCTCATGGGGGCCGTTCGAGGTAAGATTGCGACGGTCACGAGCGAGCAAGCGCCCTACGATTTCAAGACCATGGATCGCCGCCTCACCGATTCCGTGGGGCGTCAACGCTTCTCAATGTTGCTGTTCGGAATCTTCGCCTTTCTTGCTCTTGTGCTGGCGAGCAGTGGAATCTACGGCGTCCTCTCTTACACGGTTGCGCAACGAACTCACGAGATCGGCGTGCGCATGGCAATTGGCGCGCGGCGATCAAACGTACTTCGCCAGGTGCTCAAACAGGGTTTCGTACTCGCCGTTGTGGGCCTGGCCATAGGGTTGCTTGGTTCGTGGGCGCTGACGCGCACGCTGTCAAGTCAGCTCTACGAGGTAAGCCCAGCCGACCCGGTGACCTTCATCGCCGTGTCAGCGCTGCTATTGATGGTTGCCTTGCTAGCCTGTTATCTCCCCGCCCGGCGGGCGACCAAAGTCGATCCGATGGTGGCACTGAGATGCGAATGAACGCGGCAGCGCTACGCTGGACTATATTCAGGAGGTCTCTAGCGTGATCAAGCTCAGGAATCTGGCAAGACGCTTCGAGTCGGGACGGGCGTTCACGTATGTCCTGCGGGACATCAACATCGACGTGCCGGAGGGAGAGTTCGTCACCATCATGGGGCCTTCCGGTGCCGGTAAGACGACGCTGCTGAACATTCTGGGAATGCTCGACGGCGCGTTCGAGGGTGAGTACCACTTCCTGGGAACGGCGGTTCACGAACTGCCCCTGAAAGATAGAGCCAAGCTGAGCCGCGCAAACGTCGGCTTCGTCTTTCAGCAGTACCACCTGCTCGACGACCTGACTGTGTACGAGAATCTAGCCGTCCCGCTCTCGTATCGGAACGTCAAGCCGTCCGAGCAGGCGGCACTGGTCGCCGACACACTCGACCGCTTCCAGATCGTCGGCAAGAAGAACTTGTTTCCCCGCCAACTGTCCGGCGGACAGCAACAGCTCGTCGGTGTTGCCCGGGCGGTCATTGCCAGTCCGAAGCTCATCCTGGCCGATGAGCCGACCGGCAATCTGCACTCGCGGCAGGGCCGCGAAGTCATGGAACTGTTCAAGCAGCTCAACGCGGAGGGAACCACGATCATCCAAGTGACCCACTCTGAAGAGAACGCGCGCTACAGCCGCCGGATCGTGCAACTGCGTGACGGGTGGATCGAGGGGGACAACGCGGTCCCGTCAGCGGCCTGACGCCTGAACTCACTCGGCTTTCAGCCGGAGGTAGACGATGTACTCGCTGCTCCAGGACGTTCGCTACGCGGCTCGCTTGCTGGTTAAGAGTCCAGGCTTCACGGCAATCGCGTTGGTTACGCTGGCACTGGGCATCGGCGTGAACACCGCGACGTTCAGCGTGATCAACGCCATGGCGAACATACCGAGCCGGTTCGCCAATTCCGAGGAGCTGGCGTTCTTGTACGCATCCACAGATGAGGACGAAGAAGATCGCGTCAGCGGACTCGATTACCTCGACTGGTGTGAGCAGGCCGAGTCGTTCACTGACATCGCTCTCTACGGCGGATCCAGGCTCTTCCTCAGCGGCAGCGGCGAACCGGAACGAATCAACGGCGTGCGCGCCACCGCCAACCTGATGCCCATGCTTGGCCTGGATGCCCAGCTCGGACGGCTGTACTCACCGGAGGAAGACTCCCCGGCAGCGGAGCGGGTCGTGGTCCTGACGGAGAAGCTGTGGCAACGCAAGTTCGCTGGCAGTCCGGATGTTCTGGGCCAGACAATGGTGCTCAATGACAACCCACACACGATCATCGGTGTCTTGCCATCGGAGTTCGAGCTCGAAAACGTGAGACTGTGGTACCACGTCGAGTACCTGACGCCGCTGCGTCTCGACCCGGCCAAGCTCAAGCGGGAGGATCGCTGGTATCGAGCTTTGGCCCGGTGCGGCCCCGGCGTGACCTTCGATCAGGCTCAGGCGGAGATGACCGGAATCGCGGCCAGGCTCGCCGAAGCCTATCCGGAAACAAACGCGGACGTCGGTGTGACGGTTCGCTCCTTGACAAAGGGGTTCGTCTCTGCGAGCGACCGCCTGGCCAACATTGCGTTGCTCGCCGCCGTCGGAATGGTGTTGCTGATAGCGTGCGCCAACCTCGCGAACCTGCTACTGGCGAAAGCGGCCACGCGTGGACGTGAGTTCGCCGTTCGCGTAGCGCTCGGAGCGCGTCGGGCACGCATCATCCGCCAGCTTCTCACGGAGAGCTTGTTGCTGGCGCTGCTCGGGGGTGCCCTGGGCCTGCTCGTCGGAGCGTGGACGATCGACGCGCTCAACGCCTCTGTGAACATCGTTCCCGCCCAGAAAGTCGGAATCGGCCTGAACCCGGCGGTGCTGACGTACACACTGATCGTATCCGGCATCGCCGCACTGCTCTTCGGCTTGGCGCCGGCCTTGGCGACAGCACGCGTGTCGGTCAACGAGGCTCTGAAAGAGGGGGCGGCGGCCGCCTCGGCCGGGCGCTCACGGAACAGGCTGCGAAACAGCCTGGTGGTTGCCCAGCTCGCGATTGCCTTGCCACTGTTCATCTGCTGCGGGCTGACCATCCGGCACCTGATCGCGCTTAGATCCGCGGAGTTCGGCTTCAACGCCGAACGCCTGATGACGGTGCAGGTCGACCTGCCCTGGCACCGCTATCGCGAGCCCACCCAATGGGCGACCTTCTACCGCGACGCGCTCAAGACGATCGAAGCCATGCCCGGCATCGAACGGGCGGCCGCGACAATGAGCCTCCCAGTCTTCGGCATGAGTTCGGCCTATGCCCCGGTGACGATCGAAGGCCGTTCGCCGGAGGCGGTGTCTTCATTGGACGTCCGTGGATACCAGGCGGTCACACCGGGGTATTTTGAAACCATGGAGATCCCGCTTCTCAGTGGACGGTACTTCAACGAGCGTGACCACGCCGCCGGTCAACCGGTCGCACTCATTAACGAACGTATGGCCCGGCACTACTGGCCGAACGAGGATCCGGTTGGCCGGCGTCTCACGCTCGATCAGGATTTGTCGGAAGCGACGTGGACAACGATAGTCGGAGTGATCGCGAACGCCGGGCACACCTTCAGCGGTGGTCCGCCGCCGCCCATTCTGTACCTGCCACATCCCCAGAAGCCGTCACCGAGCATGGCCATTGTCGCCAGAACGCTCGGTAATCCGAAGGACGCGATTCCGGCCCTGCGCAGCGCGATCCACGACATTGACGCGGGAATACCGGTGCACGATTTCCGCACCGTGGCCGATGTCGTCCATTATTGGTCCCGCGAGGACCGCATGGCCGCGTGGTTTCTCGGCGTGCTGGCGGCCCTCGCGCTCAGCCTGGCCGCCCTCGGTCTATACGGCGTGATGTCATACGCCGTCGAGCAACGTACACACGAGATCGGCGTGCGGGTGGCGTTGGGGGCCTGCAAGAGCGACGTTCTGCGCTTGGTGCTGAAGCGCTGCCTGATGCTCGCCGTCGTGGGAATCACGATCGGCCTGGCGCTCTCCGCCCCGGTCGGCTTGGCGATTCAATCGCAGCTCTTCGGCATCAGCGGGATCGACCCAGCGGCCTACGTAGCCGTCAGCATCGTGCTGCTGGCGGTCGCCGCGCTGGCTGGATACGTCCCGGCCCGCCGGGCGACAAAGGTCGATCCGATGGTGGCATTGCGATGCGAATAGGAGCAGCGAAATGACGACACTCTTTCAGGACCTGCGCTACGGAGTTCGCATGCTGGCCAAAAGCCCCGGCGCAACGGCGATCGCATTGATCACGCTCGCACTGGGTATCGGCGTGAACACCGGCATGTTCAGTTTGGTCAACGCCGTCCACAAACTGCCCCAGCGCTTCGACGAGCCGGACCGGTTGGTCTATCTCGAGGGCCTCAACGAGCGCAACGAACGTATGTCGGTGAGCGCGCATGACTACTTCCACTGGCGTGCACAGGCACAGTCGTTCTCTGCCGTCGGCCTCCATTCCACCACTTCTACGTGCACGCTTACCGGGCAAGGCGAGCCGGACCGGCCCCTCTACATGCGCGCCTCCGCCAATCTGCTGCCGATGATGGGACTAAACGCGCGGCTCGGGCGGTTGCATACGGCGGAAGAGGACTCGACGACCGGCGAGCGCGTCGTGGTCTTGACCGAGAGAATCTGGCGGCGCAAGTTCGAAGCCGACCCGGCCGTCCTCGGCCGGACGATCCTGCTCAATGACGATCCGCACACCATCATCGGCGTCATGCCGCCGGAGTTCGAGGCAGGGGAAATCTGGTGGGGCGTGGAACTGCTGGTCCCGTTACGCATCGACCCTGCTGACCCTCAGCGTAGCGACGGTTCGTGGCAAGCGGTGGCTCGACTGAATCCGGGCCTGACCATCGAGCAGGCCCAGGCGGAGATGAACACCCTCGCCGCCGGGCTGGCCGAGGCGTATCCGGAAACGAACGCCCCGGTGGCGGTGTGGATTGGCCCTTTGATGGACCTCATCGTTGATGAAGAGGTTCGATTGCTCAGCAAGGTGCTGCTCGCGACTGTGGGATTGGTGCTGCTGATCGCGTGCGCGAACCTCGCGAATCTTCAACTGGCGAGGGCCTCGACACGCGCAGGCGAGATCGCGGTTCGAACGGCGCTGGGAGCCGGCCGAGGTCGGATCGTTCGCCAGTTCCTGACCGAGAGTCTACTGCTGGCCATAATGGGTGGCGCTCTGGGCCTGTTGATTGCCATATGGGTGGTCGACGCCATTGTCGCGTCGGTGGACATCGGTATATCCTTCCAGCATCATGAAGTGGGTTTGAGCTGGGCGGTGCTGGTATACACGCTGATCGTGTCTTGCCTTGCTTCGCTGGCTTTCGGACTGGCTCCGGCGCTGATGGCGACCAGGGTGTCGGTCAGTGACGCGCTCAAGCAGGGCCAGGCTGCTGCGTCGGCCAGTGGCTCGCGGAACCGCTTGCGGAGCGGGCTTGTCGTTGGACAACTGGTCATCGCACTTCCTTTGCTGATCTGCTGCGCCCTGACCCTTAGACACATGGGTGTGGTCAAGAGCATGGACTACGGCTTCAACACCGAGCGACTGTTGACACTGAAGGTCGACTTGCCGGCGTACCGGTACACGACTGATGCTCAATGGGGGGCCTTCTACCGCGACGCGATCGAAATCATCAGGGGTACACCCGGCATCGAAGGTGCGGGCGCGGCCACCGCCGTCCCGGGCTTTGCCGGTTTCGGCGGCCGGTTTGCCGGCTATAGCGGCTTTGCCCTGGTCACCATCGCGGGCCAACCACCGAGGGATCCGGACGACCGGCGCACCACGCCGTATCAACCGGTTACGCCCGGGTACTTCGAGGTGCTGGAGGCCCCGTTGCTCAGAGGGCGGCTGTTCACACAGGCCGACGCCGCCGGCGCGTTGCCGGTCGTGATCGTCAACGAGGAAATGGCCCAGCGCGACTGGCCCGACGAAGACCCGATCGGCAAACGTCTGACACTGGATGCAGATCTGTCGGAGGCACGCTGGATAACCGTTGTGGGTGTGGTGGGCAACACCATCCCCACGCTCGACGGTGAAGGATTCACTCCCATGTTGTATCTGCCCTACGAACAGGAGCCCGTGTCTCGAATGTTTATCGTCGCGCGGACCGCCGGTAATCCAATGGACGCGGTCTCTGCGCTGCGCGGCGCCGTACACGGAATAGACGCCGAAATACCGGTATACAACTTCCGTAGTTTTGAGGACATCCTCCATGAATGGTCCCGCGACGATCGGTTGGCCGCTGTTTTCCTGGGTGGATTGGCGGTACTGGCGCTCAGCATCGCCAGCATGGGCCTGTACGGCGTGATGTCATACGCCGTCCAGCAACGCACGCGCGAGATCGGCGTCCGCATCGCGTTGGGCGCCGGCAGGCGCGAGATCATGCGGCTGGTACTCCGGCGCTGCCTGCGGCTGGCCGGGGTCGGAATCGGTATCGGCGTATTGCTCTCCGTCCCCGCCGGCCTGGCAATCGAGTCGGAACTGATCGGCGTCACCGGAATCGACCCGCTTGCCTATGCGGGTGTCAGCGGACTGCTGCTGGCCGTGGCCGCGCTCGCGGGATATGTGCCGGCACGGCGGGCGACGAAGGTCGATCCGATGATGGCGCTAAGGTGCGAATAGGAGTTGTCAAGTGAGCGTTCTGCTCCAAGACCTTCGCTATGCAATCCGGATGCTCCTCAAGAGCCCGGGCTTCACGAGCGTGGTCGTGCTCACACTGGCCCTCGGCATCGGCGTAAACACCGCGATCTTCAGTGTCGTCAACGGCGTCCTTCTGCAACCTCTGCCGTATCAGGACCCGGACAATCTGGTCTTGCTCTGGAGTCAGTTTCCAGGCCGGGACGAATACGAGGAGACGTTCGCTCGAGGGATGTTCTTCGAGATCAGGGATCGGATCCACGTCTTCGACCAGGCCGCGATCGTCAAGAGTCATTCCTTCACGCTTACGGGCGGGGGCCCGCCGGAGCGCGTGCGAGGGATGCGCGCCTCGGCCTCGTGTCTACCAATGCTGGGTGCCAGGCCAACCGTTGGACGGCTCTTTGCGCCAGGAGATGATGAACCGGGCAAGCCTCGGACAGTCATCCTCAGCCACGCCCTGTGGGAGCGCCGCTTCGGCAGCGATCCGGGTGTGATCGGCAGGATCCTTCGACTCGACGAAGTGGACTACACCGTCATCGGAGTGCTGGGGAAAGACTTCCCGGCCACACAGGAATATCTGCCGAAGTCCTACGACCCCAGCGTGAGGGTCGACTACTGGATACCGCTCGTGCTCAGCGCCGAAGATAGACAGCAGCACAGCCGCCAGAACTACGGCATCTATGCCAGGTTGGGCCCCGGAGTCACCGTGGATGATGCCAAGGCGGAGATGGACTTGCTCGCAGGCCGCATGAAGCAGGAGGTGCCGCAGTACTATCCTCCCGACAGTGGCTTTGCGATCGACGTCGTCCCGCTGCTCGATCCGGTGGTGCGGGAGGTTCGGCCTGCGCTGCGACTGCTGGCCGGTGCCGCAGGCCTGGTGCTGCTGATCGCCTGCGCGAACGTCGCCAATCTTCTGCTGGCCCGGGCAACGCGACGGCACAGAGAGATCGGCATGCGCATGGCCTTGGGGGCGGGTCGCCTACGCATCGTGCGTCAGCTCTTGACGGAAAGCATGCTGCTCTCGGTACTTGGCGGAGCGGTCGGCCTCCTGATCGCCTGGTGGGGCATTTCGGCGCTCCTGCTGCTCGGCGCCAAGACGATACCCCGGATCAACGAGGTCGGGATCGACGTCTCCGTCGTGGCGTTCACTTTCGGGCTGTCTGCACTTACGGGGATCGTCTTCGGCCTCGCGCCCGCGTGGACCATTTCGTCTGTGGATTTGAACCGGACCCTTCGGAACGCTGCCCGAGGTCTGATCGGCACGGGCTCATCCCGGCGTCAGCGCTATTCCGCGCGCCGTCTTCTCGTCGTGGCGGAACTCAGCCTCTCGATGGTCCTGCTGATCGGTGCCGGCCTGCTGATCCACAGTTTCTATCGGCTCCAGAAAGTGGATCTGGGATTCTCGCCGGAAAACGTGCTTTCGTTTCAGCTGCCGGCGAATCCCAGCTACCCAAACGTGCCTGGCCTGCCCACCTACGTGAAGTTCTATGAGCAGCTTGGAGAACGCATCGCCGGGCTACCTGGGGTGAAATCCATCGGCGGTACGTCCGTGCTGCCCCTGGCGCCGGGAGAGTCTTACGCCCCCATAGCCGTTGAGGATTATGTCACTGCCCACGACGAGACACAACCCAAGGCCCACGAGCGCGTCGCCCTGTGGGGCTACTTCAAGACGATGCAGATTCCGCTCGTCGCCGGACGGTATTTCGGCGAGCACGACACCGGCGACAGCCTGCCCGTGACGATCGTCGACGAGGCCTTCGCAAAGCGGTTCTGGCCTGGCGAGAACCCGATCGGAAAGCGAATCAGAGATCCCGCGTCTGGCCCGCAGAATCCCTGGCTAACGGTTGTGGGCGTCGTGGGAACCGTAAGACACTCGGATCTCGAATCCCATTCACAGGCCACCTACTACCGGCCTTATTTGCAGTGGGCGAACCGGGGGATGTACGTCGTGGTCCGTTGCTCCTCCGCGCCGGGCGCGCTGGTCGACGCGATCGCGAACGAAGTCTGGGCCCTCGACGACGACCGGCCGCTCTTGCGGGTGGCGACGATGGAGCAGCGCGTTTCCGACGCTCTCGCGAGGCGGCGTTTCTCCCTGTTTGTGCTGGGGGTCTTCGCCGCATCTGCGCTTGTTTTGGCGGTGGTGGGGCTTTACGCCGTCCTGGCCCACATGGTCAGCCAGAGCACGCGCGAGATCGGCATCCGCCTGGCTTTGGGGGCCCAGCCGGGCAATGTGCTGCGCCTCGTTCTCAGCGAGGGCCTGACGCTCACCGTCATCGGTTTGGCCATCGGTCTGCCGATCGCTCTGGCCGGAACGCGTCTGCTCTCAAGCTTCCTCTATGAGATCACAGCGACCGACCCGGTAACCTTTATCGGTGTCACCCTGTTGCTCGCTGCGGTGGCCCTGCTGGCTTGTTACGTCCCAGCCCGGCGGGCAACGAAGGTCGATCCGATGGTGGCACTGAGATGCGAATAGGAGTGACCAGGTGAACGTGCTTCTGCAAGACCTTCGCTACGCGACCCGGATGCTCCTGAAGAACCCGGGCTTCACACTCGCGGCCGTGGTCACACTGGCCCTGGCGGTTGGCGTCAACACGGCCATGTTCAGTCTGCTCAACACGGCGGTCTTCGCGCCGTTGCCGTTCGACGATGCCGATCGACTGGTCCGCGTTTTCCGGCAATCGTCGGACGGCGAGGAGACGGACCTGTTCTCTTATCCCGACTACCTCGAGTATCGCGAGCGCAGCGACGTGTTCGAGGAGCTCGTCGCCTTCAGCTTCATGCCCGCCAGCGTGGACGCCGGCGATGGCACCGAATCGCGCTTCGGGCAGGTCGTGACCGGGAACTATTTCGCCGCGCTCGGGGTGAAGGCCGCGCTCGGACGAACCTTGACGCCGCAAGACAGCCAGACCCTCGGCGCGAACCCGGTCGTCGTCCTCAGTCACCGGTACTGGCAACGCACGTATGGCGGCGCCCCGGACGTCGTCGGCCAGACGATCACGTTGGGCGTGCACCCGTTCACGATCGCCGGTATTGCCCCGAAGGGCTTCGCAGGGGCCATCCCGATCACGGCCCCCGATTTGTGGGCTCCCATGACGATGATCGAGCAGATCCGTCCGGAGCAACGCGGAGAGCTTGAGCAGAGAGACAGCAGTTTTCTGTGGGTGACCGGAAAGCTGAAGCCGGGCTTGAGCCTGGACGAGGCGCGGGCTCGCCTGGCCGTGACCGCCGCGCAGTTAAGGGAAATCGACCCGGAGCGCTACGAGGATGAGGTCGCCCTGCTGGTCCCCGCCGACGGAGTCATCCCCATGACGCCCGGCATGCGCCGCGTCGCGCTCGGCCTCTCGGTGTTGATCATGTCGATGGTCGGTCTGGTGCTCATCATCGGGTGCGCCAACGTCGCCAACCTGCTTCTGGCCCGCGCAACCACGCGACGAAAAGAGATCGGCATTCGTCTGGCGATCGGCGCCCCACGCCTGCGGGTCGTCCGACAACTGCTGACCGAGAGCCTCGTGCTTGCGATATTGGGCGGGGCGGCGGGATTGTTCCTGGCAATCTGGACTATGGATCTGTTGGTTGCCTCCCTGCCGCGCCTGCCGTTCGACCTAACGGTCGAGCTGGACTTCGGCATTGACCGGCGTGTTCTGGTCTTCACGGCCGCCGTGTCGATGCTCGCCGGCGTGCTCTTCGGGCTGCTCCCGGCGCTGGGAGCGACCAAGGTCGATCTGGCCACCTCGCTGAAGGACGACGGGGGCATCGGCAGTCTCGGTGTGAAACGGTCGCGGGTACGTAACGCCTTGGTCGTGGCGCAGGTGTCGGCGTCGCTCGTGCTGCTCGTCGTCGCAGGGCTCTTCGTGCGCAGTTTGACGCGCGCCAACGCGATCGATCCCGGTTTTGACCACGAGAACGTGCTGGCAGTCATGCTCGATATCGGCGCCCACGACTATGACGAGGAGCGCAGCGCCGGCTTCTGCGACCAACTGCTCGAGCGTGCCCGGGGGCTACCGGGCGTCGAGTCGGCCAGCCTCGAGGACTGTCCGCCGCTGACGATGACCGTCTCGAGCAGCGCCTTCTGGATCGAGGATCGACCGTATTCCGACGCAGACGACGAGCGCGTCGGCGTGGCCTTCAGCACCGTCAGCGACAAAAACTTCCAGACTTTGAACATCCCGCTGTTGCGCGGCCGCGACTTCACCGAACGGGACACGCCGGATGCCCCCGGCGTGGCGATCGTCAACAAGGCTTTCGTCGAGCGCTACTGGCCCGGGCAGGATCCCCTCGGCAAACGCGTCAGCAGGACCGGCCCCGAAGGGCCGTTTTTCGAGGTGGTCGGCGTCGTGGCCACCATCAAGCACTGGCTGATCGGCGAAGAGCCGCGACCCTACATCTATATCCCCCTCTCCCAGCGGCCGGCCACCGCGTTCACCACGCTCCTGCTGCGCACGATCGGCGACCCGCTCGCGCTCGCAGCACCGATCCGCACCATCGTTCGAGAGCTTGACGAGAACATGGCGCTCACGAATACGAGCCGTCTCACCGACCTGATCAGCTTCGTTCTGCTCCCCGCCCGGTTCGCGGCGGCCGGGTTCGGACTATTCGGTCTGCTCGCGCTCGTGCTTGCCTCGGTCGGTCTGTACGGCGTTATGTCGTACGCCGTCAGCCAGCGCACGCGCGAGATCGGCATTCGCACCACACTCGGCGCGCAGCGCCGCGACATAATTCGTCTGGTGCTGAGTCGGGGGATCAGGCTCACGGCCATCGGCCTGGTAATCGGACTGGCGATCTCACTGGCCGGTACGCGCCTGCTGTCGAGCCTGCTCTACGAGATCGGAACGACTGATCCGCTGACGTTCGTCGGAGTATCCCTACTGCTGACCGCAGTGGCGCTGCTGGCCTGTTACCTCCCCGCCCGCCGGGCGACCAAGGTCGATCCGATGGTGGCCCTGAGATGCGAATGACGACTGAACGAAGATGCCTACGGTTCTGTCGGGGCGCCACGGCGTCGCTGGTCCTATGCACGGCCGGCTGCGCCCTGTTCACGCGCGATTACTATGAAGCCTACCGGCCGCCGCCCAAGCAGTTGCACGAAGTGATGGCGGTTCGGCTGGAGGAGAAGTCGCAGTCGCCGCCGATCTCGGTTGAGGAAGCGACGACCGAGATCAACGATGGCGCCGCGGCGCTCGAGGAGCCGCCGGAGTCGATCGAGGTTGAGTTGGCTGAGGTGCGGGCGGCAGCGCTGGCCAACAACCTGGATCTGAAGGTCGAATTGGTGAACCCGTCGATCTTCCACGAAACGGTCAACGAAGAGCTGGCGCAGTTCGAGGCCTTGCTGTTCGGCTCGATCGAACACAGCAAGATAGACCGACGCTCGCTGATTGTTGACGGCCCGGCCCGGCAGTCGCAGTCCGCCTCGTACGACGCCGGGGTGCGCATCCCGCTGCGCACCGGCGGGACCCTCACTGTCGAATTACCGCTTACCTGGTTTGACGACCAGACCAAACCCACCGGAACCGAGGGTGACAACTCTCTCGTCATCGATCCGTCATACGACGCCGGACTGAAGTTCTCAATCAGCCAACCGCTCCTGCGAAATGCCGGTATCCGCACAAACACACACGGCATCCGCGTGGCCAAGTACTACCGAGACATCGCCGACGCGCAGACGAAGCTGGCAGCGATTCGGATTCTCGCGAACGCCGACCGCGCCTACTGGCTGCTGTACGCAGTGCGGCGTGAGCTGGTAGTGCGCCGGCAACAGTACGACCTGGCTCTGCAGCAACTGGACGAAGCGCGCAAACGCGTGGCGGCCGGTGACTCACCGGAGATCGAAATCATGCGGGCCGAGTCGGGCGTGGCGGCGCGCCGCGAGGCGATCATCATCGCCAACACGCAGGTTCGCCGGCGCGAACGCGACCTCAAGCGCATCATGAACCGCAGCGACTTGGCCATGGGCTCGCCCACGGCGGTCATTCCGGTGACGGATCCCAACCCGCTCGGGCTCGACCTCGACGCGGATGCGCTGGCCGATTTCGCCGTTGCCAACCGAATGGAGATGCTGGAGTTCGAACTGCAAGTGGCGATTGATGGGAGCACTGTCGACTTCGAGCGCAACGCCACGCTGCCGCTGATCGCACTGGATTACAGCTATCGCATCAACGGCTTCTCGGGCAGCTTGAGCAAGACGTTTCGTGATCTTGGCGGCAATTCGCACGCTGATCATGCCGTGGCGCTGACTGCCGAGATCCCGCTCGGCAACCAAGCGGCCAGGTCGCGCCTGCGGCGCGCTATGCTGCAGCGCGTCCAGCGCCTCGCCACGCGCGACCAGCGCCGCCTCGCGATTCGCCAGGAGGTCTTCGACGCGGTGGACACGCTCGAGCAGGACTGGCAGCGCATCCTCGCAGCCCGACAGGAGGTCAAGCTGGCTGGAATCACGTATGAGGCCGAAAGGCGCCAATTCGAAGTCGGCTTGCGTACGAGCACCGACGTGCTGGAGGCGGCCGCTCGCCTGGCTGATGCTCAGTCACGTGAGGTTCGCGCCCTGAGCGCGTATGAGATCTCGCAGGTGGATATCGCCTTCGCGACAGGAACCCTGATCGGCCGCGACCGCGTCATCTGGGAACCCGCCGGTCTCGAAAGAGAATGAGACACGTCCGTCGCCGTTCCGACGCGACCGAGGCAGCTACGGGAGAACTGCTCCTGCTCTGAGGAGCGACGATGAGATCAGCCCGCGAAGAAGCAGGCTTGCGCGATGCCGGTCGTCAGACCCAACGCTCATCAGCGCTGTCGCATAAGCGTTCGACGAACACAGCGCGTGGCCGTCGGCGGCATCCCAGCGCGAATCCGCCGACGCTCACGCATCAGATGACCGCTCCAGCTCCTGCGTCGCGGATCCCCGTCGCGATTGCCAATCCGGTGGCTTGACGGCGCATCCGGACTGTGGCGTAATTGGACGAAGCGGCTGCGCCGCAGGGGGCGGTGCCGAGCGGTTGCTGAGGTGGTGCGGGCCTGGATTGGGGATCGTCAGCAGCGTGGTATCCTCCAGTTTTCCGGCCGTGGGGCCGGAGTCTCGTTTTTGGCTCCCTGTTGGAGGATATCACCATGACCGAACTTAGAAGACGCATGATCGAGGACATGCAACTCGCCGGCCTCTCGCAGGGTACGCAGGAGGCCTACGTCAGGGTCGTGCGGCAAATGGCCGGGCATTTCCGCCTCTCGCCCGATCGGCTCACCGAACGCCAACTGCGCGACTACCTCATGCACCTGCATGATGTTCGCACCGTCGCCAAGGGTATGTTCCAGCAGCATTTCTTCGGCATCAAGTTCCTCTTCGTCAACACCCTGGCCTACAACTGGCCGCTGCTGACCAAAAAAAAGTTCGCCAACCCAATCGCAAACGCCTTCCCGACGTTCGAAGCGACCAGGACTGCCGCCGCCTGAGCGAGGCCGGGAGACACCCAGCGGGGCCGCCGCGTAGAGACCTCTTGTGTTGCTGGTCGGTAGCGCCGCGCCCCGCCCGCTGAGTACGAGTCGGGAACTCGCCCATCGACCGTCAGCAAACCCGCCAGACCTTGACGCGCGGGCGCTCACCTAAGCGGCACGCTGCCCGGCATGGACGCCGACAGCGTCACCGCCGAGTTCCTCACCGCCGGCGGCAAAGCCTTCGCCGACTCGTTCGAAAAACTCCTGCCGGATATCGACAGGAAGCGCCAAACGCTCGCGGTACCGCACTAGCTGCCTTTCGCCAGCGAGCTCAGCGCCTATACTAATTGCGTCGGAGGCTTTTGCGGCCTCAGCGGCGTGTCCCGCGCGAAGCGGGACACGCCAGCTGAAGCGCCTGCTACACCGGAACCCACATGGGCCAGCCCTTGTACTCATAGTCATGAGCGTCTAAGGTCTTCCCCTTAACGCTCCGGTACCGCCGGAATATCAGGCGATGTAGCCGGCCTTTAATATAGCGGTACATAGCCGATATCCTTTCTAGCGGCCTCATATCCGCATGCGTCACCATGCGGACCGGTGGCAGGCGGCCGCTGCCGCCACCGCGTTGGGGCTTAGCGGTATTGCGGCCAGGGTCGGAGCGCCGAGCGCTTCGCTCTGGTCGCCTTTTTTGGCCTTGTCCTGAGGGCGAATCTGTGCTAGACTTGTACCTAGAGGAAACTGGGTACTGGCCTAGTGATTGCCCCGTTAACGACCTTTAGGCCATCGCGGCTCTGCCAAGTCGCGATGGCCGGTTTTTGTTTGGGTCCTTTGGCGTCCATGTCCCAACGTAAACGCTTCTGTTCAAGGCGCTTGCCTCATGTCCGATAACGGAGCAACGCTCCGAGCGCCCTACCGCTAGGGCCTCGACCGGGAATACAGCACAGGATATGGGGGTAGGCAAATCTTCGACGATCAAAGCCGCAACTTCTTTCATAGCTGGAAGTTGCGCTGGAGGTGCGGCGACCGCGGCACAACCGGCGGAAGTTCGGCCTGCCAATCTGGCAGCAATGCGACGAGGCGGCCGGCGTCTAAACACTTGCA
The DNA here is from genome assembly GCA_964572345.1 of uncultured Planctomycetales bacterium. Lineage (GTDB taxonomy): Bacteria > Planctomycetota > Phycisphaerae > UBA1845 > Fen-1342 > JAUWXH01. The sequence goes on from CAZNFA010000063.1 coordinate 22,126, forward strand.
GAAAAGGCAGTTACGCCTCGTCGCCGCCCGGAATGGCACGTGCATATCGTTCTGCTGACAGGCTCTGGCCTGTCGGAAGGGAGTTCGCGCATGCAGATGGACAAGTTCACAATCAAGGCGGCGGAGGCGATTCAGGGAGCCCAGCAGTTCGCGCAGCAACGCGGGAACCCCGAAGTCACCCCGCTGCACCTGCTCGCGGCGCTCGTCTCTGCCGAAGCGACCGGCAACGGCGGGCTTATCACGCCGTTGCTCGAGAAAGCCGGTGCGCGCGTCGCGCAGATTCGCTCCATGGTCGAGTCCGAGCTGAAGCGTCTGCCGCAGCAGTCCGGCGGCTCGCTCTCGGCTCACCGCACGTTCGCCGAAGTGCTTCAAGCGGCCGACAAAGAAGCCGAGCGGATGAAGGATCAGTACATCTCCACCGAGCACCTGCTGCTCGCGCTGGCCGACGTGCCGAGCGACGCCAAAGAGGTCCTCAAGCTCAACGCCGCCACGCGCGACGACATCCTGTCCGCGCTCAAGCAGGTTCGCGGCAGCGCTACCGTCACCAGCCAGAGCCCCGAAGATACGTACGAGCCGCTGAAACGCTACGGCCGCGACTTGGTCGAGATGGCTCGCCAGGGCAAGCTCGATCCGGTCATCGGCCGCGACGAGGAAATCCGCCGCTGCATGCAGGTCCTCGCGCGGCGCACCAAGAATAATCCCGTTCTCATCGGCGAAGCCGGCGTCGGCAAAACCGCGATCGTCGAGGGGCTGGCGCAACGGATTCTGGCCGGCGACGTGCCCGAAGCTCTCAAGAACAAGCGCATCGTCGCGCTCGATATGGGCGCGCTCATCGCCGGTGCCAAGTACCGCGGCGAGTTCGAGGAGCGGCTGAAGGCGGTCGTACGAGCGGTAACCGAATCGGCCGGCCAGGTGATCCTCCTGATCGACGAATTGCACACCATTGTCGGTGCCGGCCGGGCCGAAGGGGCCGTGGACGCCGGCAATTTGCTCAAGCCCGCGCTGGCCCGCGGCGAGCTGCGCTGCATCGGCGCCACCACGCTCGAGGAATACCGCCAGCACGTCGAGAAGGACAAGGCCCTCGAACGCCGCTTCCAGCCGATCTACGTCAGCGAGCCGAGCGTCGAGGATACCATCGCCATCCTGCGCGGCCTCAAGCCACGCTACGACGCGCACCACGGCGTGCGCATCCAGGACACCGCGTTGGTCGCGGCGGCGACGCTCTCGCACCGCTACATCAGCGATCGCCACCTCCCGGACAAGGCCGTTGACCTGATCGACGAGGCGGCCTCGCGGCTGCGCATTGAAAACGACTCACTGCCCAGCGAACTCGACGAGCTCCGCCGCCGAATCATGCAGCTCGAGGTCGAGCGCGAAGCCCTCAAGAAAGAGAAGGACGAGGGCAGCAAGAGGCAGTTGGACGCGCTCCAGAAGCAGCTCGCCGAACTCAAGGAGAAGAACCAGTCGCTCACCGCCCAGTGGGAGAACGAGAAAGGCGCGATCGAGGCAATCAAGTCGCTCAAGCAGCAGATCGACGTCAAACAGACCGAGCTGGAAGACGCCCAACGCCGTGGCGACCTTGAACAGGCCGCCCGCATGCGCTACGGCGAGCTGCCGCAGCTTGAGAAGGACCTCAAGGACCGCGAGCGAAAGCTGACCGAGCTGCACGAGTCCGGCGGCGGCCTGCTCCGCGAGGAAGTCACCGCCGAGGAAATCACCGAAGTCGTCAGCAAGTGGACTGGCGTGCCGGTCGCGCGCATGCTCGAAGGCGAGAAGGAAAAGCTCATCAAGATGGAGGAGCGCTTGCACGAGCGCGTCGTCGGCCAGGACGAAGCGCTACGGGCGGTTTCCGACGCGGTTCGCCGCAGCCGGGCCGGACTCGGCGACCCCAACCGACCGATCGGGTCGTTCCTGTTCCTCGGCCCGACCGGCGTCGGCAAGACCGAGCTGTGCAAGGCCCTGGCTGGGTTCCTCTTCGACGACGAAGCCGCCTTCGTCCGCATCGACATGAGCGAGTTCATGGAGCAGCACAGCGTCGCCCGGCTGATCGGCGCCCCGCCCGGCTACGTCGGCTACGAAGAAGGCGGACGTCTCACCGAAGTCGTACGCCGCCGCCCGTATTGCGTTATCTTGCTCGACGAGATCGAAAAGGCCCATCGCGACGTCTTCAACATTCTGCTGCAAATCCTCGAAGACGGCCGCCTCACCGACGGCCACGGCC
>CAZNFA010000064.1:0-24078 GCA_964572345.1 uncultured Planctomycetales bacterium
CGGGTTGCGCTGCGCTCCACCCGTGGCAAAGCGCCCCTGTCCCTCCGGGACAGGTTCCATTGGGGCAGGTCCCGCCACACCAGCGTCCCCAGGACCCCGCCGAATCCGTCATGCACTCGTTCAAGCTGGGTTTGGCACGCGTCGCTTTGCCCCCTCCGCCCCGCCTCGCTAGGATGCCTGGAACTTACGCGTGGTCTGTCCAACCGAGCGAGGATATCAGAGCCCATGAGCAACAACGCCAACGAAACCGCGGCGGTGGCGCCCGGCCAGCAACCGTCGCGCCCCACGCTGGTCACCACCCGTCTATCGATCATGATGTTCATCGAGTTCTTCGTCTGGGGCGCGTGGTACGTCACGGTGGGCAATTACATGGGTGCGCACCAGATGGTGGACTACGTCTTTTGGGCCTATACCGTCGGCCCGATCGCGGCGATCATCAGCCCGTTCTTCCTGGGCATGGTCGCCGACCGCTTCTTCGCGACCGAACGTGTCTTGGGCGCCATGCACCTGGTCGGCGGCCTGGCATTGCTTGTCGCCCCTCTCTTCGCCCCGCAGGATGGCGGCTCGCACTGGCCGTTCATCGCGATCCTGCTGATCCACATGCTCTGCTACATGCCGACGCTGGGCCTGACGAACACGCTGGCCTTCCACAACCTGACCAATCGCGAGAAGCAGTTCCCGATCGTACGCGTCTTCGGCACCATCGGCTGGATCGTCGCCAACATCGTGGTCAGCAAATGGCTGGGCGCGGACAAGGCCCGCGAGCAGTTCTTCGTAGCCGGCGGCGCGGCTCTGGTGCTCGGCGTATTCAGCTTCTTCCTGCCGCACACGCCGGCGCCGGCCAAGGGCAAGGCAGCGTCGGTTCGTGACGTGCTCGGCCTCGACTCGCTCGTACTGATGAAGAAGCCATCCTTTGCCGTCTTCATCATCAGCTCGTTCCTGATCTGCATCCCGCTGGCGGCTTACTACAACTACGCGCCCGTCTTCGCGGACGCGGCCGGCTTCCACAACGTCGCCTTCAACATGTCGTACGGGCAGATGGCGGAAGTCATCTTCATGGTGCTCATGCCGCTGTTCTTCGTCAGGCTGGGTGTGAAATGGATGCTGCTGATCGGCATGTTCGCCTGGATCCTGCGCTACGGGCTGTTCGCGGCCGCGGCCGACAGCGGCGTGCTCTGGATGATCCTGGGCGGCATTCTGCTGCACGGCATCTGCTACGACTTCTTCTTCGTCACCGGCTTCATCTACGTCGACAAGCAGGCCAGCCAGAAGATCCGTGGGCAGGCGCAGGGTCTGCTGGTCCTGATCACGCAGGGCCTGGGGATGCTCATTGGTGCCCAGGTCATCGGCCGTCTCGTCAATCGGTGCACGGCTGAGACCCACGACGCGCTGCTCAAGGCGGCCAACGCGCTAAAGGCGCAGGCCGCCGCCGCTACCGGCGCCGAAGCGCAGTCGCTGTGGGTGCTGTGGGAACAAGCCAGCGAAGCGGTCCTGGCCGCACGCGATTGGCAGACCATCTGGCTGATTCCCTGCATCATGGCTGCGGTGGTGGCCGTCGCGTTCATGCTGCTGTTCCGCGAAGACGGTTCGGCAACGCAGGCGCAAACCGACAACGTGTGAAAAGCCACAAGATTGAGCGCCCATCGCGGCAAGGGCGAGAATGGTTTATCTGTGGGCAGCATTGCTGGTGTTACTGAACACGCTCTGGCTCGCGACGGTGGTCGTGGGGCTGCCGGGTACGTGGCTGATTGTGGTCTCGACCGCATTGGTGGCCTGGTGGCAACGGGGTGATGCGGCGGCCGGTGACGAGGGCATGTTCAGCATCGCCACACTGGTCGTGATCATCGTGCTCGCGGCCCTTGCCGAAGTGGTCGAGTTTTTCACCGGCGTGGTCGGGTCGACGCGCGCAGGGGGCACGCGTTGGGGAGCGGTGGGAGCACTCGTCGGCGGCGTGATTGGGGCGATCGCGGCCACTCCCCTGATTCCGCCGCTCGGCTCATTGATCGGCGCGTGCGTAGGCGCGTGCGCCGGAGCGTGGGGGCTCGAGCTGGCCGGCGGGCGCAAAATGAAAGAGTCGGTGGATGTGGGTGTGGGAGCCGGCGTCGGCACGCTGGTCGGCCGAGTCGCCAAGCTGATCGCGGGTGTCGCGATCTGGGTGATCGTAGCGATTGCCGCCTTTTGGCCGTAGGCAGAACGTGCGTCTGGAAAGGCGCCCCCGGGACTTACCACTTGCCATGACTCGCGCAGCGACTGGTACAGCACGCCTGAGGGCGGGAAACACACTCTGTTGCTTCGGTTGCTTCGTTTTGATTGGCTCGATCACCGCGGCGTTTCTGCTCGACGTGCTGACAGTCGATGTGGTCGCGATTGTCGCGATCTGGCTGGGAAGCACTGTCCGCGGCGGCAGCCGGCGCGCCATAAAATGGGCTCTTGCCCTGGTGATCTACTATATGGTGCTAAGCGCCGCCTTTTCGCTTACGGCCCTCACGGGACACAGCGCCGCGATACGTCTCAGTGGCCGAAGCCTCTCCAAGGAGGAAATACCCTGGCTCGTGGCGTCCATGATCGCGGTTTTTCTGTGGGCCATGGTAAACGCCCTGTTTCTCCGGCAAGCGCTTCTCGAGGAAAAGCGAGAGGCGCGGCGCCGATCAGGCTTGTGCGTAACTTGTGGTTACGACCTAACCGGAAACATAACGGGACGCTGCCCGGAGTGCGGCGCCCCCACCCAAACGGTGGCGACTGAAGCGAGTGAGTCACACCGCGGATGAGAAGTTCCCCACCGCTGGTCGCCGCAATCGCCGCGATGGGTGGCACGGCTGTGTCAGTCGTGGGCCGCCGACGGGGGCTACGTTTTCGACACCTTCGCCAGCCGGCGGCGGATCGCGAAGAGGGTCGGCACCGCTAAGAGCGCTTCGCGCACCGGTTTCACGCGACTGTCGGGGTTGTTGCCCCACACGACGCCGACCTCCTTGATGCGGTAGCCCAGGCGCTCTGCGATTCCCAGCACCTCGCAATCAAAGAGCCAGCCGGCGGTCGCTTGGCGCGAGAAGCTTGCGCGCGCGGCGTCGCGACGAAAGAGCTTGAAGCCGCATTGCGTGTCGCGCAGCTCAGCCAGCAACAGCCGTCGGCGGATGGCGCGGAACCCCCACGCCAGCCAGCGTCGCAGCAGCGGCTGCGGTGGGTCGAGCACCGACTCGGGCATATCGCGCGAGCCGATGACCACGTCGTAGCCACGGTCCAACCACACCAACAGCTTTTCGACCTCCGGGATCGGCGTGGAGAGATCGGCGTCGCACATCAGCACAAGGCCGGCGGTCGCGGCCAGCATGCCCGTCCGCACGGCGTGGCCCTTACCACGGTTGGCGGGGCTGACGAGCAAACGCAGGTCGAGCGGCTCGGCAGCGAAGCGGCGGACGATATCGCACGTGCCGTCCGCGCTGCCGTCATCGACGACGATGACCTCGCACCACCGGTTGCGGTCCACCGCGTACGACCGGATGCGCGCCAGCGTGGTGGCGATATAGCGCGCCTCGTTGTACGCCGGAACAATGATCGACAGCTCTGGCGGTAGCAGCTCCCCGGAAGACGCCCCCGAGTTCTCCTGACGGGGCGAATTATCTTGCTCCATACTGGTCACCGAAGTCCACCAAGCGACAAGCGTGCGGTCAATGTCCTCGCGACGATAGCGACGCCGAGCGAGCCCCGCAATCCGCCCTACCGCCCGGCCTGTTTGCCGTGTCCGGCGCAATTCATTAAATTGTCGCGGGGAACGTCCCGGCAGCCGGGCTGAGCGGCGCGCCGGGAAGAGGAAGCCAGTGAACGGCGAGAAGGAATCAATGGAACGCACGGGACTTACGAGAAGGGAATTCGTGCATACGGCCACCGCGGCCGGGCTGATGATGGGCGTGCCGGCCTGGGCCCAGGAGCAGACCGCCCAGTCGCGGCCGGTCGAGTCACAGCCGATCGAAACGCAGCCCGCCGCAACGCAACCGGTCGAGGAGCTAGCGGTCGCGATCATCGGCCCGGGCAGCCAGGGCATCGTTTTGCTGAACTTCTGCCTGAAGCTGCCCGGCATTCGCTTCGTGGCGATTTGCGACGTCTGGTCCTACACGAGGACCCGCGCGCAGAACCTGCTGAAGAAGTACGGCCACGTGGTAAACGTGTACGAGGACTACCGCGAGATGCTGGACAAGGAGAAGAATCTCGACGCCGTCATCGTCGCCACGCCCGACTGGATGCACGCCGAGCACTCCAGCGCCTGCCTGCGGGCCGGCAAGCACGTGTATTGCGAAAAGGAAATGTCCAACACGATCGCGGGCGCCGGGTCGATGGTGGCGGCGGCGCGCCAGACCGGTAAGCTGCTGCAAATCGGCCACCAGCGCCGCAGCCAACCGCGCTACTGGCACGCGCTGAAGATGATCGAGAAAGACAAGATCCTCGGCCGCATCACGCACTGCTACGGCCAGTGGAACCGGGCCCGACTGCTGGAGGTCGGCTGGCCCAAGAAGTACGCCATGGACGCGGCGATGCTCAAACGCTACGGCTACGAGTCGATGCAGCAGTTCCGCAACTGGCGTTGGTACCGCAAGTTCTCCGGCGGCCCGATGGCGGACCTCGGATCGCACCAGATTGACGTTTTCAACTGGTTTCTCAGGACGCAGCCCAAGACCGTATTGGCCTCCGGCGGGACGGATTACTACGAATCCGAGTGGTACGACAACGCGATGGCCATCTACGAATACGAGACCGGGCCGGGCCCGGTGCGCGGCTTCTACCAGGTGCTCAACACGACCAGCGTCGGCGGCTTCTACGAGCAGTTCATGGGCGACGAGGGCTCGCTGCTCATTTCCGACGACGGCAAGACCGGGCAGATCTTCCGCGAAGTGCACGCCAAGCCGAAGGACTGGGAGGCCGAGGCGGAAACGGTCGAGGCCATGGGCCGGGAGGCCATCGAACTGAAAATCGGCGAAACGCTCACGCCGGAAGGCAAGAAGGATCCCGAGAGTCAGCGGCTGGCCGCCCAGGCCCTGCGCGACTCGCGTGAGCTGCATCTGGAGAATTTCTTCACCGCCGTCCGCAACGGTACGCCGCTGACCTGCCCGGCCGAGTTGGCCTACGAGGTCTGCGTCACGGTCCTGCGCGCCAACGAAGCGATCGAATCCGGTCAGCGCTACGACTTCAAGCCCGGGGAATTCCAGGCTTGACAGTCCAAGAGGTGCGCCGCGTGCTCGATAAGCCAGTCGCCGCACTCCTGATACTTGCCGTCGGGCTGGCGTGCTCCGCGCCGGCGGTCGCGCAACCTGACGAAGACGAGGACGAGCGCCTGCTGCGCACCGACAGCCGGGCCCCCTACATCCACCGGCTCAATCTCCGCGACCACGACGGGGCCGACATCGACCCCACCGACGAGTTCGCCGGCCCGTATTCGCCGCGCGCGACCTGCGCCAAGTGTCACCCCTACGCCGTGATCGCCGGGGGATGGCACTTCAACGCGCCGGACCCGTACGTCCCCGCCGGCCGCCCCGGCGAGCCGTGGTTCCTCGTCGATCCCGCGACCGGCACGCAATTGCCGATCTCCTACCGCAAATGGCCCGGCACGTTCACGCCCGAGCAGGTTGGTCTCAACGAATGGGATATGGTGATGCGCTTCGGGCATCACCTGCCCGGCGGCGGTTCCGGCGAGCCAGGCGACGAGCGGGTGCAGGCGTCACCAAAGTCCATACGCTGGGGTATCTCCGGCCAGCTCGAGATCGACTGCATGTTCTGCCATAGCGCGGATCAGCAGCACGATCCGGCCGAGGCGGCCCGCCAGATCGAGATTGAGAACTTCAGATGGAGCGCCACTGCCGCCTTGGGACTGGCGGCCATCCGTGGGGAGGCGCGCAAGGCCCCGGACGACTGGGACCCTTTGATGCCGCCCGACCCGGACTTCCCCGAGCGCGCCGGCCCGCAGATCGTCTGGGACTCACGGCGCTTCGACCCGGATAACCGGGTGTTCTTTAACACAACCGGCCGCCCGCCGCCCGAGCGCTGCTACTTCTGCCATTCGTTCCGCCAGATCGGCCAGCGAGCCGTTGAGCCGTGGACCCCACCGCAGGATGTCCACCTGGCCGCCGGGCTGACCTGCGTGGATTGCCACCGCCACGGGATCAACCACGACATCATCCGTGGCTACGACATACCTACACAGGACGAAACCGAGCAACTGATTGGGTCCAGCAGTCTCGAAATCTGGTTAAAGGCCTCCGCTTGCGCGGCCCTCACTTGTGAGGGCTGTCATCTCGGCACTGACGCTGATGGTGACGTGTCAGTGTCCCTCGGCGGCAGTCACGGCGCGCCCCATCCGCAGCATCGCGGCCTGCCGCCGCTGCACTTCGAGAAGCTGACCTGCACCACGTGCCATTCGGGTCCGTGGCCCGAACTATACGGGCGCAGATACCAGACCGCCCTGACCCACGGGCTGGGCCTGGCCACGCGCGAACGCGAAGAAGACGACCCGCCCGAGATCGTGGGGCCGGTCTTTGCCCGCCAGCATGACGGCAGGATCGCTCCGCAGCGGCTGGTCTGGCCGGCGTTCTGGGGAAGACTTGTCGGCGAAAACGTCGCGCCCGTCGATCTGGACGCTGCCCGCCAGGCTGTGGAACGCGTTGCCCCAGAGCGTTTCCAAGGCGAATCTCCCACGACAGGCCCACTGGAGCTCCAGCAAATCATCGCCGGCTTGGGTTTGCTGGCCGAGCAAGCGGAGGCGGGGCAGACACCCGTCTACATCCGCGACGGGCGGATGTACGTGCATGCCGGCGATAGCCAATGCGACATACTTCCGAAGAATGAGTCCGAATTGGAGCCCCGCGCCGCCCCGTACCGCTGGTCGATCGCGCACAACGTGCGGCCCGCCGCCCAATCCCTCGGCGTCCGCGACTGCGACGATTGCCATGACGAGCGTGGCCCGATCTTCTTCGGCCGCATCAGCGCCATGGACAGCACGGCGAACCCCGGGCCGCCGATCCGGACCATGCATGAGCTGCGCGGCGAAGCCCCGATCCTGTCACGGGCGTGGGGGATCGGCTTCACCTTCCGACCCGCGTTCGAGTGGTTCGGAGTCATCTGCGTCGGTTTGCTGGCGCTGGTCCTGCTCCACTACATACTGGGCGGGCTCGACGGCTTGCTGAGGAGGTTCCGCTAGATGGCGAGTGACGGTTCCCGCACGACCGCCGCCAAGCCCGCCCGGCGCGGACTGTCCCGGTTGGGATGGTGGGCGTACGCCGTCATGGGGGCCGGTGTGGCGATTCAGGCCGTTACGGGCCTGGGCGGCAGATACCTCTTCGGGGGAAACGACGGGTGGCTTCTGTTTGTCCACATGATCGGCGCGCCGATTTTCATCGTCGGCTTGACCGCCACGACGATCATCTGGGCGGAGCGCTGCCGATTCGGGTCCGCCCTGTCGCAAGCTGGCAGCAGGCTGACCGTCGGCCAGAAGCTCATGTTCTGGATCGGGCTGGTGTTGGGTTTTGCCGTCATATCGTCCAGGTTGGCGGCAATGGTGCCCGTCTTCGGGTATGCTGATCAGCAAGCGCTGATCGAGATCCACGCCGTCAGCGCGATCCTATTGGTGATCGCGATGGTGGTGCATACATTCGTGTCGCTCGCGGCCAAACGGGCAAAGAGGTAAGACAAAATGACCCGCAGGCAGGTATGTCCTTATCGAGCGGCGGTCATCGCGGCGGTCCTGGTAATCGGTATCGCCCCAGCGAGTTGGGCGCAGTCGCGGGATGACAAGGCCAAGGCCACGCAAGCCAAGGAATCGAAGCAAACCGAGGCAAAGGGCGAACTGGTGCCGCTCAAGCTGAAGCTGCCCAGACCCGCCTTCAAGGGCACGCCCGCGCACGCCCCGCCGGGAACCCGGATCAAGAAGCCGACCGGCAAGCCGCGCCCGCCGTTTCTGGCCCCCAAGGGCACCCAGAACGTCTCGCTCAACAAGCCCGTGTCCAGCAGCGACGACGAGCCGATCATCGGCGAGCTCAGGTTCGTGACCGACGGGGACAAGGAGGCCAAGGAAGGAAGCTACGTCGAGCTCGGCCCCGGCGTGCAATGGGTGCAGATCGACCTGAAGCGCAAGTACGAGATCCACGCGCTGTTGATATGGCACTACCACATCACCGCGCGCATCTACCACGATGTGGTTGTGCAGGTGGCGGACGACGCGGACTTCATCAGCAACGTGCGCACCGTATTCAACAACGACCACGACAACTCGGCCGGGCTGGGGCTGGGCGAGGCGCACGAGTACTGGGAAACCTTCGAGGGCCTGCTCGTGGACGCCAAGGGCGTCCAGGCCCGCTATGTCCGCCTGTACAGCAAGGGCAGTACTTCCGACGACCAGAACCACTACACGGAGGTGGAGGTCTACGCCCTGCCGGCAAAATGAACCGCGCCTGCGGTGTGATCGCCGCCGAAGGCACGGCACGATGAGGCCAACCCGATGCTGACCAGGCTTCAGGTCAGAAACTTCAAGCGCTTCGAGCAGGCTGCCATTGAGCTCGGTCAGGCGGTTGTACTGATTGGTCCCAACAACTCTGGGAAAACGACGGCCCTTCAAGCGCTGGCCCTTTGGGACATCGGCGTCAGGCGCTGGCTCGAAAAGCGGCAAGGAAAGAGAGCGCCCGAAAAGCGTCCGGGCGTCACAGTCAACCGCCGAGACCTGATCTCAATCCCCTTGCCGGCTGCCAACTTGCTATGGCGTGACCTGCATGTCCGCAACGTCGAGCAAGTCTTGGTCGAGAAAGACGGGAAGCGCGAGCGAAAGCCCAAGACCACAAACATTCGAATCGACGTGATCGTTGACGGGGTAACTGAGGGAAGGGCATGGTCCTGCGGCCTCGAATTCGATTACGCCAATGAAGAATCCTTCTATTGCCGGCCCCTGCGGATCCTCAAGGGGGAACGGCCTGAACGAATGCCTGTGCCACTGCAAGCGGCGGACATGCGAGTCGCGTACTTGCCCCCCATGTCTGGATTGGCGGCCGTGGAACCCGTGGCCGAGCCTGGTCGGATCAACGTTTTGATTGGTGAAGGTCGCACGGCTGAGGTTCTGCGGAATTTGTGCTATCAGATTCATCCGCCGCTGGGACCACTAGGTGCTTGGGATGAGCTGGTCGGGCATATTCGGGCGCTGTTTGTGGTGGAGCTCCTTGCGCCGAACTACATTGCCGAGCGCGGCGAGATCACGATGGAGTACAAAGAGCAGACCGGTACGCGGCTCGACTTGTCATCGTCCGGACGCGGCCTTCAACAAACCCTGCTCCTCCTGGCGCACCTGTACGCGAATCCTCAAACAGTGTTGTTGCTTGACGAGCCTGACGCGCATCTCGAGATCCTGCGCCAGCGGCAAACCTATAACTTGCTCACTGATGTTGCGACCAAGCAGGGCTCGCAAATCATCGCGGCCAGCCATTCTGAGGTTGTGTTGAACGAGGCGGCTGACCGCGACGTGGTGATCGCCTTCGTCGGGAAGCCGCATCGGATCGACGACCGTGGTTCGCAGGTTCTAAAGTCGCTGAAGGAAATCGGTTTCGAGGACTACTACCAGGCCGAGCAAACGGGATGCGTACTGTATTTCGAAGGCTCGACGGATTTGGCCGTCCTCCAAGCGTTTGCCGAAACTTTGGGACACGAGGCGGCAAAGCACCTGGAACGTCCCTTCGTCCATTACGTTCGAAACGACCCTCGGGAGGCACAAAGGCACTTCTTCGGGCTGCAGGAGGCAAAACGCGACCTTCTTGGTGTCGCGCTATTCGATCAGTTACCGGGCGGGTTGCCAGACGGTTTCAGTGCGAAGGGCCTGCGGGGCCTGGAGTGGGCCCGCCGTGAAATCGAGAACTATCTGTGCATGGAGGAAGTTCTCCTTGCCTACGCGCGCCATGAACAGGAGGACAATCTCTTCGGGCAGGCCGAGGCTGACCGGCGGCGCGAGGCGATGTCGTCCGCCATCAGGGAAGTCGGTGACGCGTTGAGAACGCTGCGCAAGTGCGATCCCTGGTCGGCAGACACGAAAGTCACTGATGATTTTCTCGATCCTCTGTTCGAGAAGTATTTCGAGAGCCTTAATCTTCCGAACCTTCTCAGGAAGAGCGACTATCATTCGCTGGCCCGGCTTGTGCCTAAAGACAAGATTGATCCCGAAGTGACCCAGAAACTGGATGCCATCACAGAGGTCGCGCGGAGGGCCAAGCCTCTGCGAGACTGAACGACCCGCTCGTAAACCGGGCCCCAACTGCTGAACCGCGACGGACATGGTTAGTCGGCGCCTCTTCACAACTCTTGTGGTGCTGATCGGTCTCGGGGCGCTGGCGTTTCGGCTGCCGGGGCTGGGCCGACGCCCGGTGCATACCGATGAGGCGGTGCACGCCGTCAAGTGCAATGACCTGTGGCAATCCGGCCGGTATCAGTACGACCTGCATGAGTACCACGGGCCGACACTCTGTTACTTCGCCTTGCCGGTCGTATGGCTGAGCGGTGCCCGGGACTTCGCCGAGACCAGCGCGGCCACGTTCCGCCTCGTGCCGGTGCTGTTCGGCGTCGGGCTGGTAGTGCTGCTCATGCTGTTCGGCACCGGATTGGGGCGGGCGAGCGCGATCTGCGCGGGCGTGCTGACGGCCATCTCGCCGGCGATGGTCTACTACAGCCGGTATTACATCCAAGAGATGCTGCTGGTCTTCTTCACCTTTGCCGCGATCGTCGCCGGCTGGCGCTACGTGCGCTCGCGGCACTGGGGCTGGGCGCTGCTGACCGGTGCGGCAGTGGGGCTGATGCACGCGACCAAGGAGACCTGCATCATCGCTTTCGGGGCGCTGCTGGGCGCGCTGCTGATCAACACAGCATGGCATTGGCGCTGGCGCGGTTTGCGCGTGGCGGCGCGGGGCTACGTGCGGGGCAAACCGCTATTGGCCGCGGTGCTGATCGGCGTGTTGCTTTCGGTAATGCTGTATTCGGGACTGTTCACGAATGCCAGCGGGCCGCTTAACTCGCTGCGAACCTACGCCACGTACTTCGATCGGGCCGGCGGGCACGGACTGCATGATCACCCCTGGCACTACTACCTGCAGATGCTGGCGTACACGCATTACCTGCCCGGGCCCCGGTGGAGCGAGGGATTGATTCTGGCGCTCGCCGTCATTGGCGCCGTCGCAGCGGTCACCGGCAGAGGCGTACGCGACGGCCACGTGCCGCTGTTGCGCTTCGTCGTGCTCTACACGCTGCTGATGACGGTGATTTACTCGGCCATACCGTACAAGACGCCCTGGTGCATGCTGGGCTTCCTCCACGGCATGATTTTGCTGGCGGGCGTAGGGGCGACGGCGTTAGTGGTCTGGGTGCGGTTTGCCGGCCTGCGCGTGCTGGTGGGTTTGCTCCTGGCCACGGGGGCCGCCCAGCTCGGCCGGCAGGCCTATCTGGCCAACAGCCCACGCTGGCAGGCCGACAACCGCAACCCGTACGCGTACGCCCACCCACTAGCCGGCGTCGAGCAGCTAACCGAATGGGTCGAGCGGGTCGCCGCGTTTCACCCGGACCGTGAGCGCATGCTTATCAAGGTGGTCGCGCCCGATCCGTGGCCGCTGCCGTGGTACCTGCGTCGCTTCGAACGGGTGGGCTATTGGGAGCACTCGCCAGAAGACTGCGATGCCCCCGTCGTGATCACCACCACCGAGCTCGATCCGCCGCTCGACGACCGGCTGCACAATGAGTATCAGGTCAGCTACTACGGTATGCGTCCGGACGTGGTGTTGTTGGTGTATGTCGAGCAACCGCTGTGGGAACGGTTCGCCGCGAGCTTCGCCGAGCGGGCCTCCGCCCCGGCATCGCAGGCAGGCCCATGATCGCGCCGCCCACACAGGCCGTTGACGCCCGCACGCCCTACCCGCTCCGGCGCTACGCGCACGACGCGATGGCGTGCACGTTCGAGCTGTACCTGGTCGAAGAGGATGCCAAGTACGCATGGCAGGCGGCGGAGGCGGCCTTTGCGGAGGCCGACCGACTCGAACAGGAATTGAGCCGCTTCGTTCCCACCAGCGACATCGCACGGATCAACGCGCTGCCGCCCGGACAGTCGCTCCGCGTGGGCATTGACGCATTCGAGTGCCTGCAACAAGCCATCCGTCTGTACGTCGAAACCGGCGGAGCTTTCGACGTCACTTTCGGCAGCGAGATCGACGGTGGGCGCAAATCGGAATCCGAGCGCTTTCCCACCATGCACCTGCTCGAGTGTGATGCGCGACTGCACGAGGCGACCGTGCGCGCTGCCGGCGTGCGGATCGACCTGGGCGGCATCGGCAAGGGGTATGCCATCGATCAGATGGTGACGATCCTGCGTGATTGGAGCATCGCGGCGGGGCTGATTCATGCGGGGCAGAGCTCGGTGTACGCGCTCGGTAGTCCGCCGCAGGCCGTAGCCTGGCGAGTCGCGCTGCGCGACCCGGTGGCCCATGAGGAGACGCTCGGTAGCGTCGAGCTCAAGGATGCCGCCTTGAGCGGCTCGGGCCGGCGGCTGCATGGCGAGCACATCATCGATCCGGCGACCGGTCGATCGGTTGGCGGAGTCTCGGGTGCGTGGGCGCGGGCGACGTTCGCAGCGGTCTCCGACGCGCTTGCCACCGCGTTCATGGTCATGCCGCCTGAGCAGGTCAAGCGCTACTGTCGACAGCACGCAGACGTGGCGGCTATACTCGCCCCGCAGGCGTTTGAGGGGCTTGGAGCCCGGCGTTTCGGCACGGGGATCCAACTCCTCAAGCACGACGACGAGCCTGGATAAGTGGGAGGGCTGCGCGGAGCGGGGCGTCAAGCTCCCGTTTTCACGGCGACAGGGCCGGCGAAGCCTCTCCCGGGAGCGGGACCATGTCAGCAAAACGGATTTCTCGACGCAAGTTCGTCAGCAGCACCCTCAAGGCGGGCGCGGCGTTCTACATCGTGCCGCGGCACGTGCTGGGCGGGCCCGGCTATACGCCGCCCAGCGAAGTGCTCACCCGGGCCGTGATCGGCACGGGCGGCATGGGCCTGGGCGGCCACGTGACCGAGAACAAAGAGGGCGAACCGCCGGTTACCCTCGCCGTCTGCGACGTGGATCGGAACCACCTGGACCGGGCCTTGAAGAAGGCCGGGCGCGGCTGCAAAGGGTATTCCGACTGGCGGAAAGTGCTTGACCGCCAGGACATTGACACGATCCACATCGCCACGCCGCTGCACTGGCATGCGCTGATGGGCATCGCCGCGGCGCAGTGTGGTTTCGACCTCATGTCGGAGAAGCCGTTCACGCACACGATTCACGAAGGTCGGGTTTACCTGGAGACCGTGCAGCGCTACGGGCGCATCTTGCAGATCAACACGCATTCCCGCTTCGGCAACTACTACCGCTTCGGGGCCAGCAAGATGCTCAGGAAGCTGGTGGACAGCGGGCTGCTCGGCAAGCCGCTGACGGTGCGCGTGACACGGGCGAACGGCTTCAACTGGAAGATCAAGGAATGGAGCGGCCGGCCGAACCTGACGCCGCAGCCCGTTCCCGAGGTGCTGGATTACGACATGTGGCTCGGGCCGGCCCCGGTCAAGCCGTATCACCCGCACCGCGTGCATGCCAGCTTCCGCGGATACTGGGACTACGACGGCGGCGGGCTGACCGACATGGGGCAGCATTACCTCGACCCGGTGCAGTACTTCCTCGGTAAGGACAAGACTGGGCCCGTGGAGGTCTCGGCCGTCGCCCCCTGGCCGCCGCACCCCGAAGCGGTTGGGCTGTGGGAATCGGTCACGATGAAGTACGCCGACGGAGACACGATCATTCTCGACAGCGGCGAGTGGGGCCAGTCGGACCCGGCCGGGCTGCCGATGCTGGAGGGGCCCAAGGGCAAGGCGTACGACAACTACCGCACCGAGCCGGCGGGGCTGTTCGACGAGATCGCCGGACGGCCCGATCCCGAGCCGCTGGTCGATTTCGAGACCGCCGTCCGCACGCGGCAGAAGGCGGGCGGGAACGAGGTGCCGGCGCACCATTCGTGCACGCTGGTCAACCTGGCCGCGCTCGCGATCCGGCTCGGTCGGCCGTTGCGGTGGGACCCGGATAAGGAACAGTTCCTCGGCGATGAGCAGGCCAACCGGCTCGTCGATGTCCCCATGCGCTCGCCATGGCATTTGTAGGAAGGGGGTGAGGCATGAATACGGAAGCGAACATGATGATGACGACGCTCTTCCACAAGGCCCACAGCTCCAGCCCCGGAGGGGCGACGGTCTGTAGCCGGGGGCGCAAGCCCCCGGAACAGAGACGCACAATCAGCCCGAAGCCCCGCAGGGGCGACAGGCGCCTTAGCCTCGTCGTCGCGTTCGGCGCGCTGTTGTTTTCCACAGTGCCGATCGGCGCGCGCGCCCAGGAAAGCGGCGACGAAATCGCCGTGCTCCTCGAACGCATGTCCTTCAACAACGCCGAGAAGCCCGATATCCTCGGGAAGGAACTGGCCGAGCTCGACGCGGCCAACCTGGCCAGGCTGTGCGACATGCTGGTCGAGCCGGGCACCGGCAACGACACCAAGCCGCGCATGGCGCTCCACGCGCTGACGTGGCATCTGGGCTCCGCCGGCACCGCCACCCAGCGCGACACGTACGTTGACGCGTTGTGCGCCGCGCTCGAAGACGACAAGCCGCGCGAGGTCAAAGCGTTTCTGATCCGGCAACTGCAATTGGCGGGCGACGCACGTGCTGTCCCGACGCTGGCCGCGCACCTCACTGAGCACGATTTCGTTGATGCGGCAGCACAAGCACTTCTGGCCATCGGCAGCGATCAGGCCATGAACGCCATCGTCGCTGCCGCAAAGCGCACCGATGGCGACACGCACATCAAACTGCTCTCGGCGCTTCTTCAGGGTGGAAACGCCGAGGCACTACGGCGGCTCGGCCAAGCGGGGCTTGCCTTCGAGTTCGTCGAGGAACACGCCGAGCTTCCCACGCTGGATTATGTGCGGATGGTCGCCGCCTGCGATCCTACGCTCGCAGCGCCTGGCTTTCTCGAAATGCTGGACAGAGGGTTCTGGCGGGAGAAAACAAAGCCCGGCGAGTGGTGGTTGCAGACACAGATGACCGCGTTGTTCTTGGAAATCGCGGATGGGCTCACCAGCACCGGGCAGCGCGAATCGGGCGTGCGGATGTACCGCGGCCTGCTCGACCAGGTCGACGACCCCGCTGACGTTCACATTCGTTGCGCTGCATTGCACGGTCTGGCGCGGGCAATCGGTGCCGAAGCGACGCCCGAAGTCATCGCTGCTTTGACCAGTGAGGACGCCGAGTACCGCGCCGCTGCGTTTGAGATCGCCATCGGGCTTTCGGGCCCGGGCGTCACCGATGCATACGTGTTGGAGTTTCACAAGGCGACAGCCGGCGCTCGCGCGGGCATCCTGGATGTCCTTCGCCAGCGCGGCGACGCAGCGGCACTGCCGGTCGCGCTGGCGGGTCTGAAAGATGAAGACAAGGTGGTGCGGCTGGCGGCGGTGGTGGCGGCAGCAGCACTTGGGCATGAGCAGGCCGTCGAGCCATTCGTCGCGTTCCTGGAGACGGCCGATGAGGATGAACGCGAAGCTATGGCAGACGCCCTGACGCGCGTCCCCGGGAAGGCGGTTTCGACGGCCATCCATTGGGTGCTGTACAATCACCGTCAGCACCCGGACCGGCGGACTCCCCACGCCATCCCGCTGCTGCTGAACGTCGTTGCCCAGCGGAAAGAGAAGCCGCAGCTCGACAACGCTTACCGCTGGATCAACAGCTCCAACGAGGAGATCCAGGTCGCCGCAATCAACGCCGTCGGGGCGCTCGCTGACCAGCGCGCGGCACGGCGCCTGCTGAGCCTGCTCAAGAAGACCGAGTCGCAGGCCGTCCGGGAAGCGCTCGAAAGTGCACTGGTCGCGACGTGCCAGCGAGCGGACAGCGCCGCGCAGCGCGCAGCGCCGATTCTGAAAGCTATCACGCAAGCGGTAGAGCAGGACGACCCGCGGGAATACGGCTCTCTGCTGCGCGTGGCGGCCCAGCTCGGCGGTGCGGAGTCCCGCGTCCGCCTTCTAGTGGCCGCACACGATGCCCGGTCGGAGGTCAAGGAAGCCGCCATCCGCGCGTTCCACGCGTGGCCGGACTCGTCGGCGGCCGAGGCAGTACTGGAACTGGCGGACAGCCAAACGGACACAAAGCTTCACGTGCTGGCGATGCGCGCGTATCTGCGGATGGTCGGCCTCGACGAGGATCGCCCGGCCGCGAAAACGCTGAAGATGTACGCTGGCGCGTTGGACGTCGCCCGGCGCGCTGAAGAACGCAAGCAGGTTCTCTCAGGACTGGCGGAGGTCAAAGACGTAGAGACGCTGGCGGTGCTGTCGCCCTACTTAGACGATGAGCAGCTACGCTCCGAGGCCGGCTCAGCGATGATCGGCGTGGCACGCGGGCTTCTGCCCACCGGCTGGGCGCCGGCGCGTGAGGCGCTGAAGCAGGTGATCGCGAAGGTCAACGACGAACGCGTGCGGCGACACGCGGAAGACGTGCTCAAGGAGGTCGCGGAGCACGAGGACTACATCACCGACTGGCTTGCCAGCGGCCCTTACCGTCAGGGCAACAAGAAAGGCAATGAGCTATTCGACGTGCCGTTTCCGCCGGAGGACCCCGACGCCGAGAACGTCGAATGGAAGCAGCAGCCCGTAACGCGTGATCCGGCCCGGTACTGGTTCATCGATCTCGCGCGCTCCTGCGGCGGGTCGCACCCGGTGGGGTATCTGCGGACGTACTTGTGGTCGCCGAATACGCAGGAGGTGCTGTTAGAGCTCGGCAGCGATGACGGGATCAAGGTCTGGCTCAACGGCGAGGTGATCCACGCGAACAACGTCCCGCGCGGCTGCGGTCGCGCCCAGGACAAGGTCAAAGCCACGCTGAACCAGGGCTGGAACGAGCTGCTGCTGAAGATCACCAACGTCGGCGGTGCCTGGGCGGCGTGCGCGCGTGTGCGGGCGCCCGACGGTTCGCACCTGGAGGGTCTGAAGGTGGAGGCGCGCCGAGAGACGTGATTCGGCTGGAGTGGTGGGCTGATGTGCTTCAACACAACGGGAGACTGGAGATGGGACGCGCGAAAGCTGCTATGTTTGTGCTGGTGTCGATCGTGCTGGTGTGCGGCACGAGCTCGACAGTGAAGGCGGACAAGCCGACGGCGGAGCAGATTGAGAAGATGAAGGCCGCCGTGCCTGGGAAGGCCACGGTCAAACCGGTCCAGCCGCGGAGATTGCTGGTGTTCACGCTGTGCAAGGGGTTCCGGCACAGCTCGATCGAGTGCGGAGCGAAGGCGCTGGAGATCATGGGGCAGAAAACAGGGGCGTACGAGACCGTCGTCAGCGAAGACGTGTCGATGTTCGCGCCGGAGAAGCTGCGCCAGTTCGACGCGGTCTGCTTCCTCAACACCACCGGCGAACTCTTCGATGACCCCGCACTGAAGAAGAGCCTGCTCGAGTTCGTCAGAGGTGGCAAGGGCATCGTCGGGATTCACGCGGCCACCGACTGCTTCTACAAATGGCCCGAGTTCGGCGAGATGATGGGCGGGTATTTTCACGGTCATCCGTGGGGGGCGAACGACACGGTGACGCTCAAGATCGAAGAACCCGATCATCCGCTGTGTGCTCCCTTCGAAGGCAAGACCTTTGTGGTCACGGACGAGATCTACCAGTTTCGCGAGCCCTACTCGCGCGAGAAGCTGCGCGTCCTGCTCAGCCTGGATACAAGTAAGACAGACATGAAAAAGGGCGGCATCCACCGCACGGACGGTGATTTCGCCGTCAGTTGGGTACGTGCGTATGGCAAAGGCCGCGTTTTCTACTGCTCGCTGGGACACCGCGAGGACGTCTACTGGAACCCGACCGTGCTGCGGTACTACCTGGCCGGCATCCAGTACGCGCTGGGCGAGCTCAAAGCCGACGCGACACCGAGCACCCGGGCCCAACTGATCCCCGCGCAGCCGAAGCATTACGTAACCGATCTTGCGGATGTTATCGATGCGGAGTTGGAGACGCGTCTGAACGAGCTGTTGCAGGAGCTTGAGAAGAAGACCTCCGCGCAAATGGCCGTTCTCACGCTAGGAACGACCGCGGGCGAGTCTATTGAGAGTTTCAGCCTGCGAACGGCAAACAAATGGGCCCTTGGCCAGAAAGACAAGGACAATGGCGTGCTCATCACGGTCGCCATCCACGATCGAAAATGGCGGATCGAGGTCGGAGTGGGGCTGGAAAACGTGCTGCCAGACTCGTTCTGTGCGAAGACCGCTCAGGATGAGTTCACGTCGCGCTTTCGCGCTGGGGATTTCGGCGAAGGCCTCTACCAGGGTGCGCTGCGTCTCGCAAAACGCATCGGGGAGGACGTCGGCGTGGTGTTGCTCGAGCCCAATTCGTCAGCTTCCGCCTCGGAGGGTAACTGGGTCTTGCTGTTCAACGGACAGGACCTCACCGGCTGGAAAGGCCTGGTCGGCAACCCAGTCACGCGCGCGAAGATGAGCCCCGCAGAGCTTGCCGAAGCGCAGGCGGCGGCGGACCAGAAGATGCACGCACACTGGAAGGTCGAGGACGGCGCGCTGGTTTTCGACGGCAGCCACCAGGGTTCGCACCTTTGCACTATCGAAGACTATGGCGATTTCGAGCTGCTGGTGGATTGGAAGATCGGAGCGGGCGGCGACAGCGGCATCTACCTGCGCGGCTCGCCACAGGTGCAGATCTGGGACCCCGGCCAGCATCCCGAAGGCTCGGGCGGTCTGTACAACAACAAGAAACACGTGAGCAAACCGCTCAAGTGCGCGGATAAGCCGGTCGGCGAGTGGAACACGTTCCGCATCAAGATGGTCGGCGAGCGCGTCACCGTTTACCTGAACGACGCGCTCGTTACCGACGACGTGGTGATGGAGAACTACTGGGAGCGCGGCAAGCCGATCTACACCGCCGGTCAGATCGAGCTGCAAAGCCACGGCAGCAAGCTCTATTTCAAGAACATCCGCATCCGCGAAATCCCGCGCGGCCACCTCCGGGACGCAGGCGTCGCTGGCTGGATCCCCCTGTTCAACGGCAAAGACCTCACCGGTTGGACCTGCAAACCCGGAGCCTGGGCGGCCGAGGACGGCGTGCTCACCCGCAAGGGCGGCAGCGACATCTGGACGGAAGGCCGATTCGGCGACTTCGTGCTCGACCTCGAATTCAAGATCACCAAGGGCACCAACAGCGGCGTCTTTTTCCGCACTGCCGACATCCGTGACTGCGTGCAGACCGGGATCGAAATGCAGGTCCTCGACTCGTACGGGAAGGAAACCGTCGGCAAGCACGATTGCGGAGCCATCTACGATTGCCTGGCCCCGAGCAAGAACACGGCCAGGCCGCCGGGCGAGTGGAACCACGTCGTCCTGACGTGCAAGGGGCCGAAGATCAACATAGTGTTGAACGGCGCGCAGATCATCGACATGGACCTGGATCAGTGGACCGAGCCGCACGAAAACCCCGACGGCAGCCAGAACAAGTACCGCACGGCGTACAAGAATATGCCGCGGGTCGGCTACATCGGCTTCCAGGACCACGGCAAGCCGGTCCGGTATCGCAACGTCCGCATCAAGCGGCTGGATTAGATGGGGCCCGCTGGGGAGAGCTCCCGCACTCTACTACCTGGCGACAGATTCGCGTCCCCAGCCGATGAAGCGGCGCACCCAGTGTGATAGCCGGACGGGTCGACTGACGCCGCGAGCAGGTGTTGTCATTCCGAAGGAGCGTAGCGACTGAGGAATCTAGCCCGAGCGCCGGAGTCAGCCAGATTCCTCGCCGCGCTCGGAATGACGGCGAGGCCGGCCACTACCCGGCGTGAGGTCCCCAGATGCCGACGGTGCGAGTCACGACTCCCGACGACGTGCCTGGGATCCTAAAGCTGATCGGCGAGGTCTTCGCCGAGTACGGGTGTGTGCTGGATGCCGAGAATGAGGATACGTACCTGCTGAATCCGGGGCCGTACTTCCGCCAACGTGGCGGCGAGTTCTGGGTCGTGGAGGAGGCCAGCCAGATCATCGCGACGGTCGGCGTGCTGTTGCACGAGGACGCCAGCGAGCTGAAATGCCTGTATGTGAACCGCGCGTATCGGCGACAGGGCTGGGGCCACCGACTGAGCGAGCTGGTGCTGGACTACGCCCGGCGGGCCGGCCAGCGGCGTCTCATCCTCTGGACCGACACGCGTTTTCTCGACGCGCATCGCCTGTACCGAAAGATGGGCTTCACGCAGCGCGGCACACGCGAGTTGCACGATTCGAACAACACGGTGGAATACGGCTTCGAGCTTGACTTGTCGGGAGCCGGACAGCCGAGGCAGGCAGAATGACCAAGCGGATCACGGTGCGGACGCGCGGGCAGGGGTTGCACGAGGTTACGTCGGAGGTGCAGGGCGTGGTTCGGGAGGCGGGCTGCGACGAGGGGCTGTGCACGATCATCGTCCAGCACACGTCGGCCAGTCTGATCATCCAGGAGAACGCCGACCCGTCGGCCCGCCGCGATCTGGAGGCCTGGCTCAACCGGCTGGTAGCCGAGGACGACCCGCTCTACACGCACACGGCCGAAGGTGCGGACGACATGCCCTCGCACATCAAGGCGGCGCTGACGGCGACGACGCTCTCGATTCCGGTGGTCAACGGGCGACTCGGGCTGGGGACGTGGCAGGGCATTTATTTGTGGGATCACCGCCGCCGGGGCTCGTCGCGCCATCTGCTGGTGCACGTGACGGGATAGCGCGCGGCCCGGGGTTAACCGGATCCGGGCGGGTGTAGATCGCGATCAGCCCCCAGCACATAATCCGCAGGAAGTTGCACAGTAACGAAATCGGCGCCGCGGCCAGAGCCAGCAGCATGATCTGCCACACCGGCCGAATCCGCGTGAACACAACGAATACGCCGATGGCCACTTAAGCCGTGGACAGCGAGGCCCCACGCCGCGGCTCACCGAGCGCGATCGTTCCATCACGGTTCCTGGAAGAGCACGGGCTGACACAGGCAGACTTCACGAGGGGAATTCAGGAGAGAAGTCAGTCCACCGTCAGCCTGTTGTTTGGCAACAGCGCGAGGCTCCGGCCGGAGAAGCGCGACGAAATCCTCCGCAAGGGGCTTGCCTGGATCGAACTCGAAACGCGCGCTATTGAGAGCCATCGGCAGTTGCCGTCCGGGTATTACGACCAGCACAAGGTCGCCCTGCGACTCATGGCGATCGCCCGCAGGTTGACAGAACGGGCAGACATGGGCGTAGCCTGGGGGCCGGCCGGCATCGGCAAAACGACCATCGTCAGGGCGATCCAGGCGGAGTTGCCCAACGCGATCGTGGTCGCGGTGCGGGAGAGTTCCCGCCGCTATGCCGGCTTCCTGCGCGCGTTGTACAACGCAATGCAACGGCGCCGCCGGACGTTCCGTCAGCGAGCGTATCAGGAAGAGATTATCGAGCTGTTGAAGCAATCGTCGCGCGTTGCATCGCGGCCGCTCATTATCGTCGATCAGGCCCACCTCCTGCACGATCGGGTATTGCATGTGCTGATGGACTTCCACGAGGAGGTGCAATGCTCCATCCTGCTGGTAGGCACGGTCGATGCGCACAAACGGGTCACGTTTGACGACACGATCGAGTTCGGGCAGCTCTCGTCGCGCTTCGGCGTGCGATGCAACCTCGCGCCCGAGGTCTTCGAGGCGGGCGGGCGCGCGTCAAAGCGTAAGCTCTTCAGTGTGAAGGACATCCGCGCGATCGTTCAGCGCGGCCAAGTTCGACTCTATCCCGAAGCGGTGGATTTGCTTTCCGATGCTGCGAACACCAGCAATGGACACTTGCGGCGCGTCGATCGGCTGGTGCCGTGGGCCTATGCGATCGCGCGGAAGCGGTGCAAGCGCGAAAACGTGACGGTGATCGCGGCCGACGTCTGCGAGGCTTCGTGGGTCGTCGAGGGTGAGGATCAGCGGCTGACACCGCGGGTAGAGATCGGCGGGCGCGAAGTGGCAGCCGGGTAACGGCGGGGTGTCAAGGATGACAACGGCCGAAGTGAACGTGATCGAGCTGAGGCGGGGCGGGGTCAGAGGCCGCGGAATAGGCCAGGGCCGGCCGTTGCCGCGTCGCGGGGGGCCTCGGGGGGTAGCAGGTCGGCCAAAACCAACAGAGCGGCTGACAAACGGAATTGGAGCCGGGTAGCTACCGGCCCGTGGTTGGGCGGTTTCCAACAAGAAATGAAAGGACCGGGCCGGGCATCCTTCAGGTTGTCGTGCAGCACGGCGTGCGGTCGAGCCGCGCGCCGCGCTGCATTTTTCTGAACGTCAGCCGGTTGGGACCAGGACAGCACAGGGGCTGTGAGTGAGTTTCGAGCGCGTGTCGGTCAATTCGTCTTCGGCCCACTTTTTCAACCCGCTGAGCGAGGATGAAGCGTCGATCGCCAAGTCGGGGCATGCCCGTTTCAGGCTCGAAAGTTTGGGGGCGGCGGCGGCAATACCTCCCCTACCCAGGGCCGCCAGACGCAGATGACGATCCACAGGGTCGAGAATCCCACGCATGGCTGGGCCCGAATGCGGAGTGGTCGCTGTTAACCGGCCGGTTTCTGGTTCGAGGCCGGGCTGGGGAGCTTCAAGCCCGGTTGCGGAAACCCGCGACCGACGAGTTGACGCCGAGCCCCGTGAGTGCGACCTCGCGGGGCTCGCGTTATATCGCGGGTATTCGCAATAAGTTACGGCGGCCACTGCTCTCGGCTGAGGGCGGAGGAGAACGCGGCCCGTGTCTCCACGTCCGCCGGTTCGCCCGGCGCCGGCGCGATCCCGCTGTCCGACAAGGAGGTCGAGGCCCGCCGCCGCGAGCTCCAGCAGCTCACGCGCACTTCGCTCGCCTGGCGGGTCTTCACCTACTTCATGGGCTGCTCCGCCTGCCAGACCTTCTGGACCGCCGTCGCCATCTACGCCCTTACCCGTGGGGTCGCTGATCCGGCAGCCTGGTTCTTCTGCGCCCCCGCCTATTCCGGCGCAGTGGTCCTCTTGGCCGCGTCGTATACCGCACGGCAACAGCGAGGTCACGATGCGCCTGGCAGAACCCACGGCTGCAAGAGCTGCAGACACTGATGGCCTGCGATCAAACGCCGGCCTAGTGCTGGCGGCATAAACCTGCCACCATAAACGTACTGGACACGTGAAGCGTTATCAGTCGGCCAACTTCGTATAGGTGGATATAGCATAAATCAGGACCCGGGCCACACCAGCAGTTATCTCAGCGGCTAAACTTGAGCACGGCACAATGATAGCGAGTGCCAAAGGGCACAGAACCGCTAGGACAACTGCATGGCCAGCTTTGCTGAGGGAAAGATAGTCGGCGTGGAGGACCGCGGCGTACAGGATTCCCAGCAGGACCACAAGGACCACCCTCGCAACGACAATCTCACAGACATGTAAGACCAAGAAGAACGAGATGGGCATTGCAACAACAGGAATGATCCCCCAATGGAAGGCGGCGTCCGAGAAAACGGGCTGGGATAACAAGAGTGACATGTGCGAATGCGCATATGGGAAGCCGCTCAGAGAGTAATGTAGTCCGGACTCGCCCTCATTGAATCTCTCCACCTTACGATTGTACTCCATGATACGAGTTACGGCTGCGACAATGAGCAGAGCCGACAGAGATGAGCCTA
Organism: uncultured Planctomycetales bacterium; assembly: GCA_964572345.1. Taxonomy (GTDB): domain Bacteria; phylum Planctomycetota; class Phycisphaerae; order UBA1845; family Fen-1342; genus JAUWXH01. The sequence continues at coordinate 23,704 of CAZNFA010000064.1, forward strand.
TCCCGATCAGGCTTACAGCGACAAATACGATTCTAGCCCAGCGCGAGTACTCCGGATATAAGATTAGCGCAAGCAGGCTTCCTGCCTGCAGGAGGGCAAGTACACCATACTTGATTCTTCCGTAATCCCCACCGATCGAGGTGCCCCCGCTGCCCAGCGATGAACAGATCTCGAACGCGGCAATCTTGCTGGCGATGTCTGCAAAGCGAGCGCTACAGGCTAAGGCCAGAAGGACCGACACTGAAAGATCCAAGGAAGCGCCACTCGGTACCCAGGTCGGCAACCACGAGACGGCTGGAGTTTCCAAAAGGATGGCTAGACCCTGATCAAGCTTGATTTGTTCGCCTGATTTCAAAAAGCACTCGAAATGCCTGT
>CAZNFA010000065.1:0-23292 GCA_964572345.1 uncultured Planctomycetales bacterium
GGATACGCTCTTCCTTGTCCCCCCCGCCAGATTACACACAACAGGATACGTCACCCGAACAAGGCAACTCGCCCCACGCGACGTTTCTCACCCGGGCATAGCCCGGCGGCCCGCGATCAGCTTTGCATCAGACCGCGGTACGCCGTGAAATCGTCGTACATGCGCTGGAAGACGCGGTGCTTGGCGTCGTGGTAGCGCTTGACATTGCCGCCGGCAGGGCCGATCGCTTCACCGGCGACATTCATCCTGGTCATCGCCTCCAGCACGGACCCGCAGTCGCCGGACGCGACCGCACCGAGGATCGCCGAGCCGAGCAGCACGGCCTCCGGCTCGCGCGGCAGGATGAGCGTGCAGCCGGTAATGTCAGCGTGCTCGCGCAGGAACACCGGGTTTTTCGTGCCGCCCCCGCAAGCGAAGACCGTCTCGATGCGGTAGCCCTGCGCGTTGAGCGTGTCGATGATGTGGCGGGTGCCGTGAGCGATGGCCTGGATGGTCGCCAGATAGAGTCGGGCCAGATCGTCCGTGGTGTCGCCGAGCGTCAGCCCGGATACCATCCCGCGCAGCGTGGCGTCGGCCCGCGGCGAGCGATTGCCGTGGAAATATGGTAATACGTGCAGCTCGCGCGTGAGCTGTGCCGCTGGTGCGAGATTGGAATCTCGCACCAACGCCTGCGCGAGTTTGTCGAGGCGTTGATTGAGCAGTTCGTAGACGGTCTGGCCCGTTGACTTCGCTTCCGCTTGCAGGTCGGCCGCGCGGGCGTGTGAAAAGATCACGTGATCGATCAGCGCCCCGGTGGCCGACTGCCCGCCCTCGGTCAGCCACATATCGGGGACCATCGCCGAGTAATACGGCCCCCACACGCCGGGGATGAAGCGTGCGTCACGTGAGACGGTCATGTGGCAACTGGAGGTGCCGCCGATCAGGGCCAGACGCGTTTCGAGATCCGCTTGCGTGGGCGTCTTGCCATTGAGCGGGGCGCCGAGCAGGCCGAGGCCGCCGGCGTGCGCGTCGATGATCGACACGCCTACGGGCGTCCCGGGCCTAAGCCCGAGCTCGGCGGCGGCCTTTTCGGTAAGCCCCTTGCCGACCGGCTCGCCCATCGGGCGGACGCGTGTGCCGATGCGCCGGTAGCCCTCGTCCACCAGATCGGCCAGGCCGACCTGACGGAAGAACGTGTCCTCCCACCGGCCGACGGTGCCTTTGGTGCGGGCCTCTTCGTGACCCAGATACGTCCACTTGCACACGGTTGAGCATAGCGAGCGCGTGTCATGGCCCGTGGCACGGTAGACCAGCCAGTCGGGCAGATCGAAGAACCGGGCCGCCCGCTGCCAGGTTTGCGGCAGAATCTCCTTCAGCCACAGCAGCTTAGGCGACTGCATCTCCGGCGAGATCGTGCCGCCGACATACTTGAGCACATCGTGCCTGGTGGCGTTGATGCGGTGCATCTGGTCCATGGCGCGATGGTCCATCCAGACGATGACGTTTTGCTCGGCGTTGCCGCTGGGGCTGACAGTGACGGGCTGATCGTCGGCATCGAGCACCACCAACGAACAGGTTGCGTCGAAGCCGAGACCGCGCACGTGCTCGGGCTGGACGCCGGCGTCGGACAACGCCTGTTTGACCGCGGCGCAGGTTGCCCGCCAGATGTCGTCGGAGGACTGCTCGACGAAGTCTGCCTGCGGCCGCCAGATCCGCATTTCGCGGGTGGCGGCCGCCAGCATCTTGCCGTTGGCGTCGAAGACCCCGGCCCGGGCGCTGCCGGTGCCGACGTCGATGCCGACGTAGCAACGTTTGTCAGGACTGCTGCTCATGGCTTCACTCTGTTTCAAGACATTCGCGTCAGTGAGTCACGCAAGTATGGCGTGGGAGTATAAGGGAAATGCGTCCGCGCTACGAAGAGAGGGAAGGCGACGAGGACATCGCAGGCGCCCCTTTACTCCTCGCCGGAGGTGGGTTGCTCTTCCGTCGGCGTTGGCTGAGTTGCCGGCAGCTTCGCCCGCCACTCGGCCGCCTTGTCGGCGTGGCCCTGGCCGGGCTCGACGACGTCCCACGTTTCGTACATGCGGGTAAGCGTGTAGACGTGGGCGATGGTTTCTCGGGCTTCCGGACCGAATGTGGACAGGGAGATTCGGTACGCCTCGAGCAGGTTCTCTTCGGCCTCAGCGTAGCGCTTAAGTGCGAACAGGCAATGACCGTACTTGAACAGGCAGGTACCGATGCGCCAATCGCCCTCGGGCAGAACCTTCCGGACCCTGTCGCACACTTCCTTGAGGAGCGGCTCGGCCTCTTCGAAGCGACCCAGTCCATTGTACGTCATACCCAGGTTGTTCATGACGGACAGCGTGTCCGGATGGTCGTTACCCAGTTTCTGTCGCCTGACTTCCAGCACCTTGAGGTAGAGCGGCTCGGCCAGCTCATAGCGCTTTTGGTAGTTGTAGACGTTTGCCAGGTTGTTCATCGAGGTCAGTGTGTCCGGATGTTCATCGCCCAGGATACGCCGCTGGATGGGCAACAACTCGGCGAACAGCGCCTCCGCCTCCTCGTAGCGGCCTTGCAGGCGGAGCGCCTCCGCCAGGACGTTCATCGTGATCAGCGCGCCCCGATCCTCGACGCTCTGCACGCGCCTCCGGATCGCCAGAGCCTCGGTAAGCAGCGCCTCCGCCTCCTGGTAGCGGAACTGGTGCATATACAACGTGGCGAGGCTCTGCATGGAGATCAGCGTGCTGGGATGTTCAACGCCCTTCACGCGCTTGCGGATCGCCAACACGTCCGTGTACAGGGGTTCTGCCTCTTCGTGGCGCCCTTGGCCCACGTAGAGGCTCGCCAGGGTCTCCATCGAATCAAGGGTGTCCGGATGCTCTGCGGGCAGTAGGCTCTTGCGCATCGCTAACGCCTCAATGGCGAGTAATTCCGCCTCCTCATAGCGCGCCTGGTCTGTGTACAGACGCGCCAAGCTGTCCATCGCGTTTGCCGTCTCCTGGTGCTCGGCGACCGGCGCGCGCTGGTAGATCTCCAGCGCCCCTACCAAGTGTGGTTCCGCGGCAGTGAGCAGGCCGAGTTTCCTGTACGTCTCGCCGAGCGTAGTACGTATCGCTGCCTCGACGAGCGGCTGATCCGCGAATCGTCCCTTGATCCGCTGGGCCGCCACGTCGAGCACTTCGCGCATCGTGACGTCGCGACCACGACCTTCTTCCACGGATGGGGCGACGGCCGCGAGCAAATCTTCGTTGAGGAATTGGTTGACCGCCTGCGCGATAGCTGCCTGCGTTCGGGCTTCCTCCGCCTCAGTCTCGGCTCTCGCCGCACTCTCCTGCGCCAGCTTGCGTTGCTCGGCTTCTCGCGCTTGAGCCTGCTGTGCCGTGTAGCGCTGATCCGCTGCCTGGTGCCAGAACGTAAGCGAAGTGACGAAGCCCGCAGTGACAACCGCTACGAAGCCGGCGGCGATCGTTAAGGGGAGCTTGTGGCGCTTCAACTGCTTGCGGAGGACGTATGCCGCCGAGTCGCGCTTGGCTTCGATGGGCTCGCCGTTCAGATAGTGGTTGACGTCACGGGCCAATTCGCCGGCGGTCTGATAGCGGCGGTCGCGCTCCTTTTGCAGGCATTTGAGCACGATCGTCTCGACCTCGTCGTTGATACGGCCGGTACGGGGCCCGGCCGCTACGCGGATCGTGCTCGGCCGGGCCGGCTCGGCGCTCAGGATGTTGTCGATCACGTCGCGCATGTTCCCGACCACCTCGTACGGAAACCGGCGGGTCAGCATCTGGTACAGAATCACGCCCAGCGAGTACACGTCGGTACGCATATCGACCTTGGCCTGCTTGCCCTCCGCCTGCTCGGGCGACGCCCAGGGGAGCGAGCCCACAAACTGCCCGGTCAGCGTGATGTCGCCCGCGTCCGCCGGGCCGGTCGCCACCTTGGCCAGGCCGAAATCCAGGATCTGTGGCTCGCCGTCGTCGTCGATGAGGATATTGCTCGGCTTGAGGTCGCGATGGATAACGCCGCGCAGATGGGCGGCGTTGACCGCCGCACAGATCTTGGCGAACAGGCGCAACGTCTCGTCGATCGACCAGTCGCCGCGGGCCAGGGAGACGTCCAGCGGCTGGCCACTGACGTAGTCCATCACGAAATAGTGGCTACTGCCGGCGACGCCGGTGTCGTGAACGGTGACAATGTTGGGGTGGCTGAGCTGCCCCAGAACCTGCACCTCGCGCTCGAAGCGCGCCGCGTCTGCTTGGCTGGTGAACGGCCCTTCTCGCCGGACCTTGATCGCGACCTCGCGCCGAGTGGCCTTCTGGATCGCTCGGAATACCACGCCCTGCCCGCCGCGATGGACTTCGTCGATGACGTCGTATCCGGCGAAGGCGTCCGGCGGCGGCGCCGTGAAGCCGACCGCATCGCTTCCGGGCGACTCGCCTGCACGGGCTGCGGTCCTGGCCTCGCGTAGGGCGGCTTCAATCATCGCGGCGTCATTCGACCGGGTCTCGGACGGGGGCTCGTGGTTCTGCTGTTCCTTACTCATGCGACCTGCTCCCGAGTTGCGTCAGCGCACAAGACCTCCGCTGGCTCGCCTATCTTAAGTGGCGAGAAAAAGCCGCCACACTCACGCGCGATCGCTGAAAAACCTCGATCGCGACCCCAATAATTCACGCAGCCGGTCATGCGCGCGCGTCCGCAGCATGTAGACCGCGGCCGGCGAGCGACCGATCGCGTCCGAGACTTCCTGCACGGATTTGCACTCGAGATCGAACAGACGGACGACGGAGCGATAGGATTCCGGGAGCTGATCGATGGCCTCGTCCAGCAGGCCAACCGACTCGCGGGCGGCAACATGCCGGCTGGCCGTGGCCGTCGTGCACCCCATCGCTTCCAGCAGCATTACGGCGGAGTCTTCCTGGCTCATCGGTTGGACCCGGTGCCGCGGACTGGGCCGTTTGGCGCACTCCAGCTCCCGAATCGCGTCGCGGAGGTTGTTCTCCGCCATGCGTGTCAGCCAGGTGAGGAACGCTTCCGGTTCCTGCGATTTGAGCTGCCGGATTCGCAGGCAGGCTTCCATGTAGGTGACCTGCATTACGTCGGCCGGATCGATGACGGACTGCCAGGTCGGGCTGACGGTCAGCTTGCGGCGGACTTGCGGCCCAAACCTTTTGAGCAGCATCGCGAGCGCGCTCTCGTCGCCCTCGGTCGCGCGCTTCACCAGGTCTCTGTCTGAGTCGTCCGCCACCGGTCCGCCCCGCCGGTTCCGGGTCACGAATTGCGGCCCGGAGCGGTTTATCCTAGCCGGTGACCCGCGCGCCGTCTCGCTCCAGCATAGACACCCACGGCGTTTTTTTCTCCCGAGAGCGCGATACTGCGCCGCTCATTTCTCGCCATGCTGTATGACAAGGACGGCCGATGGCTCGGCCGTCGGTATTTGGATTTCTCTCACAACCTGTTGATGAAGGAGAACCACATCATGTCGAAGGTCGCTCACAACTTGGGAGTCGTAATCATGGCTGTGTCCGCGCTCGCGCTCGCCACAACGCCGCTCTGCGCCGAGACTGTCCATGTGCCGGATGACTTCGCCACGATTCAGGAGGCCATCGACGCGTGCTCGGACGGTGACGAGGTCATCGTCCGCGACGGGACCTGGACCGGCCTCGGCAACCGCGACCTCGACTTTGGTGGCAAGGCGATCACCGTGCGCAGCGAGAACGGCCCGGACACTTGCATCATCGACTGCGAAGGCGCCGGCCGCGGCCTTATTTTCCAGAACGGGGAGACCCCCGACGCCGTCGTGGACGGATTTACCATCCGCAACGCCCTGATTACTGGGACCGAGGCCCTTGGCGGCGGCATCTTCTGCGACGGCAGTAGCCCGACGCTAGCCAACTGCGTGATCAGCGAGAACGCGGCAGTGGGAGGCGATGTCGCGCACGGGGGCGGACTGTATGCCCGCTACAGCACCCTCACGCTGACGAACTGCACGTTTACCGATAACACGTCGGAAGCCTCCTGGGCATGGGGCGGGGGTGGGATGTACAACGACGAAAGCAGCCCGATGGTAATCGACTGCACGTTCACCGGAAATAACCATCGGGCGTTGTACAACTACTATGCAGATGCGACGGTCACCGACTGCGCCTTCAGCGGAAACGACGGCGGCGGGATGTGCAACTGGTATGGGACTGCAACTGTGACCGACTGCACATTCAGCGCCAACACGACAAGCTACGACGGCGCCGGGATGATCAACGGCCACACCAGCCCGACGATAATTGGCTGCCTCTTCAGCGGGAATACCGCCGGTGACTACGGCGGCGGGATGTACAACGCGTACGACAGTAGCCCGACAGTGACCGATTGCACCTTCCAGGGCAACGCGGCAGCCCGCGGCGGGGGCATGTGGAACGGAGAATACAGTAGCCCCATGGTGAGCAACTGCGAGTTCAGCAACAACACGGCGGATTACGGTGGCGGCATGCGCAACTACTTCCACAGCAGTCCAATCATCAGCGACTGCACATTCACCGGCAACAACGTTACCTATGACGGCGGCGGGTTGGGAACGTACCAGTTCTGTGACCTGACAATCGTCAATTGCAGCTTCGAGGGCAACACGGCTCGTAACGGCGGCGGAATGACTGCGTGGAACCAGTGCGACCTGACGGTGAGCAACTGCACGTTTACGGCCAACTCCGCCACGTACGGCGGCGGGATCTACAGCATATGGTCCAGCAACCCCACCGTCAGCAACTGCATGTTCATTGGCAACTCGGCCGCCAACGATGCCGGGATGCTCAACCGTTCCGGCAGTAGCCCGACCGTCACCAACTGCACGTTCAGCGGTAATATGGCCACAGGCAATGGCGGCGCGTTGGGCAACTGGTCAGACAGCCACCCCACCGTAACCAACTGCAAGTTCGTGCAGAACTCGGCAGGTAACTACGGCGGCGGGATGATCAACTGGACCGAGTGCTACCCGACGGTGACCAACTGCACGTTCAGCGGGAACTCACCAGACGGGACGTACAGCACCGACGACTGCATCCCGACGCTGACCGACTGCATTTTGTGGGGTGACAGCCCGGACGAAATCGTCGGCCCCGCGGTCGTGACGTACAGCGACGTGCAGGGCGGCTTCACCGGCGAGGGCAACATCGACCACGACCCGCTGTTCGTGACGGGGCCGCTCGGGGATTACTACCTCAGCCAGACGGCGGCGGGCCAGGACGAGGACAGCCCCTGTGTAAACGCCGGCAGCGGCACCGCCGAGGACCACGGCCTGGACACCCGGACCACGCGAACGGATCAGGTCCCTGACAGCGGCATCGTGGACATGGGGTATCACTATCCAATCGTGTGCCTCGGCGACATCGACGGCGACGGTGACACCGACCACTCGGACCTGGGTGAGCTCCTTGCGGCCTGGTGCACGCATGACGGCGACCCGAACTGGAACGCGGGTGCCGACCTCGATGGCAACGGCGAGGTGGGCCACAGCGACCTCGGCATCCTGCTGGCCGACTGGGGCTGCGGGCTGTAACCGTATTGAGCGTACGGTGGGCGGCGAGGTCGCGCGCGGGATTATATTCCCAAGCTGCGTTCAGCGACCTCGCTGCCCACCACCCCCCCATCGCCCGTAGCACGCCGACCGAGCGTAGACCCCCCTACCGACCGACGAGCTCCTTCACACGCTCGACTGCATTGCCGGCGTCGTAGCCACGGGCGTCGGCGCCGATCTCGCGCGCGAACTGCAGCGAGACGGGGGCCCCGCCGATGATGGTCTTGACCTTCCCGGTCAGGCCCTGTTCGTTAAGCAGGTCCACCACGGTCTTCATCGCCGGCATCGTGGTGGTCAGCAGGGCGGACATGCCGATGACCGAGGCGTCGTGCTCTCTGGCCGTCTCGACGAAGCGCTCGGGTGGAACGTCGGCTCCCAGGTCGATCACCTCGAAACCCGCCCCTTTGAGCATGATGCCGACGAGGTTCTTGCCGATGTCATGCAAATCGCCCTGCACCGACCCGAGCACCACCTTGCCGATCGACGGGATGCCCTCCTTCAGCAGCAGCGGCTTGAGCCGATCCATCCCCGCATACATGGCTCTGGCCGCCAGCAGCACCTCGGGCAGGTAGATCTCGTGCGTCTTGAAGCGCTGGCCCACGACGTCCATGCCGGCGATGAGGCCGTCGTCCAGAATCCGCTTGGGCGGCAGGCCCTGATCGATCGCCTCCTGCGTAAGCTCAGCCACCTTCTCGTCCTCGCCGTTCAGCAGGTTTCTTGAAATCTCCGCCAGCAGGTCCAAGTCAGTTCTCCTCGTTCGCCACCGGGCGCTCATTCGGCCAGCAGGGCGCGTATCCTCTCGCGGCAACCGCGCGTTTCGCACTGATCGCAAAACGGGTATGACATCTCGACGTCGTGAATCTCCTTCGGCCCGGCAATCAGCACCCCGGAGACGGATTTCAACGGCTCCATGAGGAAACTCTCGCGGAGCGCGATGCCGATGCGCTCCGGATGCAGGAACTCGAAGAGCTTCTTCTGGCCGCTGATGTCCCAGCCGCAGTAGCCCGGGCTGTAGCGCAGCACGCCGGTGTCTGACCCGGCCTGTCCGCTGGCTGAAAGACTCTGGCGAAACCGGGTCTCAACCAACTCGGCCAGCTTGTCCGCCGCGGCCGAGGCCGCCGAATCCAACATCGCCCCCAAGGCCAAGTCATTCGTGCGGAAACGCTGCGTGATTTCACGACCGACCCGCTCGCCAAGCGTGACCGCAAAAAGCGCCAAGTGGTCGGCCCGGCCGAAGATGTCCCCGACCGGCGTGCGCGGCTCGTTGCGGCCCTCGCCCTGATAGACGATCTCGAAATCAGGTTTGGATATCTGAGCTACGATGCCGCGCGGCGCAGCGACCTCCGCCAGCAGGCGGAGCGCGGCGTCGTAGAGCGCTTCGATGTCTTGCGTCACGCCCGCCCCGGCCGGGATGCCCTGATTCTCAAAGACAGCCGCCCGGTCCGGTCTCGTTTCGTCGGTTGAGAATGTCAGGATCTCGCTCACGCCAAGCCACCGAAAAACCTGTAGCGCCGGGCCTCCGAGCCCGGCGTCCACGCCGATCAGTCGAGAAAACGTCGGACTCGGAGGTCCGACGCTACAGAATCCGCGCGTCCGCGGAGTTTTTCAACCCACCAACAGGCTGCTGTGAGGCAGACGATCCATTCCCCAGCGGCGGGCCTCGTGCTCCATCCGCTCCGTCAGGTCGGCTTTGATATCGCCGGACAAGTCCGGTGGTTCGTACTCGCCGACGAGGCGCTCCACTTCCCGGTGCGCCCGCTCGCCCAGCGTCAGGCCGCCCTCCTCCTGCCAGCGCGCCCGGTTGGCTCGGTCGATGGTGTCGCCGGGGAAGTAATGCTCTCGGCGCAGATACCGGCGAGTGTGCTTTGAGATCAACAGGTGCTGTTCTTTGAGCAGCTCCTCGAAGCGCGGCAGGGCCGGGAAGTCCTCACGCGGCTCGATCCCCGCGATCAGGCGCAGAGCCATGCCGCAAATCTCATTGTCCAAAACCAGGCTCTCCAAGCTCAGGCAGCTTTCAAAGTCGAGCATGCCCGGCCCGGAGACGTTGTTGATCCCCGCCAGGGCGGCCAATGTCGCGCCCATCGACGCTTCGAGCCCGGCCTGGGCGTCGAGCCGCTTGGCGTCGCTGAGCCCGATGTACGCCTGGGTCGGCAAGCCCAGGTGCTTGCCGATCTCATTGTAGGCGCAGTCGATCATCATGGTTTCCACGGCTCCCATCGGCGTGGTCTCGTAGCGCATGTCGAATATAGCCGGCGAGCCGCCATACAGGACGGGCGTGCCCGGGTTCGTCAGTTGGCTGATAACGATACCGCTCAACGTCTCGGCGGTGTGCTGCACCAATGTTCCGACCAGCGTGACCGGGGCCACGAATCCGGCCAGCGGCATGGAGATGAACTCCACCGGGATCGAGTACCGGGCACAATCGACGACGTTCTGCGACGTGACGTCGCTCCACTTCAGCGGGGCCGTCGGGCAACAGGAGAACACGGTCAGCGGTTTGGCCGCCAGCGCTTCTTCGGTTCCGCGCACCGCAAGCTGCAGGTCCTTCATGATATTGAAGGCGTCAATCGTGAACGCCCCGGTGACGACCGGCTTCGCGCAAAACATCAGGCTGAGGAAGAGCCGATAGCTGTCGGAGATGTTCTGGTGCACGTCGCTGGGAATCAGGGCGGTGCTTTGCGACGCAAGATGCACGAGCCGGCTAACGAGCTTCGCGTAACGGACGTAATCGCCGGTCGTCGGCGTGCGAAGCTCGTTCGTGCCGTGGTCGAGGATGTGGATGGCCGCGGAGCCGGGCGTGAAATACACGTTGTGACCCGCCAAGTCGTGCGTTTGGCGCCCAAACACGTCGTAGAGCTTGAACGAGCTCGGAGCGGCGTTCAGCGCCCGGTCGATGATCTCGTCGTTGAGAAACGCCCGCTTCTGCTCCGCATCCACCCGGACGCCGTGCTCGGCCAGCATCCGCAGGACGCCCTCGTTATGGATGGTCACGCCGAGCCTGGCCAGGATGTCGCGCGCCTCGGCGACAATCCGCTCCAGCAACTCGTCACCCAGAAATCGGACCACCGGTCTCATCATGAAGCTCCAGCACGCTACGCAGCGGCGACCGGAACGTACGCCCGCCGGACCGTATTGGCAGGGCGTGACTCGGTCAAGGCCGGCTCGGCGGGTGGCACGGTCTGACGAAGTCAGGCCGTGGGGAGAGAAAGTCCGATCCCCACGGCCTTGCTCCGCTCCGCTGCGCAAGACCGTGCCACCCGCCACACACCCGAGACAGACGTAGCTGCCGCCGGCTCGTTAATTCAGCAGTACGACGACGTGATGATCGGGTATGATATCGATCGAACGTGGCCAGCTTGAGCTACGACACTGAGGGTGAGCATCGGCCGGCGACAGCTTGCTGAGTAAGCCGTGCAAGCTGGTCCGGCGGCTACGGGAGCGCCCCGTTGCCCGGCCCAACAGACGAAAGACTTGTCCAAAGGCCGAAACCGAGAAAAGAGGGCCTGAAAAAGCAGAAAAAACAGGCACTGTCCTGAATGACCTCCTGCACGGCATCCCCTTGGGGGTGCCTCCTGTGAGGACTTTGTTTATGTCGCGATCTACACGTCGTTCTGTCTTTTTGCCGCTTGTGGGGGTTGCTGTCGTTGCCGTCGGGTCACCAGTCGGAAGCGCGGGTCAGTGGCTCCGGGACTGGCTCGGCGGGCGGAAGCAGCAGCCCTTGGGAAGAGAGGCGATAGACCCAGCGTCACTGGTTCAGTCGCAGGCAGGCTCGGCCATCAAGTATCAGTTTCCGTCCGGCTGGCATCTGTTGCTGGGACAGGGGTTCGAGTTGGCTCCATCCTTGCCTCCGGATTGTGCACTTCTCTACCAGGACAATCGTTGTGTCATGGTGCTTGACGCCGGCATGCGTAAGCCGCGCACGCTGTATCGAGCACGCCTCAAGGAAAGCAAGGGTAACGTTCCGACGTGGTCTACGGATGGGCGGTATTGCTTTCATTTTTTCGATTGCCACCTGCAGTTGGTGATGATCGAAACGTCCACAGGGCAAATGAGGTCGCTGACAAACTATCAGGTGCACCGAAACTACAAGGGCGGCACTCACTTCGAGCCGATCGTCTTTGGTCCGTTTCTGTACGACCCGAAGGATCATCGGCTTGTCTATGTTGAGCAGGATTATGGGCCGCCGTGGGACGCTGAGATCGTAGCAGTTCTGCTTCGTACTGGCGAAAGAAAGGTCGTCTCCCAGAGAATCGAGCTTTCGAACTATCTTGGGGGCCGGCAGATTTCATTAGACCACGGGCGTGTATACACGCATGCGAAATATTCGCAGAGTGTGGACGTGTGGACTCTAGGTGGTGAGACCGTCGGCCAGATCGAGCTGCCGAACGGCGGGCCAATAACCGGTTTTTCCCTCTCCCCAGATGAAACGGCGATCCTGATACAGCCGGTCGCGCAGGTCTACGATCTCGCATCCAAATCACTTCTTCAGAAGCTGCCCGAAGGTCATGGCCATGAGTGGTCGCCCGACGCCAAGTCCGTGTCGTTCTTGAGGCGTGCCGAAGAAGTCTGGGTCTACGAGTTGGAGAGTAAGAAGGCCGAGATGCTTGCGGAAATCCTGCCGCGTGAGGACGCGCCTAATTGGTCCAGAGATCGCAGCTATCACCCGCCAGTGTGGTCCGCCGACGGGAAAATGCTGGCGGTTGGCCTGAGTTCATATGCAGGCGCAGACTCGGCTGCCCACCTTGATAAGCTGACACTGCTCTTCGATCTTAAAGCGAAACGCGTCGTTGCCCTTCCATGGCGCGTATACGGCGTGTCCTGGTCGCCAATACCGCGGCCGTTCCCGCAGGGGTTCCACGCCGAGGGGGGTGCTAACAGACCGTAGAACCGTGGCGGGTGGGTGCTGAGCCGCCGCAGCTTGAGGGCCGACAGGAACGTCGCGACCTACAAGTTCACCCTTCACACAACACGTGCCGCTGTGCGGGGGGTGGCACGGTCTGGCGAAGCCAGGCCCTGGGGCGACACCATCCGATCCGCACGGCCTTGCTGCGCTGCGCAGGACCGTGCCACCCGTCGGGTACGTAGGCTAGGTGGCGACTCGCGTCCCCCACCGCCGAAGCGGTGGACCACCTGCCACGCTGGCGTGCAGAGGCCCGGGATTTCCTGGCAAACCGGGGGGCCGAACGTGTTATACTGGCAGGCAGGGGGTTGCGGGCTTCTCGTGCAGACCGCCCGCGACGGTCTCGGCGCAACGGCAGCTTCGGAGCGTAAGCACGGCGAAAAGCGGGACTTGATACTCATTTCCAGAAAGAACAGCCACCGAAGACAAGTGGGCGGCGAAAAATGGTATCATGTCCCCGATTTGCCCGATTTGGCCCCAGCCGGTTGACAGAATAGAACAGGTACACTTACAGGAGTAATGCCCATGCCTAGAAAAGAGTGTGTGCTGCTGAGTATCTTATGCTGCACCGGATGCCAAATGGGTGGCTGGACGCTAACAAATCGATTCTATGGCCAGACTCAGAATGGGCATGACTTCGACGTCGCCAGATTCCAGAAGGTCGGTCCACACCTTACATCTAGCGAGGGCGCACTTGTACACGATATGCTATATGTAACAGATAGGGAGGGCGCTTTCGTGCAAGGCGTCAATGTATCAGCCCTCCCTCGAAAAACCCCTCGCGGCTGGTACTTGGTCGCGCGCGATTTGGGGGGAAGGCAACTGGACTTTGTCACACAAGGAGAAGCTGACCGGGTTTGGCTTGTTGGCATTCAGGACGAGCACATCATTGGCGCAGTAGACTTCGCGAGGGGCGATGTCTACCCGGAGTGGGGCAGCAAGCCGCCCTGGGCAACACCCAATGGCGGCAGCGTTCTGGCCGATCAACGTCCGTCAGACCCGAGACCGCAATCCCAGTAAAAACGGAACAAAAGCGGAAAAGCCGAACCGAACGCAAAGCCGAGCCAAAGCGGGACATAATACCCATTTCGTTCGAGAGCTTCAGGGCCCGCGACGTCGCCGGGCCGTTCCCCTTGACACGCCGCGGGCCGCAGCGCGCCCCCGATCGGAAAGCGATCGGCGACTTTCGCTCGGTAACGCTGAGTCAAGCGTTGCTCTGAGCTGGCTACGGGGGCCTGTACCGGGCCGGTGGCGGGTCCTCATGCTGCCGTCCAAAGGCCCGGGATTTCGTGGCAAACCGGGGGGCCGAACGTGTTATACTGGCAGGCAGGGGGTTGCGGGCTTCTCGTGCAGACCGCCCGCGACGGTTCCGTTGCAGCGGCAACCTTGTGGCGTAAGCGGAGCGCGGCGACAACGGTCGGCCCCGCTCACCAGGAGACGGCATTATGAAACCAAGCGTCGTGCGGAAATGGCTCATACCGGCGGTGCTGGCAGCGGCGTGCTCGTCGTTGGCCGCGGCCCAGTCGGTGAAGTACCTCAGTCCGGATGAATACCAGGCCCACGTCGGTGATCAGCTCCGCCTGCACGTGGAGGCCGGCGATGCGCTCAAGCCTCAGCGGGCGGCGTGGCCGGCCGAGACCATCGACTGGCTCTACGTCCGCGCCGCCGGAACGCAGGAGAATCTGCACAAAGAGCGGGTACGGCCGGCCCGCGCCCAGGACGATTTCCTGACTGTCCCGCTCGCGCATCCCGGCGTAGCGCTGATCGGGTTCGATACGCGGCCTACGGTCACACAGGTCGCGGGCAAGAATTTGCAGGCCTTCGTGGCCCGCTACGTCGAACCGGCGTCGCTGCCGAACCCGCGACAGAGGTTCCCTTCCGCAGCGAAGCTCAACGTCCGCCGCGTTGAATCGACCAAGACGTTGGTCCGTGTGCAAACCGAGGACGGCGAGCGCTCGCACTCGGCCACCGCGCAGAGCAAGTCGGGCCAGGCGGTTGAGATCCGCCCGCTGGCTGATCCGACGATGGTGCCGCTTGGAAGCGACCTGCCGGTGCGCGTCTACCTGGCCGGCAGCAAGAAGGTGGGCGGCCGGCTGCTGGCGACTTCGGTTGCGGCCGGCACGACGCAACAGATGGTCACGGACTCGTCCGGGGCGGCGCACTTCCGGATCACGCATCCCGGCCTGTGGCGCGTGGAATTTCACCACGCCGAACCGCTGAAAGACGACCCGGCTGCGGATTGGGCAATCTACAGTGCCACGCTGACGTTCGAGGTCGCGGAGAAAGGAGCGAGCAAATGAAGACGCAGCGATCCACCCGAAGCCTCGTCGCCGTCATAGTGGTTGCAGGTTTGCCGCTCTGGACGCTTGCGGGCCTGGCGCTGGCATCATCGGACTGGGACGAGCTCGGCCCCGCGCCGATCATCAACGGCGGCTACACCGGGCGCGTCTCCGCCGTGGCGTGCAGCCCCACCGACCCGAACCGCTACTTCGCCGCCGGTGCCGACGGCGGCGTGTGGCGTACGACCGACGGCGGCTCAAGCTGGACGCCCTTGACCGATCACATGCCCACCAGCGCGATGGGGGCGCTGGCCCTCGACCCGCTGAACGAGAACATCATCTACGCCGGCACCGGCGAAGCCAATTATGCCAACCACAGCCGCTACGGGCTGGGGCTGTACAAGTCCACGGACGGCGGCGAAACGTGGCTGCAACTGGCCGAAGACGTCTTCGGCGGGCGCTGCTTCTCGAAGATGGTCATCAACCCGCTCAATTCGCAGATCATCTATGCGGCGATCACACGTGCCGGCGGCTTCCCCGAACTGGCCGCCGCCAAGGGCCATCCGGGAGCAACCGGTCCGCTGGGACTGTTTCGCTCGGATGACGGCGGGTCGAGCTGGGTGCAGCTCACCAACGGGCTGCCCAGCCTCTCGACGACCGACGTGGCCATCGACCCCAGCGATCCGCAGACGTTGTACGCCGCCATCGGGCGCATCTTCGGGCATCCCGACAACGGGATCTACAAATCGACCGACGGCGGCGACAGTTGGGGCAAGCTGGGCGGCGGTCTCCCGAGCGAGACGCTCGGTCGCATCAGTGTGGCCGTCGCGCCGAGTATGGCGAGCCGCATCTACACATTGATCACCCGCCCGTCGGATGCGTTCGGCGGCGGGGCTTCGGTCCTGGGCGCGTACCGCAGTGATGACGGCGGCGGCTCGTGGACCTCAATACCGGTCGGCAGCATCCAAGCGACGTACGGCTGGTACCTGTCGGTTGTCTCCGTCCAGCCGACGAACCCCGACGTGGTGATCATGGGCGGGCTCAGTCTGCGGCGATCGACCAACGCCGGTGCCAATTGGCAGACCATCACCCCGCCGCACGTGGATATGCACGCCATCGCCTGGGATGCCGACGGACGTATGGTGGTCGGGGACGACGGCGGCGTGCACCGCACCAGCAACCTCGGCAACAATTGGACCTCGCATAACAACAACCTGGGCGTCATCCAGTTCTACGCCGGCCTGTCGCTCCACCCGACCAGCGACGTGACCATCTTCGGCGGCACGCAGGACAACGGCAGCAACCGTCGCAATACCGACACGATGAACTGGACGCAGGTTTTCGGCGGCGACGGCGGCTGGACCCAGGTCGACCAGTCGAGCCCCAATCGTGTGTTCGTCGAGTACCAGGGCACCGGCAACCTGTATCGCTCCACTAACGGGGGCGACGGCTTTTCCTACGTCGGCAACGGCATCAGCGGGCGCAACTGCTTCCTGCCGCCCTTCCTGATCAATCCCGACAACTCTCAACGCATGCTCTACGGCACGCACCGCATCTATCAGAGTCTAAGCGGCGGCACCGGCTGGAGTGCACTCAGCGATGACCTGACCGACGGGGCCGGTGCGATCCGCGCGCTGGCCATGGCCCCGTCCAATCCCAATGTGGTCTACGCCGCGACCAACGACGGGAACGTGCTGGTCTCGATCGACGGCGGCGAAGACTTCGCGCAGATCCTCGACGACATCCCCGGCTGGCCACGCGTCACCCGCGAGATGTTCGTGCACCCGCACGATCCGCTGACCATGTACCTGGCGGTCGCGGTCTTCGGCGAAGATCAGGTGCGGCGGACACGCGATGCCGGCCAGAGCTGGGAAATCCTCGACGGGGACCTGCCGGACGCCCCGGTGAACGTGGTCGCCGCCGACGTGCGTTACTCCACGCCGGTGATCTACGCCGGGGCCGACGACGGCGTATATCGCTCAGCTGACGACGGAGCCTCGTGGCATCGCTACGGCATCGGCTTGCCGCGGGCTGCCGTCATCGACATGCGCCTGGACGTGGCCCGCGCGCGACTCATCATCGGCACCCAAGGCCGTGGCGCCTGGAGCATCCCGATCGGCGTGCCCGGCGACCTGAATGACGACGGCTGCGTCGATCAGGCCGATCTGGGCATTCTGTTGGCCGCGTTCGGCGTCGATGACGGCGGCGACCTGGACAACGATGGCGACACTGACCAGTCCGACCTGGGCATCCTGCTGGCCCACTGGGGTGAGGGCTGCCCGTAAGGCAAGGAATACGCAGCGTGCGTTCCAGACGCACGCTATTGCAGCGGCGAGGGCCACCGGCGGGCGCGCGTCGCTTGTGGCAGGAGAAGGGGACATGTGATGGCTATGGAGAGGATGGGGCCGATCTCAGTCGTGCTTGCCGTGATGCTTGTGCTCCTGGCCGTTCCGGCACAAGCCGACGTACCTTACCTCGTCAAGAACATCAACATTCTCCCAGCCGACTCGGCACCTGAGAGTTACGTGGACGCGGGCGCCATCGCCTTTTTCACCGCCTACGACTACGTCCACGGCCGAGAACTCTGGCTCAGCGACGCTACGTCCGAGGGCACTTACTTGGTCAAAGACATATGGCCTGGAAGCTGCACGTCGGGGTCGAATCTGGTTAGCGTTAACGGCGTGGTGTTCTATGCGCCATGGGACGCTGCCCACGGCTCGGAACTGTGGAAGAGCGACGGCACTCAGCAGGGCACCGTCCTTGTCAAGGACATCTGGCCAGGTTGGTGGGGCTCCTATCCCCACAGTCTGGTGAATCTGGAGGGAACCCTGTACTTCTGGGCGTCTGACGGGATCCACGGCTGGGAGCTTTGGAGAAGCGACGGCACGGAACAAGGCACTGTGCTGGTCCGGGATGTGAACGTTGGGCCTGGCGACTCCTACTGCTATAGGCCGAAAGCAACCAGTGTGAACGGAGTACTCTACTTCGCGGGCAACGACGGCATCCACGGCGCCGAGCTGTGGCGCAGCGACGGCACCGAGGACGGCACCGTGCTGGTCAAAGACATCTGCCCGGGACCGGAAGGATCGCTCGCCTATTATGCCGCGAGTCTGATCAACGTTGACGGCTTGCTGTTCCTCACCGCTGACGACGGTATCCATGGCGTGGAGCTCTGGAGGAGCAACGGGACCGAGGAAGGCACGGTGTTGGTGAAGGACATCCGAGCCGGGTCAGAGGGATGCATCTCGCCGCGCGCGTACATGGCGGATGTTGACGGGACGCTTTTCCTGGCAGCCGACGATGGGGTCACCGGCCGTGAGCTCTGGCTGAGTGACGGGTCTGAGGCCGGCACAGTATTGGTGAAGGACTTCGTTCCCGGTGAGTTCGGCAGCTACCCCTACGGCCTCACCGCAGTGAATGGGAGCTTGCTCTTCTTCGCTGACCAGGGTGGCTTTGGACACGAGTTGTGTAAGAGCGACGGCACTGAACAGGGCACGGTCTTGGTCAAGGACATCAACCCCGGCATCTGGAGCTGCGTCCACAGCCCATCGAGTGACATCGTAGCCGTCGGAGGAATCGCGTTCTTCCGGGCTATGGACGAGGCGTCGGGGTATGAGCTCTGGAAGAGCGACGGAACGGAAGCTGGCACCGTGTTGGTGAGGGATATATGCCCGGGGCCGGAGGGATCGCTCGACGACTACTATGGCAGCAAGTTTGCGGCCGTCGCCGGGAAGCTGTTCTTCGGCGCCGACCACGGCGCTCACGGCATTGAACCATGGGTGAGCGACGGGACGGAGACCGGCACGCTTCTGTTAGGCGACATTAACTGCGCCTTGGACGGCGCGAGCCCCCGTGAACTCACGCCAGCCATCGGCCTGCTGTTCTTTACGGCCAATGCCGAGGGTGACGACTATCGCGAGTTCTGGGTGAGTGACGGCACCGCCCCCGGAACAACAACTTTCGGAGTCGAGGCCGGCCTCGGAATCACCTCAGGCCTACGTTTTGTGGAACTGGGCGGGCGGGTTTTGTTCCCGGCTTACGAGCGTGATCACGGTGGCGAGCTCTGGTCCACTGACGGGACAGAGGCAGGAACATCCCTGGTCAAGGACATCGTGGCCGGAATGTCCTCGTCGTCCCCCCGCGGCTTGGTGCTTAGCAATGAGACCTTGTTCTTTGCCGCAGAGACCGATTGCGGGAAGGAACTCTGGAAGAGCGACGGCAGCGAGGCCGGCACCACGCTCGTGAAGGACATTAACCCCGGCCCCGAGGACTCCATGGATGAGCGGGGTTTCCACTCCCTCGACGTCGATGGAACGCTGTTCTTTGCCGCTGATGACGGTATCCACGGTGCGGAGCTCTGGACAAGCCGCGGAAACTCGTTCGACACGTTGCTGGTCAGAGACATCAACCCCGGTCCGGATGACGCTTTTGACGACTTCATCTGGTCTTTTGACAACGCGCTGTTGGCTTACCTGGACGGGGTCGTGTTCTTCGCCGCCGATGACGGCGAGCACGGCGAGGAGCTCTGGAAAAGCGACGGCACCGAAAGCGGTACTGTGCTTGTCAAGGACATCTATCCGGGCCCGCAGGGCACACTGTACAGCCAAGACCACATGCAGGCCGTGGTCTTCAATGGGATGTTCCTCTTCGCGGTACACGACGGTACGCACGGTCGCGAGCTGTGGCGAAGCGATGGAACAGAGGCCGGCACCGTGCTGGTGAAAGACATCTGGCCCGGGCCCGAGGGGTCAGAGCCCTTGTGGCTGACTCCCTTCAACGGCGCGCTCTACTTCTCCGCCCGCGACGGTGTGCACGGGCACGAGCTGTGGGTGACGGACGGCACAAGCGCAGGTACCGTGCTATTCCAGGACATCTGGCCAGGACCGTTGAGATCGTCCCCCTGGGAGTTGACGCAAAGCGAAACGGCCCTGCTCTTCACAGCGAGTGACGGAACCTGGGGCGATGAACTCTGGCGAAGTAACGGCACAGCCCAGGGAACCTACCGTGTTTCAGACATCGCTCCCGGTTGGGTGGATGCCTCCCCGTACCACCTGACGTTGCTCGGCAACCGCCTCTTCTTCGTTGCCAACGACAGCTTCACCGGGTGCGAACTCTGGGCTCTGGATCTTCCGCCACCTCAGGCCGGCGACCTCAACCTCGACGGCTGTGTAGATCATACCGATCTGGGCATTCTGCTGGGCGATTGGGGCTGCAGCGGTGGGGATTGCGTGGGCGACTGTGACGGCGACGGCGATACGGACCACGAGGACCTGGCCATCCTGCTCGCCCACTGGGGCGAAGGCTGCCCGTAGGCATTCGGCGGGCGCCCGGCGTGTCCCGCACGGCGCCGCTGGAGGTAGTACTAGACGCGGTGTTCCAGTTAATCAGTACCTACTGGGAGGAACGGCAATAATGACCAAACCCCGCTCGCGATCGGCGAAGTATCCGTCCCTGCGCATGGCCATGTTAGCGGTGGCTGTCGCGGCAGCCGTGTTCCCGGCACTCGCCGACATCCCCGCCAACGACGGCGACCCAATGGTGCGCATTGCCTACGTCATCCCCTCGAACCGGTCCCCTCAGCCCGACGGCGTTTCTCAGATCCAGGAAGCCATCATGATGGTCCACGAGTGGTACGGCGAGCAGATGGCCCGCTGGGGCTACGGCTACAAGACGTTCCGCTATGAGACCGAGTCGGATGGCGTCACGCCGAAAGTGTGGGTCATCCAGACGACGATGCCGGACTACGTGATGCGCGACGGGCTGTGGGCCCGCGCGAAGGAGGCCGCCTACGCCGCCGGCGCCACGTCGATTTACAACGACACGGAGATCTGGGTGTTCTTCCCGGAGACGCACCTGATGCTGGAGGATAGTTCCATTATCGGTGGCGCCTGCTGGGGCGGTGGCGCTGCACTTCATGAGGACGGCGCTCCAGGCATTGGCAACGGCTGGGCCATGGTCGGCACCGACGCCCTGCCCATTTTCGGGTTGGCGATGTGCCAGGACAATCGTACGTACGACGGGCATATTATTCCGGAGATCGGCCCCTACCCGCTGGTCCAGGACGTGACCTGGGCCTGGTTCCTGGGCAACACGTTCAGCAGCGTATGCTCCAGCTATACCGGCGGCCTGGCCCATGAGATGGGACATGGCTTCGGCCTGGCCCATGACTGGCGCTACGACGGCAACTTCCAGGGCAATCTCATGTACAACGGTCTGCGCGGCTACCGCGGCTGGCGCTTCCCCAACGACTATTCGGACGACTTCGTGCGGCTCAACTACGCCTCCGGCCTGTTCATCGGCGTCAATCCGTACTTCACGATCTACAGGGACGGGCAGCCGGCCCCCTACGAGAGCGATGACATCACGCTGCCGACGTTGCAAAACCTGACGCCGACCGTAGTCACGCCGGTCAACGGTCAGATCGAGATCGCCTTCGAGGCTTGGGATGATGTTGGTCTGGCGGCGGCTCGGCTGCGCATGCCGTGGGACACGGTCGCCGAAATACCGCTGGAGCGCACACACGTCACGGCGACGATCCGCACACCTTACTACGGCACGCCGTGGTTCGGCATGGACGAACAGCACCGCTACCTGCTGACCGTCTATGACACGAGCGGCAACACGATGACCGAGGATATTCGGTTCACGCTTGGCACGGCCGACAACCGCGCTCCGCGCCCGCACCTGCGCACCACGCCGCGGTCGGAAGCGTGGGTCGACGAGCCGGTTATACTGGACGCCAGCGATGTCGAAGATCCGGACGATGCCTACCGGGATCTCCAGGTGGAGTGGGACCTCGACGGCGACGGGCAGTACGACACAGCCCCCTCCACGGAGAAGATTCATGTGACGTCGTACGCGACGCCGGGCATCAAGTGCATCGGCATGCGGGTAACCGACCCGCACGGTGCCAGCAGCACATCG
The DNA here is from genome assembly GCA_964572345.1 of uncultured Planctomycetales bacterium. Classification (GTDB taxonomy): domain Bacteria; phylum Planctomycetota; class Phycisphaerae; order UBA1845; family Fen-1342; genus JAUWXH01. Next base: position 21,644 of record CAZNFA010000065.1, read on the forward strand.
TACCCGCTGGCGTTGCGCGTCGTCGCCGACTGCAACGAGAACGGCGTGGCAGACTATCGCGAGATCCTCGACGGCGACAGCGCCGACGAAAACGGCAACTGGGTCCCCGACGAGTGCGAGCAGATCGGCGACCTCGACGGCGACGGCTGTGTGGGCCATGCCGACCTGGGTATTCTGCTGTCCGACTGGATGTGCGATTCCGGAGATTGCCCCGGCGACTGCGACGGCGACGGCGACACCGACCACGCCGACCTCGGCATCCTCCTCGCCCACTGGGGCGAAGGTTGCCCATAGTAGGTCGGGTCATCGACCCGACATAACCAGGTTGGCGGGGGTAGGGCCAGGTGGCCCACGTTCTCCGAACGTGGGGACGCGATTCTCCCGCGCGCGTGCGGGTGCCCCACGCTCTCCGAACGTGGGGGGCCGCGTGCCCCAGCTTGACGTGGAAGCTTGCGTGAGCGTCACTTGCGTGGGTAGCGTGTCATTCCGAGAAGCCCTTCGACGTTGCTCAGGGTAGACTCCGCGCCGAGGAATCTGGCCTCGGTCGCGCGATTGAGCCAGATTCCTCCGCGCGTCCGCCATCGGCGGACGCGGTCGGAATGACATCTGGACCTTGCCCACTTTCCTAACGCTTACCCCGGACCCGACCTACATAGCTGGCTTGATTGTGGGGGCGGGGAGGCGGTACAATATGACCAGCGCGTCAATGGCCCTGACTAAGGGCCCATCAAGTCGAAGAGAGCGCGCACCGCTGAAGAAGGAGGAAAAGGCGATGAACAGTCGATTCAGTGCCGTAATGCTCCGGGTCGTGGTCGGTTTCGCAGTAATGGCGGTCCTGGGCATGGGGGTCGCCAAGGCCCAGTACGGTCACGGCTCGATTGTGGGCTGGGGAGAGCAGGTCGTTGGGGGCGACGTCAGCGGTGGGCTCGTGGCGGTGGCGGCGGGCGACGACCACAGTCTCGGCCTGAAGGCCGATGGCTCGATCGTGGCACGGGGAGGCAACACCTACGGCCAATGCGACCTGCCGGCGCCCAACACGGACTTCGTGGCGGTCGCGGCGGGCGGGGCCCACAGTCTCGGCCTGAAGGCCGAAGGCTCGATTGTGGCGTGGGGAGACAACCGCTCGGGCCAATGCTACGTGCCTCCGCCGAACACGGACTTCGTGGCGGTCGCGGCGGGCGGGGTCCACAGTCTCGGCCTGAAGGCCGACGGCTCGATTGTGGCGTGGGGATACAACGGGGAAGGCCAATGCGACGTGCCTGACCCGAACACGGACTTCGTGGCGGTGGCGGGGGGCTGGTTCCACAGTCTCGGCCTCAAGGCCGACGGCTCGATTGTGGCGTGGGGAGCCAACGGTGACGGCCAATGTGACGTGCCTGGGCCGAACACAGACTTCGTGGCGCTGGCCGGTGGCGGGCGGCACAGTCTCGGCCTCAAGGCCAACGGCCTGATCGTGGCGTGGGGAAGCAACGACATGGGCCAATGCGACGTGCCGGCGCCGAACGCGGACTTCACGGCGGTCGCGGCGGGCAAATTTCACAGTCTCGGCCTCAAGGCCGACGGCTCGATCGTGGCGTGGGGAAGCAACGATATGGGCCAATGCGACGTGCCTGACCCGAACACGGACTTCGTGGCGGTGGCGGGGGGCT
>CAZNFA010000066.1:0-22614 GCA_964572345.1 uncultured Planctomycetales bacterium
CCGGCGGCGAAAGCGGCAGGCGGCCCGGCCATGCTAAGTTAACGCTTATGGGCTGACGCCCCCGGCTACAACCCGCCGCCCCTGCGGGGCTGGGTACACACAGGCGGTGTCCTCGACGCACGAGGTTCAAGAGAACAGTGCGTTGCTGATGCACCGTCCGAGACTTCGATGCTCTCTCAACGCTCGCCACCCCAGTCGAAGTCCTTCAGCACGTCGGTGATCCTGCTCCCCTCGTCCCACAGCTTCTTCCAGAGCGATTCGGTGACCTGCTTGATGTAATCAGAGTCGTCGTCCGGCGCACCGTCCTCGTCCGTGCGGAGCTTGTGGAACTTGCTGACGATGCGCGTGTACTTGGCCCCCTGCTTGAACGCCTGCTTTTCCCGGAACGAAAAGCCGGCAGCTTTGACTGCCCTCAGCAGCCTGGCTCTCGTCGGTGTGTCGGATACGGGGCCGACCTCCATTATGGCCTGTAGTTTGGCCGACCTCTTCCGGTACGCGAACCAGCACGCTACCGCGACCGGCCGTGACAGAAAGTCCCACGCGGAAAGTGCCAACCGCGGTTGATGCTCGCCCATCTGCCTCGGTACAAACCACACACTGTTTGCCCTGCGATCAACGAACTCGCAGTCAATCAGATCGCGCAGGCGCGCCTCGCAGGAGTCTACGACTTGCGACGACGCCCCGTACTCGACGATCAGGTCGATTGCCTCCCGGTGTCTTCGATAGATCGTCCGGCACAGGTCGATCAGTTCCGCGTCCTGCATGGCGAGTCTCCGCAGTGTGTCCATGTAGTGGTTGAGGAACGTGCTGGCGTCGCCGGGTATCTGACTCTGGTGCTGCTCGATGAGTTGCCCTGCAAGATCCAACACCTGCGCGTGGCTCAGTGGGATGTAGCCTGCTTCCCGTCCCCCCTCCGAGGGATCCTCCCCTTCGAGCGTCAACAGAACCGGGATGATCTGAAACGCCGGCATCTCCTGCTGAGCTATCCTCTTGTATTGCGCCAAGGCGCCCTTTTTTTCCTTGCTGCCAATCTTGTTCTCGATCAGCAGGCACCACTTGTCGTTGCGGCTCCGCGCGAGGATGTCGATGTTTTGCCACTCCCGCATAACCTCGACGTCGCTGAAGCCCATGAGCTCGACCTGGGCGGGTGTGAGCGAGACATCGACTTGGTCGTTCTCCATCAGCAGCCGGGATAGGAAACGCCGCAGGAACGTGTCGCCAAGGCCATGGGTTTCAGTGGGCGTCAGAAGCCACGCCAGGACGTTGCTGTGGCGAATCTCAGCTCTTTCGATCCGCAGAACACGGAAGAGGTTGAACCCCGCCAGGCGGGCGTTCAACGCCTCAAGCTCCTGGTTGTCCACCAGGAAGGCGTCGAGCAGCCGCTGCTTGTCGGCCGAAGTGGATAGGCTATTCGCGGCCATGGGGTCGCCCTGCTTGGTCATTTGCGCGTCCCGGCTCCACGATCTGACCTCACGCTGGAGACTAGCGCACATTAAAATAGCGCGCCTCGGGGTGGTAGGTCACGATCGCGCTGGTCGTTTGTTCGGGGTCGAACTGGTATTGCTCGCTGAGCGTGATGTCGATGCGCTCCGGCTTCAGTAGCTTCATCAGGGGAACCTGGTCCTCGAGGCTTGGGCACGCGGGGTAGCCGAAGCTATAGCGGCTGCCCTGGTAGCCCTGCTTGAACAGCGCCGGCAAGTCGCGGGCGTCCTGGCCGGCAACGCCTAACTCGACACGGACCTGCTTGTGGATGAGCTCTGCCAACGCCTCGGCCAACTCGACGCCAAGGCCGTGTAGGAACAAGTACTGCTGGTATTCGTTTTGCTCGAACCACTTTCGGGCGACCGCGCTGACGCGCCGGCCGGCGGTCACAATGAAGAACGGGGCCACATCCACCGGACCGGCACCCAGCGGCCGCCAGAAATCTGACAGGCACCAGTACGGCGGCTTCTTCTGCTTGGGAAAGCGGAAACGCGCCAGCACGTGCCCGTGCAGCTCCGGGCGGTCCAGATCAGCCGGCGGCGGCTCGAAAATGATCAGATCGTCGCCGTCGGAATTGCACGGCCAGTACCCGTAAATGGCCTGCGGCTGGAGGATGTCCTGCTGCGCGCAGCGCTCCACAAGCGCGCGGTAGACGGGCCGGATTTCGGCGTCCACGTGCCGCTTCCAGGTTTCGCCGGAGCGTCGTTTCTTAGGAAACCCCCATTGCACCTGAAAGAGCATGGCCTCGTTGACGTAGGCCAGCGCCGCCTTCAGCTCGATTCGCTCGAGCACGCGTGGACCCCAGAACGGCGGGCGCGGCACCGGGTAATCATGGCCGATGTCCGAGCGCGGCACCGCGACGGGCCTTGCCTCGGCGGCCTCCTTCGCGGCCCGTTCCGCTTCGGTCGCACGCAAGAGTTCGGCCGTCTCCTTGTCCAGCGGCTTCAGCCCGTAGCGTTGCTCGGCCAGGAGCTGGAATTGCTCGGCGCCGGGGACCTCGGCCGCGACCTTCTCCTCCCACGCCGCGCGCTGTGCGGCCTCCGCCGCCGCTTTGGCCTCCATGACCCGGCCCATGAGCCCCAGGCCCGCGAAGGCATCCTGGGCATAGTGGATCTGTCCCTGGTAGGCTTCACGCAGGTCGTCCTCGACGTATTTCCGCGTCAACGCCGCACCACCCAGGATCACCGGCACGGTGATGCCTTGCTCGGCAAGCACCTCGAGGTCCTCACGCATCACCAGCGCGGACTTGACCAGCAGCCCGCTGAGGCCGATCGCGTCGGCGTCGTGCTCTCGCCAAGCGTTGATGACGTTGCCGATCGGCTGCTTGATGCCCAGGTTGTAGACCTTATAGCCGTTGTTGCTGAGGATGATGTCCGCCAGGTTCTTACCGATGTCGTGCACGTCGCCGCGCACCGTGGCCAGCACGATCTTGCCGCGCGCCTGACCCTCGACCCGATCCATGTGCGGCTCGAGGTGGGCGACGGCGGCCTTCATCGCCTCGGCCGACTTGAGCACAAACGGGAGCTGCATCTGCCCCGCGGCGAACAGCTCGCCAACTTCCCTCATCCCCTCGAGCAGGAGCTCATTGATGATGTAAAGCGGGTTGTACTTTTGCAGGGCCTGATCCAGGTCGGCTCCCAGGCCCACGCGCTGCCCGTCGATGATGCGCTGCTTCAGCCGCGCTTCGATCGGCAGATCGGCGATCCCGGGCTTCTCGCCGATCTCCTCGCCCTCCGTGAACAGACCGACGAATCGCTCCAGCGGGTCGCCCCTCTCGCGACGGTCGTGGATCAGATCGAGCGCGGCTTCCCAGCGCTCGTCGCTGATCTGGCTGCGCGGTAGGATCTTGCCGGCGTGCACGATCGCAGCGGTCAGCCCCCGCCGGCACGCTTCGTAAAGGAAGGCCGAGTTCAGCACGACGCGGGCAACCGGCTGCAAACCGAAGCTCACGTTGCTGACGCCCAGGATCGACTGACAGCGCGGAAACCTCCTCATGACGGCTTCGACGCCGTCGAGCGTTTCCAGTCCGAGCCGGCGGTCTGGCTCGTTGCCGGTCGTGATCGGGAACGTCAGGCAGTCAAAGAAGATGTCCTCCTCTCTGATGCCGTACTTGCTGGTGAGCAGCTCGTGGATGCGCGTCGCGACGGCCAGCTTGCGTTCGGCGGTCTTGGCCATCGGCTGGTCCGGATCGTCGTCGATCGTCAGGGCCACGACGGCAGCGCCATACTGCCGTAGCAGCCGGCAGACCTTCCGCATCTTCGCCTCGCCGTCTTCGAGGTTAACAGAGTTGACGATGCATTTGCCGCCGGCGAGTTTCAGCCCGGCTTCGATCACGGCGATCTCAGTGCTGTCGAGCATCAGCGGGGCGTTGATGTCGCTGCCGAAGCGGTTGACGACCGTATGCATGTCGGCAGCCCCGTCGCGGCCGACGCAGTCCACGCACACGTCCAGCACGTGGGCGCCCTCGCCGATCTGCTCCTCGGCCATTTCCACCAGGCGGTCAATGTCGCCCTCGGCCAGCAACCGCTTGAACTCGCGCGAGCCGTTGGTGTTGCAGCGCTCGCCGACGATCAGAAAGCTCGTGTCTTGCCGCACGGGGGTTGCCTGATAGAGGCTGGTGACGCAGGGCTCGGGGACGACTTGACGCGGCTTGGGTTTGAGCTGCGAAACCGCTTCGACAACCGCTCGCACGTGCTCGGGGGTGGTCCCGCAACATCCGCCGACGATGTTCACGCCATCGACTTCGACGAACTCGCGCAGCCAGCGGGCAAGCTCGTCGGGCGTGAGGGGGAAGTGGGGGTGCCCATCAATGAGTTGGGGCAGACCGGCGTTGGGGATGACGCTGATTCTGCGGGAGCAGTGCTTGGCGAGGTAGCGTACGTGCTCGCTCATTTCCTGCGGGCCGGTGGCGCAGTTCAGTCCGACGACATCAACCTCCGGGTACGCCTCGATCACGACGACAGCGGCGGCGATGTCCGTCCCCATCAGCATCGTGCCGGTTGTTTCCATCGTGACCTGGCACATCAGCGGCACGCGCCGACCGCAGGCCTCGAAACCCATGCGGGCGGCTTGGATGGCGGTCTTGGCCTGGAGCAGGTCCTGACAGGTTTCAATCAGCAGCACATCCACCCCGCCGTCCAGCAGACCGCGAATCTGCTCGAGATAACTCTCCAGCAGATCGTCGTAACTTATTTGCCGCAAAGAGATTAGCTTCGTCCCCGGGCCGATCGAGCCGACCACGAAGCGGGGTCGCGCGGGCGTCGCGAACGCCTGGCAAGCCCGCCGCGCGATCCGCGCCGCCGCCACGTTCAGCTCGTACGTTCGCTGCGCCAGGTCGAACTCGGCCAGGACCACCTTGTTGGCCCCGAACGTGTTGGTCTCGACCGCATCGCAGCCGACTTCCAGGAAACCGCGGTGAATCTGCTCGATCGCGTCGGGACGCGTCAGGCTCAGGATCTCATTGCAGTTCTCCAGCCCCTCGTAGTCGCTCAGCGGCAGGTTCAGGGCGTGGGCGCTTGTCCCCATCGCCCCATCGAAAACGAGCACGCGCTGCTCGAGTTGTTCCAAGAATGCACAAGAGCTATGCGCCACGCCTGGGCACCTTTCGCAAACGGTGTCGTTTCAATCGGCGGGTTCGACCGGGCGTCGCAGACTTGGGCAGTCGCAGCCCGGCCGTACTACGGTCGGGGGGAGGCCGCGCATGCCGGGGCCCACTTGCCGGCGGAATCCGAGGGGGTATTATAGCAACCCCGAGGAAGATGACCTGGTCTTGTGCCCAGCGGGAGTGAGCATGACGACGATCACCGAGGCGCCCACAGAGCTCTCGTCGTTTTTCGAGGTGCCCGAGTTCGACCCGGTCACCTACGAGCGCTATGCCGATCTGGTCTACACGTCTTCCAGGTCCCGTGAGCGGTTCGGAGAGCTGCTCGGCGAATATCGTCAGCGGGTTGCCCGGGGAGACGGTGATGCGCTCAACTTGGCGGTGGGGTTGTTGATCCTAGGGGACTTCGTGGAGGCCTTGGAGTGGTTCTCAAAGGCCCCCGACCGCGTGTATCGCCGCTATTACGCCGGCAAGGTCAATCTGGGCCTGCGGCGCTTCGGCGATGCGCGGGCGGAATTCCAGCGGGCGGCCGCCAAGGGTTGGGACGCCTTCGAGATCGACATGCTCTGCGCTGCCGCTCACGTCGCGGAGGGCGAGCTGCCGGCCGCCGAGAAGCTCGTGAAGGAGCACGCCGCCGACGGCCAGGACCGCGGAGAGTGGTACTTCCTGTGCGGGCTGCTCGAGGAGCAGCGCGGGTCGCGGGCGGCGGCCATCGAGCAGTACGAGAAAGCCCTCACGCTCTGCCCCGACCATGTCCAGGCCATGTTCCGCTGCGCCTGGCTGTACGACATCCGCGGCGACGACGAAGAGGCCACCGAGCTCTATCAGCGGCTGGCGCTCCAGCCGCGGGCGCACGTCCACGCGCTGATCAACCTAGCGGTGATCTACGAGGACCTAGGCCGCTTCGACGAGGCGAGTGTTTGCCTGCGGCGGGTGTTGAAGGCGTACCCGAATCACGCGCGGGCCCGGTTGTTCGCCAAAGACGTCGATAGCGCCCGTGAGATGGTCATCGATGATTCCAGTGAGCAGCAGGTTGAGACGCGCAACCGGTTGCTCGAGACGCCGGTCAACGAGTTCGAGTTGTCGGTGCGGGGCCGTAACTGCCTGAAGAAGATGCAGATCCACACGCTCGGCGACCTGCTGCGCCTGACCGAAGCCGAGCTGCTCTCTTACAAGAACTTCGGGGAGACCTCGCTGAACGAGATCAAGGCCCTGCTGGCCAAGAAGAGTCTGCGGCTCGGCCAGCCTCCCGAGGAAATCGACACCGCCGCTCTGGAGCAGGCGGTTGCCAAGCCGCCCGCCCCGGTCGGCAGTGAGGCCGTCTTGGCCAAGTCGGTCAGCGAGCTCGAGCTGTCGGTCCGGGCGCGCAGGTGCTTGCAGCGGCTCAACATCGTCACGGTCGGCGATCTCGTCCAATGCAACGAACCCGACCTGCTCGCCACGCGGAACTTCGGCGTCACCTCGCTCAACGAAATCAAGTCGCGCCTGGCCGAGTTGGGGCTTCAGCTGGCCACCAAGCGTTAGGCCCGGTCGGCTGCCGTGAGGGGCGCCTTGAGAGATTCAGCCCGCAGTCAGAACAGACGTTCCCGCCCGTTCCCCGCGATGGTGTGCCGCCCGCCAGGGGGCCCTGATGGCTGACGCCTTGGCGTTCCGGGTCTTGCGTCGTTGCGGGCACGCCCGCCGCGGCGTCATCTCCACCCCCCACGGGTCCATTGATACCCCCGCGTTCATGCCCGTCGGAACGCGCGCCGCCGTGAAAGGCCTGACCCCCGCCCAACTGGCCGACGCGGGCACACAGATCGTCCTGGCGAACACGTACCATCTGATGTTGCGTCCCGGTGCGGATGTCGTCCGGCAGTTGGGCGGTCTGCACGGATTCATGAGTTGGAGCAGGCCGATCCTCACGGACAGCGGCGGCTACCAGGTCTTCTCACTCGCCGACCTGCGGCAGGTTGACGACGAAGGGGTGGTCTTCCGCTCGCATATCGATGGTGCCACGGTCCACCTCACACCCGAATCCTCGCTGGCGGTGCAGAACCAACTGGGGGCCGATCTGATCACGGCCTTCGACGAGTGCCCGCCGTTGCCGACCGAGCAGCACGTCCTGCGACAAGCCGTCCGTCGCACAGTGGCCTGGGCGCGTCGCAGCCGGGCCGCCCACGCCCGCAGTGACCAAGCCCTCTACGGCATCGTGCAGGGCGGCCTGGACGCGGCCTTGCGGGCCGAGTGCCTGGAGCAGTTGCTCGAAATCGGTTTCGACGGCTACGCCCTCGGCGGGTTGTCCGTCGGCGAGCCGCTGGCTCAGACGCGCGCGTTCCTGGCCGAATTCACGCCACGCTTGCCGGACGACCGCCCCCGATACGTCATGGGCGTGGGCACGCCCGCGGATCTGGTAGCCGCCGTCGCCGCCGGCGCCGATCAGTTCGACTGCGTCCTGCCCACCCGCAACGGCCGCAAGGGCTACGCCTTCACCAGCCAGGGCGTGCTCCGCCTGCGGAACGCCCGCCATCGGCTCTCGACCGACCCGCTCGACCCGGCCTGCGGCTGCTACACCTGCCGCAATTTCTCGCGGGGCTATCTGCGGCACCTTTTCAGCAGTGGCGAGGTACTTGGTGCCACGCTGGTTTCCCTTCATAATGTCTGCTTCTATGAATCTCTGATGCGGCACATCCGGGCCGCCCTCGACGCAGGTGAGTTCGACACGTGGCGTCGGACCTTTGCGGACGGGCCGGCGGCCGGCCGCAGCGAGGACGAAGAATGATGGACTTCTGGGCACTTATCGCGCAAGCAACACAACCCACCGGCCAACCTGGGCCCCAAGGTGGGGGCGACGCCTTCATGAGGATATTCGTCCCCATCATTCTGATGGTCGGCGTGTTCTACTGGATCATGATTCGCGGGCAGCGGAAAGACAAGCGAAGACACGCCGACATGCTCAACGCGGTCAAACGCAACGACCGCGTGCAGACTATCGGCGGCATCATCGGCACCGTGGTGGACGTGCGCGACGACCAGGTGGTGCTGAAGGTGGACGAAACCAGCAACGTCAAGATGCACTTCAGCCGCGGCGCGATCAAGGAGGTGCTTGAGGAGACGCTGGCCGGCGGCGAGCGTAGATGACGCCGCCTGTCGCCCCCGCACCTCCCGACCGGCGCCGCGTATTCGTCGGCCCATTTGACTATTTGACCATTTAACCACTTGCCCCTTGGCCTAGATGAGCTCCCTGGCCCGCTATCTCGACCCGGAAGTCATCCAGCAGGTGAGTCGGCTGGATTTGCGGGCGCGCTTCATCATCGAGGGCTTCCTGGCCGGACTGCACCGCTCGCCGTTTCAGGGCCTGTCCGTCGAGTTCAGTGAACACCGCAAGTACGTCCAGGGGGACGATCTGCGCACGATCGACTGGACCGTCTTCGCCCGCACCGACCGGCTCTACGTCCGCAAGTATCAGGCCGAAACGCACTTGGATTGCTACTTGCTGGTGGACCGTTCCGCGAGCATGGGTTACGTGGGCGCCGTCGGCGCGTCGGCGGCGGGTTTGGGCGAGTCTTCCGGTGAGCGGGAGAGCACCGGCAGCCGTCAAGTCCCCGCCAAGCTCCTCTACGCCATCCATCTGGCCGCCGCGCTCGGCTATCTGGTCACACGCCAGCAGGACGCCGTCGGGCTGGGCATCCTCGGCGACGGCCTCGAGACGTTGGTCCCGGCCCGCGCCCGGCGACCAGATCTCGCCCATTTGCTCGGGGTGCTGTCATCGATTTCCCCCCGCGGCCGGACCGGCCTGGCACGCGGAATCCACGCCGCTCTGGGACGCATGCCGCATCGCGGCGTGATCGTCCTGCTCAGCGACCTGCTGACCGACCAAGCCGCCACTCTCGAGGCCCTGCACCATGCCCGTTTCCGCGGGCACGACCTGATCGTGATGCACATCCTCGACGCCGCCGAGGTGCGCTTCCCCTTTGTGGGGCACATTCGTCTGGAAGATCCGGAGACCGGCCAAGCGCTGGTCACCGAGGCAGAGGGCATCCGCGCCCGCTACATCGAGGCCGTCAGCGGCTGGCGGACCGAACTCCGCGACCGCATCTCGGCCCTGCGTGGGGATTACGTGGCACTCGACACGTCAATGCCGTTCGACAAGGCGCTGGTGGAATTCCTGATCCAGCGCAGCCGCAGACGTTAGACCCCCCTAGCGCTAGTCGTCTTCCGGGCGCGGCCAGTAGCGCACATCGTTGTCCCTCATACGCCGGTCGTGGATGCCGCCGTCGTCCACGCCGTTCGGCCCGAGCGAATAGAGCGTGAAGCTGTCACCATCGCGCCGGTACACGAACCGTTCGTCGGTGAATGGATCAACGACCATTTCGCGGTCGCCGAACGCGTCGAGGGAGTCCGGATAGCTGCCGTGCTGCTGGCGATAGGCCTTGATATTGGCGGTGAGCATCGTGGCCCGCCGGTTCGTCTCGGCCCGCGTGTGCAGCGCGTAGTACCGGCCGAGCGCGGGCATCATGGCCCGCATCAGCGGGTTACGGTTCGCCTCGCCACTGGAGACAGACTCGTCGAGTGCGCGCATCACTTGCGCGCCCTCCCGGTAGGGCGACTGAAACGCCTCGGTCATCGCGTCGTAGTGGCGGTTGGCCTGTTCGAGGGCGCCCGCGAAGCCGATGGCGTTTAGCTCATCGACGAAGCTCGCATCTGGCCGGTCTCCGTCGCTAAACTCGAAGCTGTTGTAATACTCGATGCCCTTCTGGCCCACCGAGTATGTTTTCGTCTCGGGGTCGAATGTGTACATCCGCTGCAGCACGTCCATCATGAAGGCGCGCTCGCCCTGGAAGCTCTGCTCGGCCGGGCGTAACGGCGGGTACGAGTCTTCGATCCGCTCGGCGAGCTGCACGTAATCGATCTGGTCCGCCGCCGGTCCCGCAAACGAATCCAGCAGCGCGCCCGCCGACTGCGCTTGGATCGCGTTCCCAACCAGACTCTCGATTATCGTAGGCCCGAACGATACCTGCGCGCCGCTTACAAACGTGTCCAAATAGCGGCCCACGGCGTCCGCGGGGCGGCCCTCCAGCTCCGCCCGCCGGGCCTCCATGACGATCGCTCTGGACAGGTTCCGCATCTGACCGAGGTGAGGCAAAAGGATTCCGATCAGATCACCGCCCTCGCTGTGCATGGGGAAGCCGCGGTGCTCGTATTGTGTCGCGTCGCGAAACTGTTGAATCGCGTCCTGGTTGCCTTCGAGCCAGGCGACAATCTCGAAGGAATTCAAGGCGGCGGGATCCCCGTCTAGCGCTGCCTCGTACAGGGCCTCATCGGCCTCAAAGGGCACGAAGTTGTCCATGGCAGCCTGGAGCATCGGCGTGGCGCTCGGCCCGTCGACCACCGCCATCTCGTTGACCCAAGCCACGTAGTCCACCGGATCGGCCGGGTTCGGCATGGGCACCGGCACGCCCGTGTCGGCGCTGTTGCCAGCCGTGCCCGCGAACGAATCTGTCGCTTCGCCCAGGACGGCCTCAATCGTCTCACCCGCGGCAGCCGGCGGCGCGCCTTCCGCGTCTCCCGGCTTCGCCTCGCCGGTCTCACCGGGCGACTCCGTGTCGGACGCCCCTGGCGCCTCAGGCGACAAGCCCAGCTCCTTCAGTTGCTTAAGAACCTCTTGCGATAGCTTCCCGTCTTCGGGGACGGCTGACGCACCGAGCTGCGCCATGATCGCCCGTATCCGTTCCTGGGCTTCGGGAGAAAGCTCCTCGCCGGAAGCGCGCGCCTGCGCCAAGATCTGTTCGAGTTCTGCCACCAACCCCTGCTCATCCTCGGCGGCACCGAGCAACGCCAGAATCTCCGGCGGAATCTCGCCCACTTGCTCGTCCCGCTCGGCGGCGCGTTCATCCGTGACCGCGAGTTTCTTGAGATCGATCCGGATTTGGCGTTTCCACTTCAATGTGATGACGAACTGCTCGGGCTCGTCAACGAACTCGAAGCGCGCCCCGGGTAGCCACAGCACCGCCCGTTTGCGCACCCGCACGTGCTTCCAGTCTTCGCCGCGCAGCAGCTCGGTCAGCCGGAATTCCTTGACGCGTTTCCCCTTCGCGTCGTAGATCACGACCGCGTGGGCGCCGCCGCCGCAGCGAAATTCATCGAGTGTGACTACGAATTGCCCGTCGTTGCGGATGTGAGCGAGACTGGGAGCGACCTCATTGACCAGCTTGCTGGTCCAGCGCTTGGCATCGCGTCGCCGCTCGCGGGAGCGCTCATAGAGCGTCGCTCGGCAGCCGCGCGGATCCTTTTGGCCTTCCCGGCCGGGTTGGACGCGCAGTACGAAACGACCGTTCTCCGAGCGAACCTCGCGCAGCGGACGCCGATCCTGCGCCACAGCCTCGGCGGCCGCCACAAACAACACCACCGTCAGAAACAAGGGGAACTGCGTTTTCACCGTGAGGCCCTCACCCATCCGCCACGGACACCGGTGTCTCGTAAGCACCTTATTATAGCGTCTATCGGCCCCCTTGGCGGTACAGGTGCGTGGAATCTAGCGGCGTGGGTCAGTCGGCTTCCTCGGGCGGGACCAGCTCGAAATCGCGGTCCAGGATCGGCTCGGGATTGCCTGCGGCAAAGAGCTTGGCGACGAACTTTTCGCCGCCGGTCGCCGTCAGCGTCGAGACCGGCACGTCGAACGCGACGTTGCGCCGGTTGCCGGACCAGACCAGCTCGTGTTCGAAGAGGTAGTCGCGTCCTTCCTCTTCGGCGATCGTCACGCGAAAAGCGTTGCGGTCGCACGACTTCGGCAGGTCGCGCAGCACGAGCAGGAACTTCTCCAGCGTCGTGGGAACCTTTTTCGTGGTCTCGAAACGCCCCTCGTAGTAATCCAGGGCGATCGCCAGCATCTTGCTCTTGAGCTTGACCTTCGTCCTGATCGGCGCGATGTGCTTGTAGGCGTCCACCGCCATCTCTTCCGCAGCGCGAAGTGCTAGTTCCTCGGGACTGGCCCGCGGCGGGTTGCCATGCTGCTTGTCTTCGACCTCGATCGGCGGCACGCGGTGGCTGACCAGGACTTCGAGGGTCGCGGCGTCGAGGACACGTATCGTGCCGCCCAGTTTCGCCCGGTGGTAGAAGACCGGAATCACATCCTCTCCAACGAGGCGCGGCCGGCCGCGCCGGTCGCGGATGATGCGGCCCTTGCGGTCGCGGGCGTAACGCGGGATGCGAATGTCCTTGCGCTCGCGATCCAGATCGAACTGCTGGATCTTAGCGACGACTAACGCCTGAGTCCCCAGGATTCTGCCTTCCGGCAACGCCGTGCTAGGATCGGCGACGTCCGCCAGGCGGGAGAGGTCTTGCGCGGTCAGCACCTCTTCCAGATCCGCATATGAGATGACGGTGAACGCCCCGTTCGCCGTGAGCTGATCGACCAGCATGTACGCCGCCGCTTCGGCGGCCTCGGCGGCTCGGCGGTCGTTCACCTGTACCGGGGCCACGGCGATGCGCTCGTAGCTCTGATAATCCCACTTGGGGAACTGCGTAATGTATGCGCCGCCCCCGCCGCCGTTGCAACCGGCCAGCGCGGCCATCAGCAGCAACGGAACCAGGCCGTTTCTCATGCGCACCATCCCGGCCTCCTCGCGCTCGCTCGGATTCGATGTCGCCGCCGACCGGTCACATCAGGGGGTGGCGGCTCCGGCCGAGACCAGCGCAGTAACAAGCTGCTGGACGAACGTGGACAGCCCGGTCGTGATGACCGATTGGGCCATGGACACAAGCTGCTGATCGGACAGCCCGCATCCCCCGAGCAACAGCAACGATCCGCCCGGGACACACACGCGAACTAGTCGTCGATGCACCAACCACCATTTCATCATGGGATTCGTCTCCTGAAACCACGCCAAGTTACGGCGGGATTATAATCACTCGCGCGGCTTTTTGCGAGAGGGCCGCGTCGCCGGAAGTTCTCGTCCGAGGACCACGATTTCGGACACGCGGATCACGTCCGCCCCCAGCGACGCCTGACGCACCCGCTTGCCACGCACGCCGACGTATCTCCCCACGTACGCCTGCGGGTCGATGCCCGCCGGGCGGGGGAACTCGAGGTAGGCTTGCACACGGCCGGTCAACGGGTCTACCAGCCTATAGCGTGGTGGCGTTTCCTCGTCGCCCGATAGGTAGCTGGGCAGCAGCGCACCGCGCGCGTCGAACGCTTGGCGGCTGGTCGGCTTCTGCCGCGCTCGCTGGATGCGCTCCAACTCGCGCTGGGTCTGGGCCTTGTTGCGGACCTCGCGCCGGGCGAGCTCGCGGGCGGCACGCAATGCGACCTGATCGCCGATGCGCTCCTCCAGCCGGGTGATCCACGCGGCGGCAAGCCGGGCCACGGTCGGCTCCTCCCGCTGGGCGGCAACGGGTCGCAGGCTTGCGATCGCCGCCGTCCACGATTGCTCGAGCACCGGCTTGCGGGCCTCGGCCTCGATCGCCGCTTCCGCGAGCAGAAGGCGCTGACCCCACCTGCCACTCAGGTCCGGCTTGGTGGTCGCCTGTCGTTGCTTATCGCCTGCCGCGGACGCCGCAGGCGTTATCCCGCCCGGCTGCGACGCGGGCGACCGGACAGCGCCTAACCGAGCCGCGACCTCGTCGCTGACCCGCGCCGCGTAGCGCCCGGACACGTACACGTACACGCCCTCGGGCGGCACGATCTTGAGCCAATCGTCCTGCCGACCGATGATCTGAACCGTCGTGCCCCGGGGCAGCCGGGTTTGCACCTCACACTGCATGGGATCCACGTGGAAGACCAGGCTGCCTACGCGTACGCGAAGTGTCCCGCTGCGGACGGAAACCACGCCCGTGCCGTCGGATTGCTGCTCGATGTACCGGCTGGCTACGAAGGAGAACACCCCCTCAGGCGGAAGCACACGGTGCCAGCCGAATTCGCTGCCCGTCGCTCGCAACACGGCATCACGCTTCAGACGGACCACGGCGAGGCTATTGGCGTCGGGGCGCGAGCGCAGGTTCACGCGTTCCGCCGTGACGCGCAACCAGTAGGTTTCCCATCGCGGCTGGGTCGTGGGGGGCTGAATCGGCGGGCGGGCGGGACGCTCTTCGCGCTGTGCCTGTGCCGGACTGGACGCGCTGGCGGCAAGCAGAAGCAGCCCCGCGCCCACCGTCCCCAGTCGAAGGATGCTCGGGGCAACCGAATCCCGGCGGCTTCGCATCACCTTTCCTCCGCCGAGCGTGAACCTACTGCTCGCCGGGGAGACTGTCAAATGGAGCTAGGGCGGCCCCCGCTATCCACGGCAAGCGGGGGAAAACCGGATCGTCAGGGCGTGGGATGCCCATCATCCGCGGGTGCTGCCTATCCCGTCTCGTTCAATCCCTCCGCCAGTGAGCCGTTGCGCTGTTCTGCGAACGGTCTCACGACGACCGCGTCGCCCTGGGCCACGCACTTGCCGCTCGGCAGCCGGGCACTGCCCAGATTGATGAGCGCATTAGCCCCCTTTCCCGCCGCCAGCGCCTTGAGCGCTTCGACTGCCCTGCTCTGTGACGGATGACCGTCGGCGAAGACCGCCTCGATCTGGCGCACGATCTCGAAGCCGGCGATCGTGGTGGTCGAGCTGGTCGAGACGATGCGGCCGGCCAGCCGCTCGATCTCCTGCTGGCGCGCGTCGATTGCCCGCTGCTGTTTGCGCAGTTCTCTACGCCGCCGGGAAAGGTACGCGGACCAGCGCCAGCGTTGCCAGAATCGCACGGCCAGCACGAGCACGATGATGCCTGCGGCAGCGGCGACCAGTACAACCACGACCGAATCGTCCATAACGTCCTTAGTATAACGGGCCGCCGGCCTCCCGTGCCCGCCGGTCGTTCCTGGCAGGCCGCGCGTCGCTGTCGATCCCCGGCGGTGGCGATTCACTGCCGGCCCGCAAAACCAGACCTTGGCGCACCGCGCGTGCTCCGTACGATACGCGTATTGACGGACGGCGGGTCTGAGAGGAGATGGGCATGAATGCGCGATTTCGCATCATCGACACCCCTGCCGGGTATGTGGGCATCGTTTGCTCCGAGCGCGGCTTGCGGCGCGTGTTCCTGCCGCGTCGCGCGGTTGGCGCGCTGCGACGTGAGATCCTCCGCCACTTCCCGGATGCCGAGGAAACCGGACGACTGATGGCCGGGTTGGCCGACGGCCTCCGCCGTTATTTCCGCGGCGAGGCTGTGGAATTCGATGTCACTCTCGATATGAGCAGTTACGGGGGCTTCGACAGGGACGTCTGGCGTGCGTGTCGCCGTCTGCACTACGGCCAGACCGGCTCGTACAAGTCGCTGGCCGAGCGGGTCGGCCGGCCCGGGGGGGCCCGGGCGGTCGGGTTGGCGATGAGCCGCAACCCCTGTCCGATCGTGGTGCCCTGTCATCGCGTGGTCAGAAGCGACGGGTCGTTAGGGGGCTTCTCCGCTCCCGGAGGCACGACCTTGAAGCAACGCCTCTTGCAGATGGAAGCCGCTTCCCAGGCCGTCTGACTGTTTCGATCCGTCACGGCGCGCGCGCCGTTCGGCTACCCTTCGGCCGCGGCTGGGGCTGCCGCGCCGCGTCGCGCCCAGCGGCGGGCGACGCAAGCGACGATTCCCGTGC
Organism: uncultured Planctomycetales bacterium; assembly: GCA_964572345.1. Classification (GTDB taxonomy): domain Bacteria; phylum Planctomycetota; class Phycisphaerae; order UBA1845; family Fen-1342; genus JAUWXH01. Next base: position 15,675 of record CAZNFA010000066.1, read on the forward strand.
TCATCAACAGCACCACCACAGCGGTAATCGCTAACGGAGCTGTTTCCGGCCAGCCCGGCAGGAACTCGGTAGCCAACAAACGCACCATCATCGTCACAGACGTCACGAGCATGAAGATCGCCGGCAGCAGCGTGTACCAGACGGGCCGGCGGCGAGTGACCAGCCAGCCGGTAGCCACGATCAGGGTCAACGCTGCCAGGAGCTGGTTGGACGATCCGAAGATCTTCCAGACCACCTGGTAACCATTGCCCAGTCCCAGCAGCAGCATCAGACCGACGGCGATTCCCGAATTCACCCAGTAGTACTTGAGTGCCCGCAGGGCCCAGCGACGCGCGCCCCGCGTCGCGACTACGGGGCCGGGCCGGCCGTCACGCAGGTCCGGCCGCTCAATGCTCAGCCCGTCGGCGCCCGTGATCTCGAGCGCGCCCCGCTCGTTACCCGAACTCACGCTCGCCGCTGCGTGTTGTTGGGCGGCGTCCTCGCCAAACACGTCGTAACGCCCGAAGATCGTCGCCCAGCCCTCCTCGATCATATACCGTGTCAGCCGAATCGCCGTATCGAGCGTCGTTACCAGGAACCCTTCGAGCAGCAGCATGCCCCCGACCAGACCGACGGAGATCGGCACACCCAGCCCAACATGCGCGCTCCGCCCCACGCTCAGAGCGAACGTCAGCACCGGGTTGTTTTCTTCTAGTCGATAGTGCTCATAGTCGATCAGCGACAACCCGACGATCAGGCAACACACCACGCACAGTGCCAAGAAGCTCTCCAGCAGCATGGCATAGTAGCCCACCTGGCGGGTGGCCGGCTCGGTCTTCAGTTGTTTGCAGGTCGTCCCTCCGGCACACAGGCTGTGGAAACCGCTTACGGCCCCGCATGCGATCATGACAAACATCACCGGCCAGCCCGGGCCGAACTTGGGGTGGTCGCTCGCTTCAGTCCAGTTGTTGACTGGGATCGCCGTTGCCGCCTGCCCGGCTTCTCCGCCGCCGCGGAGCCCCGCGGCCACCAACGCCACAACCAGAAACCCCAAGCCCACGTAGAGAATGTGCACGTTGATGAAATCGCGACTCTGCAAGAACCACCAGACCGGCAGCCCGGCAGAGATCAGCACGTAGCCGCTGATCAGCAGTTTCCAGGTCAGGGGTTTCACCGGCAGCGGAAACTTGAGCCCAATGAGAATCGAGATCGCACAGATAACGATCGCCAGCAGTGAGCACAGCCAGACGGGTGTCTTGCGCTTCAGGTACAGGAAGCCCAACAACGGCGAGCAGGCCGTAATCACGATCACCGATGTCGAGGCGATCCCACCGATGACCGCCTTCCCCTCTTGCACGCGCAGCAACGTCTGGTCGCGCGGCAGTTGCAGCACCGAAAGTGGCACCATGGACGTCAGCGCTCTGGCCGAGAGGTCAAGAAACGCCGCACATACCAGCACCAGCAACGCCACGAGCAGGACGACCATCATCCCGAACGCGGCGGTGCCGACGTAGCGTCGGGTGACGACGGCGAGGTTTTTGCCGCCTTCGCGCACCGCGATGTGCGTGGCCACGTAGTCGTGCACTGCTCCCAGGAACACGCCCCCCAGCAGAATCCACAGTAGCGCCGGGCCCCAGCCGTAGTAAAGCGCCAACACCGGCCCGATGATCGGCCCCGCACCGGCGATCGAAGCATAATGATGGGCGAACACAACGGGCGTCTGGGTCGGCACATAGTCTCGCCCGTCATTGATTTGCACCGCCGGCGTCTGCCGATCTGCCCGCTCCCCCAAGACCCGTGCGATCAGCGGCGCATAGAACCGCCCCCCCAAGAACAGAACCCCCGCCCCAACTACCATAATGAGCAGCACGCTCACGAGTGATCTCCAACCCTACGAAGCGTCGTCAACGCCTCGCCAAACCGAATATAGCAACGCGATCCCCCGTTTGATAGCCCAGTCTGACCGCATCTCCCCTGAGAACCCGTCGCTTCGGCGAGCACCCTCGGCACCACAGGCCTGACGCGATCGCGTACAATCCGTCGCGCTATGCCCGCCGAACGGGACGGAACCGGCAGCGCGGCGTCGGACAAGCCGGCGCGGCGGAAACGATGGTGGCGACGTTTCAAATGGACGCTGCGCGTCGCCGTGCTGCTCGCGATCGTGGGTAAGTTCATCGTGGGATTCGACAGTTGCTTCTACTATCCGACCCGCGAGGTCCTCTACACCCCCGATCAGCTCGGCCTCGATTACGAAGACGTTACCTTCAAAGCGTCTGACGGCGTCAAGCTCTCCGGCTGGTTCCTGCCCGCCCGAGGAGCGCCAAGAGGCACCGTCATCCACTTCCACGGCAACGCCGAGAACATGACCGGACACATTACCTTTGCCGCCTGGCTGCCCCGGGCCGGTTATAACCTGCTGGTCTTCGACTATCGCGGCTACGGCCAATCGGAGGGTAAGGTCACGCGCAAAGGTACCATCCTCGATGGCCACGCCGCCCTGGATTACGTGCTCTCACGCCCCGACGTGGACCCGCAGCGCGTGTTCGCGTTCGGCCAGTCGATCGGCGGCGCCGTCGCCATTGTCGTCGCGGCCGAACGCCCCGAGCTGCGCGCCGTCGTGGCGGACTCCAGCTTCAGCAGCTACCGGCGGATCGCCGCCATGCACCTGCGCAAGATGCTTCTGTTCAAATGGCTGGCCGGATTGACCGCGCGGCTCGCGCTCTCGGCCGACTACGACCCGATCGACTGTGTCGACCGGCTCGCACCGCGCCCGCTGCTGGTCATCGCCTCCGGCCAGGACGAGATCTGCTTCCCGGAGCTGAGTCGCGAACTCTACGACGCCGCGCGCGAGCCGAAGGAATTCTGGCTGATCCCCGAGGCCGCCCACACGGAAACGATCTTCCTGAAGTTCGACGAAGCGCGACGCCGGATCACGACATGTTTCGAGGAGGGTGTCGCGGTAGCCCCGGCACGTTGAAAACCTGGTGTGAGGTGCTCGGTAGAGAAGCCTGCGTCCCATGTCATTCCGAGGAGCGCAGCGACGAGGAATCTAGCCGCAAATGCGGAATCCGTCGAAACTCCCGGCCAGATCCCTCCTCCCTACGGTCGTCGGGATGACAGTGAATTCGCCCTTTTCTACAAAGCAGGTGTGAGGCCGTTCACGATGGAGCTCGGCAAGCCGGCCCGTCCGCGACGCACCGCTTATGCTACCCGAACCGCCCGCGGTCGCGCGGCTGGTCGCCCGGCTGGAACAAGGGCTTCTGGATCTCTTTGATGTAGCCCTTCGACTGGAAGTGCTCCAGCGCCGCCTGTGTCGTGCGGAAGACCTTGGTGGCCGTCTCGGTGATGAACGGCGACGGGTCGGCTTTCGGCTGCCAGATGACGTACACTTCCTTGGTGGTCTCGTGGGCGTGCTGGAGCTCACGCTCCACGCCCGACGACAACCCCGGCTTGCCGCTGGGCAGTTTGGGAATGAAGCTGATGATCATGTCCGACTGGTCGATCAACTTGAAGTCGCGGGCGTAGATCTGAGCATCGATGTCGCGGGCCACCCTGGTCACCTCGGCGGCGTCAAACTCCACCTCGCGCCGGTTGACCTTGACCTTGAACTTCGACCGGCCCCGCTCCGTGGTCGCCTCCGCCTCGTGCAGCAGCCGCTTCTCGTCCAAATCGCCCGGGTCGAACGTGATGAAATGCTCGGCGATTCGGGCGCGGAACGCGTCGATCTCGATTAGCGTCTCCGGCAGGTCCATCACGTGCGTCATCGGGAACGAGGGGTAGACCTTCTTCGTCTCCGGCCGGAAGATCAGCCGGTACAGCGATTCCAGCGTGTTGTCCTCGATCCCGCAGGCCAAGACGTAGAAGCAGCCGTGCCCGCGGATCGCGGTGGCCAGGACCTCCGTGGCCAGGATCTCCTCTTCCCGCCAGACCAAAATGTCCTTGAGCGTGTGCGGAACATCATGCTCCCGGGTGAGCTGTTCGTGGATGGCGTCCACGTTGTCCACGAGCGTGACGTACAGGTCCGCGTCGATCGCGAGCATTTGATCGTGGTCGAAGGCGGGGAACAGCCCATGCTTCCAGCGGAACGTCGCGTGCGTGTTGACAAGCACCGTCTTATACTGGTCCACCTCGACCAGGATGTCCTTGAAGACCGACCGCCGCAGGGCGTTCAGGCGACCCAGCGGCAGATCGAGAATCCGTCCGGGGACCACGTCGGGCGCCTCGGCGTACATCATGTCACCGATGTGGTAGCGTCGTACGGGGTCGCCGCGTGATTCGGCCAGTGCGCCCAGCCTCTCCAGGAGCGGCTTCTTGTCCACGCCGACCTGGCCGGTGACGACAACGCGCACGCCGTCCCGGCGCCGCGGTCGGAAGAGCGATCCCGTTTGAGCGTCGTCGTTCATGGTCCTCGAATGGTCTCCCTGCCGGGCGACCCTCTCTGTCCAGCCGCCGGCCACCCCGTCCCGTCACGCCGGATCTTCAAGCCCCGCGCATCACGCCTCAGTACCAGACCTATGTTTCAGCCCGCAACCCGCTCTCGCGGCCACCGCACTCGCCCGCGCGCCGAACCTCGGCCAAGCGCGGCAGTGCGCAACCTTGACCCGAGCGACCCGTACCGTATCATGGTGAGTTGACGCGGGTTTGGCAACGGCCACCGCGCCGGCGATACCGAGCGGCTGTGGCGGAACTGGCAGACGCGCTAGGTTCAGGTCCTAGTCCGGGTAACCCCGGGTGGAGGTTCGAATCCTCTCAGCCGCATTCCCAACCCCGCACGGGCGGTCCGGGCAGTCCCAACCGCCCGTTTTTTCGCGCCGTTTTGACCGCCTCAAGAATGCCAGGGGTGCGCAAGCTGCGCGCAAGCTGGTGGTCACATGCCTGAGGTCTGTCTGCCGCCGGATCGTGTCAGGCCAAGATGACGCAACGCTGGCCGGGAACGATAGAATCGACATGAGCCTCCGTGTGGAGCAACGTGCCGAAGTGGGGGCCGGCAAGGCACAGGTGTCCACCCCTGCACCCCGTTGAGGGCGGCGAAGCGAGTTGGGTTCTGCGGCGTATGTCATCTTGCCGATCGTGGCTCTGCTGACGGCCACGCTCTCGGGCATGATCGGGATGGGCGGCGGGATGCTGCTGCTCGCCGCGCTCTTCTGCGTCATGCCCCATGCCGAAGCTATCCCTGCCCACGGGGCCGTCCAGCTCGTCAGCAACTCTACCCGCACGCTGGCGTTCTTGGCACACGTGGATTGGCGGACGGTTGGGCGGTTCACCATCGGCCTGGTGCCGGGTAGCCTGGTCGGGGTCGGTGTGCTCCTGGCCTTGGGGCAACCCGAACGGGCCGAGCCGTACCTGAAAGGCCTGGTGGGGCTGTACATCCTCACGTCGCTGGTGCTACCCACGCCCGAGGCAGCAAGAGCCAAGTCCGCCTGGTGGGACTTCCCGCTGCTGGGCCTGTTGGCCGGTGCCGCCGCCCTCACCGTCGGCGCCATTGGCCCGCTGATCGCGCCGCTGTTCGCCCGGCGTGGGTTTGTCAAAGAGCGGCTGATCGCGACGAAAGCGGTGTGCCAATCGCTGGGGCACCTGCTGAAGATCCCTGCCTTTCTCATGCTGCGCTCGTACGAGGACCTCGCCGGACTGGGGCTCGTCACGCTGATGATGGCTGTGCTGGTGATCCCCGGGACGCTGCTCGGCAAGAAGCTGGTCAAGCGGCTGTCCGAGGCAGGCTTCATCGCGCTATATCGCGTGGCGTTGCTGATCGCCGGGCTGAAGGTCCTGCTCGTAGACGGCGTGTGGCAGATCTTGTCCGGCGTGTGACCATGACGTGGAGCCGTCCTGGTGCCGATCCTACGGATGGGTTGAATGAGCCCCCGTGACCGCCCTTGCTGACTCCGGCTGGGAGCGGGTCAGCGTGCGATCAGAGAATACGGCCGGTTAGCGGGTATACCAGCGGGTGAGCCGATACTGACGATCCGCCAGCCAGAGGACGTTCCAGTCCTCCGACATTTGCCGTAGGTCCGCGTCCAGAACCTGTCGGTAGGTGCTACGCACCTCCGCCGGCGTCTTCACCATCGTCGTGCAACCCGCTGCGGCCACCAATCCCAGCAGCAATCCGAGCAACACCCAAGTACGCATGCAACACCTTTCCGGAATGCGCCTATCCGTCCCGCGCCTAGTGTCTGCCAGACCAGGTGACCTGTCAACCGCCAAATGCCGGCTTGTGGCCCCGAGAGATGAGAGATGGGGTCCGTGGCAGTTCCGGCGGTGGTTTTGGGGTAAGATTGTGGCGGGTTGGCCACGGATGGCGAACCTGAGCGGGTTTGGGTGTTTCAAGGAGGAAGCCGATCATGCCAGCACGGACCACACGTCAGGAAGCGCGCGCGCGGATTCTGGCGACGTTCGCCACGCAGTTGGACCGGTTGATTCCGGAGGATGAGACGGTTCCGCTGAAAGGGGCAACCTTCGCGGATTTCGAGGATCAGGCCGAAGCTCTGGCCCAGGTGACGTTGCCGGTGGTTCTGGAGGAACGGGCGGCGTTGACGCCACACGCGGAGGTACTGAGGCCGGGGCGCTGCCCGCACTGCGGTTCGGACGGAGTGTATCTGGAAAAGGGGGTGACGCAGCCGCCGGTGCAGTCGCGGCATGGTGCGGTGGTGCTGCGCAAGCAGCACGCGCGCTGCCGCGCCTGCGGGGGTTCTTTTTCCCCCTCAGGTGCGTGACTGGGGTTTGCCGGCGGAGGTTCCGTTGACGCCCCGCGCGGCGCGGCGGCTGGCGCGCGAAGGCGCGTTGCAGGCCTTCGATCCGGCGGCGCGGGCGTTGAACGAGGACTGGGGCACGCACCTGGACGGCAAGCAGGTGCAGCGTTGGGCGGAGACGCTGGGCGCGCTTCTGGCGACAGCGCGCGACGCGGAGGTGCGGGCCTTCGAACAGGGCCAGCGGCCGGCCGGGCCGGAGAACGCGCCGGCCTTGC
>CAZNFA010000067.1:0-22479 GCA_964572345.1 uncultured Planctomycetales bacterium
GGTTAAGGCGCCGGAGCCGAAGCCCGTTTCCGAGCCGGGCGGCGAGTCCCGCCCCACCGACCCTCCACCGGGGGCGTCCACCCCGCCACCGGGGCCGTCCACGCCCCCCGCCGTGGCCTCCACATCATCCGCGCGCGCCGGCGACGCGTCGGACCCGGCCAAGCCAGTTGCGTCACGCGACCCCCGCGTCGGGCGTGTCCACGCGCTGGCCGACGCCGGCCAGCAGCCCATCAAGATCGCCGAAGAGCTCGACATGCCGCTCGGCGAGGTCGAGTTCATCCTGAACCTCCGCGACTTCCGCTAACACGGACACCGTTCACCGTCACCCTGAGAGGCTGAGAAAAAATCGAACTGGGTACTCATCGACGGGCATATTCGGGTATCGAACCCCTACCCCTCGACGCCCAAATCATGTCTCAGAAGACATGCCCATTCGATTTTTTCCCAAGCTCTGAGCGAAGTGAAGGGTCTCTCGTCGGGTGTGGAGCGGGCCGCCCAGCCTGCGACTGGATTCTTCGGTCGCTGTCCACACCGCTGAACTGCTGTCTTCGTCTCGTAGCCGTCCGAGGTAGTCGAGATGTGGATAATACAGCCCGAGCTGTCGGCAGCCGCAAGGGCGGTATTCGCGCGCTGGTCGGCCGGCCACCCAACCGGCCGATCGCCTACGGGCGGGACAGAGCCCGACCGCTACGTCGCGGGCAAGATGCCCGCACTACACACTGAGGTGGGCTGGTTCCGCTCGCTGACGTTGGCCTTCTCGTCGGTATTCGCCTTCTCGCCGGCGGTGGCTTACTCGCCAGTGTCGGCGTTCTCGGCGGGATTGGCCTTCTCGTCGGCGTCGGCGTTATCGCCGGCGGCGCCTTCCTCGCCGATCAGGCCGGCCAGGCGCTCGAAGTAGACCTTCAAGACGCGCTCGTATTGGCGGGGGATCTGGTTGCGCTCGACCGCGTCGGTGGCGTCGCGGACGGCGGAGTTGACCGCGTCGCGCAGCTCGGCCGCCGCGTCACCCTTGATCTGCGGCGCGTCGATCAGCATCTGGCCGATGATCTCGCCGCCGCGCATCTTGGATTTCACCTTGGTGGGGTCGTACTGATGGGCCAGGCGCTCCTTGCCGATCCGCGAGCCGTAGCCCAGCCCCTCTTTGGGCCCCTGCGGCCCGATTTCGCCTAGTGGTCCCCGCCGGAGACCGAATTTGCCCTGTCATATCCCCGCCCGGGCCTTGCCTAAGTCGGCCAGTTCCGCCTCCAGTTCGTCGAGCATCTGCTGGGCCATCTCCAGATCGGAAAGCTGCCCCGCGGCCGCGTCCAAGGCCGCCATCGCGGCCGCCACGGCGGCCGCCCCATTGGGACTATCGCTTTGCTGCACGGCGGCGGCCGCCTGTGCCAGGGACTTGCCCAGCCCCTGCGACTTCCGCATCGCCGCCTTCTGATCCGCCAGCTTCTTGGCCAAATCCTCGATCTGCTTCTGCGTCATGCCGGAATCGGCCAATTGGCGTTGCAGCTCCTTCTGCATCTGCTTGGGGTCCATCTGGGCCAGCTTATCGAGCAGCTTCTGGGCATCCTCTTCGGACAGGCCGGCCTTGCGCTCCAGCTCCTTGCGAAGCTGCGTGGTCTCGCCCAGCTTGGCCAGTTGCTTGGACAGCTTATCCAGCTTCTTCTGGAGCTCGGCGACCTGGCGACGGGCCTGCGGGTCGCCCTTGGTGGCCGCCTGCTCGAGCTGCTTCTTCAACTCCGAAAGCGCCTGCTTGGCGCTCTCCATGTCGCCTTGGGCGAGGGCTCGGGAGAGCTTCGAGGCGGCGTCGTCGCCCTGCTGCTTGTCGAGCCGGGCCATCATGCGCGCGAGCTGCTTGAGCGGATTGAGCTGATCCTTTCTCTCCGTCAGCTTGTCCGCAACCTTGTCGAGCCGTTTGACGGCCTCGCGGCGGATGTCTTCCGGCGTCGCCGTAGGCTCGTCGGGCAAGCTGAGCGGCTGGAGGTTCTCGGCCAAGGCCTTGAGGTCCGGGTTCTTCTCAGCCAGCTCCTTGATCTTGTTCAACTGCTCGTTGACGACGGCCGTCACCTGCTGGCGTTCGACGGCGGCGGCGTGCAACTGCTCAGCCTGGGGCTGCTCTTCGTCGGCCAGCAGATCGAAGGCAGGTAGGAACGCGTAGAGGATCAGGGCCACCAACACCGTCGCCAACGACCACGGCCACAAGGCCGGGGCGTGCAGGCGCAGGTGCGTCGGCACGTGCACGCGCCCGGCGGTCTTCTCGGCATCGTGCACCGCGACTTGCACGAACGGATCCGGGTCGCGTCGGCAGGTCAGGGCGGTGCTCAGCCGCTCTTTCAGCCGCGCGGCACCATCGATGGCCACAGCCGCTCGCAACCGATCGACGCGGGCCAGGTAAGTGCCAATCAGGGCAACTACCGCTGCCAAGCCAGCGGCGGCGCCGAGCCCCGCCAGCAACGGCACGCCGAGGACAAACAGTCGTTCGACCAGCAGGGCGAGCGACCAGGCGGCAGCGCCGACCACGATGCCGAGCGCGGCGCGTTCCAGCAAGATGTTCGTCGTCAGCCGCCGACGGGCCCGACCGACTTGTTGATCGATGGCCGACATTGCGTATCCCTCTTCTGTCGCGCCAAGCCCCACTAATCATAGATCGGCAACGCCGCGACCTCAACGGAATTCCGGCGTGGTGGGCCCGGTTTATAACCTCGGCGCGTTTCCCTGCCCCCCTCTTGCGCTTGCCAGCGGCGGATGGGGACGGTACACAGCCGGCGATGGAAGCGTCGCGGGGCAAGCTCTGGATCGGTCCGTCCGGGTGGAGCTACGCGGACTGGGACGGCGTGGTCTACCCGGCGAAGAAGCCGCGCGGGTTCAAGCCGCTGGCGTACATCGGGCAGCACTTCAACGCGGTCGAGGTCAATACCAGCTTCTACCGCATCCCTTCGGCTCGCATGACCCAAGCGTGGCCGCCGCTGGTGCCCACCGAGTTCCGCTTCGCGTTCAAGCTGACGCGAACATTCACGCATGAGCGCGAGGAGCTCCCTCCGGCCGACGACGTGGCCGCGTTCAAAGACGGGCTTCAGCCCGTTCGCGAGGCGGGGCGGCTCGGCCCCCTGCTGCTGCAATTCCCCTGGTCGTTCCGCTACACGGCCGAAGCGGTGGATTGGCTGAAACGGCTGGGCGAGGCCTTTCCCGAGTTCGAGCGCTTCATCGAGGTGCGGCACGCGTCCTGGGCGCAGCCGGAGGCGATCGAGACGCTGCGGCAGCTCGGGGGGTACTGCAACATCGACCAGCCGCGGCTGCGCAACTGCCTGGGCCCCACGCAGCACGTGTTCGGGCCGAGCGCCTACGTACGGCTGCATGGTCGCAACGCGTCCAAGTGGTTCGCCGACGACGTGCCGACCTACGAGCGCTACAACTACCTCTACAGCGACGCCGAGCTGCGCGAGTGGGTGACGCGCCTGAACGCCATCAGTGGACAGGCGGAGAACGTGTACGTGTTTGCCAACAACCACTACCGCGGCCAGGGCCCGGTCAACGCCTTGGAGCTGCGGGCCTTGCTGGAGGCCGGCAAGGTAGCGGTGCCCCCCGATTTGTTGATCGCGTATCCCCGTCTGAAAGCGATCGCCCAGCCGTCGCGCGAGCCGGGGTTGTTCGAGTCTGCGTAGGGTAAGCAGCAGCGGCAGGTCTCGAAGATTCGACCTGCCCTACCCGGCTGGCGAGGGTGCCCGGGGGGTCCTGCGCCAGGCGTCTCAGCCCAAATCAAGCATTTCGCGCTGGAGTCGGTCCCACAAATGCGGCGAGCGGGTCGCCAGCGACTGCCACTCGGCCCGTGTGTACACCCACACGTCGGCCGGGACGGGCAGGCCGTCGGGGTAGTACTTGGCGTAGCGCTGCTGCCAGTTCAGGTCGCTGTCGGAGACGACAACGATCACGTCCAGATCGCTGCCGACGCCCCAATCGCCACGAGCGTACGAGCCGATGCAGAGGACCCGCTCGACGGTCGGGTCGCGTTGGCGGAGCTCCGCCGCCCAGGCCCGTGCTGCGGCCAGGACGGTCTCACGATCCGGCCATTTGAAGACGACAGAATTCAAAGGTCTGACGGGCATCGCGAATCGCTTCGTCGCTCTGTTTTGCGCCGTAATGCTCACCTGGGGCCCCGGCATCATGGCTGTTCGGACAGCGGGTCGGCAAATAGTGCAGGTCCAACGCCCGGGCAGCGTCGAGCAGGTGGGCGGGCACCTCGATCGGCTCCGGCAGGGCTTCCAGCAGCCGGCGGATGACGTGTCCCCAGGCTCCCTGCCCGTGACTCTGGTGCAGCGCGTTGACTGCCATCTCCGCCGCTTGGTGTGCAGCGAAGCACGCCCACTCGTGCCAACCTGCCGCACGGCTGTCTACAGCCATGGCCAGGTTGCGTTCCGCCTGTGCTAGCCAGTCCTGGGCACGGTTGGGCATACTCCTATTGTATCGTCAGAAGCGGGGCAAAACAGCCGGCGGCGGGCGGTCCGGTCTGCTGCCAAAACGGCAAGAATCGCGTAGAATCCGGGGTGGTAATGGCGCGGTGCGACCGTCCGCGCGCCGGTCGGTTACGTCACGTGCGCGGGCAAGGCCGGAGTCGAAAGCGCGGGCGGATCGTTCGGCAAGCAGTTGAGGGTGTGAAGCGAGCATGAGCGACGGACAAACGGTGAGCATCATCCCGACGCCCATCGCGCAGGAAATGCAGGAATCGTACCTGACCTACGCCATGAGCGTCATCATGGCCCGGGCCCTGCCCGACGTGCGCGACGGGTTGAAGCCTTCGCAGCGGCGCATTCTGGTGGCGATGAACGACCTCAAGCTGCACCCGCGGGGCAGACACCGCAAGTGTGCCAAGATCTGCGGCGACACCAGCGGTAACTACCACCCGCACGGCGAGGGCGTCATCTACCCCACGCTGGTCCGGCTCGGCCAAGAGTGGAACATGCGCCACCAACTGGTGGACCCGCAGGGGAACTTCGGCAGCATCGACGGCGACCCGCCCGCCGCCATGCGGTATACCGAGGCCCGCCTGGCCAGTCCCGCCGAGGACATGCTCGCCGATCTCGACAAGGAAACGGTGGATTTCGAGGAGAACTACGACGGCACGCGCACCGAGCCGGTCGTGTTGCCGAGCAAGTTCCCCAACCTGCTGGTCAACGGGTCGGAAGGCATCGCCGTGGGGATGGCCACGCGCGTGCTGCCCCACAACCTGGCGGAAACCTGCAACGCGGTCATCGCCTACATCGACAACCCCGATGTTTCGATTGAGGCGTTGACGAAGATCGTCCCCGGGCCCGACTTCCCCACCGGCGGCGTGATCTGCGGCAGGGACGGCGTCCGCGAGGCCCACACCACCGGACGCGGCTCGATCACCGTCCGCGGCGTCATTCATACCGAAGAGACCAAGTCACGCCGAACGATGCTGGTGGTGGACGAAATCCCATACGGCGTCCTGCTGCCGACGATCAAGGACCGCATCGTCGATGCGATCCAGCGCGGCACGATCAAGGGCATCGACGACCTGCGTGACGAATCCGGCCGGCAGCAGATGGTGCGGCTGGTGATCACGCTCAAGAAGGACGCCAACCCGGACGTGATCATCAACCAGTTGTGGCGATACACGCCGCTGCAAATGAACATCCACGCGCTGAACGTCGTGCTGGTCAACCGCGTGCCGAAGACGCTCGGTCTCAAGCAGCTCATCGAGCAGTTCGTGAATCACCGCGTGGAGGTGGTGCGCCGGCGAACCGGATACCTGCTGCGCAAGGCCCGCCAGCGGGCCCACGTGCTGGAAGGGCTGATCCTGGCGGTGGCCGACATCGATGAGATTATCCAACTCATCAAGCAATCGCCCGATGTGGACGCCGCCCGCCAACGCCTGATGGACAAGCCCCTACGGCTGAGCGAGCAGGCCACGGTCTGCCGACTCCTGCCCGAGGCATTCGTGCAGCGGGCCAGCGGGGCCGATCAGCATCTGACCCGCACGCAGGCGGACGCCATTCTGGCCATGCAGCTCCGCCGCCTGACCGGGCTGGAGATCGAGCAGCTCGCCAAGGAGTACTCCAAGCTGGTCGAGGAGATCGCCGATTACGAGCTGATCCTCAGCGACGAGCGGCGCGTGCTCGACATCATTGCCGAGGACATGCGCGAATTGAAGGAGAAGCACGGCGAGCCGCGGCGGACAAAGATGGGCGGGCCGGTGGGCTCATTCGACCTGGACGAGCTGATCGAGGAAGAAGACGTGGTCGTCACCGTCTCGCACCAGGGCTACGTCAAGCGCGTCTCGGTCGATGTGTTCCGCAGCCAGGGTCGCGGGGGGCGCGGCGTACGCGGGACCGAGAACAAGGACGCGGACTTCATCGAGCACATGCGCGTGTGCTCGACGCACGATTTCATGTTGTTTTTCACCAACCGCGGGCGCGTCTACTGGCTGCGCGTCTACGACATCCCCAGCATGCAGCGGACCAGCCGCGGGCGCTCGCTGGCCAACGTGCTGCGCATGCAGCCCAACGAAAACCACGTGGCTGTGCTCCCAGTCAAGGAGTTCGAGGAGAACTTCGTCTTCTTCGCAACCGAGAAAGGCGTGGTCAAGAAAACCCCGCTCTCCGCTTTCTCCCGCCCGCGGCCCAGCGGCATCCAGGCCATCACGCTCGACCCGGACGACGCGCTGATCGGGATCGCACTGACCGACGGTGAGCAGGAAATTGTGCTGGGCACGCGCGAGGGCATGGCCTGCCGCTTTAACGAAGCCGACGTGCGCGCCATGGGGCGCACCGCCCGCGGCGTGCGCGGCATCGACCTGCGCAACGACGACCGCGTGGTCGATATGGCCGCCATCGTCCCCGGCCAGAGCCTGCTGACCGTCTGCGACCGCGGGTTCGGCAAGCGCACCGACATCGACGAATACCGCCTCACCCGCCGCGGCAGCAAAGGCGTGATCAACGTGCGGGTCACCGAGCGCAACGGCGGGGTGGTCGCGCTACGGACCGTCACCGACGAGGACGAGCTGATGCTGATCACCGGCAAGGGCGTGCTGCTGCGAATGGCCCTCGATCAACTCCGCGACATCGGTCGAGCCACACAAGGCGTCCGGCTGATTCGCGTGGACAAGGACGACCGCGTCGTCGCCGTCGCCAAGGTCGTCAGCGAACGCGAGGAAGCCGAACTGAACGGCTCCGCCGCTGATGGCGAGGCAGTCCCGACCGGCAAAGAGAGCAAGGTGGAACCCGAGCAGGCACCCGAGGGCTCGGAATCGGACACCGAGACGACCTAGCGGCTTCTGAGCAGCGAACGTCCCACCGAGGCCAGCAGGCCGGCGGCGAGGCCGAGGAACAGGACGCCGGAGCCGCCGGCGGAGACGAACGGCAGGGAGATGCCCTTGGTCGGGACGCTGTTGGTGACCACGCCGATGTTGAACGCCGCTTGCAGGCAAATGGTCAGCGTGATGCCGGCGGCCAGCAGCCTGCCGAACGAGTCCGGGGCGTTGGCCGAGATCCGCCAGCCACGCCAGACTAGCAGCAGGAACAGAGCGACCACCGCCAACCCACCGACGACGCCGAGCTCCTCGCACAGGATCGCGAGGATGAAGTCGTTGTTGTCCTGCGGGAGATAGCCGTACTTTTGCACCCCGGCCCCCAGGCCGCGGCCCCACCACCCGCCGGAGCCGATGGCGATGAGCGACTGGGTAATCTGGTAGCCGTCGCCGATGGGATCGGGCTCCTCAGTCAACCAGATGATGATCCGGCGGAGACGGTACGGTTCGAGCAGGATCAGGGCTGTTCCGGCCACGGCTCCGAGCAGGCCGGTGCCGATCAGGTGGAGCCAGCGCGCCCCGGCCACTAGGAACATGCACAGCATGATCACACCCATCAGGGCGGCGGTGCCGAAGTCTTCGATGCTGGTCAGGCCGATGAGCAGGCCGGCGGTGAGCAGCGCCGGCAAAAAGCCGCGGCGAAGGTCCCTTATGTCACAGCCGGGACGGGTCAGCAGGGCCGCCAGCCAGACGACCATGACGACCTTGGCGAACTCGGCGGGCTGGAAGCTGAGCGTGAAAGCACCACTATAGACGGTCAAGGAGCGCTGTGCCCCGAGCCGGTGCACGCCGAGGCCGGGGATCAACATGGCGATCAGCAAACCGGCCGCGAGGACGAACAGCAGACCGGTCCACCACGCGTCACGCGGTCGCTCCCAGGCGATCAGGCGATAGTCCAGGTGAGCCACGAAGAGCATGGCGAGGAAGCCGGCCAACGCAAAGACGCACTGTCGCAGCGGCGTAGCCCACCAGCGCTGCCAATCGAACTCCGCCCCGCGCACGGTGACCGACGCCGAGTAGACCATCACCACCCCCAGCGTCATCAGCACGCCGATGAGGAAGATGACGAAGCGGTCGCAGGGCTGGGTACCGGCGGCGTTTAGCCGCGGCAGGCGCTCTTCGCGGAAAACCCGACTGGGCAGCGTCGTCATCGGCCTACCTCAGCTTGATCGTGGCCAGGCCGAACGCGGCGAACAGGGCCGCCAACAGCCAGAAACGCGTAACCGTCTGCGTTTCGGTCCACCCGCCCAGGTGGAAATGGTGGTGCAGCGGGGCGCAGCGGAAAAAGCGTTTCCCGCCGGTGGCCTTGTAATAGAAGATCTGGATCAGCACGGAGATGGCCTCGATCACGAACACGCCGCCGACGATGAGCAACATCAGCTCCAAGCGTGTGACGATGGCGACGTAGCCCATTAGCCCGCCGAGTGGCAACGCGCCCGTGTCCCCCATGAAGACCTGAGCCGGATAGGCGTTGTACCAGAGGAAACCCAGGCACGCCCCGGCGATGGCCCCGCAGATGATCGAGAGCTCGGCCGCCCCGCTGATATGGTTGAACAGGAGCTGTCCAGCCAGCCCCGCGTCGCCGACGACGTACGCCAGGATCATGAACCCGAACGCGGTCAGGACCACACACCCGCTGGCGAGCCCGTCCATTCCGTCGGTGAGATTGACGGCGTTTGAGGTGCCGGCGATGACGACGACGGCGATGAGGGCGAAGGCCGCCGCGGGCAGCACCACGCCGTGCTTGTAGAACGGGATGCTGAGCACGTTGTAGTTGGCACTATATTCGGCCTGGACGTCCTGCCAGCGATCTCTCTCGGCGGTTGCCTCGCCGGCGCGGAGAATGAAGATCGCCAGCAGGGCCCCGAGGGCGATCTGGAAGACGAGCTTCTCCCAGAGGCGCAGGCCGTCGCGGGTTCCGCTGCGTCGCGTGGCGGTCAGCTTGAGCCAATCGTCCACGCCGCCCAGGATTGCCAACCACAGCAGGCAGAATAGCCCCATTTGCACGTAGAACTTGGTGATGTCCGCCAGCAACAGCACGCAGACCAGCACGGCGACGACGATGAGCGCCCCGCCCATGGTCGGCGTATTCTGCTTGCTGCGGGCCAGGCGGTTGAGCAGCTCGTGATCGAACTCCGGGCGGTCGCCGATCTTGAGGCGCACCAATAGACGGATCACGCGCGGGCCGAACAGCCAAACGATGAAGAAGCCCAGCAGGATGGCGATCGTCGCGCGGAACAGCGGGCTTTGGTAAGCCCAGTGTTGCCCCGGCCCTCCCTGGATCAGCCAGTCGAAGAACAGATACAGCATGGCTCACACGGCCGGGGTTGCGGCCGGCCCGCCCAAGGCGGCCCGCAGCGGTTGCACGATCCGGTCCAATTCCACCGCCCGCGACGCCTTCAACAACACCACGTCTCCGTCATGCAGCAGCCCGAGCAGGGCCTCCAGGCCAGCTTCAACACTCTCGCAGCGCTGCGTTGTCGGGCCGAACAAGCGCCCCTCCCGGTCCAGCGCCTCGCCCATCAGGTCCGCGGCGGGACCAACCAGGAGCACGTGATCCACCTGCCCAGCGGCTAAGCGCTCGGCCACTTTGCGATGCAAGCGGGCCGACTTCCTGCCCAACTCGCGCATCTCACCGAAGACGACAATCCGCCGGCCGCCGCACGGCAACGACTCCAACATGTCGATGGCCGCCAACGCGCTGTGCGGATTGGCGTTGTAGGCATCATTCAACACGGTCACGCCGCCGAGCTCCAGCACTTCAGCCCGCATCGGCGGCGGAGTAAACGATTGCAGCCGGGCGGCAATCTCCTGTTGCTCAAAGCCCGCGCGGCGGGCAATCGTGATCGCTCCCGCCGCATTCACCGCGTTGTAAGTGCCCGGCGTTCGCAGCCGGCACTGAAAGCGGTCATTGAGCGTGAAGCGCAGCCAGGGCGGTTCGTACTCTGCCGCGGTGACGCGCACGTCGGCGTCGTGATCGCGGCCGAACGTGGCGAAGTTCAGGTCTCCGCGTTGCAGGCCCTTGACAGACGGCGCGTCGGTCAAGGGCAGGTAGCCACGGACCTGTGGGGTGTCGATGTTCACGGCGGCGAACCCGCCTGCCCGCAGCACGTCCAAGACCGAGCATTCCTCTTCCACGACGCCGGCCAGATCGCCCAGCCCCTCGAGATGCTCCTCCCCGAGGCAGGTGATCACGGCCATGTCCGGCTCGACGAGAGAGGCGAGCGCGGCCACCTCCCCCGGGGCGTTGGTTCCGATCTCGACGACGAGGTAGTCGTCAGCCGTCTCGGCCGACAGCAGCGTCAGCGGCACGCCGATGGCGTTGTTGTAACTCTTCGGCGAGCAGTGCCCCTGCAGGCGGACGCTCAGGAGGTGGTCGATCATCGCCTTGGTGGTGGTCTTGCCGTTGCTGCCGACCACGACGATCACCTCCGCGGGCAATTGGCGACGGTGGTAAACGGCCAGTCGTCCGAGCGCGGCGACGGTATCGTCTACCTCGATCAAGAGCGGCCCGCCCGCAGGGCTACGGTGCTCGCGCGCAACCGCCTGCGCGACCGCCGCGGCCTGGGATGCCTGGACGACGGCGGCCACCGCGCCGCGCTGGAGGGCCTGCCCGACGAACCGGTGCCCGTCAAAGCGCGGTCCGACGATCGCAAAGAAGACTTCGCCAGCGGCGACGGTGCGAGAGTCGGTGGATACGCCGGCGACACTCAAGGTCGGCAATGGGCTGCGGACCTGCCCCGCCAGCGCCTGGACCACCTCGTCAAGAACGAGCCTGATCATCGCTCAGCGCTCCGCCTCGTATGACTTTGCCAGTTCTGCCGCTGCCTGAATCGCGACTTCCACGTCGTCGAAGTGGATCCGTCGCGTTCCGATGATCTGGTAATCCTCGTGGCCTTTGCCGGCAATCAGCACGACGTCGCCCGGTTCGGCCGCCGCCAGGGCCTCCCGGATGGCATTGCGACGATCGGGCTCGACGAGCACGCGGCGACGCGCGCCGGCATCGAAGCCCGCCAGAATGTCCGCGATGATCGCCTGCGGATCCTCCGTGCGCGGATTGTCGCTGGTAACGATGATGGTGTCGGCGAACGCGGCCGCGGCCCGGGCCATACGCGGCCGCTTGGTCCGGTCACGGTCGCCGCCGCAGCCGAAGACGGCGATCAGTCGCCCGCGCGCCAGCGGTTTCAGCACGCTCAGCACGTTCCGCAACGCGTCGTCCGTATGGGCATAGTCAACGAAGACCTCGACGCCGCTCACGCCCGGCACACGCTGGAGCCGTCCGGGGATGTTGTGCACCGAGGTCAAGCCGGTCTCGACGGCCTTGAGCGGTGCTCCCAACGCCCGGGCCAGCCCGGCGGCCGCCAGCGCATTGTAGACGTTGTGGCGGCCGACGATCGCGTTCTCCAGCACCAGATCGCAGCCGTCCAGATGCATCCGGTACAGAGTACCGGAGATCGTGTCGCGCGAGATCCTGGCGGTGACGTCCGCGGGCTCCTCCAGCGCGTAGGTCACGATGCGGGCGCGGCAATCGCGGATCATCTCGGCGTGCTGCGGGTCGTCCCGGTTGACGACCGCGACCGCCGACTCGTCCAGCCGGGCGAACAGGCGCGCCTTGGCAGCCCGGTAGCTCTCAAACGTCTTGTGGTAGTCCAGGTGGTCGCCGGAGAGGTTGGTGAAAGCGGTGGCGGCAAAACGCAGACCATCCGTTCGCTTCTGATCCAGGGCGTGGCTGGAAACCTCCATGACGGCGGTGGTCGCGCCGGCATCGGCACACTCGCGCAGGCAATCAGCCAATTCCAGCGGCCCGGGCGTCGTCATGCGCGAGACAACGCTGCGCGTGCCCAGGTCATAGTTCACGGTGCCGAGCATGCCGCACTGCTGCCCGGCGGCACGCAGGATCGCACAAGTCATGAATACCGTCGTGCTTTTGCCGTTGGTCCCGGTGACGCCGGCGAGCGTGAGCCCGTCCGGCCGCTCGAAGCGCAGCCCGTACCAGCGGGCGGCCAGCTCGGCCAACGTTGCCCGCGCATCGCGGACGTTGATCACGACGGCACCGTCGATCGGTTCCAACCCTTCGCCGATGATGATCACCGCGCCCTTGCCCAGCGCGTCACCCACGAAGCGCCGACCGTCCACCTCGCTTCCGCGCAGCGCGACGAAGATTCCGTCCGGCTGGACGCGACGCGAATCGTCGAACACGCCGGAGACGACCCGCGCCTGATGTGGGTGGATGGTCTGCTCATCGACGAGGCCATCGAGAAGCTCACCCAGTGTCTTCATACCGTCCCGCCTCCGGGGTGGCAGCTTCCGGTTTTCAGTTATCAGTTATCAGTTGTCAGTTGTTGGCTGTCCGTCACCGCGTGTTGGCAGTCAGTGCCTTGGTCGCGCCGCGCAACGACGACCGAGACGGTCGCAGCACCCGTGGGCCCTTGATCCCGGGGCAGTTCCGGGGGCACCTGCATGTAAGCGAGTGTGTCGGCCAGGATGGCCGCCGCGCCCGGTGCCGCCACTCTGCTACCGTAATACGCTCCGGCCGAGGGCCTGTAAAGCGAGACCAGCACGGCCGCCCGCGGGTGATCGGACGGCGCGCCGCACATGAACGACCCAACGTACGCTCCGGACAGGTACCCACGACCGTCGGGACGCGCAACCTGGGCCGTCCCCGTCTTGCCAAACACCTGGTAGTCGGCGATGGCCGCCGGCTTGCCCGTGCCCGACCGAACCACCTCGACCAGGGCCCGTCGTCGGAACTCACGCACCGTCCGCGAATCGAGGACCCGGCGAACCGCAACCGGGCGTGAGTAGTCGGCCAGCGTCTCCCCGCCCGGGCCGATCACGCCACGCACGATCCGCGGCCGGAACAGAATCCCGTCGTTACAAAACACGCTGAAGGCGGTGATGATCTGGATGGGCGTGGCGGCGATCTCCTGCCCGATCGGGATCGATTGCGTCGAGTACCCCGACCAGCGGGAAAAGTCCTGCACCAGCCCCGGATGCTCGCCCGGTAGACGGATGCCGGTCGGGTCGCCAAACCCGAAGCGGCGCACGAACCGATGCAGTCGTTCGTTTCCGCAGCGGGCCCCGACCAGTCCCATGCCGATGTTGCTCGATTTGCTGATTACTTCATACAGGGCCAGGGTTGAGTAAGCGTGGGTGTCGTGAATCGTTCGCGATCCGAAGCGGCGGGTCGGGCCGTTGATCACGTAAGGCTCGTCCAAATGAATGATGCCCTCGTCGAGGGCGCACGAGACGATGAACGGCTTGAAGATGCTCCCGGGCTCGTATGAGTCCGAGACGGCCCGATTCCGCAGGCGTTGCGTCGCGGCCTGGCGCTGCTGTGCGTTTGGGTGCGGCGGGATCGGGTCGGCCGGGTCGAAGGCCGGCACCACGGCCATTGCCAAGACCTCGCCCGACTGGGGGTCCATCACCAGCGCGGTCCCCCAATGTGCCTGGAACTCCTCGACCGCGTTACGCAGGTGATACTCGGTCCGCTGCTGGATGTGGACGTCGATCGTCAGGACCACGCCGGCCCCGTCGCGTGGCGGCGTGTAGTCCGCCGGGCGCGAGCGCACCCGCCGACGACGTACGTCCACCGTTGAAACCCGCTGGCCGTCCTCGCCGGCCAACACCCCGTCGAACGACTGCTCGATCCCCACCAACCCGTGCTGCTCGGCACCCACGAAGCCCAGCACGTGGGCCGCCAGGCATCCATACGGGTACATCCGCTGCGGCTCCTGGCGGATCACGAACGCGCGCAGTCTCCGGTCACGGCGAACGGCAAGAAAGTCCTCCAGCTCCCGATCGCTGAGTTGCCGCTTCACCCAAACGAACCCACGATCCCGGCGCGTGCGGATGGTCCGTTCCAGCTCGGCGGGCTTCAGCCCAAGCACGGGGGCGACGCTGTGCGCGGCGAAGCGGGGGTCCTCCACCAGTGAGGGATCAACGAAGAGCGCGGGGCGTCGCAGCGTCCCCGCCAGGATGCGGCCGCGCGTATCCAGAATGTCACCCCGCTGCGCGGGGACGACCAGCGTGGCGGTGTGTTGCCGCTGGGCTTGCTCGCGCAGTCCGCTGCCACGGGTGCACTCGACCCAGGCCAGTCGGCCGGCACCGGCGACCAGCAGCACGATCACGACCACGAACAGTATGCTTCCAGAGCGCATCCTCTCCCGCCCACAGGCTTCTTAACGGTCAGGTGGTTGCGTATCGGCGGCAGCGCGACCGGCCGGCGAATCCTGCAACCGCATCTGGGCCACGCGGGCCCGGATTAACGCCGGGTTGCGCAAGCGGGCCAGCTCGAGCTCGTCCTCGCGCAGCTCCTGCCAGAGCACCGCGGCCCGGCTATCAAGTAGCGACAGCTCGGAATGCAGGCGGGTGGTTTCGGCGCGCAGGATCACGACGCTCAGCAGGGTTGCCAGCCCGACTCCCAGAATGACAATCGTCCGTCTCAACGACATGGCGCCTGGGGTTCCCGCACGGCCACGAACAACCCACGATTCACGTGGACAGATTCCTGTCACCACCGACCGGCGGCGGAAGCTTGATCCGCATGCCCGGGATGATCCGGTTGGCGTTTCGCAAGTCGTTCAGCTCCGCGATCTCGCGCCAGCGCCGGTGGTCCTTCAGATAGCGCCGCGCGATGCTCGCCAGACAGTCGCGCTTACGTATCGTATACCAGCGCACCTCGGTCGTCTTCGCGGGCTGCTGGGAATCGGCCCGCACGCGCGAATCGCTGACGAGCTTGACGGTGGGCGTCCTGGCTGCCACAGCGCGCTTTTTTCGCGCCGACGCCAAATCCGGAATCGTCAGCTCCTCGCCGACCAGGATGTGGTCAGGGTGGTCCTTCAACCGCGGGTTGGCCTCCAACAGTACCTGCACCAGTTTAGGATTGACCGACCCCCATTCACGTCGGGCGATCTTCGTCAACGAGTCGTTCCGCCGCACGCGATAGCGTTTCAGCTTCGCGCTCGGCTCGGCGGGGATGGACGCCAGCTCGGGCGACTCCCCAAGCCCGCCCGAGCCGCTATCGAGAACTGGCGTCTCGGGTCCCAGCGGCTCGGTCGAGACCTCCTCGGCCGACGCCAAACGCATTTGGGCAGGCGCCTCGGGCGAGATGGTGGCCTCAGACGGCAGCGGCGGCAGGTGCAGCGGCGGGAGGAAAATGCGCTCCGATTCGACCAGCGGTTCCCTGGTCTCCGCGAGCGCCAGCGTGTCATCCGCCGCGTGGACGTCCACCGGCCGCTGCTCAACCGCACTCGGCCGCTCGAAGCGACCGGCAACCTCAACCCCTTCCACGGGCCGGTTCGTCGGGGAGGCCTTGCCGGCGATGGCCGGCGCGACGCCCGCGGGCGGCTCGGCACGCACGATGAGCGGCGACGGCATCTCAACCATCGGCCGGGCCACTTGGTTGACCAGCCACGTCATGCCGCCCGTGAATCCCAGGCAGATCAACATCGCCGCCTTCGCGCTCAGACCCATAACTAGCCTCCTTGCTACGGTTCGGCCTCCAGCCTGCGGCCCACCCGCAGCTTGGCGCTGCGGCTACGCCGATTCCGCTTACGCTCCTCAGGGTCGGCGACGACGGGGCGGCGCGTGAGCTCCTCCATAGTGCCGGCCGCCTTCGCCTGCCGCAGGAACCGTTTGACCATCCCGTCCTCCAGGCTGTGGAAGCTGATCACGGCGAGCTTCCCGCCGGGACGCAGGTGCGCCACAACCTGTTCCAGGAACGCCTCGAGGTTTTCGAGCTCTCGATTAACGGCCACGCGCAGGGCCTGAAAGACACGCGTTGCGGGGTGAATCCTCCCGCGACGTGGCTCGCGCCCGGCGCCGCGGGCGCCCTGTACCGCTGCCGCCAGCGCGCGCGTCGTCGTGATCCGGACGCCGTGCCGGGCCCGGCAGATCCGCTTGGCGATCTTGCGGCTCAGCCCCTCCTGGCCGAAGCGGTAAAACAAATCCGCCAGCTCGCGCTCGGACAGAGCGTTGACCAGCTCAACGGCCGTGCTCTTCTGGCTGCGGTCGTAGCGCATGTCGAGCGGCCCCTCGCGCTCGAAGGAAAAGCCGCGCGACGCATCCTGCAACTGGGCGGAATTGACGCCAAGATCCAGGAGCATGTGATCCACCTGCACGGCCCCGATTCGCGGCAGCTCGTCGGGGAAGTCGCTGTAGTTCGCTTTGACCAGGTACAAGGCCTCGCCGCCGCCTCTCAGCCGCTGACGCGCACCGTCCAGCATCACCTCATCGAGATCGAGGCCGAGGTAACGACCGCCGGGCAGAATGCGGGGCAACAGCGCCGCGGCGTGGCCGCCCAACCCGACCGTTCCATCGAGAATCAGTTGTCCGGGCCGCGGCTCCAGCAGGCGCAGCAGAGGTTCGAGGAGGACCGGTTCATGCTCGTGCCGCGTTTCAGACACGCTCCCTCATCGAGGCCTGGCGCGCAAACTCTCCCTGCGCCAAGGAGAAAACGTACTGGACATGCCGCCCCGGAGCCGGTACAAATATGTACCCTCACCGGGCTGCCCGGAGCGAGGGTGTTGGTCGCCGCTTCTCCTCCGTGAGTCGCAGGCGACCTTGGGACCAGGCGGACATCCACGACCGCCCCTCGGAGTGCGGACGCATCCGTGCTCGGGGTCAGGGTCTTCCGGCGAAAAAGGCCCTAGCCGCAACTCCGAACTTGTCACATTGCCGCGGTGCGCCGCGCCAGCGCAACCGCTGCAACCTACCCTCGCGAAACCCAACCACCAGTATTCTCGTCTGCCGATCGGCTTACGACGCGCCCTCAGGGCTCTGCGACGAGGCTGTCAGTTCCCGCAGCTCCTTGGCGGCTTTGGCCCGATGCTGAGGGTAGTCCGGCCAGCCGCGGTTCTGAAACGCGTCGAACTGCGCCCGTCCCCAGAGCTCCAAATGATCCTGCACGCCGATCAGCGTCACCTCTCTTCCGATCCCGGCCCGTTTGAGCAACCGCTCCGGAATCAGGATGCGACCCTGGTTGTCCCCATCGAGCAAGGCGCCCTGCGAAAACTCGAACTGCCGCCACTCGTAGGTCTCTGAAGTGAGGCTCTCGGGCGGCGGCGGCGTCCCGCGCGTGCGCTCGAAGTAGCGGTCCGGGTAGACGGCCAGGGTGCTCGGGGCGTACCCGGGAAAGACGTAGAAGGAGCGGCCATCTTCGTCGGGGTTGAGCTTGGAGCGAATGGAGTACGGGATCGACAGCCGGTTTTTGCTGTCGATCGTGAGCTCGTACATCCCTACGAAGAACATCCGCTGCCCGCTCTATAGCCCCACTTCGCACCATTCAACCACCCCACATAGGGAGAGTATATCACATCCGCCCCACCGTGCAAGTGCAACTTCGGCAATTTCTCAAAATGGTTCGTCCGTGGGCGCATCCGGGCGACCCAAATGGCAGTGGGTGGATCCGCGCGCCCCAAATGGCAGCACGCGCGCCCAATTCGCAGCGCAAGGGCTTGTGGATACCCCCGGCAGGCCCCCTGCGGAAAGTCTTTTTATAATGCCCGCCTCACCGCCCTTCCAACCGCCGTCGAAGCGTCGTCGAGCCGGCGGCGAAGCCATTCTGCGGCCCGCCCGGCCCGCGGCCCGGCGCGCGATCCAAGACGGCCGGCCGATCCGGAGCACGCCGCGATGGCGTGCCCCCCGCAACGCCAGCATCCCGATCGACCAAGCCCCGCCGGCGGCTTAGCCCAAGGAAAGCCGCGGAGGCAACTATGTCGGTCGAGAGTCTCCTGGTCTATAGGACGGGAGGCCGTTGACGCGCTCCGTGCGCAAGTCCGCACCGCCACCCCCCTGGCGCCCAATCCCAGAATCCGACCCTCTCCCTGAACCCTGAACCCTGAACCCTGAACCCTGAACCCTAATATAACCCGAACTGCCGGCCCCGTCAAGCCGAATCCGGAATCTGTTCGGCTTCCACCAAACCCACCAAACGCCAGCGGCGCCAGACTTCGATCCTGGCGGCGAGGGCGGTCGTGCGGCACGCGTGGTCGGCGTGCGCGGGGCGGGAATCGGGTAAGATGGCCGGACTGCGGATTGGGATCACGCGATGCGGTCTGGCGGTGGGTCAACCAATACCGGCTCCGGCGTTGCCCGAACAATCGGATTCTGGCTCGGGCTGGTGCTGTTTGTGGGGCTGTTGCTGGTGCCGCCGCCGGAGAGTATGCACGAGGCCGCCCGCGAGTGCTTCGCCGAGAAGCTGTCGGCGGACGTCGCGGCGATCCTGAGCGAGTGGGAGCAGCCGCAGGCGGTACCGGGGTCGGAGGTCTACCAGCAGGCCGAGTCGGCGGCGGTCGCCGGCCGGGCCCGCATCATGATGGGTGCCGCCGCGGTCACCGCCCTAGTGGCCTGCTGGTGGATCAGCGTGGCGATCCCGATCCCGGCCACCTCGCTGCTGCCGCTGCTGTTATTCCCGATCGTCGGCGTCCTGCCGATCAGGCAAGCCGCCCTCCCCTACGCCAACTCGAACGTGTTCCTGTTCATGGGCGGCTTCATCATCGCCCTGGGCGTCGAGCGTTGGGGACTGCACCGCCGGATCGCCCTGCACATCGTGCGCATCATCGGCACCGGACGGACGACCATCGTGCTCGGCTTCATGATCGCCACCGCCATACTGAGCATGTGGATCAGCAACACCGCCACGACCATGATGATGTTGCCGATCGGGCTGGCGGTGATCGCGGCCATGCCGGAACTCGAGGAGGACACCGGGCCGAAGCAAAGCGGCAACTTTGCCGCCGCGCTGATGCTCGGCATCGCCTATTCGGCCAGCATCGGCGGGGTGGCGACACCGATCGGCACGCCGCCCAACATCTCGTTTCGCGGACAGCTTGCGCTGCTCTATCCGGCGGCGCCGGAGATCAGCTTCGGCCAATGGCTATTGATGTTCCTGCCGCTGGTATGCGTGTTTCTGCCGGTGGCTTGGCTGGTGCTCGTGCGTGTCACCTGCCGGGTCGGCACGGGGCGCTTCCACGCCGGACGCGCGGTGGTGCGTGAGCAGGTTAAACGGCTCGGACGCATGCGCGGGCCCGAGATCGCGATGCTGGTCGTGTTCGCCGCCACCGCGCTGCTGTGGATGGCGCGCAGCATACCGATCGGCGAGACGAACTACGGCTGGGCCGCAGTCATCGAACGGTGGCTGTCGTCGGCCGACGGCACGCCGCACCGCTTCCAGGCCAAGTTCATCAACGATGCCACGGTCGCGGTGGGCATGGCGGTGTTGTTGTTCCTCATTCCGGCCGGCCGCGACGAGGCGGGGAAGCGACAGCCCCTGATGAACTGGGAGACGGCCCAACGACTGCCGTGGGGCATCCTGCTGCTGTTCGGCGGCGGGTTCGCCATCGCGGCCGGGCTGCGTGAGAGTGGGTTAAGCGATTGGTGCGGGCGGGTCTTCGTGGGACTCGGCATCAGCCAGCCGCTTCCCCTGATTGCCGGCACGTCCACGCTCATGACCTTCCTGACGGAAATCACCAGCAACACGGCCACGACGGAGGTGATGTTGCCCATCGTGGCGAAGGCGGGGGAGGCCCTCGGATCCAATCCGCTGTTGCTGATGCTGCCGGCGACGATCTCGGCGTCGTGTGCATTCATGCTGCCGGTCGCCACACCGCCAAACGCGATTGTGTTCGGCTCGGGCCGGGTCGAAATGGGCCGCATGGTGCGCACGGGGATTATCCTGAATCTGGTGGGCGTGTTGCTGGTGACGACCGTCATCTACCTGATCGTCCGGCCGCTGCTGGCCATCGACCCGCAGACCGTGCCCGAGTGGGCGCTCAGGGCCGGCGGCGGTTGACACATTTGGCGGATAGGCCGATACGATCATCCTGCTTACGATGCCTATCGGACTACCCGGCGGACCTTGCCCGCCCAGCGGAATAGCGAGCCAGCTCGGCCGTAGACAGGGTTAGGCTGCGACGGCGGTCGCCATGAAGTAACGGTAGCGCCGAACCTCCGAGTCCGGCGAGACTGGTCTAAGAGTGGCTCATGCAGAACGGTGAAGCAGACGCCGAAGTCCTGCAACTACTCGACTCGGTCGGTCGGCGGGGCTTCGCTTTCGCCTGGCAGATGCTGAGGAATCACGACGACGCCCTCGATGCCGTGCAGGCGTCGATGGCGGCCGCCTGGCAGAACCGGAAGCGCCTGCGGCCGGGACCCGAGCTGCGCGGCTGGTTCTACCGCGTGTTACGAAACCGCTGCATCGACGTGATGCGCCGCCGCCGGGTGCAGCGCGCGGCGCCGTTGGAAGTGGACCCGCCGGACCGCGGAGCGCCCGACCCGGCCCACGATGCGGCTCGCCAGGAGGAGTTGGAGCGGCTTCGCCGCACGCTGCGGCAGATGCCGGACGAGATGCGCGAGATCATCCTGCTGCGGGACTTTCACGATCTATCGTATGCGGAGATCGCCGGCGTGCTGAACATCCCGACCGGCACGGTGATGTCGCGGCTGCACCGGGCGCGCTCGACGCTACGCGAGCAGATGTTGGCCAAAGAGTGACGCGATGAACGCGTGTGATGTTGTCCAGGAAAAACTGTCCGCTTATCTCGACGGCGAGTTGACGCAACAAGAGGGCCAGAAGGTGGACGTACATCTGCGCGAGTGCGACCGCTGCCGCAGGGTGTTCGAGGACTTTCGTCGGCTTCGCACGGACATCAAGGACCTGGAATATCCCGAGCCCTCCGAAGCCGAATGGAGCAGTGTGATGGCTGGTTTCACTTTCAGAGCCACCCGCGGGCTGGGTTGGCTGCTATGGATCGGCGCAGCGATCGTGCTCGTCGGCTACGGCATCTACGCGTTCGCCACCGACGAAACGGTCAAGGCGTTCGAGCGTGTCGCCGTGCTGGCGCTTCTGCTGGGCGTCGTGCTGGTATTCCTGACCGTTCTGGCCGAACGCCTGAAAAGCTACGGGCACGACAAATATAAGGATGTGGAGAAGTGAGAAACATGCTCGTCGTTTCATCACCGAATATCCCCGGTTATCGCATCACCAAGGTCTTGGGCCTGGTGCGTGGCAACACCGTCCGCGCCCGGCACCTGGGCCGCGACATCCTGGCCGCGTTCCGCAATCTGGTCGGCGGCGAGGTCACCGAGTACCGCAAGCTCATGGCCGAGAGCCGCGAGCAGTCGCTGGACCAGATGGTCGAAGAGGCCGGCGAACTGGGCGCCAACGCCATTATCAGCGTACGCATAACAACGTCGATGATCAGCCAAGGTATGGCGGAAATCCTGATGTACGGCACGGCAGTGCACGTTGAGCCGGAGGGGGTGCACTGACGGTGGGAAGGACGGGGCTCGTGGCAAGCGGCTCCAGGTGCGCAGAGGGGCGCGGTCATTCCGATAAGAGCGGTCCTGGTGGACGCGTGAGGCCAAGGTGGCCAAGGCGCTCATTTTGGGCACCCCCTTATTGGAGCACCTTTGTTATCGGACGATCGAGTGGTGTGGTGGGGGGCGGCGAAGACGGGTGGGGGTACCTGAGATCTGAGATTTGAGATCTGAGACCCGAGACCCAAGAACGCGGCGGTGGTCGAGGGTGTGTGCATTCACGGAAGATGGTATGCGTCGAGTTTTCAGTTTTCAGTTGTCGGTTTTCAGTTGGTGGGGATTGGCGGCGGCTGGCACGGAATGGCGGATGCTGGAGGAAAACCACGGAGGCGCGGAGGCGCGGAATGAGCGGCCGGAAGAGCACTGGTGGGCGAGCCACCAGTGGCACGCGGCGCATGCGGCGTTTTGAGCTTGCAGTCGCACATCGCAGTCCGGTAGGATGCCTGTGGTAGCAGAGGGGCATATCGCAAAGGAGGAGGCACGATGGTAGCTCGCGGCTCTCAGTTTCGATTCGGCATGTCGGTAGCGCTTGGGATGCTCTGCGCGAGCGCGGCGGTCGGAGACGGTCCGCTGTTCCCCGGGGCGCAATACGCCGCCGGCGACTACCCTATCTCCGTGGCGATCGACGACCTGGACGGCGACCAGGTGCCCGACCTGGCCGTGGCGAACCACGGCAGCGACAACGTCTCGGTGCTGCTGGGGGTCGGCGACGGGACGTTTGCCGCCGCGGTGCATTACGCCGCCGGCGACGACCCTCGGTCCGTAGCGATCGGCGACCTGGACGGCGACCAGGTACCCGACCTGGCCGTGGCGAACTCGGGCAGCCAGAACGTCTCGGTGCTGCT
>CAZNFA010000068.1:0-22431 GCA_964572345.1 uncultured Planctomycetales bacterium
GAGTCGAGAAGCGTTGGAACACTGGGTAACGGCGCAGCCATTGGCGGTCGCCAGGTGTCTTTTTCCCTAGCGGCAGCGATGTCGTTTCCCACGTCGACAGGCCCGAACTCTTTCCGAACGGGCGCACCTACCGCGCTAGCAGCATGCGTTTATTGCTCAAAGCATGACGGGGGGACTCGGCGCGCGCCGCGATCATGTGGGACCGGTCAGAGTTGTCGGCGGCGAACGAGCCGCGGTTGCGCTCCATGATGAATGCGAACGGCAAGCCGCCCTTCGTGAACGGCTTGCCGTCGCCATCCTTCGAGCCCCCGGGTCGCTCGCCAGCGTTGCCCGGGACATCTCCCATCATACGCAGGGACCACTCGTCGTCAAGCTTGATGAGCCCAAGTTCCACGAGTTTTTCGACGTGCGTCCCCGAGGTCCGTTTCCAGAGATCGAAGAACGCGCCCGGGGGAAGACCACGATTCGCGTGACCGTTGTGCGCCCGGCGGTGGTTGTAGTACTTCATCCACTCGTCGGTCACCCGCTCGAGCTCGTCCAGGGTGTCGAGGTCGGCGTACTGGATGGCCGGGAAGCACTGGTACTTCAGCGTCTTGTTGAGCGCCTCGACTTTCCCGTTCGACCAGGGGTGGTTGACCTTTGTCGTCCGCTGGAACCAGCGCATTTGCGCGCAGTACTGGACGAACGCGTCCGACAGGAAGTCTTTGCCGTTGTCTGAGAAGATGATCCCTTCAAGGTCGAACGGCGCGTTTTTGCGGTGTTTTTCGAGGGCTTGGACGGCTTCGAGGGCTCCGGTGGATCGAGCAAGCTTGAGGGTGGCGAAGGCGGTAAGAGTATCGACGACGACGTAGCCACCAACCCGGAAACCCGCTTGTCGGGTGCTCCCTCGGAGAAAACCGAAAGTCTTGTAGTCGATGTGCGTGAGAGCCCCAGGATATGCCGCCACGATTCGACGCATGCGAGCAACCTGTAGGGGTCGGAGAACTTCGACTTTATAGCCCGCGTGTTGGAGACGAGCGTTGAGCTTCGTGAGGCCTGCGTCCTTAAGGATGCGATGAACGATCTTCGTCGAGATTTGGAGACGCCGAGCTCGATCGACGGTGTTGAGATGCGGTGCTTTTGCAACGCTCGCAAGGATCGTCTCAACACGCTCAGCTTCTGCACGGGCGTCTGTCGTGCGACGGGGACAATAACGTTGATCTGTTCGAATTCGCTGCCAGCTTCGAAAGCCAACGCCATGTCGGCGTTGAGCCTCTCGACTGCTGAGATTACGGATTTCCGCCAGTTCTTTTTCGGAGAACCGCTCATCGGACATCTCCTGTGCCTCCATGCACTTCTAGGAACTCTAGAGCCGCGGACGCTCCGCGAGCCTGCTGTCAGGGTAGAAAAATCTTCACGAAGTGCTATGGGGCTTTCACCCCAAGTTTCCCTGCTGTCGACGGGGAAACGACATCACTGTCGCTGGGAAAAGGACACCAGGCGCCTTGTCGATTCACTGTTCGACGAGTTGATCGCCTCCCAAGACGTCGTTGCGCGCCTGCGGTCTGATCCAACGCTAAGCGACCGCGTACGCAAGCTGGCGCTGTGGATGGCTGAGGAGCGCAAGGACGACCCCAAGACATGGATTGAAGAGAGCTGGGAGGTGGCTTCGTCGCCGGGCCACGCCCCAGCAGCCTATCGTAAGGCGCTACGCCAGGCAAAGGCGACCGAGCGCTTGGCAGTCAACAAGGTGTCGAAGCGCCGGTGTTCACTCGCACGCGGTATGGCCCAATACCGCCTTGGAGCGTATGAGGAAGCGCTCGAGACATTGGCCCCGATCGATAAGCGCAGCTGGCGCGACGAGCGCTCAGCCTACTCCTCGGTACGCTTTGCGTTCATCGCGATGGCACTGTACCAGCTCGGCCGCGCAGAGGAAGCGGAGACTGCGCTAGATCAGGCGTACCTCTCCGTGCAGGACATGCACGCTCTGCCTGGCGTCACGAAGCAGTTGGATGCGTTCTTGCGGGAGGCGGAGGAGCTCATCCTCGGGGTGGAACAAGGCGAGCAACGGCGGCAACTCTTCACCGAAGCCTATCGTCTGGTGCGGGCGTGCTTCGCGCAGTTGCCGGACCGCGATGACGTACTGCGTCAGATCCGGAGTGACGAAGCGCTCGGCGAGCCCTTGCGGGAGGCGAGTCTGCGGATCGCCAGACTCTACCAGCCCAGCCCGTGGGTACTCGACAAAGCGAGCTGGGCGGTGGTTGCCTCGGACGGAGGCGACCCCGCCACCTACCGAAAGGCTCTGAGAAAGGCGCAGATGGCCTCCCGTACGGTTCCCAGCAATGAATTCTTCCTCAAGACACTTGGCGCGGCCCAGTACCGCGTCGGCGCATACGAGGAGGCTCTCACCACGCTCACGCGTTCCGACGAGATTGGGTCCAAGTCTCTGCCAGAGGGTTACCCCGCGACTGTTGCCCTTCTCGCGATGACACTGCACCAACTCGGTCGGACCCACGAAGCCCAGGCCACCCTGGAACGCCTGCGGGTGCTTATGCAGAACGAAAAATGGGCTGCAAACGACGAAGCGCAGTCGTTCTTGCGCGAAGCCGAGTCCCTGATTTGCGGCGCACCGGGCGCTCAGCCGACGACCGATGCCTCGACCTCACCAGATCCAGTCGGAGAGCCGTCAAGTGAGGGATCGACCTCTGCTGAGGATGCTGACAAGCCTCGGCCATGACGAACAAACGGGCTGCGGGCACATACGGATCCACTGAACGCAACGATGCCACAGTTTCCGAGCCGTACCTGGGTACATGGCCGTCCGCAAGCCGGCCAGGCCGGGTTGTTCCGAAGTCTCAAACGTGCAGTGGCTTCGCTTTGAGCGCGCGCCCGCGGAACTTGGCCAGCAGCGGGCGGACGTAGTCTGTCAGGTACTCGCGGGTTTGCTGCGGGGCGAGACCGACGTGGCGTCGCGGGTCGAGGAGCCTCGACCAGCGGATGCCCTTGAACGCCGGGTCGCCCTTCAGCCGGTCGATCAGGTCGTTCGGCCGGCCGTGTTTCTTCACCTGTTCGCCGGCCTTCTGAGCGTGCCGGCGGATGCGCTCGTGCAGTTCTTGCCGGTCGCCGCCGCGGGCGACGGCCGCCATCAGGATCTCTTCGGTGGCGATGAACGGTAGCTCGGCCTCGACGTGGGCTGTGATGGTCTCGGGATAGACCACCAAGCCGTCGAAGATGTTGTGTAGCAGGATCAGCAGCGCGTCGGCCGTCAGGAACGCCTCCGGGATTACCAGCCGCTTGTTGCTCGAATCGTCGAGCGTGCGCTCGAACATCTGGGTGCCCAGCGTCATCGGCGGCGAAGTTGCCAGGCTGATCAGGTAACGAGCCAGGCCCGTGCTGCGCTCGCAGCGCATCGGATTGCGCTTGTACGGCATCGACGAGCTACCGACCTGCGTCTTTTCGAACGGCTCCTCGATCTCCTTGAGCATCGCCAGCAGGCGGATATCGTTGCAGATCTTCTGCCCGCCGGCGGCGAACGAAGCCAGGGCCGAGAGGACCTCGACATCGATCTTCCGCGAGTAGGTTTGCCCGCAGATCGGGTAGCAGGCGTCAAAGCCCAGCTTCTTTGCAAAGGAGGTTTCCAGCCGCCGCACTTTCGCCGCACTGCCGAGCAGCTTCAAAAACGACGCCTGCGTCCCGGTCGCGCCGCGTAGGCCGCGGCACTTCAACCCCGCGCGCAGCGCTTCGAGGCGTTCCAGGTCGCCCACCAGATCTTGCAGCCAGAGGCAGGCGCGCTTGCCCACTGTGGTCAGTTGGGCCGGCTGGAGGTGTGTAAAGCCCAGCGTCGGCAGGTCGGCGTACCGCTCGCAGAACCCGGCCAGCGGTCGCAGGGCCGCGGCCAGCCGGGCGATGAGCAACTCGAGCGCCGAGCGCATCAGGATCAGGTCGGCGTTGTCCACGATATCCATGCTCGCGGCGCCGAGGTGGATGATGCCGCGGGCCTCAGGAGCCGCGTCGCCGAACGCGTGGATGTGGGCCATCACGTCGTGGCGCGTCTGCCGTTCGTAGCGCGCGACGGCGGTGAAGTCGATGTCGTCCACCACGTGCTTCATCGCTCGAATTTGCTTGTGCGTGATCGGCAGCCCCAGTCCCCGTTGTGCATCTGCAAGCGCGATCCAGATTTGCCGGTACGTGGAGAAACGCGTCTGCGGGCTCCACAGGCGGATCATCTCCCCCGAGGCGTAGCGCGTGACGAGCGGGTTTACATACGCCTCGTGCGCCGACTTTCCGGCTGCGCGTCTTGTTCTCTTATGTGCCATCGCGTCTCCTAGCAGCGCTGCGAGAGACAATCAGGGCTGGTGCGAGAATCCTTTCTCGCACCCGGACCAGCGCGAATCCTTTCCCGACGGGAGCGGGATGGGAATCCCGCCCGTCGAGGTGCGAGCTAGGAATCTCCCACCACCGGCTTCGTTTTGCAGTTGCCATCACGCCTCCAGCGCCTGGCGGACGTCGGCGATCAGGTCATCCGCGGACTCCAGACCCACGTGCAGGCGGATGAGCCATGTTGGCCTCTCCGCGTCGACGCTGAACAGCGTCCCGCCGATGGCCAGGCTTTCGTGCCCGCCCCAACTGACCGCCTGGTGGAACAGTTTCAGCCGGTCGAGGAAACGATGCGTGGCCGCGCGCGTTTGCTCTTTGAGCTCGAAGCTGAACAGGCTGGCGTAGCCGCGTAGCTGCCGGCGGGCGGTCTCGTGCTGCGGGTGACTTTCCAGCCCGGGATGGTGCACGCGGGCGACCCGGGGGTGCTCAGCCAGCACGCGGGCGATGGCCAGGGCCGTTTCGTGATGGCAGCGCATGCGGACCGCCAACGTTCGCAGCCCACGGATCAGCAGCCATGCCGCGAACGGGTCGAGCGTGGCGCCACCCAGGTGCGCCTCTCGCCAGATCCGCTGCTGCAACTGTTGGTCGCGGCCGACGATGACGCCGGCCACCAGATCGCTGTGCCCGCCCAGGTATTTGCTGCCGCTGTGCATCACCAGATCGCACCCCAGCGCCAGCGGGTTCTGAAAATAGGGCGTCGCCCACGAGTTGTCGAAGATCGTCGTGATCCCACGCTCGCGCGCCGTCGCCGCGATCGGCTCAATCTCCGGCACCTCGAAATACCCGCTGGTGGGACTCTCCAGGCAGAGCACCTTGGTTTCCGGACGCATGGCGGCTACGAAGTCCGCCGGCGTGCAGCCACCCACAAAACTCGTCTCCACGCCGAAACGCCGGATGTGCTCCAGATACCAGCGGGTCGGCCCGTAGCAGTGGCGGACCGCCACCACGTGCGCGCCGCTGCGCACGCAGGCGTTGATGGCGGCGCTGATCGCCCCCATTCCGGAGGCGAAACACTCGGCCCACGTACCACCCTCCAGCCGGGCCAGCTTCGCCTCTAGAATCGACGTGGTCGGATTGCCGCCACGCGTGTACTCGAAGCAGCGCGTATCTTCGCTGAGACGGTTCTCAAACGTGGCCGCGTCGGGGTAGACGAACGTCGAAGACTGCCAGATCGGTGGCACCGCCGCGCCCGCATAAGCGCGCGGATCCTCCGCAAAGTGCGTGCACAGCGTTTCGAAGCCCGCCGCGGGCACCGGGTCGTCAAAGGAAACTCGGGATTTCATAACCCCGCAGTGTCGCTGCTCCGCCGGCCGGGTCAAGCGCGTGTCGCCGCGGCCTGCCGGGCAAAGTAATCCACGTGCGGCAGCAGCTCGGCGGCGCGATGGAGCACGATCTCGTTGAAGCCGACGCGGCGGTGGATTTGGGCGACGCGTTGGGGCCAGGAAGGTTCGGCGGCAATGCGCCGATAGTCCCGCCCCAGGTCACGCCGCAGCCACGGCATGCCCAGCGGAACCGGGAAGTCCGTCCCGAATAGCAGCTTGCCGTGCAACTCCTGCAGCCCGGCGGCCCGCCGCAGGAAGCCGACCTTGCTCCAGGCGGTCAGGGCCGAGATGTCGGCATACAGCGGTGCCTCGGCAAATTCGTCCCGCAGCGCCTCGATCAGGGCCTGAAACGAGTTCCACTCACCGAACGGCGTCACCGGGGTGGCCAAGTGTGCGATGATCGTACCGGGCATCCGGCCTTCACGCCGCAGCCGGCGCAGCACGTCCAGCAGCGCCGTCACCGACTGGTACTCGCGGTGCTGGGTGGCCAGCGTGAATTCCTCGCCGTAGTGCACCAGCAGCGGCAGCCCCAGCTCGCTGCAACGCCGCATGACGGCCAGCGTGCGTGGATCGGCCACGTCGATGTTCTGATGGAGCGGAATCCACTTCAGCAGGCAGGCTCCCGCCACGAAAACCTTCTCGACGCACCGCACCGCGTTCGCTCGGTACGGATGCACCGACGCCCCGAACAGGAATCGCTCCGGGTGACGCCGACACAACTCGCGCACAAACGTATTTGAGACGTACATGTCGCTGCCGCGTTCGCCCCCATGCTCGGGGAGCGGCGGCCGGTGACCGGCGTCGTCGTGGTACGCGTCGAACGCCAGCAGCACGAAACGCTCGATCGGCCCCTCGGCCAGCAGGTGACGCTCGTAGTAGCGTTCGAGCTCGCGGTCCAGCTCGTCGCCCGGCCGCAAACGCCAGTCCAACCCGGCCAGCCACTGCACGAAACGCCGAGCAGGCCCGGGCAGAAAGCGCGGCGCCACACAACTGTCGTACACCGGCTGACCGTCCTGTCCGGGCAGCTCGAAGTCGAAGCGCTCGCCCGCATGTGCCCGGCGACGCGTCAGCGTGTAATGGCAGTGGACGTCGATGATCATGGCGGCTGCGTGCGGTTCGGTTGCTCCGCCTTGTCGGCGCCGGCCGTGTCATCTTCGGCCGCCCATGCGGCCAGATCGTCGGCTAGGCTCACCGGTGCCGAGCGCTCGGCGTGCAGTGTGCGCCGGTCGCGCGGGCCGCCGGCCGTTGAACGCCGCAGCAGGATCCACGCGGCCAGCAACCCGGCGGTCACCACGATGACGAGCCATATCCACGCCGAGCGTGGCGAGCGCGCCGCCCCGCTCACGTCGCGCGCCACCAGTGTCGGGGCCTGTGCCACCAACAGAGCTGCCTGCCGAACACGGTTCGTTTCGCTGTAGTATTGCCGGATCATGACGAAGTAGCCCGTGACGCGGATCGTCGCGCCCAGCGGGATGTCACCCGCCTCGTGCGTCAGGATGACCGTGCAAGTGATCGGCTGGTCGGGCCGGCTCAGCTCGAGCTGCCAGACGCGGCTCAATCGAGGGTGATGCGTTCCCGTGTATTGCCAGGGGCTGTTGCGTCGGACGACGCCTTCGACCACCACGGGCTCCCCTCGGAAGTCCGAAGGCCGCTCCAACAGCAGACGCCAGTCCTCAATCGCGACCGGTGCCCGGGCGTGCCCCGCTGCCAGCGGCGAGTTCTGCACGTACTCCAGCAGACCGTACACGCCCGGATGGTCGAAGTTGAACGAGAAGTCCTCCACGCCTTCAAGCGCGGCCAAGACGTCGGCGGGCAACTCCCCTGATGGGCTCGTGGTACTGGCCGGCTGCGATGGCTGCGCGTCGGCGGTCGGCGGCAGCAGGCCGTGCCCGACCAAAGTGCTCAGCAGGCCGATCAGTAGTCGCCGTCTTCGTCCCATGGGTAATGCGGGGCGCTCGTGGTCGGGGCGGACGCGGTCGCGGGGTGCTTCTCCTCGGGTTGCAGTTCGGCCGGTGCCGGAACCATGCGCCAGCGCCCCTCCTCCTTGAGAACGAGAATCGCGATGTCGCGGTTCG
This sequence comes from uncultured Planctomycetales bacterium, assembly GCA_964572345.1. Classification (GTDB taxonomy): domain Bacteria; phylum Planctomycetota; class Phycisphaerae; order UBA1845; family Fen-1342; genus JAUWXH01. The sequence continues at coordinate 7,754 of CAZNFA010000068.1, forward strand.
CGCCGGCCCGCACCGAAACCTTGCGATCCGGGTGGAAGTCCACCGTGCTGACCACCAGGTACGCCGGCGGCGGCAGCCCGGGCAGCTCCACCACCTCGATCGTCTCCACCGTGACCGACTTGATCGTGTAGTAGATCGCCTGAAACCGCTCCTTGCTCTCGGGGTTCGCCGCACGGCTGACGAGCTTGCGGTAGTCCTCGTAGTTGCCTGCCAGACACGTCTCCAGAAACTCCCGCACGAAGCCGCTGACCTCGGGGTGCTCCTCGCGCAGCCCGGGCATGAACTTGTACGTCGGGCGCTGCTCCTTTGGCGGGGCGGGGACCGTTTCCTTCTGTTCCGGCTCGCTCGGGATGGGTGTATCGCCCCGGTCGCACGCCGGCAGCGTCCCCGCCGCCAGCGCCGCAAGCACGCCGCATATCAAGCTCCCAAAACGCCCGCGCATCGAAGCGCTCTCCGAGAATCGTCGCTTTGCCGACGGCGATGCTAGCGGATTCGGCGGCGGTTGGCGAACAGTTGCGGCGGGTGGCTCGTCGCTGACCTCGTGCGGGTGCTACTCCCGTCGGGCGTAACGCACGGCCTGCTTGAGCCAGGTGATGGCTTCGGCGTGGCTCTCTTCCAGGCCTTCGAAGTCGAAGAAGCGTGCGCTCTCGCGAGCCCGCTCAGTCACGAAGCTGACCAGCGCGCTGCCTCCCTCGAAGGCGGGATAAGAGACAAGTATCGAGAATGCCCACCATGCCTGCCAATCGACGACCTGCGGGCAGTTTGGGTCCAAGGCGTAGCGGAGGAAGTCACGGCCGACGCGCAGCAGCGGCGCCCAGCCGTCCGATTTTGGCCCGGTCGTCCGCAAGCCGTCGAAGTCGCGCACGCAAAAGCGCCGCAGCCCAGCCGGCGCCGACGCCAGCCGGTCGAGCCAGTCGTGCACATCGGCAACGCGGTGGCTGCGGTAGGTCCCCAGCAGATCGTCTTTGTCGAGCAGTTCCTGAAACCTGGGATCGGTGGGTTTGGCTGCCAGGTTTGCAATGTGCACGCGCACGCTGCGGGCGGCCTGCTCCGGGTCGAGGCCGGCCTTCGTGGCGATCTGCCGGCAGGAGGGGCAGAAGCACATGCCCAACAGGACGGGCACGTCGGCATGTTGCAGAGCCGCCCCGCGGTTCGGCCAATCCACCGTGCCTTCGGGGGACCAGTTGGCAAGCTCGAACCCGCTCGGGTCGTAGCGTGTCAGATCGTCAAGTGTCGCACGCAGCAAATCACGCAGCTCCGGGTTGGAGCTGCACGCCGGCAGCGTAGGTAGCTCCTGCCCCCACGCGTTTCTCTGACACAGGTGCGGCGCGCGGTCGGTCAAGCTTCGAACAGCGCCTACGTCGATGCGGAAGAAGATCGACAGCCCGAGCGCCTTAGCCCGCTGGCAGATGCGGGCCGGTACGTCCCGCTTGCCGAACCAGCGCGCAAGGGGTGGCCGAACGCTGGCAGTGTAGAGTTCAGTCCGCGGCGGGAAGTGCCAGCCACCCTCGGTATGGAAGTACGGCTCGTCGTGCAAGCGGCTGAGGCGAAACTGCGTCTGCTCGCCGGTAACGACCGGGATCGTCACGTGGTCGATCCCGACCTCGCCGGCCACGCGCTCGAGCAGATCGTCCGGCTTGCCGGTGTAGTTCCAGGGCGGGTAGTAGAGCCCGAATTCGGCGGCCATAAGGCAGTCCCACACCCGACGCCGCGCTAATCTGCTGACGCCGCTGATGCGCGAGGGTAGCCGATTTCCAGCGGGTCTGCTAGCATCCGGACCGGTCACGGATCGGGAGTGTGTCTGGTGGCGCAGGACGCGGAAAAGTACGGGCGTTTCTGTCCGGGTGAGGAGCACACGCGCATCTCGGACGCAGTTTGTCTCGGCCGTCGCCGGGCCAACTTCCGCAAGTGCCCCGGCTGCCGGTTCAACGACGATGAGCACGGCGACCCGCCGTACGAAGCAACAGTGGTCGGCGTGCGTCAGCCGCCCGCCAGCGCCATTCGAATCCCTGAGGACGACATGATCGAAAAGCTGTTCAAGGCCTATGACGTGCGCGGGACGGTGCCGGACCCGCTGAACGAGGACGTGGCCTGGCGGATCGGCAACGCGACCGCACAATTCCTGCGAACGTCGCTGAGCGGCTACGACCGCAGCGACCCGGAGATGAACAAGCTGATCGTCGGACGCGACATGCGCAAGCACAGCCCCATGCTCTGCCAGGCTCTCATCGAGGGTGCGCTGGCCAGCGGCACGCACGTCGTGGACATCGGCATGGTCGATACCTCGCAGATGTCCTTCGCCACCAACCACATGAAGTGTTGCGGCGGCGTGCAGACCACCGCCAGCCACAACCCCGCCAACTGGAACGGCTTCAAGATCAGCGGCCCCAAGGGCAAGCCGATCGGCGCGGACACCGGCCTGAAGGAAATCGAGCGCATCGCCAAGGCCATCTCCCGCCACAAGGTCCCCAGCGTGGAGAACGTGCGGACGGTCGATCTCTCCGAGCCGTATCGGGCCTACCTGCACCGCTTTCTGCACGAGCCGCGACCGCTGAAGGTGGTGGTGGACGCGTCCAACGGGATGGCCGGCCGCTGGTTCCCGATCCTGTTCTCCGAGGTGCCAAACCTGACGATCATCCCGCTCAACTTCGAGCACGATGGGGAGTTCGTGCACCCGCCCAACCCGCTCGTGCCGGCCAACCTCGAGCAGCTCCGGGCCGCCGTCCGCGAGCACCAGGCCGACCTGGGGTCGTGCTTCGACGGTGACGCCGACCGCTGCATGTTCGTGGACGAGCACGCCAACATCGTCCGCTGCGACCTGATCACCGCGTTGCTGGCCGGTGAGTACCTGCGCGACGAGCCCGGCGCCACCGTCGTCTACGACCTGCGCTCCAGCCACATCGTGCCCGAGCAAATCAAAAAGGCCGGCGGCGTGCCCAGACGCCAACGCGTCGGACACGTCTTCATGAAGCAGGCCATGGCCGAGCGCGACGGGGTCTTCGGCGGCGAGCTCAGCGGACACTTCTACTTCCGTGACTTCTGGTATTGCGACTGCGGGATGCTCGCCTTCATCGCCGTCCTGAACGTGCTCACCCGCACCGGCCACACGCTGAGCGAGCTGGTCCGCCCGCTTGACGTGTATGAGCACAGTGGCGAGCGCAACTTCGAGAACGATGACCCCGAGGCCACCTTCCGGCGCCTGGCCGAGCAATACGCCGACGCGCGGATCGACCGTCTCGACGGCTTGACCGTGCAGTATGACGCGTGGTGGTTCAACGTCCGGCCTTCCAACACCGAGCCGTTGCTGCGCCTGAACGTGGAGGCGAACGACAAGCCGTTGCTCGATCAGAAGCTCGCCGAGCTCACCCCCGTGCTCGGAAAGCCCGTGGAGCACTGATGCCCGCCAGCCCGACCGCAACGGACGGCGACTTCGTTCACCGGGACCTCGACAGCGGCGTCGAATTCGCAACCGAACTGCTGCCACAACGCGATACCGTCTCCATGTGCTTTCGTGTGCTCACCGGCGTGGTGGACGATCCGCCGGATTTGACCGGCGTCGGTTCACTCGTCGAGCGAACGCTGTCCAAGGGGACCGAGCGCTACGACGGGCGCGCATTGGCGGATGCCTTTGATGCCGTTGGAGCACAGTGGTCGTCGCTGAGCGGCCGACAGTCGATGATCGTCCGGGTCGTGTGCCTGCCCGAGTTCGTGTTGGACGTAGTGGATCTCGTGGCCGAGATGATCTGCCACCCCACCTTCCCACAGGATGCTTGCCAGGTGGCCGTGGAGCTGGCCCAGCAGGACCTCCGCCACATGGAGGACGAACCGCACGAGCTGCTGCGGGTCATGATCCAGCGGCTTACGCTCGGACCGCTGCTGGGCCGCTACCCCGGCGGCGAGCCCGAGACGCTGGCCCGCATCACGCGGGATGAGATCCAGTCGCACTGGCGGCAGTGCTACGACGCCGGCCGATTGCAGGTTGCCGTTGCCGGCCCAGTGGACGCGGACGCCTTGGCCGGGCGGATCGACGCCCGGTTCGCCGGTCTGGGGCGGACGCAGCGGGCCGGTCGCGAGCCGGCAGACTTCACTTTTCGACCAGGCCGACTGCACCGCCACAAGGACCTCCAGCAGGAATACATCGGCATCACGCTCCCGGGTGTTCCCCGCGACCACGAAGATTTCGCGACCGAGCAGGTGCTGATCGGCGTCCTTTCCGGCGGCATGAGCGGGCGCTTGTTCACCGAGGTGCGCGAGAAGCAGGGGCTGGTCTACTGGGTGGGGGCCTGGCACGAGGAGCCGCGCGGCAAGGGCGTCCTCCACCTGGGTGCTGGCACCACGCCCGAGCGCTGCCATCGCACCTATAAAACCCTACTTCGCGAGCTGGAACGGCTGGCCGAGGACTTGAGCGAAGCGGAAACCCGCCGGGCCCGCGATGGCCTCATCGCCCAGCACGAGACCGAGAGCGACCTGACCCGGGCCCGAGCCGCCGGCCTGAGCGACGATCTCTTCCATTTCTCGCGCCCGGTCGGCCTGACGCCCAAGCTCGAAGCAATCCGCGCGGTAACCGTGGGGGACGTGGAGGGTTTCGTCCATCGCCTGCCGCGCGACCAGATCTGCGTCGCCACGCTCGGACCGCGGGCCCTGTAGCGCTCACCTCGAATGAAAACGCCCGGTACCGAGCCTGCGCATTGACGCTCCGCCGGACTGGGGCCGCGACGGGAGGGACCGGTATGAGGCGGCCTGCGCGGCAAGCGCCGCCTGGCAATGCTCTGAACAGAACCAGGGCTAAGCGCTCACCGATTCCACGGACGTGTCGACCAGGGCGGCCGTGTTCTCGTCCAGCATAGCAAGTAATACCGCCACCAACGACGGATCCAGGTCTTCGCTCTCGGCTGCCGCCGCCAGTATCTCTCTGCAGCGTGCGGATGAGCATGCCGGCCGGTAGGATCTCGCCGTGCTGATTGCATCGAAGACATCCGCCACGGCCACGATACGCGGGAGCAGCGGCAGTTGGTCACCGTGCAGCCCGTCGGGGTAGCCGCTGCCGTTGGGCCGCTCGTGGTGCCAGCGCACGAGCGGCAGCACGTTTCGGAACGTTCGCAAGGGCTCCAGAACATCGTGGCCGACAACGGGATGCCGCTTGACGATGCTCATCTCTTCATCAGTGAGCTTACCGGCCTTGTTGAGAATCTGGTCTGGAACGGCAACTTTGCCGATGTCGTGCACGATTCCACCGGTCCTGAGGGCGGACAGGTCCTCCTGGCTAACACCGACACGCCGGCCGATCTCGACGCAGTACGTGGCCACGCGCTCGACGTGGCCGCGTGTATAGGCGTCTCTTCCCTCGATCGCGTTGGCCAGTGAGGTGATGATGGCCGTGGCATCCTCAAGCGAATCGGTGGCGCGTTTGACGCGGAGGGCGTTGAACAAGCGGATGAGGATTTCACCCGGTGGTGCAGGCAGCGGAATGCAGTCGTCGGCCCCGGCGGCGAACGTCTCGGCGCGCTGGCCGCCGTCGGTGGCCGCTAGCACGAAGACGACGGACACGAAGGCCGTCCGCGGGTCGAATTTAATGTGGCGGCACAGCTCGATATACGCGCCTGGCTTCGTTTGGGGGGTGAGAAGCACCAGGTCGACATCGGGCTCGCTCCGAAGTCGGCGGAGGACTCCCGCGGGCGACTCGCAACGGGTGCAGCGCCACGATTTCGCTGCCAGCGTCGCCCCCAGCTCGGGTGCGGCGTCGGCCGGACCGACCAGCAGGATGCGTCCCAATGAGGTTGTGGGCAGATCCATGGCCGAGCCTTGCCAGTATGGGCGGGGTCGGGCGGACGCCGGCGCACGTAGCACCTGCACCCTTCCACGCCATATCCGTTATCGACACGGGATTCAGGGACATTAGCAGTCTCACTTTTAAGGAGTGAGTCGACTGGGACGATGAGTTTGCTGAGGCCCGCCGCCGGCCCGAGCGGCAATGCCGCGGTGTGTCCCCGGGGGTGGCTGCCCGACCGCCGCGGCTGGGCTGGCGCCGACCGTGCGTAGCGGAGCGTGTCGTTGCTGTCGGGACTACGTAAGCAAGAGAGGATCACACAGTCATGACACACCTTGGTGCGGTGACGAGTCCCTCACACGATATGCAGGGGCAAGTCCGAGCTCGCATTGATTCATTATCGTACCTTCCGACAACCGCCGCGGTCGCCATGAAGTTCGTCGAGCTCGGCAAGAACCCGGATGCCGACCCCGCTGACTATGCGAAGGTCATTAGTGCCGATAGTTCCTTGAGTAGCAAGCTGCTGGCGCTGGCCAACTCATCCTGGGCCGGCGTGCGCAACAAGGTGACGAATGTCCAAATGGCGGTGAACCTGCTGGGGCTCGGGACAGTCCGGACCCTGGCGATTAGCTACTGCATGACCGGCCTGCACAACGAGTTGCGCCTGTCTCCCCAGGAGTCGCAGATGTTTTGGCAGGCGTCGCTGTGCAAGGCCGTGGCGGCCCAGAGCTATGCGCGCCTGTTTGACACGAAGCTGGCGGATGAGGCCTTCGTGGCCGGTCTGTTTCAGGATTTCGCGCTCACCGTCATGTATGCGACCGCGAAAGAACCGTACCTGGCGATCCTGCAGGCCCCCGAGACCCCCGCGCGCGTGCTACTTCAGAAGGAACGGGAACTGTTCGGGCTCGATCACGCCGAGGTCGGGCGGATCTTGGCCCAGAGGTTGCAGCTACCGGACCTCTTTGTCGATGTGGTCGGATTTCACCACGACTACGAGAAACTCACCGACTTCGTCGAGAACGAGGCTTTCAGAGGGGCAACCCACACGGCCGCCCTGTTCCCCCATATGTTGAACGTATGGGATCGCGCTGACATCGACACGCTTTCCGCCTCCCTACAGGAGCGTGCCCCGTCCGTCGAGCTGCAGGCCTTTCTGGCGGAAGTGCAAAAGGAATTTACCAAGTTGTACACCTTCTTCCACGAAGGGGAGGTTCCCGAGGCTCAGCTCGAGGAACTGCTGGCACGTACCGCGCGTGAGGCAGCAGACAATACCACCGAGCTCGTGAATAACATAAACGAGTTCATGCAACAAGCCGCCACCGCGGGCGTGCAAATGAACAAGGTCGTCAACACCCTCGAACGTGAGGCCATCTGCGACAAGCTTACGGGTGTGCTGAACCGGCAAGGCTTCGTGGAGCAGGCCCAGGAGCGGCTTGCCAAAGCGGCCCGCTACGGGACCGGTTTCGCCTTGGCCTATCTGGATGTCGATGGATTCAAGAGAGTCAACGACAAGTTCGGACACGCGTTCGGAGACAGGGCCTTGGTGGCAACCGTCTGCGCGACGGCAGCCGCGCTACCTCGGGACGCCCTGATCGGACGCGTGGGCGGAGACGAGTTCGTCGTCCTGCTCAGCGACTGCACCGAGCAGGACGCGAAGAAGGTCGCGCAACGCATCATCTCGAGCGTGTCGGAGAGACCGATTCACCAGGGCGATCAATCGGCTCATGTTACGGTGAGCGTGGGCCTCTTGCACCTCGGCCCCTCGAATGATCCGCGTCCGCTGGATGCCTTGGTCAGTGCGGCCGACAAGCTCATGTACCAGGCCAAACGGGCGGGTGCAAACCGCGCGGAGTTCGGAGTCGTTTGAACAGCAGCCGGGTGAATCCCGCCTCCAGCCGGCCCGTCACGCTGCTGGGCGACCGGCACGTTCTGGGAAAGCCAGCCGGTTGCCTGACGATCCGCACCAGGTCTCGAGAGAACTTCAAGAGCAGTTGTCCATTGTGGCTGCTCGTCAAAGTGGCGCTCGATCGGTTCTGCGGCTTCGCGGCTTAAGCTTAACGCGTAGTGGCGCCCGGCCGGTCAGTCGGGGATGCGATGTTCGACCTGCGCCCCATCGCGCTCCGACCCCCGTACCCGCTTACCACCATCCCGACAAGGCAGCGTCCCCACCGGCCACACCCTCAGGCTTCCGACACCCGGCAAACCGGACCGGCGGCTCGCACCGAACGACTTGAGGGGCCTCGCAGCTCCCCGAGCGGCGAGTCCGTGGCTCTTGGCTTCGTTCGGTATCGTGCTATACTCCATAGTTCGTGCCCGTTCGGAACAAGAGCAGCTAGTCACCAAGGGAGACTCACGCATGGGCGTGCATCAGGTCGGCGATATCCGTAACGTCGCGCTCGTCGGACATTCCGCGGCCGGCAAAACCTCGCTCAGCGAAGCGATCCTGTACAAAGCCGGCCTGACCAACCGGCTGGGCAGCGTCGAAGACGGCTCCAGCATCCTCGACTACGACGAGGAGGCCAAGGAACGCCACCACAGCGTCGAATCATCCACGTTCTGCGTGGAGCACGACGGCAAGCTCGTCAACATCATCGATACGCCCGGAATGCCGGACTACTGCGGAACCGCGATCGCCGCGCTGGCCGCGGTGGAGACGGCCGTGGTCGTGGTCTCGGCGGCCGCCGGCATCGGCGTCAACACCCGCCGCATGTTCAACGCCGCCGCTGACTACGGACTGGCCCGCATGGTCGTGATCAGCCGCATCGACGCGGAAGCCGCCAACCTCGATGAGGTTTTCAACGGCGTGCGCGAGACCTTCGGCAACGCCTGTCACCCGATCAACCTGCCGGCCGAGAGCGGCAAGCGCGTCGTCAACGTGCTGCAGGCCGAGCAGGGCACCGCGGACCTGCTCAACGTCGCCGAATGTCATACGGCGCTCGTCGAGGCGATCGTCGAGACTGACGACGCGCTCATGGAAGAGTACATGGACTCCGGCACCGTGCCGCAGGAGAAGCTGGCCTCGGCGATCGCCCGGGCCGTCGCCGGCGGCAACCTGATCCCCGTCCTGTTCACCAACGCGCGCGACGATGTAGGCATCGCCGAGCTCCTCGACGCGATCCTGCTGTACGCCCCGTCGCCCGAGCTCGGCAAGCAGCGCACGCTGGTCGTGGGTGAGGGCGAGCAGGCTACGGAGAAACCCGTCGAGCCAAAGCCCGACGCCCCCTTCATCGCCCAGGTTTTCAAGATCACCTCCGACCCGCGCAGCAACATCAAGTACTCTGTGGCCCGCGTGCACAGCGGCTCGCTCACCTCCGACGGACAGGTCTTCGTCGCCGGCCAGCGCAAAGGCCAGCGCACCGGACACCTGCTCAAGCTGCGCGGCGATCAGCACGTGGAGATCGAAGCCGGCGGCACCGGCGACGTCATCGTCTTCGCCAAGCTGGACATGCACATCGGCGACGTGCTGTTCTCGCAGGCTTCGGACGGGGCCATCCCGCTGCCGAAGTTCCCCACGCCGATGTTCGCCCTGGCGATCGAGCCGAAGGCCCGCGGCGACGTGGAGAAGATCAGCGGCGCGTTGCAGCGCTTCAGCGATGAGGACCCCTGCTTCAAGTATCACCGCGACATGGAGACCAACGAGCTGGTCATGCAGGGCCTGGGCGATCTGCACCTGACCGTCGTGCGCAGCAAGATGGTGCGCCACTTCAAGGTCGAGGTCGATACCAAGCCGCCGAAAATCCCCTATCACGAAACTATCTCCGCCTCGGCCAAGTACGTCGAGTACACGCACAAGAAGCAGACCGGCGGGGCCGGGCAGTTCGCCCGCGTCTTCATCGACCTCGAGCCCAACGAACGCGGGGCCGGCTACGAGTTCATCGACAAGATCTTCGGCGGGTCGATCGATCAGCCCTTCCGCCCCAGCGTGGACAAGGGCGTTCGCGCCCAGATGAAGAAGGGCGTGATCGCGGGCTATCCGGTCGTGGACGTGAAGGTGCGCCTGGTGGACGGCAAGACTCACCCGGTGGACAGCAAGGACATCGCCTTCCAGATCGCTGGCCGCTATGTCTTCAGGAAGGCCTTCATGCAGTGCAAGCCGATCTTGCTCGAGCCGGTCGTCAACGTCGAGGTGACCACCCCGACCGAGTTCGTCGGCGAGATCACACGCGACCTGGCCGGCAAACGCGGCCAGATCCTGGGGCAGGACATGCTGCCCGGCAACCAGGCCTGCATCCGCGCCACCGTCCCGCTGGCCGAGGTCGCCACCTATAGCTCGCAACTCAAGAGCGTCACCGGCGGCCAGGGCAGCTACATGATGGAGCTGAGCCACTACGACGTCGTCCCGCCCAACGTCCAGCAGCAAATCGTCGCCGCCCACAAGCCCAAGGGCGAAGAAGAGTAAGTGTGGCACCGGCCAACAGGGGTAGGGGTAGGTCGGGTCCGCAGACCCGACATCCCGTGTGGCATCCGGCCACCATCCAAGCTCAATGCATCGGCATCAGTAGGTGGTGACACCGAAAACGCGCCGGATATGCCCTTCTCGCAGGTACGTGTCGCGTGTGATCAGAAACCTTGTGATCGCGACGTGCGAAGGGCCGATAGGTGGTCAGTTTGCATTTCAATGAGGTGCCTATGTTGGCGAACGCGCTCGCTGTGCTTCCCGAAACGAGGTATCCGATCATGGCCCCCGATTCAACGAATGGTGCATATCGGCACGTCAGGAATTCGTTCTTGACGTCTGCAACATACGCGCTCACGGCGCTATCGTTCCGCAACACTTTCGCTTCGAGGGGCCACATGACGCGCTCGTTCGCTCGCCACACAAACGCGATATCGTACTGGGGCGGTTGTGCGGGAGGAGCAAGCATCGTTTCATGCTCGAAACGCTCGTGCTGCACGAAGAAGGGCTCGTCACCGGACATCTCGTCACGGATTCGAGGTTCCAGAGACATGGTGATGGATCGCTCCACGTCTTTGTCCGCTAGCGTCAGGTCAATCCTAGCCAGCAGTTGCGCCCTCAGCAGATCGTAGGCCGCCCAGACGAATATGAGCATCTCATCGACCGCGTCAGCCGACCACGCGGCAGCCATCACCGCAAAGTCTGCCGTGCCAGGAAAACGAGCCTCCAGGATCGTTTGTCGTTTACCCAATCTCCCCCCTCGCCTTGCCCGCTGACCAGCGCTCCGAGCCGCCCGGCACGCCCGTGATGTCTGCCGCCACGGCGTCGGCGTCGCGCATGGCCATTGAGCGCGTCCAGCAACGCCGCTGATCGGGCTTGACGAGATAGACCGTAGGAACGCGGCGTCTGCCGAACTGATAGATGTCGTAGACGCGAGCTACTCGCTGGTAGAAGATCCCACCTTTCTCTGTGCGGTTCGCCGTGAGCAGCTTCTCGTTGAGTTGCAGCAGGCGCTCTACCAGCGCGGGTGATTCCATCTGCTCGAACCGCGGCTTCGACTGCTCGGGCCAGCCGAGATGAATCGCCACCAACCGGACGGGGAGCGCTGCGGTATGCGGTTCCTGGAAGATCGTCGCTACGACGTTCTTGTCGGAGCCGAATCCGGCGCGCAGCACACGAGCGAAATAGTCACAATAGGCGAGCAGGTGCGATTCATCGCCGACCTTCTGACGTCCGGGGCCGATATCTCGTGTAGGCTGCCGCCCGGGAGAATCCTTGGGGCGGTGCAAGTCCGGCAAGGTGTAGTGCAGCAGGTCCTCGATGAGCGCCCATTCACTGTTCTTCAGGCCAAAGGCCTCGCGGGCGCGCGAGTCGACGTCCTCGAATGACTCTAATCCTTCCAATAGATGCGGCCGCCCCTCGGGAATCGGGACGGTCAGCATTTCGCCGACCTTGATCTCAGGCCGATAGGTTGCGAAGCGCCCGCTGGAAAGAAGAAGCCAGTAGACTGCGACAGCACTGTTGATGCCGAGGCATACCGCCTCAAGCCAGTGGCCAGCGCTGCCGGGTTCGTGGATGCTGATGTAGCTGGAATTGCAGAGAACGCCTTCCCGAAGATGATCAGAACTCACTAACGCGGCACGGAATCGGGAGTCCGTTACTTGCCAGCCTTTCTTCGCGATTAGCTGCGGTATCTCAAACGCTGTAAAATCTGTGGATGCTTTGGCGTCGGTCTCGGGATCATTGTTCTTGGGCAGCGTCGAGGCATCGAGGGTCAGCCACGTGCTTCGTGGGAATCTCGGTTCTTGGAGGATGGGGCGACGGAGTATCTTGCTCTGGCGCTTTTGTCGATCTCCACGGATAATCCCCTCGCGTGTCTTCAATGTTCCCCGGCTCTCCAGCTTCGCAACTGATTGAAACTGAGCGAGCCGGCGGATGAGCGCTAAGTCACGGTGACTGCCCCATGCAAGTGCCGCCCACACGCCTGGATCGTCCGCAGCCAGACGCTGCGGAATTGCGTTCGCATCATGTTGCGCCACGGCGATGGAGTATTCATCCTCTGCCGTGCGTTGCGGTTTGGGGGAGAGATATGAAAAGGTGCTGGCAACCGGCTGGCGCGGGCTGAGCGTCACGATGCACGCAGGACCGATTGCCTTCTCAAACAGATCGAACCGGAGTGCGGAAAGATTGATGACTTCTTGAACATCGAATTCCGTAAAGAATCGATTGCGGAAACGCAAGGCGGAGTCCGTCCGGCCCGTAAGGATCGAGGCAGATTGTAAGAGCGACATGGTGCCATTCGGTTTCGTAAGTTCAGCGGCTTTAGCCAAGAACAGCGGGCCAACGCTACCGTATGTCAGATCCCACCCGTGATCTGCGGCCCAACTCTTGGCCATATCACTCGCGGTGTTCCTGCCCCACGGCGGATTCCCAACGACGAGATCATAGCGGCGCTGGTCGGTCTCTGTTCGGCAGCCAACGATGTCCTCGCGGAAAAAATCAGCGTCAATAAGCCGCTCCTGTCGCAGCGTCGGGAAACTCACCGTCTTGAAGTAATATCGCGGCTCAATCTCGTCGCACATCGTCAGGTATAAACTGAGCGACGCGACCCTAACCGCGTGGGGGTTAACATCGATTCCGAAGAGGTTATTCGTGAGAATCCGCTTGAGCACTTGCGCACCGGGGCTGGCTCCATTGTGGGCGCGCCTCCATCGGTGGATCAGCCGCTGGTAGGTTTTGACGAGGTAGATCCCCGATCCGCATGCAGGATCGCAGATCTTCAGATCCCACTCGTCACTATCCCACGGTAACACCGAGTCGAGCATAAAATCCACGAGGAAGCCTGGCGTGTAGACAACGCCCTTCTTCCCGGCGCTTCTCTCCGTAGCACTCTTGACGGGGCGGCGGCGCTCCGCTGATTTTCTCTCCTCCTCGTCTTTCCGTACGAACGCTTCGTAGATGCTGCTCATGAAGTCCAGCGGGATGGCGTCAAACGCGTATTGCGGCCAGAGGCAGCGCTGGCCGGGGCCCATGTCCAGTGTGCCGCTTACGAAATCAGCGAGCGTCCGCAAGTGGGTGGCTCTGACCGTGTGCTTCTCCCTTCGCCACGCGGCGCTTCGTTCCTCCGGTGTGTGGCCTTCTGCAGCGAAGAGATCACCGTTGAACTTCGTGTTCAGCCACTCGAAGAAGGTGTAGGTGTCTTGATGACTACGGAGGATGGCGGAGAGATCATCGTATCTGTCGGACAGGATGCCTTGGCCGTGGAGATCTGAGAGCACGCCCGCGTGGAGCGCAGCGTTGCCCTGCGAGTCCGTTCGATGGAACAGGAACTGAACGAAGATGAGGCGCGCAAGAAGGTCGTGACAAGCGTCCTTGTCGAGGGGCTCCGCGCCGTTGCACAAGCGATCGCGCACGGTCTTGAGGTTCGCCAGCATCAACCGGTCGGCGCGACCGTCCCGCTTGAGCCGGTTCTCGTGAGTGGCGAAGAATCTCCCGGAAACGAATTCGACCCAATGCATCGCACGGGCGGCTTGATCCGAGGCCGAACCCTCCTCCAAGTCGGATTTCGCAAGTCGGGGACCGACTGCGGCGTGCGGCTCAAGCAAGGAACCGTCGTCAGGCGCCTCGCAGCACGTCCAAGCGCGCACGGTCGTTGGATCAACTGTTATCAGGAGAGGAGAACGCGCGAAGTTCCATGCAAGCTTGTGGGCCTCTCGAAGAGTCTCGGGAGACGCTTGGCGGCGAAACTCGCATACTATGGCGAGCGGAGCATCTGTTGTATCTGCGTACGGATTCGCGGCAAGGACGCCCACGTCCGTGAGGATGCCGCCCGAACTCCGCGCGAGTGCCTGACCGATCTTCTGCTTTGCGAGCTGAGCGAGCACCCGCTGCCCTGACCCGGGTGGGTTCATGACGTGCTCGCGCGTTGGCCATGCGAGCTTGCGGTTGGTGAGGTCTAGCAGGCTCATTTCATGTGTGACGCGATTCCGTCGCAGCCCCAGGGCTGCCGTTTCGTGATTCTCGAAACCCGTTCGGATGATACTCCGCTCGTGACTGACCGGGAAGTCTTGGCCCTGGGTGCGCGCTACATCCGGCCGGGCGGAGCGCGGGGCGCCTCGCATCGTCCGGCACGGAGACCCGACGCCACATTCGGCCGCGCGAGGCGCGGGCCGCTACGTTGTTCGTTGGGCACGGAGACGCGACGCTACACAGGCCGGCCGGCGAGACGCCGGCCGCTACATCGACCGGTTCCAAACCGGTCCCACATGCTCAGAACCACCACGCGTCGCCGGTTCTCTTTCCCATTCGCCATTCTGAACCCGCCATTCCCGGCCGGGGGGCGGTGGCGGGTTGGGTGCCGGTGAGAGGTGGGCCGAGGCCCACCCTACATGCTACGATTGCACCGGCTATTAACCGGTGCCACACCCAAGACGGCCGGGACCCTTCGGCTACGCTCAGGGCAAGCCTGGAGACGGGGGCGATCGTGGCGCCGGCGGTGCATCCGGCCGATGAGGG
>CAZNFA010000069.1:0-21082 GCA_964572345.1 uncultured Planctomycetales bacterium
CCAGGCTGCCAAGGTCAACACCCGGCGAGGCCAAAGATCATGAAAGCAGTGGCCTAAGGCACACCGCACATCCAGTCGGCCAGCAGGATACCGAGGTCGGACTGGTTAACGAGGCCGTTGCCGTCGAGGTCTGCGTTCTCGTTCCAGTTCGGGTCGCCGGGCTGCGAGTCCCAGGCGCTCAGCAGCTCGCCCAAGTCGGAGTGGTCGGTATCCCCGTCGCCGTCGATGTCGCCGGCACAGGCCTGGAACTCGTAGACGCCCATGTCCACGATCGGCAGGTCAGGGTACTCTGGATGGGGGTTGCCTGTATCCTCGGTCTCCGGGTCATCGACGAAGCGGGGATTGCCGTCGAGGTCGAACGGAATCGGCTCGTTCGTGTCGCCGTCGTCGTCCAAGTCCCACTCATCCGCCGGCACGGCAGCGTTGTCCCCGGCGTCAATGCAGGGCGACCCCGCGGCCAGATGGAAGTCGCCGTTCAGGGCGTCGACAAAGACGGGGTCTGCGTCAATGTTCCCGGTCCCGCTCCAGCCGCCCTGCACGTCGGAGTAGCGGACGTCGATCCAACCGGTTTGGAAATGGAGGAAGATCTGGTCACCTGAGACGCTGGCCTCGTTGCCCCAGAGAATGGAGTTCGTCACGGTTGGCGCGGACTGCTCATACGTAAGCACGTAGATTCCGCCGCCCTCGCGGGCCGTGTTGTAGGCGATGACGTTGTTCTCGAGGACGGCTCCGTCGTACCGAAGGTACAGCCCGCCGCCGCCGAAAGCCGAGCTGCCACCGGTGTTCTCATTGAACGCGATGATGTTCCCGCGAATCGTGGGAAACGTGCCGTAAAACAGATAACCGGTGTTCGTGTTGATGCCCGCCCCCGACCAGTCGCAGCGGTTCCGAATGATAACGTTGTTCTCGATGACCGGTGAGCAGCGCACCGCGACGGCGATGCCGCCGCCGGCCCCATCGGCCTGGTTGTCCGCGATGACATTGCCGTAGATCCACGGCGACCCGTACTCGACGCAGAGAATGCCGGCGCTCCCGCCCGCCAAGTTGTCATGAATGTGATTGTGCAGCACTCGCGCGGACGACCCGGTTAAATACACGCCCGCGCCCGCGGCCTCGGTGAAACAGAAGCGCATCTCATTGTGGGCGATCGTCGGCGAGCAGTTCTCGCAATAAATCGCCCCGCCGTAAACCTCCGGCCACGTCGGCTCCCGCCCCTTGGCATACTCGATGACGCAGTGTTGGATCGTCGTGGCGTCGTCGGCCGAGAACAGGCGAATCCCACGCCAGCCCTCGTCCGTGTCCTCGGCGGTCATCAGAATCGGCTCTTCGGCGGTGCCCAATGCTAGCAGCGTGCTCTGCTCAACGATCAGCTTGTAGTTCCCCTTGCCGATCACGACGACGCCAGGCTCGATCGTTAGCGTCTCGCCCGGCGGCACGCGGACGTCGCCGACAAGCTCATATGGACTGCCCTCCAACGTCCAGGTGCCCGAAACGTCGCCCGACACTTCCGTGCCCATCGCCGGGGTCGCACCCGCCAGCACGCCCGTTACTACGGCCCAGCGCATGACGCTCATTCGTCTTCCTCCGTGTTTCTCATCCTGCCGATGAAATGATGTCAACCGGGATTTCCCGGATAACCCCTCCCCGGCTACATTGACGAGAGCCTCTTCACGTCATAATACGTGCACCGGCCGCCCAAATCCAGGATTTCTTCACATATTCCAAGCATCGCACCGCGGCAAAATCCGAACGTCCCGCGCTCCCGGCCAGTTACAACTCATCAGGCCCTTTTCGACGCAGCCCGCGCCATAGCCATAGAACGGCTGACAAAACGCGTCCGAACAGAGCCGCGACCGTTAGGGAGCACCCCGACCGCAGGGTCGAGGTACCGCTCGCTCACGCTCGCGGCTCCGTTCCGTCAGGCGGTTTCAGCCGTCGGGGTGTAGGCTGCACGCCTCGTCGCTCAATGCTAACATGGGGGCTTTCCAAACCTGCCTGGATCGCGAGGTAACGCATGAACTGGATCGCGATGACGGTACTGCTCGTTGTGACGCTGGGCTTCTTCGCCTGGTCGGCCCAGCGGCGCTGGCGGTTGATGATGGTCGCCAAGGCACCGGCCAACCGCGCTGACCAGATTAGCCGGCGCCTCGCCCTCACCCTGCGCTACGCCGTCGGCCAGTTGCGCATGGTGCGCTATCCGCTGGCCGGCTGGGCGCACATCGCGGTCTTCTTCGGCTTCCTCGTGCTGCTGTTGAATTCGCTGATTCTGTTCGGCCGCGGCTACGTTCCCGGCTTCAACTTCTGGATCTTCAGCCCCGACAACCTCCTCGGGGCCATGTACGCGTTCCTGCGTGACATCTTCACCGTGTTGGTGATCCTCGGCGTCCTGGTGTTCTACTACCACCGTCTCATCAAACGCCTGCCCCGTCTGACACTCAACGTCGAGGGCGTGCTCATCCTGGCGATCATTTTCGTGATGATGGTGGGCGACCTGGTCTACGAGGGAGCGGCAATCGCGCGGGAGACCGAGGCAGGCAGCGAGCTATTCCACGCCAAGACGCCGTTCGCCTCGCTGTCCGCGATGATCCTTGCGCCGCTGAAAGGCCAGGCGGCGCTTGCCGTTCTCTGGCACGTCGGCTTCTGGACACACGCGAGTTTGGTGTTGATCTTCCTGAACCTGCTGCCCTACGGGAAACACTTCCATGTGCTCACCGTGCTGCCGAACGTGTTCTGTCAAGACCTGGCTCCCTCCGGACGGCTGGCCCCCATCAAGGATATCGAAGGCCGGCTCGAGCGTGAGGAGACGCTCGGCGTAAAGCGGGTTCAGGATTTCAGTTGGAAGAGCGTGCTCGACTTCTACACGTGCACCGAATGCGGCCGCTGCACCGACCAGTGCCCGGCCAACAACACCGGCAAAGAGCTATCGCCCAAGCACCTGAGCATCCATCTGCGTGATCACATGTATCGCCGGCAGAACGAGCTGATCGCCGCGCCGGCGAGCGGTGCCCAATCCGGCAATGGCAATGGTGACGAAGTCGTTCTGGTTCCCGACCCGATCAAGCCGGAGGTGCTGTGGGCCTGCACGACCTGCGCCGCTTGCCAGGCCGAATGTCCGGTCTTCATCTCCTTTATCGACAAGATCGTGGACCTGCGCCGCAACCTGGTGATGGAGCAGAGCGAATTCCCCGAGCAGTTGCAAACCATGTTCCGCGGGCTGGAGACGGTTGGCAATCCCTACAGCTTCCCCAAGGAGCAGCGGGCCGATTGGGCCCAGGGCCTCGACATCCCCCTGCGGTCCGACCAGCCCGACGCCGAATACCTGCTCTGGGTCGGCTGCTCACCCTCCTTCGACGATCGGGCCCGCAAGATCGCCCGCGCGACGGCCCAATTGCTGAAAACCGCCGGCGTGGACTTCGCCATCCTCGGCCCCGAGGAGCAGTGCACCGGCGACCCGGCCCGTCGAGCCGGCAACGAATACCTGTTCCAGATGCTGGCCCAGGCCAACGTCGAAACGCTCAACAACTACAACGTCAGGAGGATCATCACCATCTGCCCGCACTGCTACAACACGCTCAAGAACGAGTACCCCGACTTTGGCGGGCACTACGAGCTCATTCACCACAGTGAGCTGCTCGCGCAGCTCGTGCGGGAGGGCCAGCTCAAGCCGCAACACCGCGTCGAAGCGAAGATCGCCTACCACGACGCCTGCTACCTCGGCCGACACAACAACATTTACGACCCGCCGCGCGGCGTGCTCAGCGCGATTCCCGGCGTGCAGTTGTGCGAGCCAGTCGAGAGTCGCGACCGCGGGATGTGCTGCGGTGCCGGCGGGGCACAAATGTGGAAGGAGGAGGAAGAGGGCCAAGCCCGCGTCAACCACACGCGTGTGAACCAACTCCTGCGCGTGCTGCCCAACAATGGCCCGGACCGCACACTCGCCACGGCTTGCCCCTTCTGCATGACCATGCTGCGCGACGGCCTGCTGGACCAAGGCCACGAAGACGTGCAGGCCCTCGACATCGCCGAGCTCCTGCTGCGCTCCGTGCTGGGTGAGCAGGCAGCGCCAACTGCGGCCGCGTCGGCCGACAAATCAGACTGAGGTGCTGCTCCCGTTTGTCGGAGTGCCGGCGGCGCTTGCGTGAGGTGGGCGGCTCTCAGCGTGAGCGTGTGGTCGGATCAGCGGGGCTCGATTGGGCTGGGCATCGAGACGGGGCTGGCGAAGGGCTGCCCGGCATGGGGGCGTTCGTCCGTCAGACGTTCTTTCATCAGCCGGCCGACCTTGAACTTCACCGTCCGCTTGCTGGGAACGCGGACCTTTTCCATGGTCTTGGGGTTCTGGGCGACGCGGGCGGCTCGCTCGCGGATCTCGAACACGCCGAAGTCGCGGAACTCCAGCCGGTTGCCCTGTCCCAGTTCGCTGATGATTTCTTCGAGGAGCCGCTGGACGATCTTCTTGACGACCACGCGCTTGTTGCCGGTGTCCTCTGCGATTCGATCCACCAGGTCTTTTTTGGTGATGGTTGCCGGGTTCGTGTCGGTGCTCATCGCGATCCCCAGATTGCCGCCGCGTGGCGGCCGATCATTGCCCACGCTACTCCACCGAGATGTTACATCCACTCAGACGCGACCGTGAAGCCCACGGCTAGCTAACTCCACCCCCGATCTTAAGGCAAGCCCGACGAGCGTTCAAGCGGAATTCCTGAACCGGCAAGGAGTTAAGTCGAGCCCCCGGCAGGATTTGTCGCCCGATAAGGGGGACCGTTGCCGCGGCGGTGCCCCGGCAGCCTACCGCCGGGCCCCCGGGCGGGCCGCCTTGCCCGATCTCGCACGACGGCTCCCGAGAGCCTTCGGTTTGGCGGTCAAGCGGCGACGCGGCTTGGAACGGCTTTTCTTAGGCGGACGCTTTTTCGCGGTTTTCTTCTTGGCCCGCCTCTCATCGGCAGCGCGGGCCCGCCTGCGCCGCTTCTTCACGGGCGGCAACGCGGCCAACAGCACGTCCTCGACGGTGTCGGCATAGACGAAGTTCACTTCATCCCGCACGTCGGCGGGAACCTCGAGCAAGTCGCGTTTGTTGCGGGTCGGCAGCACGACGGTTTTTAGCCCGGCGCGGTGGGCCGCCAGGACCTTCTCCTTGATCCCGCCGACCGGCAGCACCAGGCCCCGCAGCGTGACCTCGCCGGTCATGCCCACGCTGGGGTCGGCCGGATGGTCGGCGAGCAGGGAAACCAGGGCGGTCAGCATAGCCACGCCGGCGGATGGCCCGTCTTTGGGCACGCCGCCGGCCGGTACGTGGATGTGCACGTCCGTTTCAGCCAGGTCTGCGATGGGGACGTTCCATTCTTCGGCTCGCGAGCGGACCAGCGACAGAGCCGCTTGGGCGGACTCGCGCATCACGTCACCGATCTGCCCGGTCAGCAGAAACGAGCCGTTACCGGCCATTTGCGTGGTTTCGACGAAGATGATCTCGCCGCCGACGGGGGTGTAGGCCAGCCCGGTGGCTACCCCGGCCACGGCCGCGCGCAGGGCCACCTCGCGCTCGAACTGCGGCGGTCCGAGGTACTCCTCGAGGTGCTGGACCTCGACGATTTCGGACACGTGCTGCCCGCGGGCGATCTTGGCCGCCAGCCCGCGACAGATCGTCCCGATCGAGCGCTCGAGGTTGCGTACGCCGGGCTCCCGCGTGTAGGCCTCGATAATCGTGCGCAGCGCGTGGTCGGCGAAGGCTATCTCGCGGTCGCCGAGGCCGTTCCGTTCGCGCTGGCGCTTGACCAGGTAGCGCTTGGCGATTTCGAGCTTCTCGGCGGTGGTGTAGCCGGGCAGATCGATCACCTCCATGCGATCCTTCAGGGCCGCCTCGACCGGGTCCATGTAATTGGCGGTGCCGATGAAGAGCACGTGGGACAGGTCGAAGGGAACGCTGAGATAGTGGTCGGTGAAGCTGTGGTTCTGCTCGGGATCGAGGACTTCGAGCAGGGCCGAGGCCGGGTCGCCGCGGAAGTCAGTGCCCAGCTTGTCCAACTCGTCCAGCATCAGCACCGGGTTGCGCGACCCGGCTTTGCGAATCTCCTGGATGATGCGCCCCGGGATCGCCCCGATGTACGTGCGCCGGTGGCCGCGGATGTCCGCTTCGTCGCGAATGCCCCCGAGCGCCATGCGGATGAACTTGCGGCCCAACGCCCGCGCGATGCTCTGGCCCAGGGAGGTTTTGCCGACGCCGGGCGGACCGGCGAAGCACAGGATCGGCCCCTTGCCGTCAGGGTTGAGCTTGCGGACGGCCAGGTACTCCAGCAGCCGCCGCTTGGGCTTCTCCAGGCCGTAGTGATCCTCGTCGAGGATGGCTTCGGCCCGCTGAAGGTCGAGGTTGTCCTCGGTCTCGGCGTTCCAGGGCATCTCGCAGAGCCACTCGAGGTAGTCGCGGATGACGCCGGTCTCCGGCGAAGCCTGCGGAATCCGCTCAAGCCGGCCGAATTCACGGTCGGCCTCCTTGCGGACGGCTTCGGGCATCCCGGCCGCCTCGATCTGCTTGCCCAGCTCCTCCAACTCCGCGGCGCGCGAATCGCCTTCGCCCAACTCCTTCTGAATCGCCTTGAGCTGCTGGTGCAGGAAGTACTCGCGTTGCGACTTGTCGATCTGACCGCGTACGTCCGTCTGGATCTTCTCGGCCAGTTGCAGCACTTCGAGCTGGTTTTGCAGGGTGGCGTTGACCTTGCGGAGCCGCTCGGCCACGTCGAAGGTCTCCAGCAGCTCCTGCTTCTGCACCAACCCTAGCGAGAGGTTGGCCGCCAGAAAGTCTGCCAACGCTCCCGGCTTCTCGATGCTTGCCAGAATCTGCGTAGCCTCTTCGGGGACGTTCGGGCTGAGGGTGATGACCTGCTCGGCCGCACGCCGGGCGTTGTGCAACAGCGCCTCCAGCTCGACCGACGATTGAACGGTGTCTTCGTTGAGATTGCACAGCGCACGCCAATACGGGTCGGTGCTCACGAACTGCTCCACCCCCACGCGCAGCAACCCGTGGACCAACAGGCTGTTGGTTCCGTCCGGCATGCGCAGCAGCTTGAGCACGTTGGCGGCCGTTCCGACCCGGTAGATGTCGTCGATGCCCGGGTCCTCAACGTCTTCGCGGCGCTGCGTGAAGATGGCCAGCAGCTTGTTGCCGGCCAGCACCGCGTCGATCAGCCGCTTGGATTTCTCCCGTCCGATGCTGATCGGCACCACAGTCCCGGGAAAGACCACGATGTTGCGCACCGGCAGGACCGGCAGTTCGCGCGGGATGTCGGGCGAACGGTCCTCGTCCGACGGGCCTCCGGGGGCCAACGCCGCCTGCGGCGCGTCCTTTGCAGGCTCGTCGGAGGGCTGTTCCTCCGGCGTGGTCACGTCGTTTTCATCTTCGGGAGCGTGATCCATAGGTAGCCTTCTTGGTATGCCGCCTCGATCGCATCAACGACGACTGGTTCCGGCAGGTCGATCTCACGGTGGAACGGCCCTTCGTCGATCTCCATCGCATGTACGCTCAGGGGGCCCTCGACCCCCGCCGGTCGCGCCTGGCCCCGCAGCCCGCTGACGATCACACGCGTCTGCTCGGCGCAGCGGACATCGATTTCGTCCGGGTTCATCCCGGCCAGCTCGACGCAGATATGGTAGGCGTCGCGCGTCTCATAGACGTTGGTGGCCGGCTGCCAGGTCTTCGAGTCCCGAAAATGGACGAAGCTGCGCCGAGTCATTTCGTCCATGATGTCGTGGATCTTCCGCGACCACTCATTCACGTTCTGCTCGTCGCCGAATTTACCGAATGCCATGGGTCACCACCGTATGCCGCCTTCGGCTCACGTCTTCAGCCAGCGTTTGCGCCCGCATTGTAGCGACGGGCGGCCGAAGTTGCGATGAAATCCCGGTGGACGTACGCCCGGCGGTCGCTATAGTGCGGTCAACCCTCGTGGTACACAGACCGGCGAATAGTGGGAGCCTCTCATGCAACGGAGTGCGCTGAGCGTCTGCATCATTACGCTCGTCCTGGCCGGATGTGCCGCCACGCCCAAATCGTCCTATTCGCGGCTGCCGGCACCGCTCTTGTCCACCGGCAAGCGGATCGTGCCGCCGGCGCGACCGCCGCGACCACCGCCGCGACTCACCCGCCCGCGGAGCACAGGGCTGCCGACCGTGCGCCTGAATACCCGCGAGCTGATCCCCGCAGGCGGCATCAAGCCCGGCCGCTGGAAAACCATCGTGGTGCACCACTCCGGCACCCCCAACTCCAGCCCGCAGAGCATGCACGAGTATCACCTGAGACGGGGCTGGTCACGCGGGCTCGGTTACCACTTCGTCATCGGCAACGGCATTGCCTACCCGGACGGCGAAGTCTTTGTCGGCCCACGCTGGAAACGCCAGATCAGCGGGGCGCACTGCAAGAGCTCGTCCGGTCGCTACTTCGGCGCCTGGCGCGGCAACAACTACTTCAACACGCACGGCATCGGCATCTGCCTGATCGGCAACTTCGAGAACGGCCCGC
Source organism: uncultured Planctomycetales bacterium (assembly GCA_964572345.1). Classification (GTDB taxonomy): domain Bacteria; phylum Planctomycetota; class Phycisphaerae; order UBA1845; family Fen-1342; genus JAUWXH01. Next base: position 8,507 of record CAZNFA010000069.1, read on the forward strand.
CGACGCCAAAGCAGTTGGCGGCTCTCGCTCAGCTCATTCAGTTTCTCTGTGCGAAGGTGGGGATCGACCGGTCTGAGATTCACGGGCATGGTGAAGTGACGCACCGGACGGCCTGTCCGGGAAAGCGCTTAGACATGGCCCAGGTCCGCCACGCGGTGAACCGCGTCTACGCCGGCACTTATCGTTGATTGGGAGCCGCGCGCCGGTGCGCGACGCCGGCGGCTGGTGTGTCGGCCGCTACGGAGGTACCTCGAGCGTGCCACGACCGCGCACGGCGATAGCCACCATGCCCGCTTGATTGGAGACCCGCTGCCGAAACCCGACGATGTCATTGACGGGCGCCTCGCCCACCTGCTCGATGACGTCGCCGATTTGCACGCGCGCCCGCTCGGCGGGACTCCTCTCCAGCACGTCGATCACGACCACGCCGCTCGCATTGACGTCCGCATTCATGCGCAGCCGCGAATCAGGCGTGAGATTCGCCAGGCGCATGCCACGCCACAAGATCGCCCCGCCGCGCATCCAACTGATGCGGCTCACCTGCCGGCGGTCGATGATCACCGAGACGGTGAGGCGTTTCGGGCCGCGGTACAGATCGATGGGGACGGGCTGTCCGACGGGGGTTGCGGCAACCTGCCCAGCCAGATTCGCCGGACCGCGGACCTGCTGGTGTTTATAGCGCAGGATCAGATCACCTTCGCGGATGTTCGCCTTCGCAGCCGGCCCGCCGGACTCGACTTCCACCACGACCACCCCGAAGTCCTGCCCGACGCCGGCCGTGGCGCGCTCCACCTGTTCCGGCGACCGGACCGTCACGCCCAGGTAGCCGTACTCGATCGGACGACCTTCGACCAGTTGTTCGATCACGCGCCGGCGGGCCGGCGTCAGCGGAATGGCAAAACCGATCCCCTCGTCCACCGCGCTGCGCGTGTGCATCGCCGTCACGATCCCGATCAGCTCGCCGTGGATGTTGAACAGCGGGCCGCCAGAGTTGCCCGGGTTGATCGCCGCCGTCGTCTGGATCATGTCGTGATAGAGGCGGTCGTCCACTTCACCCAGGCCGGGCAGTCGCCGGCTCAGGTTCGATATCACCCCCACCGACGCACTGAGCTGCCCGTCACCACCGAGGCCAAAAGGATTGCCCAATGCGATGGTCCACTGGCCGCGAGCGACGCTGGACCAATCGCAGAACTTGGCCGGCTCCAGCGGGGCACGCTCGACCCGCAGAACGGCCAGGTCGGCACGTGGGTCGGCCGAGACGATGGCGGCGGGCAGAGTTCGACCGTCGTGGAACATGACCTCGATTTGGCTGGCCGATTGAATGACGTGCTCGTTGGTCAGGATCAGCCCGTCGCGGCCGATCACCGTCCCGCTCGCGTTGACCACCACCAGTTGCTCGAAGGTGCCCGCGTCCGGCCCGTCCCGCATGCCCGGCAGGGTTGCCACGTAACGGCGCTTGACCCGGATGCCCACGACGCTCGGCGAAACGCGCTCGATCACCTGCTGGAAGGCCCGCTGAACGGTCTCCAGCGTCGCGACCGGATCTTCTGCACCGTCGTCGCCTACGCTCGTAACCGGCGCGGCTACGATCAACAGGAGAAACAGCAGCACAACGCACAGCCATAACGGTAACAGGCGCGGCATGGCCGGATCATCTCCAGAGAAGCTGCCCCAGGCATTCTTCGACCAACGGGACCGGGCGGATCAGCCGCGGCGGCCACAGCGGTTTCAGCGCCGGGATTATAGGACATGCGCGCTAACGTTTGCGGGCGGCGGCGGCGATTGCCGCGGGCCGCGCTGACCGGCTAGCGCTCGCAGCAGCCGCCGAGCGCTGCCCTTTCCCGCCCTTCTCCGCCTCCGGCTCGGGCTCCGGACACTTGATCGCGAGAACCTTCTCCCGAATCGCCTCGAAGACGTCCGAGTTATCCCGCAGGAACTGGCGCGCGTTCTCACGGCCCTGTCCCAGCCGCGTTTGCCCGAGGTTGTACCAGGTCCCGGCCCGCGACACCACGCCGCAACTCGCGCCCATGTCCAGCACATCGGCCTCGCGGCTGATGCCGCCCTCAAAGAGGATGTCGAATTCGCCCTCGCGGAACGGCGGGGCGACTTTGTTCTTGACCACCTTGGCCCGCACACGCGTGCCGATCACCTTGTCGCCGTCCTTGAGCATGCCGATCCGCCGCGTGTCGATCCGCACCGAGCTGTAGAACTTCAGCGCTCGCCCGCCGGGGGTCGTTTCCGGGCTGCCGTACATCACCCCGATCTTCTCGCGGATCTGGTTGATGAAGACGACGGCGGTGCGGGTCTTGCCGCTGATCCCGGTCAGCTTCCGCATGGCCTGGCTCATCAGCCGGGCCTGCGCCCCCACCTGGGCCTCGCCCATCTGACCCTCCAGCTCGTGCCGCGGAACCAGCGCGGCCACCGAGTCGATCGCGATCACGTCCAGCGCGTTCGACCGCACCAGCAGATCGCAAATCTCCAAGGCCTCTTCGCCGCAACTGGGCTGGTTCACCATCAGCTCTTCCAGGTTGACGCCGATCCGCTTGGCCCAGCTCGGATCGAAGGCGTGCTCGACGTCGATGAAGGCGGCGGCGCCGCCGGCCCGTTGGGCCTCGGCGATGATGTGCAGCATGAGCGTGGTTTTTCCGGAGGCTTCGGGCCCGAAGATTTCGACCGTGCGGCCGCGCGGAATCCCTCCTCCGCCGAGCGCCAAGTCGAGCGAGAGGGCTCCGGTCGGGATGCCGTCGGTCCGCCCGCCCGGCTGGTCCTTGAGGTACATGATCGTGCCCTTGCCGTAGGACTTCTCGATCTGCTGAATCGCTCGGCCGAGCGCTTCCTTACGGTTCTCCTCACGCGGCTGTGCCATTGGCTTTACCCTCGCAAGCTTGGCCGGCCCGGGCGTACAAGGCCCGTGCCGGACCCGAAGCCTCTATCAAGCGAACCCGTTGTGGCCCCTGCCATTATCCAAACAAATTGCTAACTATCAAGCCCCGCCGGACGATTCTTCCCGCCCCGGAATCAAGTCTCGCGGAACCCCGATGTCCACCACGATTATCCGCCCCACGAACGCTTCAGCAGTCGGCTTGGTGCAACCGACCTTCGCCGCGACGAACGTGAGCGTCGCATCCGCGCGGAAGCACGGTTCGGCCGCCTCGCCGCTGTCACCGTCCAGCCCGGAGGGAATGTCGATCGCCACGCGCCGGGCACGCGGCGCTGCGTTGGCCAACTTGATCAGTTGCGCGATCGTTCCGCGCGGCGCGCCCTTCGACCCGGTGCCCAGCAGCCCATCGACGATCACGTCGGCCCGCTCGGCCTCGCGGCGAGTTGTTTCCAGACCGTCCGGCTCGAACGCGTCGATCAGCGGCTTGCCGGTCTTCTGGTAGATGCTTAGGTTCACCGCCGCATCGCCCTTCACGTTCTCGCGCGGCGTGGCCAGGGCGACGGCGAGTTGTACGCCGGCGTTTCGCAGGTGCCGGGCGACCACGAATCCGTCGCCGCCGTTGTTGCCCGGCCCGCACAGGATGAGCACGCGTGAGCGGCGCGGATTGACGAGCGTGTCGTAGATGAAGTTCGCCACGCCTCGCCCCGCGTTTTCCATCAGTACCAGCCCCAGTATGCCAATGTGCTCGATCGCCAGGGCATCTACTTCGCGGATCTGACTGCGCGTCAGCGGCTTGCCAGGTGGATAGGGGATGGGCATACATGCGCTCCGACCGGCGAATCGTCGCTCGTTCAAACCCGGTCCAGATTATACCGCGAAAATGTGAAGGTGCAGGCCAGGTAGAACCCTGTGATCTGCGGACGGCAGTAGCGCCCCAGTGTCATTCTGACGGAGCGGAGCGACCGAAGAACCTGGCCTTATGTCACGGGGACCGTTGGGATCCGAGTCCAGATCCTTCGCTTTGCTCAGGATGACGGTCAATAGGACGGGTTACTACGCTCGTCCCCGCTCAATCCACCGGTGGCCAGAGCACCCAGTCGCCGTCGGGCAGGTCCGGCGAACCAGCGGCTTTCAATCCTTCTACCACTCGCTCCGGTTGCCACTGCCGAGCGCGCCGGTTCCCGTGCGCACCCTCCGGCACGCGGCCCCCGTCGTCGTCGCGATCCCAGCCGACCGAGTAGATCACGGCATAGCCGTCGGCCATACGATAGCGCAGCGGCTGGCCGTCGAACCGATCAAGCGGCACGGCCGGGAGATAGCGCGGCGCCAGCTCAGCAAGTGAGGCTGGCCAATGCCCGGTACGTCGCCGGTATAACTCACACGCCAGCGCCGCCAGCGTTGCGTCGCGCTCTTGCGTTCCCCGTTCAGCGATCACCGAAGCGCGCGATAGCGATGGCATCATGATCATGATTGGCACGTAGCGCAGCCGCTCGGTCAGTGAGGCCCTCATTTGCACAATCTCGCGCTCGACCGCGGATTCCTCCCGCTGCCACAGCGGTACCTGGGCCTCCGCTTCGAAAGCCCTCATGAGTTCGTCGTGCTTTCTCAGCATCTCGCGCCGGTCGGCAACGAACGCGCTCATCGCCGGAACGAACAACAGCTTAGCGGGCCCCTTCATCAGCTCGTCGAACAGTGCCCAGTCGGCGACGGAGAGAGAGGCCAACAGCTCCGGGGACTCGGCTGCCAGCCGGCCGTCGCCGCGACCATCGTCGCTGTAGAGCCGCTGCACCAGGTCCTCGAACATCCAGCGCTCGGCGCTCAGCCGCAGGCGCAGCACGCCGCCGCCGCGAATCCCCGCCAGACGGTGTGAGAGCTCAACCAGTTGCTCGTCGCTGAACAGCTCGGGCCGATCGCGCAGCAGCCTGCCGATCAGATCAGTGTTCCGACGAAGGATCGCGACTGCAACCAGATCTGAGATCAAAAAGGGCGTCTCGGAGACGTGCTCGGCGATCCGGAAGGTCGTCTCGATGTCCTCGTAGGCCCGCTCCGCGTCTCCCGCCAACGCCGCCACGTGCGCGTCAACCACCAGCAACGCCGATCCTTCACGCAACGGAGACAACTCCGGCAGCAGAACACTGATAAACGGTGGGTTCTCTTCGGCCGGCCCCGCCGAAGCCGGCTCGAACTCGGCCGGCTTGTCCTTGTGCCGCCAGGACAGCTCGTCGCTCTCCGGGTCACCCCCGGCGGCGTGGTGAACCCGGCCCAGTTGCGGCTTCCGAGCCGCCGCCCAATAGAGTCGGACGGCTTCCCTATTTCGCTCCGCGAACGCGGTCAAGGCCGCCCAGTTCTCATCGCTGGGGTCCAGCTTGTCGTACCGCGGAAACTCGCCGGTCGCCAGGAACGCCTCCCGGTAAAGCGGCCAGGCGCGCTCTTCCTCCGGCACCGCCAGCACCGGCGCGTTCAGCTCGGCCAAGTAGTTCCGCGAAAGCGTCGGCTCGCCCGAGTAGAGGCGTACGGTCAACCCCACGCACGTCACGAGCAGCAGCGCGAAAACCGCCAGCAGCGAACGCGTCACCAAGCGCGTCGCCTTCCACGCCACGGGCCGGTTGCGCGTCTTCGCCCGCCGAATGAGCTTGGCGACGCGCCGCGGGTCGCCGAAGGAGCAGGCCAATTCATGTGCTGGCGCCCCCGCCTCGATTCCGTCCTGAAAGTGCGCCGCCAACTCGCGGGCCACTTCCGTTTTCTCCAGGCGCCACAAGCGCGTCCGCCGAACCGTCGTCCGCACCAGCTTCGCCAGCGGCTCCGGCAACTCGGCGGCGGCCAGGATCGGCTCGATATCCGGCCGCCCGGAAAGACGCCCCCGAACCACGTCCCGCAGCGGCGTGTGCCACACCCGGTGCCAGCGTGAGCCCGAACCGCATCGTTCGCTCCATGCCTCGACGCTCATGCCGGCACCTCCAGGCCGCCGACGCTGCCGCCGGAGACGATCCCGAGGGCCTGCATCGCGTGGGCGACCGCCTGCCACTGCCGGCTCTGCTCGACCAGCCGGGCCTTGCCCTTGCGGGTCAGGCGGTAGTAGCGGCGCTGCCGGCCGGCGGGCGTCGCCCGCCAGTCTGACTCGATCAGCCCCTTGGCTTCCAGGTTATAGAGCAGGGGGTAGAGCGTCGATTGCCCCATCGCCAGCACGCCCTCCGAACGCCGGGCCAGCGCCTCGACCAGCTCGTAGCCGTACATCTCCCGGCGTTCGAGCAGCTTGAGCACCGCCACCGGCCCCGCCCCGCGCATGAGTTCTCGTTCGATACGCATGGGGCAAACTCCCGATAAGAGAAGCTTACTGTGCCACACATAGTATAGCACAGGAGGCATGGGCCGTCAAGCGCAACTTCTTCCCGCTCGGCAACCGGCCGCTCCCACCTTCAGCCGGCCCTACTGCAGCCCCTTCAGGGCTTCATCCACGTCGGGGTAGACTTCGAAGAAAGTGTCCAGCTTCGTCGCCTGAAACACGCGGTTGACGAACTCTGACGGGGCGGCGAAGACGACCTTCTGCCTCTGCATGTTCGCCTTGGCGGAGAGCCGCACGAGCTCGCCCAGCCCGGCCGAGTTCATGTACGAGACGTCCCCCATGTGCAGCACCAGGCCCAGCCCCTCACCGCCCAGGAAGCGGCTGGCCGTGTCCACCAGCGTCTTGCCGTCCTCGCCGGTCAGCTTCCCCTTCGGCCGCAGCACTTTCACGCCGGAGCGATCTTCCACGTCGATCGTCATGACCATCTCCCTGCACTGCCCGGAGCGATTTATACCTTACTCCCTCCGGCGCGTTAAATGGTCAAATGGGGAGCCGACACTTCTCAGCCAGCGTGGGTGGATGACGCGAATCGGCCGACTACGCGCCGGCCCGTGGGGCAGTCGGCACCTGTCCGCCGATGCGCTTTTGAGCTAGGCTGTAGCCTCTGATTGACTGGCGAAGCGGCGTTTCCGGCGACATGCGGGTAGCGTTGCCGACATCACTGCCGTTACCCGTCGAAGAAAGGGCACCGAACTCATGGCTACAAAGATCGCGATCTTCTGGCCCGGCGATTACCGAGTCAAACCCAATGAACTGGCCTTGCCGAACGTCACCCAGGCGACCGAACAACTCGAGAAAGCCCTCAACAAGCTCGGCCGGCAGTCTTACCGCGTCGGCGGCTGGCTCACCAAGCCGCACGAGGCCATCGAGAAGCTCGGCCCCATTGACGACCCGCTCATCGGCGTCTGCGTGCACTGGTTCTACGGGCCGCACACCACCGACGGAGTCGTCGGCAAAGACAACCCGCTGCTGCTGGCCAGCAATTTCTCCGGCGAATGGCCCGGACTGGTCGGCCTGCTCAACACCGGCGCTTGCCTGGAGAGCGTCGGCCGCAAGTTCAGCCGGGTCTGGACCAGCGCCGCCGACTGGACGGCGGACGAGGCGTTCATGGCCCGCCTTGAGGAGTGGTGCACCACCGGCTGCATTGATTACCCCGAAGATGAAATCCGCTACGACGTGCCGGTCAGGCTGGAGGCCGCTAGAACTGCACAACAGGTGTATGACGGTATCAAGCGCCGCCGGGTGCTCGCGCTCATGCTCGGCGACACGTCGATGGGCATGATCAACGGCTACTTCGGCCCGCGGCTGCTCAACCCGATCGGCTTCACCGAGCACAAGGTCGATCAGGCCTGGATCATCGATCGCGGCCAGCGGATCGATGAGAAGCGCATCGACGCCGCCCTGGCGTTCGTCAAGGAGAAGGGCATCAAGTTTCACTGGAAAGAGGAAGGTGCCGAGGATTTCGACGAGAACGCCACGCGCGAGCAGCTCCGCGACTACCTGGCCGTGCTCGACATGATCCGCGAGTTCAAGGCCGACTGCCTCGGCTGGCAGTACCAGCTCGGCTTGCTGCTGTTGCGGCCGCCGTCAGACTTCTCCGAGGGGTTGCTCAACTCGGTCTGCCGGCCTGAGTCCAATGGCGACACGATTGCGACCGCGACCGAAGCCGACCAGGGCAATCTGGTGCCGATGGAGCTGATGAAGCGGCTGCTGAAGGCCAAGGGGCTGCACCAGGCGGTGATGTTCCACGACGTGCGCTGGGGCGGCGAGCACGAGGGCCGCTTCCTCTGGGTGCTGCTCAACAGCGGCTCGTGCGGGGCCTATGCGTTCAACCACAACCCCGACACGCTCAAGGGCGTTCACTCCTACCGCCAGCCGGCCGGCTATTTCCCCGTCCCCGGCGGCACGTTCGCCGGCGAAAGCCTGCCCGGCAAGGTCACCTGGGCCCGGGCGTGGATCAAGACGAGCGACGGAGCGACCCTTCGGGGGCGCTCAGGGCAGGCTCCGCGACGAAGCGACGAAGGGAATGTAGCGTCGGGTCTCCGTGCCCGACGTGAGGATGTAGCGGCCGGGCCCCGCACCGGCCGTGGCACCGGCGCGACCTCGGAGCTCTGGATGGACATCGGCCGCGGCGAAGTGATCCAGCTGCCGCCGGACAAGCGTGATGCCTGGTGGAAGGGCACGACCGAGCAATGGCCCTTCATGGCCACCGACCTGGGCATCGGCCGGGACACGCTCATGGCCCACTACATGAGTAACCACGTCGCGGTCTGCTACGGCGATATCTTCAACGAACTGGTCGCGCTGAGTCAGGCTTTGGGCTTCAAAGTGCGAATCCTGAGCGGAGCGTAACCGCTGTAACGACCTGCATTACTCGATTGATGTGAAGCGGGCGGGCCGCGAGACGGCGGAACGACCATGAACGAAGTCCAGCAGGCTGTAATTGACTACGTCCGGACGCCGCAGACGGACTATGCGCTGCTGATCACTGGTCCGTGGGGCTGTGGGAAAACGTATTTCTGGAAACACGTGGTTGAGGCGCAATTACGACAGTCTCGACCCGGCGACGCACGGCTTCGCCCGCTCTACGCGTCGCTCTACGGATGTCAGAGCGCGAAAGACATCGACACGCAGTTGTTTCTCGCCTCGCATCCGCACCTGAAGAAGAAATGGGCTGCGCGGCTCACATCGACGGGTGGCACCATCGTTAATCAGCTCCTCAAGGCGTTCACGCGCTTTGAGCTTCCGGCAATCGATCTGCGGTGGCTGATCAACACGAAGAACGCCGTCCTGTGCTTCGACGATCTGGAGCGCACGCGTCTGTCGATGAAGGAGGCGCTCGGCTACATCAACACGTTTGTCGAGCACGAACGCGTAAAGGTAATTATCCTCTGCAACGAGGAGGCCATCAGCGACGAGGACGACAAGAAAACGTATGGCGCGATGAAGGAGAAGATCGTCGGGGCATCGCTGGCGTTCCGTCCCGAGCTCGATGCAGTCTTCCGCACCCTCATCGACGAGTATCAATCGCGCGACGCGTTTCACGGATTCCTCTCGAAGAATGCTGAATTGCTGCGGCAACTGTTTGATCGAAGCGAAACGCGGAACATTCGGTCCCTTCGCCGCGCGCTGAGCGCGCTCGCGGTCATCTTCGACGCTCTGAGTGCGAGCGGAATTGATCCAAATGCGGTCGCCAAGCAGTTGATCTATGCGGTGGCGCCGGCGTCATTTGAATTGCACGGCCGCGGCGCAGATCCAGAGGAACTAAGGGAGGTTCTTAGCGCGGACAACATGGCCATCGCTGGCTGGGTTGCGATGAGTCGCAGAAAGGACGGGGACAGTGAAGTGACCTGGGGGGCGGAATTCGCCGAACGCTACTTTGAAGGCATTAGTCTGACAGATTGGAGGATCCCAGTTGGCTGTCCGCCTATCTGTGAGTTTCTGCTGACGGGGATGCTGGACAGGGCCGCACTCACATCTTGGGCGAAGGAGCTGACGAAGCCCCCGGACGAAAGGGAGCAGCGATTCAAGCAACTCACGGCTGATCCCAGAGATATGGAGGATGAGGAGTTTGCATCCGCGACCAAGTCTACGATGGATGAACTGGAATCAGGCCAGATTGGCGATATCGGCACCTATTGGGGGTTGTACAGGGCCTTTGAATGGTTGTGCGACTCCGGACTTGTCGCGATAACGCGCGAGGGGCTTTTGAAGAAGTTCAGCGATGGGCTCCGTAAAGCTCGGGAGGGTGGCGGCCTCAAACCGGAACCACGCTTGAGAAGCGCAATTGACCATCCCGGGCTAGCACCAACGAGCGATGAAGGGCGTTCGCTGTGTCAGCGCCTCTTGGAGACAAACGAAGCCCTGCTAAGAGGCGCGATGAGCGAGCGCGTTCGGGCGCTCGTGTCCAGCCTCCAAGATGATCCGGAGACCTTCATTCACGCTCTTTCCGATGATGGAGAGGATGGTTTGCTGTTCACGCCGGTCTTTCAAGAACTTCCCGTAGACGAGGTAACTGCGCGGATTCTCGATTTCCCAAACAATCTGAAAGTGCGTTTCGGTTGGGCCGTACAAGCGAGGTACGAGAAGCGAGCGCCGTCCAGCGAGTTTGTTGTTGAGCTGCCCGCGCTGGCGAAGATCCGGGACGCCCTGAACAAGCAGGTGGAGGCGACGAACGGAAGCCCCGTTCCGATGAGCCTGCACATTGTTCGAAACATCGTGGGAACACTCGACCACGTGATAGAGCGGCTGAAGCAGGTCGATCCGAAGGAAAGCGCAGCGGTTGCGGGTCCCGCAGAGAATGAACCTGAAAAGGAAAACAGGGGCGATGAAAATGATTCCACAGAGACCGCAGAGCTCGCATGAGAAAGCGCCGGCCACCCTGGCGCAGGCCGCGACGCAACTTCGTCGCGGGGGAATGGAGGACATGGACGGGACGCCGAGAGTGACGGCGGCCGAGTTCGAGCGGGGCTACAGGGCGTTGCAGGCACGCGAAGTTGGGGATGCCATGTATAAGACGGCGACCTTCCTGGTCCAGCACTTCTGGGGGCAACCGAGCGATATGGCCGACGGCATGGGTGTACTCCTTTTAACGTGGAACCAGGCGTGCTACCGCTATGGGTCCTTCGACTTCGCCCTGTTGGAGGAAGCCCTGCGGGCAAACATGGCCGTTATCGAAGAACTTCGGCCGCGCAACATTGGGTCGCTCGTGGAAACCGACGAGCGGGGGATTAGGCGGCTGTTCCTGGCGTTCCTTGACGCCCTGCGAATCGCGGAAGGGAAGAATAAGGGCCGCAAGAGCCCCGTCGCCGTGGCGAAGGCTCTACATCTTCTTGCACCGGGCTTCCTGCCCCTGTGGGATGAGAAGATCGCCAATGCCTACGGCTGTCGCTACAACTCGAAACCCGACCAGAAATATGTAGTCTTTGCCTACAAGATGAAGGGGCTTGCACGACAACTGCAAGAGCACGTGCCTGCAGACTGCGGACGTACGTTCCTCAAGCTGATCGACGAGTACAACTACGCCAAGTACACGAAGGGCTGGATATAGCCCATGACGCCGACTTCTGAGAGATCGGTGACTTTGGTTGAGGCGCTGCGGGCTTCGCTTCGCACGCGACGCCTGGTGGAAGGGTACGACCGAGCAATGGCCCTTTATGGCCACCGACCTCGGCATTCGCCAGGACACCCTCATGGCCCACTATATGAGCAACCACGTCGCGGTTTGCTACGGCGACATCCTTGACGAGCCGGTCGCGCTCAGTCAGGCCCTGGCATTCAAGGTGCGCGTGTTCGGGAAGTAGCGGCTGGCGGCCTGCCGCCCGGACCTCGCGCGGTCCCCGTAGCGTCGGACCCCCGAGTTCGACGCCTCCATGGCGGCCGCGCCCTCCAAGGGTAGGCGCGTGCCGTCCGGGCCTGTGCAAGGCTACTCGTCCGGCTCACAGGTGACGGTCAGGCCGAGGCTGGCGAACTGCTCGACGTAGAGCTCGGCGCGCTCCTTGGACGTGACCAGCAGCAGGCTCGCCCCGGTCTCGTGCGCCTCGATGGTCTTCTCGATCGCCTCCTGCTCGTTCAGCGGCGTGAGCTTCAGGATCGCGATGATGACATGCTCGAACGTGTTGACGTCGTCGTTGTGCAGCATGACGCGGAACGGCGGCAGCAACCGCGTCTGCTGACCGACCTCCGGTTTTGTCGCACTCTCCGCCGTCACCATCGCCCGAGATTCCCGACGCGCGGCTTCCCCGAACGCCACCTACCCTCAATGGGAACAGTAGCCCGACGGGCATCGCGTGGTCAAGCATTCTCTCGGTCTGCCGGGTGACAAGCGGCCGAATGGCACGGTCTTGCGCAGCGCGGCGAAGCAAGGCCGTGGGCGTCCGACCGGTTCCACGGCCTGACTTCGTCAGACCGTGCCACCCAACGCCGTTAACCAAAGATGTGTACTCCGAGCGATTCGAGCCAGTGAATCTGGGTCCTTGTGCTGAGGTGCGGTCGAGGATTTTGGCTGGTCCGGGTGGGGCATCACCTTTCTTATACGGGTAGTCGCGCGCCTGTTTCGAGCGCCGCCGACGCTCCAAACGAGCCCGGGACTGGCCCCACAAAAAGAAAGCCCCACCCCCACGACCGCCAAAGTTGCGCACCCGCACCAGCCGAGAGAAGATTTTCATTCAAGCCGTGGAGCCATGCTATGCACTCACACTTGGTTGACGGCGTTGCATGGCACCCTCGCACGCAACGCAGGGGTGGCAGATCGCGGCGGCGCGGGATACGATGGGAATGCGGCAGCAGTGCCGCTACGACCACTGCTGTAAACATCTTCCCGTAAACGGTCGCGTGTGTCATCCTGTGCGCA
>CAZNFA010000070.1:0-20446 GCA_964572345.1 uncultured Planctomycetales bacterium
TATTGCCCATTCCTTCGCAAAACCTCAAGTCAACTTTGCCGCTGTAGTTTTTTTTGCTGCCCCTTTTTACCACCAGGGTTTGCCGTGAACCAACGGCCAGCCTGGCGCGCCTGACAGGTTCTGTCTAACAGGAGCGCCAATTCGCGGCAGATTCACTGGCGGAGCTAATACCGTCGCAGGACGCCGGCGACGACGCCTTGGATTTCGACGTCTTTGGTGATGATCGGCTCGTAGGCCGGGTTGGCGGCCTCCAGGCGAATGCCCGCAGGTGTTCGATAGAAGCGCTTCAGCGTGGCTTCGCCGTCTTCGAGCAGGGCGACGACCGTTTTGCCGTCGCGCGGTAGAATTGATGGTGTTCAAGGAGCTGTAACGGACCGCGCTGAAATAACCGTTTCTTCCGGGGCCTTGGCGCGCACCGGGGAGCCTGCAGCTGTTGAGGAGGACTTGGCAATGAGTGTCCTGCGTTATTGCGGCTATTGTGCAGCAGTTGCGATGGTCGGAATCGGCGGAGCAACGCCGATGAGCGGACCGAACGAAGACAACCCCAAGGATTTGCCCCCGCCGCTCTTGGCAGGGCGGATGTCGCTCGAAGAGGCCGTCGCCACGCGACGGTCCGTCCGCCAGTTCACGCAGAGGTCCCTGACGCCCAAGGAAATCTCCCAGCTTTGCTGGGCCGCCCAGGGGATTACGGATCCGGGGGGCCGGTTCCGCGCCGCGCCATCGGCTGGGGCGTTGTATCCAATCGAACTGTACATCGTCACCGCCGACGGGATCGATCATTACCAGCCCGAGCACCACCGACTGAAACCACACCTCACGGGCGATGTGCGTCGGCCGTTGCAGCGGGCCGCGCTCGACCAGGAGGCGATCGGCGACGCACCCGCGTGTGTAGTGCTTGCGGCGGTGGTGAAACGCACCGCTCGGAAGTATGGCGACCGGGCCGAGCGGTACTGCTTCATCGAGGCCGGCCACGTGGCTCAGAACATCCTTCTTCAAGCCACAGCCCTGCATCTTGCCGGAGTGCCGATGGGGGCCTTCGAGGACGACAAGGTTGCCACGGTGCTGAAACTGCCGAAAGACCATCGTGTACTTTATTTGTTGGCCATCGGGCGTCCCAGCGGATAGCTTCAATCCGTTTAGTAGCCTGGATAATCTGAGGACATAGTCCTGCTTTCACTTGACGCCGGGTCGCGCGTGGAGCGAGGCTACAACAGCATGCCTCGGATCGGCCGTTCGCCGCAAAAGACCCGCGAGTTCGTGGCAGATTGAGTGGCGGCATTAATAGCGGCGGAGGACGCCGGCGACGACGCCTTGGATTTCGACGTCTTTGGTGATGATCGGCTCGTAGGCCGGGTTGGCGGCCTCCAGGCGAATGCCCGCAGGTGTTCGATAGAAGCGCTTCAGCGTGGCTTCGCCGTCTTCGAGCAGGGCGACGACCGTTTCGCCGTCGCGCGGCTCCGTACGCCGCTCGACGATCACCAGATCGCCGTCGCAGATGTGGTCGTCGATCATGCTATCGCCGCTGACGCGCAGGACGAAGTTGCCGTAGGGCGAGACGAAGGCCTCTTCCAGGTCGAGCACCTCTTTCTGCTCGACGGCTTCGATGGGTTGGCCGGCGGCGATCCGGCCGGCGAGCGGCAGCCGCGTCGCCCGCTCGTCCGGAAAATCGATCCCCTCCCTAAGTCGCAAAGAGCGTGCCTTGTGTCGTGACCGCCGCAGATACCCTTTCTTTTGCAGCGCGCCGATGTGTTCGAACACGGTGACCTTGCTGACGCCGAACTCGTCGGCGAGCTCTTGCATCGTCGGCGCGTACCCGCGCGCGTGGCTGAAGTCGCGGATGAAGATCAGGACGCGCAGTTGCTTGGGTGTCAGCGACGACTTTCGGCTTTTGGGCGACTTGCGACGGGGCATCCAGCCACTCCTTTGCCAGGTAGGCGCTCAACGATCCGAATATCACGAGCGGCAGCTTGTCGTGCTCGGCCGCCCACACGCGTGCGTCCGCAGGCTCGACGGCCGGTGGGGTCAGGATACCCCTGATCTCGCTCAGACGCCCGGCGAGCGCGTGGACCAGCGCTTCCAGGCGCTCTTGGGTGACGGGGGCGGACCGGATGTTGAGCAGTCCCGGGCCGCCGCTCCGAACCTCCTGACGAAACTCCCCGCCCGGCCCCAGCAGACATAGCAGCCGGCCAGAGCCTCTCGCATCCGCGGGCATTGCGCACTCCTTTGCGTACTGGCTTGCCCGGACCTTCCATGGAATCCGACGGCACTATGCGAATAATAACCTAACATAGCGTCGGCGTCAAGGCCTGCTGGCAGTTTTTTGCCGGCCGCCGAGCGCTATATATAGGCGTAGACTGGACTTACGAACCCTACAACTTGTGGAGAATCCGCGTGAAATCGCCCGGAAGGGCCGGAACCGGCGGAATTCCCCCCTGGGGCGCGTGTCGCCCTACGATCCGCCCCGGTAGCTGGTGCCCCGCCAGGTGGTTCGCCGCGCCCCGCCCAGTCGCGTCATCGCGTTCAGGATCATCCCCACGCACAGCAACGCCCCCAGCGGGTAGCTCAATGCCCACAGCGCGGCGACCCCTGACACGCGGTAGAAGCGCCACAGGACGGATTGCTGGGCCAGGACGGCGAAGCCCGCCGCGCCAGCCAACCACGACGCGCTGGACGCTGCCGCAAACGGCGCGCTCAGCAGCGTCACGTACGGCGAGACGCTGAAGACCGCCAGCATCAGCAGGCTGGCGATGAGCCGCGGGGCGGTTCCGAAGCAGCCGTAGAAGATGCGGCTCCACCCGCGCCAGATTGCCGGCAGCCCGGCGTACATGCGCACGCGGTACATGGCTTGGCTGCGGATCACCCGCAGGCGGACGCCGAGCTGCTTGGCCCGGCGGGCCATATGCATGTCTTCGTTGAGCGTGGCCTTGACCGGCTCGTGGCCGCCGATCATCTCGTACGCCCGACGCGAGAAGAGCATGAAGGCGCCGTTGGCGTAGGCACGAGACGATTCAGGATCGTTGACCTTGTGCGGTGGGTTCCAGAACACCATGATCGCCCCGGCAACAGGCTGCACGATCCGCTCCCACAAGCTTCTGGCTTCCAGCCGTGGCAGCACGGAGAGGAATTCCACGTTCGCACGTCGGGCGAAACGGGCAGCGGCTGTGAGCAAACGGGGCGAGTCGTACGTGCAATCGGCGTCGGAGAAGCACAGCCATTCGCCCGTGGCGCGCGTCACGCCTTCGCGCATGGCGTTGTTCTTGCCGAACCAGCCGGGCGGCAGCTCACGCACGTGTACGGGCGTGAGGCGAGCGTCGCGGGCGGCGTATTCGTCGATGATCTCCCCCGTCCGGTCGGCGCTGCGATCGTTGACGACAATCACTTGCAGGTGCGGGTAGTCCTGTGCGAGTAGGCCCGCGATGCAGCGGCCGATGTTGGCTTGCTCATCCTTGGCGGCGACCAACACGGACAAGTGCGGCAGCTTTTGCCCATCGCCGCCGGCATCTTGCTCGGTGAGCACCGGCTCACGGCGCCCGCGGTTCAGCTCGAGGTGCCGTCGCAGCCAGACCAGGCCGATCAGACACATCACGCAGGACCACACCGCCAGGGCGGTCGAGTCCGGCCCGAAACCCAGTATCCCGATTGACACGCGGTAGCTCTCGCTGAATGCAGGTCGGGCAGCCTAGTCAAAGCCGGGGGGGACGGCAAATGCGGATTCCCAGCCGCGCGGCGCCGGGGTGCCACAGCCAAGCGGAACGCGGCCATGCTTCTTCGAGAACCTGCAGCATGCCCGCGCCTTCGGCTTGGGCATGGCACCCGGCTTGGGCATGGCAGCCGGCTCGATCAACGGTCCGCCCGCCGGGAATCGCCGGTTGACGGAGTCTCCGATGCGGACGATCCTATTCGCTGTTGTAAGGATGCGGCGTTATGGATCGAGTACGTTCGGAAGTGGCAGTGGGCTTTCTGGTAGTGTTGGCGGCCGCATTGCACGGGGCGGGCGCCAATGCGCAGCAGTCGCGGCCGGCGCCCGCCAGCATGCCGACCGTGCCGTTCGCCGATTACACCTTCGGCTTCGAGATGCGTATTCCAGCGGGCTGGAGCTACGACCGGACGCGCTTTGCCGGCCCGGGCGGGGCGGTTGGCCTGCTGCGCGGCGGGGCGGTCGGCCAGCGCGCCACGCTGCAGATCCTCGTTTTCCGCAAACCGGAAACCGTTTCGTTCGCCGACTGGGTTCGGTACTACGAGGGCCAACTCACGCGCATCTCGGGCACGCTAAAGATCGCTGGGAAAGAACGGCAAATCGGCGAGCGAAAGGCCGCCATCCTTGAGGTTGATGCCAGGCTAGGCGCGGACCACACCAAGACCTATTACCTCTGCATCCCGTTTGACCCGACCAAGATCTGGGTGTTTTCGTACGCCGTTGTCGTGACCTCAGCGGATGACCCCGGGCCGGCGCGCGAGCACTTTGAACAACTGGTCGAGTCGGTTCGCGTTCTCTACGATCTGGCTCAGGCCCGGGAGATGACCGGCGCATTTCAACGCGGTAAGGCCCTGGTGGCCCGGCTCTCGGCCGAGTCGGTCAATATGCGCCTGCCGGAGGAAGAACGCTATTACGACGTTGTCGTGAAGGGCAAGTCGATCGGCTTTATGACCCGCCGGGTGGTGCGCGAGAGCCGCTCGTTGGACGACCCGCGTTACCACAAGAAGGGCAAGCCGGGCATACGCGTTCACGAGCAGTCGTGGCACTTCGCCGAGGATGGCGGCGCACGCCACAGCCAGGTGGACTTGTTCAGCAGCTTCGACCTGCGGACCGAGTTGATCGAGACGCGCTGCACGCAGGTCCCGGCGTCGGACGCCGCTTCGCAGCGCCTGTTCATCACGCTCGACCAATGCGTGCGGGAAGGGGACCTGTTGTTCTCCAGCTACAGCACAAACCTGGACGTGGATCTGCCCGACCCGCGCGAGCCCATCCAGGTTGGCGAGACGTACCTGAGCCTGGCCTGGGTGCGGCTTCTGCCGGCCGTGTTGGGGGGAAAACCCCAACCGACGCACGCGTTCGCCGTGTATGACCCCAAGACCCGGGCGATGAGCACCAGCACCGTGCACCCGCTGGGGCCGCGGCCGTTGCCGGGCCAAGCGAGCACCCGCGCGCACGCCTTCGAGACGTCCGAGGGCTTCGCCGAGCAGCCGGGCCTGGTTTACACCGATCCGAGCGGGCTGCTGCTGCGCTACGAGGCGGGGGATCTGGTTCTGTGGCTCACCAGCAAAGAGGCGGTCGAGCGGCGCTGGGGTCCCCGGCGCGACGCGGCCCAGAAACGCATGAAAGGCCGAGGCCGCTGAGCTGCCGGGATGCACACCGGCAACGTCGGGCACCAACTCAGTGCAACGACACAGTAGCCCGACCT
Source organism: uncultured Planctomycetales bacterium (assembly GCA_964572345.1). Taxonomy (GTDB): domain Bacteria; phylum Planctomycetota; class Phycisphaerae; order UBA1845; family Fen-1342; genus JAUWXH01. Next base: position 5,403 of record CAZNFA010000070.1, read on the forward strand.
CGGGGGCGGCCGTATAGTATTGATATGGCGAAAAGCTACCGGGCGACATTTCTGAAGCGTGAGCGTTGGTGGGTGGCTTGGTCGGAAGACGTGCCCGGGGCCTTGACGCAGGGCAAAACGCTGGCCGAGGCCAAGGCGAATCTCCGCGACGTGATCCGCCTCATGCTTCAACCCGCCGACCTCGAAGGGCTCCCGAAGGTGCGTGTCGTGCAGGATCGGGTTCGGGTCTGAAGCGGCGCGAATTGGTCCGCCACCTCGAAACGTACGGTTGCCATCTCCTCAAGGAGGGCCGCAAACATTCCCGCTTTGTGAACCTGGCTGACAAGAGCAGGCAAGCCACGATGCCCCGCCACCGGGAGATCGACGACTTTCTGGCCCGGGCGAATTTGTCGCCAACTCGGCATCCCACCGCCATAGCGTCACGGTTCGCGAGCAACTGGGCTGACTCTGGCCAGCAGGCGTTACCGCGAGCCGCGCGCGCGAATGGAGACCGTCCAGAAGTGAGGCGGATCGGTGCGCACACGCAGGCCGGGGCGGCCGAGCGCATCAGGACTTGAGGTCAGCGGGCCGGCCGGGCTGCTAGCTTAGTCCACCAATCGTACGGAGCACGCGGGTCTCCCCGCAGGCGCCGCCCCACAATGTACACTTCCTGCCGCGGCCGAGTATCTTCTAGGGCCAGCCCGGCATCTGATAGCGTCGCGACCGTTGTGCGGTTCAGCTGCAGAATCAGGTCGCCGGGCCGGATGTCCGCGCGGTCGGCCGGGCCGCCGCGGGCCACTTCGTCTACGAACACACCCACATAATCGGGCAGTTCCAGCTCGCGGCGAACCCTGGGTGGAATCTCCGCCAGTTCCATGCCGAGCAATTGCTCGGCCAGCTTGCGGCCATCGGGCGGCGGAATGGCCTGGAGCGCGACCGTCTTGTTGAGCTTCTCTCCCCCCCGCTGGATGGTCAGCCGAATCTCGTCGCCGGGCTTGTGCGAAAGCAACTGCACATAGTAGTCGATCGCGTCCCGCAGCGGTTTGCCGTTGAATTCGATCACGCGGTCGCCGCGTCGCAGGCCGGCCTTCGCGGCCGGGCTGTCGGACCGCACCGCCACAACGTCGCTGCCCGCGCCGCCGACTTGCAGCCCGAAGCGCACCCGTTGACGCCGCTCGATGTCCAGCATCACCGGCACCAGCTCCCACAGCCGATCCACCGGGATCGCAAAGCCGACATTCTGGGCGTCGCCCCGAATAGCGGTGGTGATCCCGATCAGCTCGGCGTTGATGTTGAGCAGCGGTCCGCCGGAGTTACCGGGATTGATGGCCGTGTCGGTCTGGATCAGGCCGCGGTAGTCGGTGTCCTCGCCGAACTGGAGCGTGCGGTCCACGGCGCTGACGATGCCGGTGGTGACGGTGTGTTGCAGCCCGAGCGGGTTGCCGACGGCCACAACCGTCTCGCCGACCATGATGTCGTCGCTGCGGCCGAGCTTCAGATGGGGCAGCGGTCGTCGCGTGTTCACCTTGAGCACGGCCAGGTCGTGCTCCGGGTCGACGGCGACAATCTCGGCCGGCAGCTTGCGCTGGTCGGCGAAGATCACCTGGATGTCGTGCGCCCGCGAGACGACGTGGCCGTTGGTGACGATGTACCCGCTCTCATGCACGACGAAGCCGGAGCCGATGCCGTGGACGGGCTGCTCGCGGATGGTGGGGCGGCCGAAATCGAAGATCTCATCGAATAGAGACCCGTAGCGGAGCGAGCGTACCCGCACAATCCGCGTCGTACTGATGTTCACGACCGCGTCGCGACACTGCTCGAAGACCTGCACGACAGGCGAGCGTCGGCTCTGTCGCGCGGGCTGGTCCTGCGCTGCGGCGGCCGTGACGAGCGGCAAGGCGGTGAGCACAACCGCCAGAATACTGTAACTCCGAACCATCTTCCGTACTCTCCGTCGGCCCTATGAGGATACCGTTATAGACGCTCTGTTGCAGCCGGAACCTTCAGAAAAAGACCGAACGCCCCCGCCGCGCCTGCCTCCAGGCTGACCAGTCGAGAGACCGCCAAGACGCCACGAACGCCAAGGCTGGCAAGACCCGTCACGGTCCCGGATGTAGCGTCCGGTCTCCGTGCTGGACGTAGGGTTCAGGATGTACCGTAGGCCCCCCGTGGCCGACGTGGATGTAGTCTCGACCCTCCGTGGCGGACCAGAAGGTAGGGTCTGCTGTGACCACCTGTGTACCACCTGGAAAAAGGTCCGCAGCGCGGACCATACGCACTTTACAGGACATGGTGTAAGACGTATCATAATAGTGCAGTAGATCGGCGCCCGGGTGCCTTGGGCGGGTGCCCTGCGGTTTTACCGTGGGGGACCGGTCGCCCGCGAGATAGAGAATGCCTGTTTTTCGAGCGAGCAGAGACATCCGTCCCCCATCCTGGAACGGTGGGGCACCCGGGCCGTGAGCCATTGACAGAAGGCTCTTTACGCAGGTATTCCGTTGGGGTGTGATCCGGAAGCAAAGCCAGAAAGCGGGCCAATGTGAGAACCATATAAACAGAAGTTGGCCTCAGGAGAAACTATGTCAAAGGCCGAGGTGCAGAAGCGCATCGACGAAGAGATCGTCTGTGCTGATTGCTTCGCACATTGCCTAAAGCATCAATACGGTTGTGGCAAAGTGACGGTCGAGCGCCAGGATGATGATCCACCGGATTTCTGGATCACGGTGGACGGCATCCGCTTCGCGGCTGAAGTCACCAGTGTTGTGACTGGACAAGCCTACGGCGCCAACGCGCGAAAGCTGAAGCGGTCCATCGCCCAATCTGCGAAGGAAGAAGGCGCGCTCAGCGGCACGTACGCGCTCATCATGATGCGTCACCCCCGGTTGCCCAGGAGTGGGTCCGGTGAGTGGCGCGCTCTCGTTGCACAGGCGACGTCATTCATACGCGCAACGCGGCAAGCGGATTCCTCTGAGCAGTCTCGCCTCTTGGCGGATTCGGACGGTCACCTAGACATGAAGAAGGTCTCCAGTCAGAGCGCAACCGTGGGACTCCTCGGAACTACAAGCGCTAAGTGGGAAGGGGAGATTCAAGATGAGCTTCGTGCGCTTATGCAGACTGCTGCGGATCAGAAGCGCGTGAAGCTAGAGAAGAAGGGCGTTCCATCCCAGTGCCCTCGGGTTGTTTTGCTCCTCTACGATGCGTACGGGTTCGGCGATCTCGAGGACGCGCAGAAGGCGCTACTGGACGTAGATGGATACGATTGGTTCCACTCCGTGTTCTGGGCTGCGTCGTTCACAGACCGCCCCAATGATCTCTCTGCGGAAGAACCGGGGAGGAAGGGAGCGTTCCTCTACAGTAGGAAGGACGCTTGGTGGAGGAGCCCAACCATGGGATCCACCTGATTGGCCGGGTGCCCCATCGCCTCAGCGGTGGGGGACTGATTCGAACACCAGGGGACGTCGGCTCGTGTCGCGATACCGAGTGGTTGATCCGTCCCCCAGCCTTGAAAGGCTCGGGCACCCGCGGCGTCTCGGCGGTTGCCGCTTGCCCGGCGGGGCGTGGTCAAGTTGCTCGGTTGAAGGGCAGCGGGTAGGATCATCGAGTGCGGCTGTATTAGGAGCGCCTAACGGAACCTGTGGCACGGGCAATCAGCCCGTGAATTTGCCGGCCAATAGCCGGTGCCACACTCGGTTGTCTTAGACGCTCAAGGCCAGAACTGACCCGAACCCTAGGAGACACGAGATGTACCGACGGTTTCAGCACGTGTGGATGCTCGCGCTGGTCTGTCTGCCCGTTGCCCTGATTGCGGGCTGTGCCAGCGGATCGAAGTCCAGCCCGGGCGCGCAGGCGGCGCAGGCCGGCGCTCCCGACAAAGAGACGCCCGAATCGGCCGAGCAGCCGCGTGAGAAGATCAAGATCACCAAGCTCGACGATCTGCCGCAGCATGCCTACCCGGTCGAAGGCCAGCTTGCGGAGCTCGTGCGGTCGGACGGGTGGATCGGCGAGCTGGCCGGCAAGGTTCGGGCGGATATCGAAGCCGACTTGGCGACCTACCAGATCGACGACGCGAGCACGATGCAGCGGATGTACAACACGCTGCTGACCATCGATCTGATCGAGCAGAATCACGACGACGCCTTGGCCGGCATCGAGCGGATCCGTGCGTTGGAGGAGAAGGAAGCCAAGAAGCTGGTGGCGGGGCTCTCGACGGAGGCCATGATCGCCGCCCGCCGTGAGGTCGGCGACGACGCCGACCAGTCCGAGTACGGGCGGGCCTATCGCCGAGAGCTGTCCAAGCGCATCGCTGGACTGCCCTGGGACATCGTGCAGGACGAAATCCAGGAGCGCAAGGGCCGGGCGGAGATCTTCAGCGAGAACCTGTTGATGGGCATCATCCAGGCGCGCATGCAGCCGGTGGTCGTCCAGACCGGCGAACTGAACGCCGAGCTGGCCACCAGCGTGCTCGGCATCCACTTCATGATTGCGGAGCGGCTGCCGCTGAAAGAACAGACCATCGCCGCCTACCAGGAGCTCATCGACGCGCACCAGGAGGTCAAGCCGGACATCTGGGCCGCCCGTTCGGCAACGCTCTCCACGGATCAAGAGCTCACGCCGACGCTGGTGGCGGTGTGGGATTCGGGGACCGACCCAGCGGTCTTCCAGGAGCGGCTCTTCGTGAACCCTTACGAGCAGCTCGACGGAGAGGACAGCGATGGCAACGGCTACGTCGATGACGTGCACGGGATCGCCTTCGACATCCACGCCGAGCGGACGACGGGGCTGCTATGCCCGCTGGGCGACGTGGCCGAGCGCATGCCGCAGGTCATGAAGCACATGAAGGGCTTCATGGACCTGCAGGCGGCGGTGGACAGCCCCGAGGCGACCGCCCTCAAGCAGCACTTGGCGAGCCTGAAACCCGATGCGGTCAAGGGGTTCATTGAAGACCTGGGACTAGCCGGCAACTACGCCCACGGGACACACGTGGCCGGCATCATGACTGCCGGCAATCCCTTCGCCCGGCTGCTGATCGCCCGGCTGAGCTACGACCATCACATGGTTCCGGTCGCGCGGACGGTCGAATGGGGGCGCCGCGACGGCGGCAAGTGCCGCGACACCGCCGAGTACTTCAAGCAGCATGGCGTGCGCGTGGTGAACATGAGCTGGGGCGAGGCTCAGGAGGACGCCGAGGATTCGCTGGAAGCGAACGGCATCGGCGCGAGCGCGGAAGAGCGGCGGGAAATCGCCCGCAAGGTCTTCGCCCTTCAGAGAGCGGGGCTGTACGAGGCGATCAAGAACGCCCCGGACATCCTGTTTGTCTGTGCCGCCGGCAACGCCGACAGCGATGTCGAGTTCGATGAGTACATCCCCTCTTCGTTCGACCTGCCGAACCTGCTGGTGGTCGGGGCGGTCGATCAGGCCGGCGAGCCCACCTCGTTCACCAGCTTCGGGCGCACCGTGCAGGTCTACGCCAGTGGATTCGAGGTGGACAGCTACGTGCCCGGCGGCGAGCGGATGAAGATGTCGGGCACCTCGATGGCCTCGCCCAACGGGGCCAACCTGGCCGCGAAGCTGCTGGCGATCGACCGGACGCTGACGCCGCCCAAGGTCATCGAGCTGATCAAGCAGGGTTCCGAGTGGAAGACGGCCGGCGGACACTCGTTCCTGCTGCTGAACCCAAAGCAGACGGTCGAGCTGCTCCGGTCCCGGTTGGAGGCTGAGTAGGGTCGGTCGTGACCCACCTTCTATCTGGCACATTGGCAGTGCCGCGCTGAACCACTCATGGTGCTCGGCGTAGACACATGGTCGGGCCACAGCGCCTCGAGGAGTGAACCCGTGTATCGGCTCAGTTGCTCGGAACTGTGGGGTGGGATCAAGAACGAGGATGTGGACGCCTGCTCGCGCACGGTGACGGCCAGCCTTTATTCGAGCGCGTGCGACGGGGGCAAAGGCGGAGACATCTATTACATCAGCGTCTGTGCCGGTGACGCGCTCACGCGCATCGCCGTCGCCGACGTGCAAGGGCACGGCGAGACGGTCAGCCGCGTCAGCCAGTGGCTGTACGACTTGTTGCAAACGCACATGAACGACCTGGAAGGCGATAAAATCCTCGCCGACTTAAACCGCCTGGCCGGCGAGCGCGGCTTCGAGGCCATCACGACGGCCGCACTGGTCGGCGTTTACCGGACTGACTCGCAAGCCTATTTCTCGTACGCCGGGCACTATCCTGTGCTACTCCGCCGCCACGAGGAGCAGCGCTGGACACCCGTGACGCTTGATACGCCAGTCAACATGCTGGCCAATCTGCCGCTCGGGGTTGAGCGAGGTGCCACCTACGACCAGCGCAAGCTGCCGGTGAAGAGCGGTGACCAGTTGCTCTTTTACACCGACGGCGTGATCGAGACGCCCGATCGCAACGGGCAGTTGTTCGGCCGCGCACGGTTGGACGCCGTCTTGAATGAGGTCGGCAAGGCTGAGCCGTTCGCGCTGAAATCGGCCGTGCTGACCGCCCTGCGTCGGCATGCCGAAGGCGAGTTGGCGCATGACGACGTGACCTTGTTGGCGATCGAGGTTTTCTAGCGCCGCCCGCCTCGACGGGGGTGAGCGTCACTTGCGTGGGTAGCGTGTCATTCCGAGAAGCCCTTCGACGTTGCTCAGGGTAAACTCCGCGCCGAGGAATCCGGCCTCGGTCGCGCGGTTGAGCCAGATTCCTCCGCGTGTCCGCCATCGGCGGACGCGGTCGGAATGACATCTGGACGTTGCCCACTTTCCTGACGCTGACCTCCTAGACGGCCTCCTGCCCCGGGGCTCTTCCCTCGACCGGGCCGAGATGGTAGCCTACCGCCTCGTCCGCTGACTCGATCGGCGGCGCGCGATCGAGCGGTCGGCGTCCTTATCCTCTGTCGCGAGGGAAGATCTATGGCCGAGCCTCAGCAGTTCACCAAGTTCCCCGAAAACGCGTATCGCGAGCTCAAGCCGGGCGAAGAGTACGTCCCGATGGTTCCGCCGACCGCGACCGTGCCGGAAATGACGACGCGCGCGATCGTCTTCGGCCTGATCATGAACGTGATCTTCTCGGTCGCGGCGACCTTCCTGGCACTCAAGGCCGGGCAGGGGATCGAGACGGCCATCCCGATCTCGATTTTGGCGGTGGGTCTGTCGGGCTTTCTGCTGAAGGCCGGCGGCCGGGCCAGCTCGATCCTCGAAAACGTCTACGCCTTGGCAATCAGCACGACATCGGGCTACGTCGCGGGCGGCATGTGCTTCACCATGCCGGCGATCTATATCCTCGAGCTGAACAAGCCGGAGCATCTGGACATCAGCAACATCTCGCTCTTCCTCCAGATCGCGTTCGTGCCGTTCCTGGGAGCGATCCTGGGGGTAATCTTCCTGATCCCGTTCCGGCGATACTTCGTCAAGCAGATGCACGGCAAGCTGCCGTTCCCCGAGGCGACGGCCACAAACGAGATTCTCGTGACGGGCGCCTCCGGAAGCACGACACAGGCCTGGATCCTGATCTACTCGTTCATCCTCTCCGCGGTGTACACGTTTGTGGCCACCGGCTTGAAGCTGTTCAGCGACGCTTTCACGACTGGCATGGCCGTCCTGCATCCCGCCGGGAAGAAGACCGTGGAAACCCTGGCCTTCGGAGACCCGCAAGGCCTGTTTGGTACGCTGACGGAGAAGGTGAAAGCGGTGTTCTCGATGGGTGCCGGGGCCTACTACCTGGGCTTGGGCTTCATCATCGGCATGCGCTATGCCTCGATCATTTTCGCAGGCTCGGTGCTGTCAGTGCTCGTCATCACGCCGCTGCTGGGCGTCTTCGAGCTCGAGCAATTGCAGATGCTCAACCCGGACGCCAAGTTCACCGAGGCCTCGGCCGACCGGATCTGGTACTACATCCCGCGTGTCATCGGCATCGGGGCGATTTTCACGGCGGGTCTGCTGTCGATCATGAAAATGAGCAAGGTGATCGTCACCGCGCTGAGACAGGCGCTGGGCATGCTGTTCCGGTCCAAAGGTGCTCCGACGGCCGAACCGATCCGAACCGACGAGGACATCAGCTATCCCTCGATGGCCATCCTGGGGATTCTGGTGGTCATCGCCATGGCCATCTTCTTCCGGACTGTGGTGTTGTCCGGCATGGAACACGCCGGCTGGCTGACTCTCATTTCCGTGGTCCTCGTTCTGGTGATCGCCTTCCTGTTTACCACGGTCTCCGCCTGGTGCATCGCCATGATCTCCGTGACGCCGATCTCCGGCATGACGGTGACCACCATCATCATCACGGCGGTGATCCTGGCGGCGGCGGGTCTGACGCGAGGGGACCGTGGGATGCTGGCCACACTGCTGGTGGGCGGCGTGGTCTGCACGGCCCTAGGGATGGCCGGCGGGCTGATCACGAACTTCAAGCTGGGCTACTGGCTCGGCGCCAGCCCCAAGAAGATCGCCTGGAACGCGATCATCGGCTCGTTCATCTCAGTGGTGTTCATCTGCCTGACGATCATGGCGCTGGACATCAACCCTGGGTACACAGCCGATAAGCCCAACCCACTTTCCGCACCCCAGGCAAACATGATGGCCAGTGCCCTGGAGAGCTTCCTCGGTACGGGAGAGGTCCCCTGGTTGCTCTATGGGCTTGGCGTGGTGGTGGCCCTGCTGGTTGAGCTGATCGGTATCCCCGCGATCGCGTTCGGCTTGGGTATGTACCTGCCCATGTATATTAACGCGCCCATACTCATCGGCGCGTTCGTGGCGATGCTCGTCAAGAAGAGCACCAGGGACGAGCAGCTCTCCAAGGCCCGCAGCAACAAGGGCATCCTGCTGGCGTCTGGTCTCATCGCCGGCGGAGCGATTATGGAAGTCCTGGTCAACCTGACAACGGGGCTGGATGAGCGCCTCTTGGGCACGGAGACCCTCGTGGGCGCGAAGGAGCAACTCGTCGGCAAGATCATGCCGTTCCTGGACATGAGCGGGCACATGATCGACTGGGGCGCGGACCCCGAGTCACTGGCTCGCACGCAGAACTGGCTCGGGCTGCTCTTGTTCCTGGGGTTGTGCGTATTCGTCTACCTCGACTGCCGGCGCGCGAAGCCGGAGCTTGGCGTAGGCGAGCTCCAATAAGAGCCTCGGACACCACCGCGTGACTCGGGCATCTTGCTCGTGGCTCACGGGCGGGACGCCCGTGCTACAAGCTGTGTTAGGCGCTCTAAAGAAGGTTAGCTGCCCCCGATCGAGCGCTGGTGAATCCGGGGAGTCGGCTTCCTCGGGTAGCTGTAGCCGGGCCGTGCACCGTATAGTCGCTGCGGGCGGGGCCCGCCACGAATCCGGAACACCACGCGCAGGAGCTTATCCCCGTGTCGGAGGGCAGACTCGGCTTTCTCGCACAAATCAAGAGCTACCCCGCCGCGTTCTGGGTCGCCAACACCATGGAGATCTTCGAGCGGATGGCGTGGTACGGGTTCTTCGCCGTCTCCTCGCTGTATATCACGGGTCCGGTCGAGACCGGCGGGCTGGGTTTCACCTCCGAACAGCGTGGCCAGCTCCAGGCCATCGTGCCGTTCCTGCTCTATCTCATGCCGGTGGTGACCGGGGCCATCGCCGACCGCTACGGCTACAAGAAGATGTTCCTCATCGCGTACGTGGGGATGGTCATCTTCTATTACGCGCTGGGGCAGTTCAAGACGTTTCCGGGGTTCCTGGGCGCCTTCATGGCCGTGGCCGTCGCGGCGGCCGTCTTCAAGCCGGTCGTCGTCGGCACCGTCGCCCGCGTCACCGACGCGCGCAACGTGAGCATGGGCTTCGGGATCTTTTACATGATGGTCAACGTCGGCGGATTCCTGGGCCCGATCGTGGCCGGCGTGATCCGCGGCATCTCCTGGCAGTATGTCTTCATTGCCTGCTCCGGCTGGGCGGCGGTGAACCTGGTGATCGTCCTGCTGTTCTACCGCGACCCGACCACCGAAGCCGGCTCCGAACAGGCGCGCACATTCAAAAAGGTGATGGAGAACACCGTCGAGGTCCTGGGTAACCTGCGCTTCTTCATCACCGTCTTCGTTACGCTGATCGCCCTGATGATCGCCAACCAGGGCTTCAAGTGGTTTTCCTGGTGGCCGCATTGTGCCATCTTCGTGCCGGCGTGGATCGTGCTCAACTTCGTCTGGGATCGGGTTCTGCCCGCCGGCAGCGGACGCCCGGGCTTCCAGGGCGGCCAGCCGCGCAGCCCGCTGCGCAAGCGCATGCATTGCAGCAACTGGCGCTTCGCGGTGTACCTGTTGATTATCTCCGGTTTCTGGACGAGCTACGGGCAACTGTTCCTGACCATGCCGGAGTACATCCGCGACTTCGTCAATACCCGGCCGATGGTGAACGCCGGGCGCGGCACGTTCGACCGGCTCGACAGGCCGCAATGGATTGACGCGCTGGCCGCCATCGAGGAGCCGGAGTTGCGCGCACACTTCGACGGCCTGATTCGCCGGGCGCGCGGCGTCCCGGCGCTCACTGAGCCTGACAAGCCGGACGCCGCGGTTGACAAGCCGCTGACTCAGGCCGAACGACTGGAGCGGCTTCGCAGATTCCCCGGACTTACGGAGCAAGACCGCGAGCAGCTTGCCCAACTCCTCCCGCAGATCAACTCGCCGCAAGCGGCGCACCCGCTCGACGAGCTCGACCTGGTGGAAGGTGCGCGGGAGATGCTCGCCTACAAGGTCCGCATGCCGCCGACCGTGTTGGGTGAGTTACTCGCGGCGGTTCCGACGACGGCGCAATCCGTCACCGACGAGCAGCTCGAACAGGCGATCCAGGCGCTCAATCGGTGTCTCAAGCCGAAAGGCATACCCGGCTTCGAGGACGCGGAGTTGCCCACGCTCAAAACCGCGCTGCGCGAGCTGATGACGGCGCACGGGCCGCTGGTTCCGCGTGCGGTTGCCGAGGCCGCGGCGGCGCGTCTGGCGACCGACGAGCGAACGCTTGAAGTGAAGCAATTCGCCGTCGCGATTAACAGCCTTGCCTATCGCAGTCTGCTCTGGGACAGAATTGACGTCGGCCGGCAGGTAAACCCGGAACACATTGTTAACATTGTCGCGCTGTCCATCGTGCTGTTGCAGGTTCTGGTTTCCTACCTGATGGCGCGCTTCCACCGGTTCACGGTAATGGTTGTCGGCATGCTGGTCTGCGCGACGGGGATGGCGTTTTGGGCGCTTGCCGACGGCACGATGGTCGCGGCCGGCGGCCTGATCGGCATCGTCATCATCGGCATCCTGATCTTCGGCGTCGGCGAGATGATGGCGAGCCCCACCAGCCAGGAATATGTCGGGCGCATCGCGCCCGAAGACAAGAAGGCCCTTTACATGGGTTACTACTTCGTCTCCATGGCCCTGGGCAATCTGTTCGGTGGGATTCTCTCCGGCCAACTCTATGGCAAGCTCGCCCGCGACATGCAGCGTCCGGACATCATGTGGCTGGCCTTCGCCGGACTGATGGTCGCCGCTGCCCTGACCCTTCTGCTGTACAACCGGCTTGCTCAGCCCAGGACGGCAACGCACGAATTGACGCCGGACACGTCCGACTCGTAGCGGAGTGGCGCGGCCGTGTCCTTGAAATTGTCGCCGGTCCGACATATTGTAGTGCAGGTGAACGCCCGGTTTGCGTGTCCGGTGCGTTTGCCCGGGGACTCGCGGTTGAGACGTTGTTGCGGCGCGCGCGGCCCGAGCGACGGGACGTGTGCACTGTCGCCGCAACAGGCCCGACGAAACGACGCTTAGCACGCAGCACGGATAGCACCATGAAGCAGGACAAGAAGCTCTCGCCCGAGACCCTGGCCGTTCACGCGGGCGTGGACGAATACGAATTTGGCCCGGTTGTTCCGCCGATCTATCAGGTCTCGACGTTCGCCTTCGAGAACGCCGAGCACGGGGCCGCTTTGTTCGCGGGTGTCGGCCACGGCTACATCTACTCGCGCATGGGGAACCCGACCGTCGAGGCCCTGGAACGATCCATCGCCGCGCTGGAAGGCGGCTACGCGGCGCTCGCTTGCGCCAGCGGCATGGCCGCGATCCACACGACGCTCGTCGGGCTGTTGCAGCAAGGCGACCACATGATCTGTAGCGACGCCGTCTACGGCCCGACCTGCGTGCTGGTCGAGACGATCCTGTCGCGGTTCGGCATCGAATCGACGCTGGTGGACACGTCGGACCTTTCGGCGGTTGAGCGGGCGCTGCGTCCCAACACCAAAGCCGTCTTCGTGGAGACGCCGGGCAACCCGACGTTGGTCATCACCGACCTGGAGGCGATCTGTCGGCTGGCGCATGAGCACGGGGCGGTTGTGGTCGTGGACAACACCTTCATGAGCCCGATTCTCCAGCAGCCGCTGCGCTGGGGCGTCGACGTCGTCGTCCACAGCCTGACCAAGTTCCTCAACGGCCACGCGGATGTCGTTGGTGGCATGATCGTCGTCAAGGACGAAGCGCGCTACGGCTCCTTCCGCAAGCTTCTAAACCACCTCGGTGGGGTGCTGCCGCCGCTGGAGTCCTTCCTCGTCCACCGCGGCATCAAGACGCTGGCGCTGCGCATGCGCCGGCACTGCGAAAACGCCCAGAAGGTCGCCGAGTTTCTCGAGAGCCATGGAGAGGTCGAGTGGGTCCGTTATCCCGGCCTAGAAAGCCACCCGCAGTACCAGGTGGGCCGCAAGCAGATGAGCGGGTCGGGCGGCATGGTCAGCTTCAGCCTGAAAGGCGGGCTGGAGGCCGGACGGAGGATGATGAACTCGGTCGAGCTGTGCCGGCTGGCCGTGAGCCTCGGCGGTGTGGAAACCCTGATCCAGCACCCGGCCAGCATGACCCACGCCTCGATGGGGCGGGAGGCCCGGGAACGGGCCAACATCAGCGACGGCCTGGTACGCGTGTCCGTGGGAATCGAAAACGCCGCGGACATCATTGCGGACCTGGAGCAGGCCCTGGCCAAAGCTAGGTCGGCAGTCCCGCGTGACACGCAGGTCGGCGTGGGCTGAGGGCGGCCCAGGCGGTCGCCCCCTAACAGGATGCGAAAATCCGCCCACAATGGTTTGGTGCTCCCTCGTTTGCTGCCCCGGCAGGGCTATTTGGTCGGAGGCTTGTGCGTGCTATAATAATGGGTTAGGCGATTCATGCCGACCTTCAATCGTGTTGTGACGTTCTTTTGGGGAAAGTGACAAAGTGAACACCACCCAGATACACCGGACAACAGTAACGCTCGGCCGGGCAAGCACACGGTGGTACGCTGCCACCCTCTGTGCTGCGTGGCTGTCTGTGGCATGCGTGGGATTGCTCGCAAGTTGCGCCACAGCGCCCGAGGGCGCGTCGCCGGCGCAAGCCGAGCAGCCGGCTGACGCCGAACCGCAGGTGACACAGTCGCCGGCCGGCGCTACGCGAGCATCGCGACTGACGGTTGCGGAGGCTGAAGCCCCGGGCGCCGCACGGCCTGCGAAGCCGGCGATGGCGACCGGCCCGCGAGGGCCCGCCGCGAATCCGCAAGCGAAGCCGGCCGGCACCGCGCGAACCACCCCAACGAGGGCCGGGCAACAACGGCGGCCCACCCTGCCACCGCGAGTGTCGCCCGCCACTCGGCCGGCGACAACACAGCCGGCATCCACGAGGGATCCCGGCTGTGGCAGCAAGAGCAAGCGTGCCATCCCCACGCCTTCCCCGGACGGGCCCCAGCCGCGCTGGGTGTGCGAGTCCAAGATCACCGCGGATCCGGTCTGGTATGGCCAGCCACTGGATTTCGTCTTCGAGATCAGAAACGAGGGGGAGGGGGACTTGCAGATTCAACTCAAGGGCGGGTGAAAGCGCAAGATTCACGGTCCGGTGGACCGTACCATCGCCCCCGGCCAGAGCGAGCAGGTGAAGGTTACCGTCGCCAGCGCGCGGCGCTCGGGACCGTTCACCCGCACCATCACCGCCACGACCAACGATGCGGATCATCACAAGGTCACGCTCACCTGCGCGGGGACCGTGCTCGTCCCGTTCCAGATGAAACCGAGCGCCCTCAGCTTTGGCCAGCTCGCGCGTGAGGCCGGCCCCCAGCAGAAGACGGTCACGATCACGCGTGGCGACGGCGCCCCCTTGGCCTTGGAGGTTTTACCCCCCAGTGACCCTAACCTGCGCGCGTCTTTACGCGAAATCGAGCCGGGCGAGCGCTACGAGCTCGACGTTGAGGTTACTCCCGGCTGGTCGCGAGGGTCGTGGCGAACCAATCTGACGCTCGAGACGGGTATCGCCGAAGTCCCACAGGAGAAGATCAGGGTCTACGGGTATATCGTCCCGCGGCTCCGCGCCATGCCGACTAGATTCACCATCCCGCGCAATCTCCCGGCCGAACGCGAATTACGCGCCCGCCTGCTATGGTCTAACAAGCGGCCGAGCCAGATCCTCGAAGTGACCTCGAGCGACCCCAACACGCCCGTCCGGATCGAGGAACGCAATGAGCAGCAGTACGTGGTGCTGAGTGTTCCGGCCGGGTACCAGCCGCTGGTTCGCCCGCGCCCGGTCGTCACGCTGAAGACGGACGATCTGGAAGTCCCCACGCTGGACATCCAGGTGTGGCTCGCCCGAGCGCCACGCACCACTCGGACAGCGGCGCGCGCCACGCGGACGACCTCGGGCGCAGGCGTCCGGTCTGCGCTACGTCGGCCAACCTCGCGGCCGGCCGACCAACCTGGGATACGTCGATCAACGTCGCGGCCGGCCATCCGTCCTGGGATGCGTCGGCCGACCTCGCAACCGGCCGTCCGGCCCAAGCCGCTCCGGCCAACCTCGCGACCGGTCGCGCGACCCACGCCGACAAAGCCGGAGGACTAACCCGCATCGCGCAGCGTCATTCTGAGCGCATTGCCCAGCGTCATTGTGAGCCGATTGCCCACGGTCATTCTGAGCGCATTGCCCGGGGTTATTCTGAGCGAAGCGAAGAATCTGGCCTCCCGCGCGTGGGGTGCATGACGGATTGGGCGGGGTCCAGGGGACGCTAGTATGGTGGGACCTGTCCCGGAGGGACAGGGGCGCTTTGCCACGGGTGGAGCGCAGCGCAACCCGTGG
>CAZNFA010000071.1:0-19739 GCA_964572345.1 uncultured Planctomycetales bacterium
GGAACGACAAGGCCCCGAGCGTGACGCCCTGGTAAATCTTCACGTTGTCGCCGATGTCGGTGGTCTCGCCGATCACGACGCCGGTGCCGTGGTCGATGAAGAAGCTGCGCCCGATGCGCGCCCCGGGGTGGATGTCGATGCCGGTACGGCGATGCGCGTGCTCGGTCATGATGCGCGGGATGAGGGGGACGTCCAACTGGTAGAGCTCGTGGGCATAGCGATAGACCGTGATTGCCAGAATCGCCGGATAGGCCAGGATGCACTCGGCGGTGCTGGTGGCGGCGGGGTCGCCATCGTAGGCGGCCTGCACGTCTGCGGCGATGCGCTCGCGGACCTCAGGGATTCTCTCGACGAAATCGCGCGCCAGGTCGAAGGCCTTCTGGCGACACGCAGCGAGGTCTTCAGGCGGCCGCTCTTCGCAGCGTTCGTGCTCGTGGCACAGGCACTGGACAGTCTCGCGGCAAAGCTGCTCAAACAGCCGCGGCACCAACTCGCCCACGTGATAGCTGATGTTATGGGGCGTGAGGCCCATCCGGCCGACGTAGCCGGGGAAGGTCAGCTCCAACAGCAGATCGCAGATGCCCACGATCGTCGCCTGGGAAGGCAGGTACTCCTTGTCGATGTGCTGCGTGCGCCGGTCGGCGAAGTAGCTGGCAACCAGGCGGTT
Source organism: uncultured Planctomycetales bacterium (assembly GCA_964572345.1). Classification (GTDB taxonomy): domain Bacteria; phylum Planctomycetota; class Phycisphaerae; order UBA1845; family Fen-1342; genus JAUWXH01. The sequence goes on from CAZNFA010000071.1 coordinate 668, forward strand.
CACCAGCGGCGGCAGCGCGTCGTCGAGCTGCTTGGTATCCACGGTCGGTCCTTCTTACGGTTGCGGCACGAGCCGGCCGCGGTGGTCGTAGCACTGAATCTGCACCTGATCTAGTCCGAAGTTCGGGCCGGGGCGGATCGAAATCGTGCGGCGGTAGCGTGTCTCGAACTCGTGAATCAGGGCGCGTTTGCGGTTCTGCAGCAGATCAACCACTTCCGGCGAGATCGACACCTCGATCGAGTGGATGTGCTCGCGCGTCACCGCGAGTTGGAGCAGACGCATCACGTCCAGGGCGACCGATTCGGCGCTCTTGAGCAGCCCGGTCCCGCGACAATGGTGGCAGTCCTGATACACGCTGCGGGTCAGACTGGCCCGTTGCCGCTGGCGTGTCATCTCGACGATGCCGAACGCGCTCATGCGCAAGATCTTAGCCCGCTCCTTGTGCTGCTTGAGATTGCGGATAAGCCGACGTTCGATCTCACGCCGGTGCGATTCCCGCCGCATGTCGATGAAGTCGCAAATGATGACCCCGCCCACGTCGCGCAGGCGGAGCTGGCGCGGGATCTCGTCGGCAGCTTCGAGATTGATCTTGTAAGCGGTTGTCTCGGCGTCCTGCTCGGTGCGGAAGCGGCCGCTGTTGACGTCGATTGCAACCAACGCCTCGGTCGGATCGATCACCAGCGAACCGCCGCTCTTGAGCGGAACGTGCCGCGAATGGAGCCGCTCGAGCTCGGCCTCGATGCCGTACTTGTGGAAGACGGGTCCCGGGGCGTCGTACTCGACAACGGTGTCGCGTGAGCGCGGGCTGAAGATGGCCAGGAACTCGCGGGCCCGCTCGGCCACCTCCGCGTCGTCCACCAGGATGCGCTCGATGTCGGTCGTGAAGACGTCGCGGATCGTGCGGATCACCAGGTCCGACTCGCGATACACCTCCGCCGGAGCACGCTGGCCCTTGGTCCGCTTTTCCACGGCCTTCCAGAGCCGCGTGAGGTAGTTCAGGTCGGTCTGGAGCTCGCGCTTGGTCCGGCCCTCGGCGGCGGTACGAGCAATGAAACCCACCTCCTCGGGCAACTCCAGCTCGCCCAACTGCTGACGCAGCTTGTGGCGGAGCTCTTCGTCCTCGATCCTGCGCGAGACACCCAAGCGGCGCATGCCGGGCATCATCACCATGAAGCGGCCCGGGATGGCCAGATAGCTCGAAAGCGTGGGCCCCTTGGTCCCAATGCCCTCCTTGGTGATCTGAACGATGACCTCTTGACCGCGGCGCAGACAGCGCTGGATGAGAGGGCGTCGGCGGTGCGGCGTCTTGCGGCCCACGTTCTCGGTTTGCCCCTCCCGATCCGGGAAATACTGCGGATGCAGATCGGAGATGTGTAGAAACCCGTTCTTGCCCAGCCCGAAGTCGATGAACGCTGCCTGGATGCTGGCCTCCACATTCGTGACCACGCCCTTGTAGATGTTGCCGACGTGGTTTTCGGCCGAGGCCCGCTCGAGGTAGATCTCCTCCAGCTTGCCGCGCTCGAGGATCGCGATGCGGCACTCCTCGCGCGGCACGACGTTAATGATCATTTCCTTCTTGACGCGCTTGGCCGCGGGCGGTGTCGCTGCCGGGGCTTCGGCGGCCGCGGGCTCGGGAGCCGGCGTGGCCTCGACCGCCGCCGCCGGTTCCTTCACCTTACCCCGGCGACGCGCGCGGCGGTGCTTCTTGGGCTTTTCCTCAGGTTCTTCCGGCTCGGGTTCGGCGGGCGCCGGCGCGGCCGACTCCGGCTCCGGGGCCGTTGCCGCCGGCGCTTCGGGTTCCTCCGCGGGTTGAGCTGGTTGCTGCTCCGTTGCCGTAGACTTGCCCGTCTCACGCAGGGCTTCCGCGCGGCGCTTGCGGCGCAGACGCCGCTTCTGGCTCGGCGAAAGCGGCCCTTCGGATACCGCGGGTTGCTCCTCCCGATCCGGCGGCCCAGCGGCGACTGTGGCCGCCTCCTCGATCGCTTCGGCTTGCCTTATCGCGGGCAAAACCTCCTCCGTCTCCCCTTCTTCTGAAGGACCGCTCAACTCAGGCGGTGCCGGTTCGGAGACGGCCGGCGGAAAACGGATCACAACCGCATCGGCGTGCGTCTCGACCTGCGCATCTGCAGAGAGCGGTGTGACGGGCGGCGCAGTAGCCGCGACAGTCTGCTCGGCAGCTTCGGATACCCGGGCCTCGGCCGGCTTCGCTCTCGCCGTCGAACTCCGACGTCGTTTCCGAGGCCGACGCTTGGTGACCTTCCTCTTGGTGGGTGGGGCGGCGTCACCCGCCGTTCCCGCTGTCGGCCCTTCCTTCTTCTCCTCCACAGGGGCGGACGAAGCCCCGCCCGCGGTGGATTCCGACTCGGGCGTTCGGCGCCTGGCGGCCGGCTTGGCTCGCTTGCGGCTGCGTCGGCGGGTGGGCTTCTTCTCGGGCTTCGCCGCTACCGATTCGCCGATGGGTTTGTCGTCCCCCTCTACGCGCTGCGCATCCCGCTCGGCCGTATCGGCTAAGCCTTTGGCCGCATCTTCAGGCGTCTCAACTGGTTTTTTCCTGCGCGTCCTCTTTGCCCGACGGGTGGCCGTCTTCTTGTTCCTTGTCAAGTCTCTTCCTTTCCGGAGCCGCAGGCCGCTGCGTGGGGCCGGTCAGCTCGATATCCCATTCGACCTTCGTCCGCCGGACTCGGTGGTTGTACCGGTCGGCGGCGAGGCCCAATGCCGTGAGAATCTCCGATGGACGGGCGGAGCGTTGCTGCTCGTAGACCAAGCGCATACACAGGCCTTGCCCGTACCAAACAATGTTTTCGATGTAGGGGCGGATGTTGATCGCGCGGGCCGGTCTGTTCGGGCCAGGCCGGCGCATGACCCTGATCTCGCTTGCCGCGAGCAGTTCGCCAATCCGCCGCTCGAGCTGATCGCCCTCCGCGGGTGTTAGCTCAACCTGGTAACTCGCTCGCTGCGGATGCGGGGTGGCCCGCGGTGCCGGGGCGATGACGCGGCACAGCGTGCAGTCCGGCGGCAAGGCGCCCGCGAGCGTCTGGCACAATTCTGCCGGCGACCGTGGCTCGCACAAGTCGATCAGCGCCCATTGACAGGCCGAGGCGGTCCCCACACTGCGTGGCAGCGGCAGCACGACGCGCGGCAGCGGGTTGTAGCCCTGCGAGTAGGCCACCGGCCAGCGCGCGCGCAACAAGGCTCGGGCAAGCATACGCAACTCGTCATGGTGCGAGAGGTAGCGCAGATCGCCGCCAATGCTCAGCTCGACCGCAACGCGGAAGCGTTGTGCGGGCTCGGCGGAGACCCGCGCCTGGGGCTGAGTCGACGCCTGCGTGGCGTGCATCAGAACGCCTCCGGCACGATCTTGCGCGCCTCGCCCCGCAAGAAGTTGAGCACCTGACGACCGGCGTCAAAGCGCAACACCTTACGGGCCACTGCTTCACAGTCCTCAATCCTCGTGGAACGAACCATCTTCTTGATCTCGGCGATATCCTTGGGCGCCATGGATAGCTGCCGCAGCCCCAGCCCGAGCAACAACTGCGTGTAAAGCGGTTGCCCGGCCATTTCCCCGCACAGGTTCACGGTAGCCTTTGCCTTCCGCGCAGCGCGCACCACCTCCCGAACGAGCTTGAGAACGGCGGGGTTGTGCGGCGTGTAAAGGTGAGCTACACGTTCATTGGCCCGATCCACCGCCAAGGTGTACTGCGTGAGGTCGTTGGTGCCGATGCTCAAAAACGAGACCTCCCTGGCGAAGGTGGAACTGAGCAAGGCAGCCGCCGGCGTCTCGACCATCATGCCGATCGGAACATCCCGCCGGAAAGGCACGCGCTCCTCTTCCAGGTCTTCCATCACGTCAGCCAAGGTGGCTTTCGCCTGCCGAAGCTCCGTGAGCGTGGCGATCATCGGGAACATGATGCGCACGTCGCCCTCAGCCGCGGCTCGCAAGATCGCGCGCAGATGGATCTTGAACATGTCCAGATGCTGCAAGCAGTAGCGCAGCGAGCGGAGCCCCAGGACCGGGTTGTGATCGTGCTGGATCTCCAGCCCGTCCATCATCTTGTCCGCCCCAAGGTCTATCGTGCGGATCACCACCGGCTTGGAGTTGGCGTGCTGAACCGCCTCGCGGAAAACCTCGTACTGCTGCTCTTCGGTCGGCGGGCGCTCGCTGGCCAGGAACAGGAACTCGGTGCGGTACAGACCGATGCCCTCGGCACCGGCCTGCATTGCCGTGCGGGCTTCGCTGGCCAACTCGATATTGGCCAGCAGTGTTACGGTTACCCCGTCGCGTGTAACCGCCGGCAGGTCGCGCAACCCGGCCAGCTCGATCTCGAAGGCGTGGTACTCGCGCTGCTCCGCCCTGTAATTCTCGATGGTCTCGTCGTCAGGATTGGCGATCACAATCCCATGCGTCCCGTCGATGACGACGGTCTCGCCCCCGGTGACGTCGCTGGTCACGTCGCCCAGCGCGACGACCGCCGGGATGCCGAGCATGCGGGCGATGATCGCACTATGGGAGGTCTGGCCGCCGACGCTGACGGCAAAGCCCAGGACGTGCTCGCGGTCGAAGGAGACGGCCTGGGAAGGGGTAAGGTCGTGGGCGACCACGATCACCGGCTCGGTCAACTTGGTAATGTCCTCGCGGACCCGTCCCAAGATATGGCGCAAAACGCGCCGCTCGATGTCGAACAGATCGCGGACGCGCTCTTTGACATAGGCGTCGGCCACGTCGTGGAACTTCCGTTGCTGACGCTTCATCTCTTGTCCGAAGGCGTAAGCAGCGGTGTAGTGGTGCTCCTGAATCACCGCCACCACCGCGGCGCGCAGCTTGGGGTCGGCGATGAACATCTCGTGGTAGTCGAAGATGGCCGAGGTTTTCTCGCCGAGTTTGCGGGCCGCCGAGGCGCGTAGCTCGGCAACCTCTTGGCGGGCGGTTTCGAGAGCGCCATCGAGGGCCTGGATCTGTGCGGGAACCTGCGACGGATCGATGGGCCGGCGTGGGATCAGGTACTCTTCCGTGTCGAGCACCAGAGCCGGGCCGATCGCCACGCCGGGCGACGCGCTAATGCCTTTTTTCCTAATCATGAGCCGCGGGCACCGCGGCGTTTGCGGCCCCAGCAGCGAGTGCGGGCCGCAACTACCGTCAAATCTCGTTTCGTTTGGTTCGTACCGTTACGTCTCGTCGAACCCGGCCTCGATCAGTTGGGTCAGTGCGTCGAGGGCCTTTAGAGCATCCTCGCCGTCCGCGACGACTCTCAAGGCGCAGCCCTGCGTAGCCACGAGCATCAACAGTTCCATCGGGCTGCGTCCGTCGGCCTTACGGCCCTGGCAATGGACCGTCACGAGCGACTGAAAGCGCGCCGCCGTATCGACGAACTGCATGATCGGCCGGAAGTGCAATCCTTCCCGGTTTGGAATGACCACTTCTCGTTCGAGTGCCACCGACGCTTCCAATGCATTCATACCGCGGCCCACGCCTTCCGGCCGCTATCCGGGATTAGCCAGCCACCTGCTTCTCATCCGCTTCCTTCAGCAGGTCATGGATCTTTTCCGCGTTGTCAGACTGCCGCAAGAATCTGCGGAACTTCTCTTGTTGTAGGTGCCGGAACACCAGGTCCATGGCACGCAGGTGCTCCTCCGGGCGGTCGGCCGGGCTCAAGATCAGGAAGACGGCGTAGACCGGCTCGCCGTCCAGCGAGGCGAAGTCGATCCCGCGACTGGTGCGCCCGATGGCGGCCACCGCCCGGTGCAAACCCTCAACCTTGGCGTGCGGAGCGGCAACGCCCTTGCCGAACCCGGTGGTGCCTCGCGTTCGTTCGCGGGCGATGATCGACTTGACCACGCTGTCAACGCTCTTCTGGTTGATCAGCTTCGCGTCACTGAGAAGCTGCACCAGATCCCGCACTGCCCCGGCGCGGTCGGTAGACTTCAACTCGGCGATGATCGAGCCGGGCTGTACTAACTCACCGAGCTTCATCAGCTCCGCACTCCGTTTGCTCCCCCACTTAAGAACCCTGAGCCTGGCTCGGCGATCGCGGGGGATGCTTGCGATTGCGGAGCTTCTCCTTGTGACGCCGCAGTTGCCGTTCGATCTTGTCCAGCAATAGGTCCATCGCGGCGTAGACGTCCTCATGTTGCTCGCTGGCGACGAAAGGCTGGGTTCCGTCGGTGTGGACGATAATCTCGGCCGCATGGTGGCCGTTCTTGCCGTCCAGAATCACCTCGATCGCCTGGATCCGGTCGTAAAAGCGAATCAGGCGCTCGGACTTTCGCTGGCAGTACTCTCTCAGCGCATCATCTATCCCCATGTGGCGTCCGGATACCGTCACTTGCATCGCGCCTTCTCCTATGCGAGGTAAGTCCCCTGGCCCGCGACAATCGGTTGCCTGCCGCCGGCAAGCGGGATCGGCCATCCGTACCCGCAGCCGCGCAGGGAACCGCCCGTTGGGTTGGCAGGCTTCCGTGCCCGACTTGGCGACGGGAGCGCGCAGCAATGAGATTTCAGGACCTGCGTATGTCACCGCTGTAACGTGAATGTAGACGACCAGCCGGGCGGCGTCAAGGAGACCTGGCGTTATCGGCCGGTGGGATCTAGCCGCAACGGCCTGCGCCGGGTCCTGGGTCGGCCGCCTTTCGCCCGCATCGGTGCCGGCGCGCGGCTGGTCCGGCGCGAGGCTGGAACACGCTAAACCACTGTGGGAAAAGCCGTTACGTTAACTGTAAGCCCGCGCGGACTCGGTCTGGCAGGCTAGGCAGACTCACGCCGAACCAACTGTGGGGCCACTTTCACGATCTGGGGCGCGTCCCCGCGGGTCTCGCCAAGCCGCTGGAAGAGGGTCTCCGCGGCACGACGGCCGATCTCCTCGCCGCTGAAGTCCACGGTCGAGAGGCTCGGCCAGATCCTGGCCCCCACCAGCTCGTTGCCCTGGCCAAGGATGGCCACATCGCGCCCGGGAACCCGCCCCGATTGCAGGCAGAGCAGCATCAGGTCAACGGCCAGGAAGTCATCGCCGGCGGCAATCGCCCGCGCGCGCTCGAGATGTGGCAGAACGGGAGCGAGCCGAGCGGTCCCTGGCTCAGTGTCGGCCGGCAACCGGACGATCATCCCATCCAGATCGAGCCCATGCTTGCGGGCAATCTCGCGGAAGCCCTCGAGGCGCTCGCTTGCCCCTGGCGAACCGGGGGCATAGACGTAGAGGATGTCACCGCTGCCGTCGCGGAGCAGATGCCGGGCGGCCAGTCGGCCCGACTCGGCCTGGTCGGGGGTCAGCACATCACAGGAGATGCCGCCAAGCGGCCAGCAGGACGCCAAGGCGCGGACATTCAGCGCGTCCCGGACGGCCATGACGGCCGAGCTCGCCAGCGGAGCCGCAATGAGGGCACAGTCAATGCGTTCGCCACCGAGGGCCTGTAGCCGGTCGGCAGTCGCCTGGGGTTGGTCGCCGAGCTCGCCGACCTGGACGGCGTAGTGCTCACGCCGGGCCCGTGCCAGGACGCCGCGGAGAACCGCAGTGGCGAAGGCCGACCGCAGATCATCCAGCAGCACGGCGATAGCGTAGTTGCGACCGGTGGCCAAGGAGCGTGCCGCCCGGCTGGGAACGTACTTGAGCTTGCGGCAGGTATCGAGAACCAATTGTCGGGTGTGCGAGCTGATGTCCGGTTTGTCATTCAGTGCGCGGGATACGGTCCCACGGGACAGACCGGTGGCTCGCACGATATCCTCGATGGTGAGCTTAGCCATCCGGCCCCCTAGCCCTTTGACACACGACGCGTGGCGAAGACCGCGCAGTCAAGATAAGACTCGATGACACTTCCACGACCGCCATCATTCTAGCCGCAAACCGGCCAACCGCAATCGGTTCCATGGCCAATGCGGCCTGGTGGGAGGGATTCTCGGGGCGCTCCGTCGGGTCAGGTCCCCGCGCGGAGCCACCCGGGCCTCGGGCGGATGCGACATCACTGCTGTTGCCGGCAGGCGAGCTTATGTCACGTTCGGCAGCAGTGGCCTCCCCGCCTGACTTCAGGGCGCCGGCCCGAAGATCTCATCGAACCACTGAGGCGCGTCCTGAATTCCGATCGCAGGCGAGTTCAGTTGCTCAAAAGCCGACAAAGGCGAGACGGTGAAGTCCGTCAGGCCGGTCGGATCAGCCGTGGTCATGATGTCCTGGACATTGTCAACGTGCCGCAGGCCGGCCAGGTGCCCCGACCGACGCACAGCCACCTCGCCGATCACAGCCGCGTATTCTTGCGGTGTACTCCAAAACCCGGCGAAGCTGCCTGTGTAAATGATCGCCGATCCGGTGAGCGTGTCATTGCGCGGATCGATGTAGTCGGCGTCACCCCATATGATAATCTCGATGCCGTCGAGTACGATGACTTTGCGACCGCCGAAGTGGACCGTTTGATACGGCGGCTCGGGTGGGCTACCTTCGTCACTGCTGGTGATCACGACGTTCCAGGGGGCGTAACGGTCGCGGGCAAACTGTAGGATCCCGCTCTTGATGACGAGCGTATCGTCGTCGTCAAAGGACGGATCGAGATCGCTCGCGTCAAAGGGCAGGAAGCTTATCGGCGGTTCTCCGGCGACCCCAATGCCCACACCTCCGGCGAAATTCAAGTAGATGCGCTGCTGGCGTCGCACCAGGCCAAAGTCGCGCTGCAAGCCCACATTGACGCCGTGCCCGGAGTCCACCACGACGTAGTAGTGCGAGCTGTTGTGCCCGACGACCAGCTTGGTATCCGGCGTGAAGAGAATAAAGCCTTCCTGATACCAGGTGAACATACTCTGGTCGGCATCCAGGACCATCACGCTGAATCCATCAGCGTCGTACGTTTGCCCGTAGGCGGGCGTCGAGAGCAAACTGAGGAAGACCCGGTCGCCACGGCTGAGCGGGCCCAGATCGAAAATCTGCCGATCCGTCGTCGGCGCGACGACGATAGCGGCCTGGTCGTTGACGAACGAGATCGCCGGCGTGGACGTGTTGATTTCGTCCGTAAACGGATCGATCACGTTGACGACTGCCGCCGCGTAGTCCCGTTGCGGAGGGGTGCGATCGGTGCGCACCTCTGCCCAGAGGTAATACTGTCCGGGGGCGACGTCCTGCCCGTCCAGCGCGGCCACCTGCTTCAGCGAGAGCGCCGCGGGAATGACGACGTTCAAGTCGTTTCCGTTGGGCGGGTCGGTATCCAGGCGGATGTCATTCTTGGCGGCCACCGCTGCCAGGATGCTCAGGCCGTCGGGCGTAAAGGCCACCGCGCTGATCGGTGAGGTGCAGGTCTGGCTGGATTGCGCCAGGTGGCCGCCGGGCTCCTCGTATACCGCCAGGGGCTCGAGCGTGTACTGCTCCTGCCCGGTGACCAGATCCCAGACGCGGCCCACGCCGTCGTCGCCGCCGGTTACCGCCAAGAGTCCGTCCGGTGAGAAGGCGACCGAAGCGATGCCCACGCCGTCGCCATTCGTGAAGGTCTGCATCAGCTCGCCAGCCAGGGTCCAGACTCTGGCGGTGCCGTCCGCACTGCCGCTCAGGAGGACGCTGCCGCCGGGGCCGAAGGCGACGTCGGTGACGACGTCGGTATGCCCGTTGAGCGTGACCACTTCAGCGCCGCTGGTAACGTTCCAGACCCTGGCGGTGTTATCCGCGCTGGCCGTGGCCACGAGCGCGGGATCAGCCGGCGAGAAGGCGACCGCGCGTACGGCGAGATCGAGCACGAAATCCCGCAGGATGGAACCGTCGCTCAGGTTCCACACGATCGCATGGCGATCGTACCCGCCACTGAGTATCTGATCCCCGTTGGGCGAGAAGTCCACGCCGTTGACGCCCGCCGCATGGCCCACGAACTGCCGCACCAACGCCCCGTCAGCCAGCGCGCGCACGACCACGGCACCGTCGGCCTGCCCGTAGACGAACGAAGCTCCGTCCGGAGCAAACGCTACGGAGGTAATGGCCGCGGAGCCCGTGTACTCCTGTTCGAGCACGCCGCTTACCGTGTTCTGCAGCCGCATCGTGCCGTCTTCACTGGCGGTGAGGATCCGAGTTCCGTCCGGGGAGAAGGCGGCCGCGTTCACCGCGTCGTCATGCCCGGTGATGGTGAGCAGCGTGGAGCCGTTGTTGGCATCAAACACGACCGTTTGGGCCCGGCAGAAGTCCCGGTCTCCGTCGAGGCCCGCGCGGATCGTATACGGCACGCCGGCCTCTACCTCGAAGATTGCCCCGATCCAAAGCGGCGAATCCGCCGAGACTACGACGTTTGGGACCTCGGGCGGCGGAACCCGAACTTCGATCTCCGGTTCGCGGATGCCGATCGAGATAGTAACCTCGTCACTTCCGGTCACGCCCTTGTCGTCGGTTACGGTGAGCTTGGCGTGATAAGTGCCGGCGGAGGCATAGGTGTGCGGGACGGCAACCAGGAACTCGCGCGAGCCGTCGCCGAAGTCCCACTGGTACTCGACGATCTCCCCATCGAGGTCAAAAGAGCTTGAGCCGTCGAAGTTGATGATGGCGGGAGCGGATTCGGCGCTGCGCGTGTCCACCGTGATGCGTGCGACCGGTGCCTCGGTGACCGAGATGATGAGGCTCCGGGCGCCCTGCGCGCCCTGCTCGTCGGTCAACGTCAGCGTGACCGTGAAGTCGCCGGTGGACGTAAACGTGTGTGACGGGGAGATGTCCTGGCTGGTCTGCCCGTCGCCGAAATCCCAGAAGCGGGCCACGATCAGCCCGTCGTCTGTGCTGGCGTCGGAGCTGAAGCGAACGATCAGCGGGGCGACGCCGCGGACCACGTCGGCCGTAATGACCGGCACGGGGGGCAGGTTGAACAGGATCTCGGCGGCGCCGCCCGTGACGCAGCCGGGAAGGCCGACCTGCACAAGGGCCAACGGGGTCGCCAAGATCGCGAGGACCACCAGTCCGATACAACGTTTACGCAGCATACCAAGCTCCTCAGCCAAACGGTTCACGGCTCCCCTAAAGTATGGGACCGACAAAAAGTCGCATCAAGGGCTTGTCGGAAGATAGTACAATCAGGGTAGTTGGGCCCACGGGCCGTTTTGCCGCCCGGCGCGGGCCTGGTCAAGGAGACAGCGATGGTACGGCATGCCCGATTCCTGGGCTGGATGGCTATTTTTGCCACGTGTTTGGCGGGTTGCCCGCTCGTGCTGCAACCCGAGGGCGGCGGTTCCACCCCCGCCGCGGCCACCGGCGGGTCAGGCAATCCCGGTCCCGCCGGCGGAACGCAGGACGCCCAGCTCGCCGGGACCGACCTCGCGGCCCAGTTTCCGGACTGTGGTGAGCCGGCCGAGGGGGAGGCCTGGCGGGCGCGCATCCTGGAGCTGGTCAACCAGGAGAGAGTCCAAGCCGGGCTCGCCGCCCTCGCGCACAACGCGGTTCTCGAGGCCCAAGCCACACAATACGCCTGCGAAATGATCCACTACGAATACTTCAGCCACATCAATCCCTTCACGGGCACGGAACTGAGGGACCGCAGGGACGAGTTCGGCTACGTCGGATATGTGGGCGAGAATCTAGCCGCCGGGCAGCCCACCCCCGAAGATGCCTTCGACGGTTGGATGAACAGCGAGACACACCGCTACAACATCCTCGCCCCGTACTTCACCGAGCTGGGCGTGGGCGTGCGCACCGGCGGCGAGTACGGCATCTACTGGGTCCAGGAGTTCGGCACGCCCCGGCCTTAGAGCCCCTAACGAAAGGAGCGTGGCACGCGCGTCCCGTCCGTGAGACTCGCGGCCGTTTTGCCTCGCGGTCGGCACCTTGACGTTATAATAGATGAGGCAGATACCCGCGAGCGACTATCCGCACGCGGCAGTCGCAGTGGGGAGAGCGCCTTCGTTGTCCGGGACGGCGGGACACCCAGAAGCGAAAAGCGTGGAACCGATCAATCCCTAGTCTGGAGCGTGCATCCTCAACGCACTACTCTTACTGCTTCGGCACCAGCGTCGGTGGGCCCATCGGGGGCGTGATGGCCTTGAATGCGCCTTCTCCATGCTCTCAGAATCGAATCGCAGCAATGTCCCAGCGTCGATAAGCGCGACGATCGCGTTGCCGCTGATGACGCTCGCGCGGAGCGCGTTGTGATTGTAGTCGTATCGGTACGTGATTCTGAGATCGTCTGCCGTTCTCACGGTACCGGTGGTCTGGTTCGTTCAATTGTCCAGCACATGTACGAGTGATTCACTGAGCCGAATGAAGTGACGCACGAGCCGGTCGTAGACGGATCCCCCGACGGTCTGCGGATTGTTCATGAAGACCCGGCGACCGCCGTGTCTCGTCAAATGAACATACTCGTATTGCATGCCATCGTGAACCAGCACGTTCAGCGGCGCGAGGTCCTCGACCGAGTTGTCGCACAGAAACCCGCGCAGATCTCGCCACTCCCCGTCGGAGAGTTTGCGCGATTCGAACTTTGTCTCGTCTCGATAGAACCGCAGCTCTGCTTTCTTGCCTCGGATGTAAATCACACTTTGCCCCTCGTCACCCCAGTACCCGGCGCTGAGCAGTGCGAGCAGCTCATCTGGGCCGCCATCGGCTCTGACGGCCTCCTGAAGTCGCTCCTCCCACCGTTCGAATTGCTCGAACGAGAAATGACCGGGGTCAAACTCCTGACGAGCACCAAGAATCCGGGTCTCTCGGGGATGGCGGGCGAGGACAAGCTGGCGTGCGCCTGCGCTATCCTCGCTTTCGAGATAAGACTCAGCTGCAATCACGACGCGCTCGTTCGCGGACTGCAGCAGCTCGCCCACCTTCTGCACCGGAAGTGGTTCCCGGACCAGCCGGGCACAAGCCAGCAAAGCCTGCTGAGCTGCGGAATCTGAGCCCCCGAGGATCTGCGCGTATCGGTCGGGATCGCCGATCAGGCACGCAGCGATGCCCAACTGCGTGCCACCGTGCTCGCAGAGCTTCTCCAGCTGTTCTCGCGTATTCCCCTGGAGCGACTCCCGTCGCTTCAAAGCCGAGTGGACGGAGAGCTTGTCGACCGCGCCCGATGCCACACGCCGCACGATTTCCTGGTCCACAGCCGCTGTCGGCCATGTGCGGATGACCAGCCACAAGCTCTGTGACTGCGCGAAAGCGCGGGTCCGAAGCTCCTGCACGCGCGCCACAAGCCTCCGGGCAGCCTTCTCGTCCGGTTCATCCCAGTAGTACCCGAGATACCTTCCCATGCTCACCTTGGGCTCGAGTGGCGAGGCGTCGCTCAGAGAATCCGATGCACGTGCCACCCGTTCGCGGCCTTCCTCGGTGGCGATCTCTTCGCCGTACGCCTCCACGGCGGCGACTATCTCCTCGACGGAGAGGCCGCCGAGCGCCGACAGAGCCTGAATCACACGCTGCCGATGGTGTTCTTCAGGCTCACGCGCAAGGGCCGCCTTCAGGACAGGAACAGCCTCCTTCGCACGGTAGTGTGCGAGGGCTTCGGCGGCGCCTGACAGGGCGAAACCCGTATCGTGGTCGGCGACCCAGATCAGCCCCTCGATGCACTCCGGCAAATTCACTTGATCAAGGCTCTGTATCAGACGGAGGCGATCGGTGCTGGACCGACGCTCCACCCAAGTCGGGTCAGAGAGCCACGGAAGCAGAGGACGCAGCGCGTCCGCACGGGCATCCTCGAGATTGAACTGCTCCAGACAACACACCGCAGCATTGTGTGCGGCGCCGTTTTCACCACCTACGAGCGCGGCCACCCGTGGTATCCAGTAATTCGAAGCTTTCCGTACAACACTCGCCAACGGGCTGAACAGAAATCCGTCTTCGATCACGCTGACCGTCGGATCGGAGAACAGCGCCAAGAACCACCCGTCCCGTCCCTGCCATTCGGTGGCCATGAGCGCCTCACATGCTGTCGACCGGACGAACCCAAGCGCTGACCTGTCCGACGCAATGCGTTTCAACTGGTCCCTGAGCTGATTCGGTGTTACAGCGTCTTCAGAACGCATGGCGTGGACGTAGAGAATGGCTAGGCTAACGGCGGCCACGCGGGGTTGATCGCCAGCCAGGTGCTCCCGGAGGATGGGTTGGGCAGCCGGCCAGTCCTTTGCGCCGAGAGCGCGCAGAGCTTCCTCGCCTTCGACCCAGCCCTCTTCGTCCTTTGCGCCTTGCGCACGAGCGATCAACTGCGGGCGGAAACGCTCGCTGTGTAGCGCGAGCCATTCACGGACGGCAGCGCACCATTCCTCGCCCTGCTTTCCTGATCGTTCGGCCGCCTCAAGTAGCTGCTCGACACGCTTGTGCGCGCCAGGTTCATCAGGAAGGAAGCGGATCACCTCCGGCAGCATGTCTGGATGCCGCTCACAGCCCTCTAGCAGTTTCTCGCGATGGAGCGCTGACAGCGGTGGGAGTTCATCATCGTCGTCCCAAACGCGATCCGCCCAGTACGCCAGAAGAACATCGACGGCGGCGCCCTCGGGTGGCTGACCGTCGAACCAGTCGCGCTCGCTCGTCGGCAGGGCGTCGTTCCTCGCTCGGGCTTGTGTCTTCCAGTCCGGTGGTGGTGCCGGGATTGCCAGGAGTTCGTCGATCAGGTCGCGGTGCCCATGGACCGGCTCCTGGGTCCAGGAGCTTGCCATATGCACCGTCGAAAGCAGAACAACCGCCAGCGTGACCCATCTCATTCCGTGCGTCAGGTCTTTTCCGGTGCCCGGGTCTGCAGGATCACTCATGAACGCGCCCTCCGGTATTCTGTGCGAAATCCGATGTGCATCGATGTTGAAGCATGCCTCCGGAGGACGACTGGCGGGACGCAGCCGCGGGCCGTCGCGTCTTAACCGACATTCCCCATTTGCCGTCTCCACCGTTGCCATTCTACCGGAACCGGCTCCTCGACCGCCCTTGCGTGGGCCAGATTCCGCTGGAATGCGTCTTTCGTCGCGGTTGATCCCTTGAATCCCACGGCATTGACTCCCAGAGAAGGGCTTCCGCCACGTTTCCGCGCAGCCCCAACCGTGCCCCCGCGTCGGCTTTCACATGGGTTATCGAGGCGTGCCGTCATCCGTCGTCCGCCAGCGGTGGCGGCACGCCGAACCACTGGATTCGCTCAAGGATGGCCGCGAACAACTCACGCGGCACAGCTACCTTGGCCAGTTGGAACGTCACGTACTTGGCGTGCCGGACCACCTTCGCCCCGGTTTTGATCAGCTTCTCCCGCAGCGTGGTCAACGACCAATGCTGAACGCTCCTCGGCAGCGCCAGGCGACGCAGGAAGTTGCCCAGGTTGTACGCCAGCGCGAAAAGCTGAAGCCGCACCTGGTTGTCCTTGAAGTCACGCCAGGAGGGCCGCGTCCATTTGACCGCGTACTTGCCCCCTTTGATCCACTGCTCTGTTGTGCCGCGCCCGTTGTAGAACTTCACCACCGTCTTCGACCAACCCGTGGCCGCTACCGCCATCTTCGCTTGATCCAGTGCCACACCTCTGCGCCGGCGAGCAGAAGCACGATCCAGTTTACGGGCATGCGGTAGCGGAACTCAAAGCCGACGAGGTAATAAATGAGCGGAAACATCGCCAGAGGGATCAGCAGAGCGGCGCGCTGTGGCGTGGTCATGGAAGGCAGGCACCGCCTCGCGCCAAGTAAGGCTAAGAGGGTAAGCAGGGATACTCCTAGTGCAGTAATCGGGCGATGCAAAGGTCCAAACCAGAAGTGAACGAAGCGTAGCGCGGTCAGGCGGACGAAAACCGCCCGGTGGGTCGCGATCCACTCGAAAGCCTCGTGCTTCGCTCGTCGCATGTACTCCATCTCACCCAACTGCTGGACCAGCAGCGCTTCCCCTTCATTATCTTCCGGATGGCGGTACACCTTTCGGCGGACGATGACCTCCAAAGACGCGGCAGCACCCTCGTGATTACCCATGCGCAGTTCCAGGCCCAGATTACTGCGAATGAAGAAGACTTCATGGAAGACCTTGTAGTTTCGCCAGCCCCAGGGGATGCAAGCGAGCATGGCGCCGATGACCACCAGCCCCGACAGCCACCACTTACGCCGACCTCGGCTCCACCATAATTCGAAGCTGATGAAGCCCACTGCCACAGGCAGAAGAGCGGGTTGAACATGAAAAGAAACGCCAATCGCGAGCCCCAAGAGAAGCGAACCGATTGGTGAGCTGCGTGCGGAGGTCCATCGCCCTACCATGGCAATCATCAGAAGGCCCAGGGCTATGGCGGCCAGTGCCGGGCCATTCCCGAACCGCTCCGGGATCACGGCACCTGCAAGCCCGGCGAGCATCCCGGCCTGCCTGCCGATGCCCACTCTGCCACCGACCCACGGAATCATGCCGTACATGGCCGAGTAGCCTGCGATCGTAATCAGCCGTGCCGCATATCCCCCTGTGAGGGTCGTCCCGAAAAGCCACCAGATCCCGGCGATGAGGCCGGGGACAATCGGCGGCACATGCGCGGTCGGCCCGGTGGGCAGCATATAGATACCGGCGAATTCGCCCCTCTCGATCAACGACATCGCAATGACTTGTTCGTGACAATAAGGGTTGTCCGGGTGCACGCGCCTGGGAGGGACCTGGGTCAGTAGAAACCCGCGAATGGCGAAGGCCAACAAGAATACGATGATGAAGGACCGTCGCGGGGAGTGTGCCATCCATTCCACAACAGCCGGCGCGATTCCCAACACGCCGTGCTCAAAGCCGGGTTTGTTGGTGGACAACCGTCTAACCACTGGCTGCTCTTTTTTCGCGCGTCGGCCGTTCGTGCCGATCGTACTCATTCACCAGGAAGCTGATGAGGAGCCTAGATCAGTCACCCGCCCATCGCAAACAGACATCGGCCGTACGGTCTTCAAGTCGCGCCATTCTCCGGCCCCCACCACTCCTTGATCTGCTCAAGCCGTAGCTGCGACCGCTCTTGGCGCAACCGACGCCGCTCGTGCGCAGGAAGGTGCCTGCCATCGGATCGACGTTTCATTTCGGCTCACGGTGCAGAGCCCGTTCAGACGCGACGGCCGCCTGACAGCACAGCCCGGATCGACGCGCAGACGCTCGGCGTCGTTTACGTCTTCGTACCCAGCTGGCCATCGATATACGGCCTGCCGCAACATCGCCAAGAGCGTGTGCTGTCTGTTCTTCCCGGTGCGGGAGTCGGCCAGCATCGCAGCACCCATCTCGGAGAGACGAAACGCTTCGTCCAGTTCTCGGAACGGAAGCAGCCCTGCGTCGCTCGTGATCCTTGCCCCATGGAATTCGCGCCTGAGTTTTCGGTCGAATTGAACGCGAAGTGCTTGCTCTCGCCTGTCACCCATTGGATGCCTCTGCCAGATTGGCCGAAAACCCTTAATTCACGGGGAAAACCTGCACGTCTCATGCCATCGGCGGAGACTCCATCTGGGAAATCGGGGGTTATGGGTCGTGCGGCCGGGCGGGACGCGCCACAGGCCTTATCGGGCCATCGGCCCGGTCGTCGCCCGGCCTGTTTCCGATCCCGCCTCTTCTGTTGATTCCCGCACTGCAGGCAGCCTAGAGTGTAATGAAGGTGGCGACGGCAATTCCCGGGGACACGCCGACGGCCCACGTGCCGGCGCTGACCGCCGTGGGCACGCCCGAGGAGGCGAAAGAATGCTCTGGGTTTGGACACCCCAACGAATCCGCCTGGCCATCTACTTCGTGGCAGCATACGCGGCCCTGTGCTAGTATCCTGAGCGCCAGGCAGACTGAGCAAGAGGCTTGCGGATCACAGCGCTATGAGCCGCACGCTTCAGGTTGCGCGGCGCTGCGACGTACGCTGAAGCCCCCGGCTCATCTGCGAGATGCCCTCGACCAATTTCGTGCTCCCGACCCTCAACGGCAGCGAACACGGGACCAGCGCATGTCACGCCGACGCTTCGACATCGACCAGTTGCGCCCGTGGACCGAGCTGCGTTTTGACCGCTCGGGCGGTCCGGGCGGCCAGCACGTCAACAAGGTCAGCACGCGCGTGACGCTGCTGTTCGACTTTCGGGGCTGCCCGGCCTTGTCAAGCGCCGACGTCCGACGGATTCGCCAACGGCTGGCGACACGCCTGTCGCGCGACGGTCGGCTGCGCGTCGTCTCGCGGGCGGCCCGGACGCAGACGGCCAATCGGCTGCTCGCCGAACAACGGCTGATCGAGCTGCTGCTGACGGCGACCAGCGTTCCCAAGCCACGCCACCCGACCCGCCCCACCGCCGCTTCACGCGAACGCCGACTGACGGCCAAGCAGTTCCGCTCCGACCTCAAGCGCCTCCGCCAAAAGAAGCCGAGCGTGGACGACTAGCGCGCGAATCGCTACGGACACACGCTGCCCCAATTCACCAGCACGTAGGGTAGGCATTGCCCACCACCTTAAGGACAGATCTCGCCCCAATACGCGAGGAGGATGCCGAGGTCGGCGTGGTCGGTGTCGCCGTCGAGGTCGGCGTCGCCGGGGCAGTCGCCGGCGGTGCAGCCCCAGTCGGCCAGCACCACCGCCAGGTCGTAATAATCGACGATCCAGTCGTGGTCGAGATCGCCAGGGCACTCGCAGGCGTCCATGATCCCGTTGCCGTCGTCATCCGGTCCGACGGCAAACACATAGGCCGAGCCGGAGTCCTGACCGTGGTGATCGTCGCGTGGATCCCCGATTACCGCCATGGGGCCATCGATGGCGACGCGCGCACCGAACGAGTCGTCCGGTTCAGCGTCATCGGCGAACACCTTGGCGACGCAGCTCCAACTGCCCTGGCGGTCGCGCACAAGCACGTATGCGGCGCCGGCATCCGGGGCGTGGTCGCTGACGCCGGGCGCCCCAATCACGGCTACGTTGCCGCTAAGGCCGATAGATACGCCGAACGCGTCGCCGATCACACCGTCGTCGGCAATCAGCTTAGCCGTCTGGCCCCAGGGACCGTCCGCATCGGGCTCGAAGACATACGCCGCC
The DNA here is from genome assembly GCA_964572345.1 of uncultured Planctomycetales bacterium. GTDB lineage: Bacteria > Planctomycetota > Phycisphaerae > UBA1845 > Fen-1342 > JAUWXH01. The sequence goes on from CAZNFA010000071.1 coordinate 19,538, forward strand.
CCCGTGTGCGCCTCGTTGCCCGCTGCGTCGGCAGCGCCGCCGAGCACAACCTCCCCGCTGACGGCCAGGCCGTACCCGAAGCCGTGCGACCAGTGCCCGTCATCGGGGACCAGCTTGGCCACCTGCCTCCAGGCACCAGCCTGGTCACGCTCGAACACATACGCCGCGCCGCTCTGCCACCCATAGTCTTGCGGTGCGCTGA
>CAZNFA010000072.1:0-19619 GCA_964572345.1 uncultured Planctomycetales bacterium
TGGCCAACTCCCGCCACTACCCGATGCCCTCACTGCAGACGGCTGAACTCATACCCCCGATGAGTTAGTCTCTGCACTGGAGCGATACCGAGGCGGAGGCCCGGGCTATCGCAGTGCGCGTTTCACCCTGTTGTCAGAGACGCGCTTTTCAGTCGATTTCGTCCGACTCGCCAAGAGCGTCTCCGCGTGGCGCCTGAATGCCTGGGATCGTGTCGAGCGGCCAGATGGCACGCTGTCTCGGGACACGCAGAGCAGCCCGTCCGACTCGCCCGCCGCCGATGGCCCAGCGATCCGGTTTGCGTTCAAGTTCTCACGAGCAAAAGGCTACAGAACAGCGCTCAAGTACACTCATCTCGCTGATTCACACAGCGTTGCGGGAAAAGGAAGCAAGGCAATACACACGCTGACGTTTCGCCGCGACCAGATTGACCTTCTCGCCTTCTTCGTACACCAGTACCCACGCTACGCCGGGCCGCCCGACAGTTATCACCAGATCAAGCAACTTCTTGAGGAACACGGTTACCTTGCGTTCTCGTGGGACGATTCGGGCAGCCGCGTCATTTCACATCGGTGGTCGCGCGTGCCTCCCAACCCGCGGCAGCAGGAGTACGCGCGCTTACGTACACTAATCCTGCAGGAGCGCTACGCGGACGCGGTTGATGCCTACTACAACATTTTCGGCGAGCAGCTCTACGACGAACACGCTGACGAGTTGATCTACCTGAAACGTCTGGCGAGCATCCCCCTTAAAGGAAGAGAGCTCTTGCACTTTCGAAGCGAGTCTACTCGCACCCCCTTCATTGCCGACAGCCTCTGCGAGTATTGCGACTGCGTAGACGAGGTCCTACAACGGCACAACGAATCGGGCCTCAAGTCACCGCTAGAAATCATAACGTACCACGCCCCCACGATGGAGCGGCTGATTAAACGGAGGAAAAAGGAATGGCACTCGGGCGTGTATATTCAGGATGGGGTCTGCAAGATGGGCCGTACGCCGGTAACAACAGAGTCTTTCTCTGACACATATGATGCTTGCCCGCGGGGCGTGCTGTTCAGTCGATACCCCGATCAGGTAAGACACTGTCAGATCGTCGAGGTCCCCGAAGATGCGGGCTACAAGGGTCTCTGGGTCACCTACACCCCAGGCTATTACGAAACGGAGGTGCTCGACAAGGGGTTGCACTTGGCGAGCATAGATGCGTGGAGGCACAAGCAGTGGCGCGCCGACGGCGTGGCACGCGAGCCGGGATTCATGTCAGTCGAAGGGCTTGACGAGATTGAGAAGAGCGACTACTGGGCTGACGGGTTGAGATACACTGGGCGGACTCACTCTGTCGGCGGCATCACGTTCTATGAGGTGGGGCTGATCAGAAAGGACTTGGATGCGGCGAGGAAGCTCGGAAACCCGCTCTTGGAGCTCGTCGATGAGATTCTGCGGGAAGCTGAGAACGTTCTGCGGGAGAGACATGGCTTACCGCGGATTGGCGAGGGATGGGTCCGTGAGACTCAGCTCTATGGGCTGGTGAAGAGCGTGTTTTCGGACGCCGAGCAACATGCCGTACTCGATTGGCTAAGTCCACAACATTTGGACATCTACGTTCCGTCACGGATGCTGGGTATCGAGTTCCAGGGGTTGCAGCACTTCGAGCCGGTAGGATTCTTCGGTGGAGAGGAAGGCCTTGAGAGAACAAAACAGCGGGATGCTCGAAAGGCTCTGCTCTGTCGAAAGCACGGCGTGACGCTTGTATATTGGCGCTACGATGAAGCGATGGACACAGACACGCTGTCCGAGAAGCTGCGTCAGGCTATTGGTTTAAGCATTACGTGAGCCTGGCGCCCGGCGCAAGGATGAAGCGGGTAGCCGGCTGATCCCCGGCGAGCGGACCCGGCTGCGGATCGTGGAACACCTATCGCCATGATTCCAGCCGGGGCCGGCCCGACCGAAAGGATAGGTGGTATGTCGCAGAGAATCATACACGCCGTACTCACGCGGCTAGGCCCTGATCAAGCTTGATTTGTTCGCCTGATTTCAAAAAGCACTCGAAATGCCTGTGTTTTTGCGTATAAGGAGTATCCACAAAAACACGACACCCATACGCAAGGAGGCATTTCGAGTGAGCGCCAGTAGAACCCGAAAGCTGATCAACCGCAAGCGCCGAATTCAGTACCGGCTGCGTGAACGCAATTGGACCGATCAACCCCGGCCCATGCTCACCGCCAGCAACATCCACTACGAACTGGCCGACCGGACCCGCGGCTTGGGGCCGGGCGGGATCGGCGCGATCCACCTGCTGGCCCGGCGAACCGGGCTGATCGAGGCCCTCGACCAGCGACTGCACCTGCTGAAGGTCCATTTGCCTTATCACGAATCAGACCACGTCCTGAATATCGCCTACAACATTCTCAGCGGGGGCGCCTGCCTGGAGGACATCGAACTGTGGCGTAACGACGAAGTCTACCTGGATGCGCTGGGGGCCCAGCGGATTCCCGATCCGACCACCGCGGGCGACTTTTGCCGACACTTCGATGAAAGCGACGTGCACATCCTGATGAACACCATCAACGACGCCCGCGTGCGTCTCTGGCAACAGCAACCAGAGGCCTTCTTCGAGGAGGCCGTTATCGACGCGGACGGCACGTTGGCCCCCACGACGGGCGAGTGCAAGCAAGGTATGGACATTTCTTACAAGGGTATTTGGGGTTACGGACCTCTGCTGATCTCGCTGGCCAACACCGGCGAGCCGCTCTACCTGGTCAATCGCAGCGGCAGCCGACCGTCGCACGAAGGGGCCGCGGCTTACCTCGACCAGGCGGGCGCGTTGTGTCGGCGGGCGGGGTTCCAAAGAATCCTCCTGCGCGGCGACACGGACTTCACGCAAACCCGCCATCTGGATCGCTGGGACCAGCAGGGCTGGCATTTCCTCTTCGGCATCGACGCCATGCCGAATCTGGTCCGGATCGCCGAAAACCTGCCCCAAAAGCGGTGGAACCGGCTCAAGCGTCCGGCCAAGTACGAAGTCAAGACGGCCCCGCGTGCCCGGCCGGCCAATGTAAAGGAACAAATCGTTCGGCGGCGTGAGTTCGAGAACGTTCGGTTGCAATCGGAGCAGGTGGCCCAGTTCGCCTACCGCCCGACGCACTGCCGCAGGACGTACCGCGTTGTCGTGGTTCGCAAGAACCTGTCGGTTGAGAAGGGGGAACAGGTTCTGTTCGACGACATTCGGTACTTCTTCTACATCACGAACGATTTGTCGACCTCGGCGAGCGAGATCGTGTTCTGTGCGAATGATCGCTGCAATCAGGAGAATCTGATCGAGCAACTGAAGAATGGTGTCCGGGCCATGCAGATGCCGGTTGACAATCTGGTGAGCAACTGGGCGTACATGGTAATGGCGTCGTTGGCCTGGACGCTGAAGGCCTGGTTCGCGTTGAGCTTGCCGGAGACGGGGCGCTGGGCGTCGAAGTACAAATCGGAGAAGCGGGCCGTGCTAAGAATGGAATTCAAGAAGTTCCGCAACGCCTTTATGCGGGTGCCGTGTCAGATACTCCGCACGAGTCGGCGCATCGTGTACCGTCTGCTGGCCTGGAATCCGTGGCAACCTGTGTTCCTGCGTGGCGTCGACGCGTTACGAGCCACGGCCGCGTCCTGGCGCCCACTGCGCTGTTGACGACCACAATTCGACGCCGGGATACGGATGTCCCGGTTCACCCGGGCCCCAAGTCGAGAGAAAGTGAGGATCGCGGATGACCGAACCACAACCGGCGAGACGCTTCTCGACCCCGCCCGGGTCGGCCGGGCGTCGCTTCGGCCCCGCGCCGACCGCCCAAATGCGGCCAAAAGGCTTTCAAAGCTCGCTTGTTTTGGGTCTAGCTGCCTTGCAGCTCCTGGATAAGCAAGGCGATCACTACGCGGTTCCTTCCAGCGTTGCGGCCTGCTTGGCCCGGACTGGTTCGAGCAGCGTGCTGGCGATGGCCCAGCACCAGGTGAATTGCCTCCGCCGCTGGGCCCAGTGTGCTCGCGTGGTTCGGAGTGGAAAGCCGGCCCAACGCCAACCGAGCATCCGCGGTGAAGACGCCGACCAAGTTGCATTCATCGGAGCGATGCATAATATCTGCGCACCTGTCGCCGACGAGGTGATCGCCGACATCGGACCGCTCGAGTTTACACACGTCCTCGACGTCGGCGGCGCGTCCGGCACATGGACCATTGCGCTGCTGTGTGCTTACCCTGACGCCACCGGCACGCTCTTCGACCTGCCGCACGTGATGCCCATGGCGGAGCAGCGCACCGCCGACGCCGGGCTGACCGACCGCGTCGCGCTCGTCGCCGGCGACTTCTATGTCGATGTGTTACCGAAAGGGGCGGACCTCGCGTGGGTTAGCGCGATCTGCCACCAGAACTCGCGCGCGCAAAACCGACAATTGTTCGGTGCCGTCCGCGACGCGCTGGCCCCCCGTGGGCAAATCCTCATCCGTGACATCCTCATGGATGATTCGCGCACGTCTCCGGCCGCCGGGGCGTTATTCGCCGTCAACATGCTGGTCGCGACTGAAGGCGGGAATGCTTACACCTTAGCGGAACTGCGGGAAGACCTGCAGGCCACCGGCTTTGCTGACCCCACGGTCCTGCGACACGATGAATGGATGAATTCGGTCATTCGTGCCACGGCGGCTTCGTGACGACCGCAGCGGAGCCCACTACTAACTGGAACCTAACACTTCGGCCGGCCCCGGCGCAGCACCCGCAGATTCATGCTCCCCAACCGCATCCCGTACCCTGACCGACTGTAAAAGCCTGGGAGGGCGAGGAACCACGAACAGCCGCGGGCTTCGGCCCGCACGGCGTCGCGACACCCTCACAACCGCCTTGCAAACAGGGAGACGAGAGTGCTCGAACGAAGCGCCACCCGTGAAATTGGCGATAGCCGCGTGCTTGGCTCCGCCGCCGACCATTCCGATAATGGTGACATGCAACGTGAAGCCATCTCAGCCGAGCTGCTGGAGCTGCTGCACACCGCCGCCGAGCGCGAAGCGTCCGATATCCATCTTGTCGCCGACTACCCGCCCGTGCTCCGCGTGCATGGGAATCTGGAGGAGATCAGCGACGAACCCTTCGACGCCGACGAGCTCGAACGCATGCTCTGGTCGATCGTGCCCGAGCGCTTTCAGCCCCGCTTCGCCCGCCGCAAGAGCTTCGATAGCTCCGTCGCGATCACCCACGACGGCTCGCCCTACCGCTTCCGGGCCAACGTCTACCTTGCCCACGGCACCTGGGCGGCCTGCCTGCGCCACATCCCCAACAAGATCCCGACCTTCGATTGGCTCGGCTTCCCCACGGACCTCGCCGAACGGCTCGTCTCGCACCCCAACGGGCTGATCATTCTCACCGGCGTCACCGGCTCCGGAAAAACCGCCTCACTCGCCGCCATCATCGACTACCTCCGCCAGCGCGGCAGCTACCACGTGCTCACCGTCGAGGAGCCGGTCGAGTACGTACACGAGCCGGGCGGCGGCAGCCTGGTCACCCAACGCGAGATCGGCCGCGACGTGGACTCCTTCGCCGAGGGCCTCAAGTACGGCCTGCGACAGGACCCCGATGTAATCCTGGTCGGGGAAATCCGTGACGGCGAAACCGCCCAGATGGCCATCAGCGCCGCCGAGACCGGTCACCTGATCCTCACGACCCTGCACACGCGTGACGCCAAGGGTGCCCTGACCCGGCTGGTCGATCTGTTTCCCTACGAGTCGCAGGACGACATCCGCAAGCAATTGGCCATGAGCCTGCGAGCCGTCGTCGCCCAGCACCTGTTGCCTTCAGCGGTCCAGGGCGAAAAACGCGTCCTGGCCCTCGAGGTCCTCCATTGCACCCAGCAAGTTCAGGCCGCCATCCGACAGGCCAAGATCGAGTCGCTCGACTCGGCGATCCAGACCGGCAAGCGTGGCGGCATGCTCACGCTTGATGAGGACCTCCAGCGGCTGGTCAAGCTCGGCAAGCTCACCGTCGAAACCGCCCGCCGCTATGCCAAAGACCCCACCACCATCACGCCACCCACCACTACCCAGGAATGGTAGCGGCCGACGGCTCGTCGGCCGTTCCAGGTGGAGAATGTACCAGCCAGTGCGGGGCCCGGCTGCTACACGCCCGCTTCCTGAGGGGTGCGGCTCGGGGCACTCCGCGCCCCGCTCGTCCGCGGACAAACGGCGCCGCAGCGCCGCGCGCAAGCTTGACAGTTCCGCGCGTCCGACCAAGAATAAAAGCAAGGAACCTCGGATACGAAACGGGCAATCCGGCGCGGGCAGCGTCTCGCCGGGGCGCCCGCTTATTCGGCCCAGGAGACCGGTCCGATGGAACAGCCCTCGTCACATCTGAAGATCAGGCGAGCCAACGGCGTGTCGGTCGTCGAGTTCGCAGACCGCAAGATCCTCGAAGAGCTTTCGATCCAGGAGATCGGCGAAGAGCTCCGTCAGTTGGTCGAATCGGAAGCAGGCATCAAGCTGCTGCTGAACTTCAAGAACGTCGATCACCTCTCCAGCGCCGCCCTGGGCATGCTCATAACCCTCAACAAGAAGATCAAAGAGCACAACGGGGAGTTGAAGCTCTCGGATATCAATCGGCAGATCTTCGAGGTGTTCAAGATCACCCGGCTCAACCGGGTCTTCGACATCCACGAGACCTCCCAGCAGGCCCTGACCGGTTTTCAGAGCTGAACGGCGGGGCGTGGGAATGCGCGGCGGCCCAACGGTACACCCATGAGCGTGCCCGAAGACTTCGGCGTGGACGAAGCCCGACTGGCCGAGCTGGTCGCCCCCAGCGACCTGCACAGCGCCAGAGCCTCGGAAGACCACATCTTGGCTGAGCTGGCCCGGCACAACTACGACGGCGATACTATCTTTGCCATCAAGCTGGCCCTCGAAGAGGCCCTGACCAACGCCATCAAGCATGGCAACGGCAATGACCCGAGCAAGCACATCGTCATCCGGTTCCACATCGGCGACGAGCGCGCCGCAATCATGGTGCGTGACGAGGGCAACGGCTTTCGGCACAACGCCATCCCGGACCCGACCGTCAACACTAATCTCGAACGTCCAAGCGGCCGCGGCATCATGCTGATGTACGCGTATATGACCAAGGTATGCTTCAACGAGGCGGGCAACGAAGTATGGATGTTGAAGGAAAACCCGACGAGACCCCCGGCGAAGTCGAAATCCCGTTCTCGGAGGCGCTAAAGCTCTCCGTACGGCGGGAGGGCAACGCCCACGTGGTGACCCTGCGCGGGGCGACCCACCTGGGCGAGGCCGAAGAGCTCAACGCGCAACTGTCCCAGCTCATCCAGCCCGCGTATCCGCATCTGATCCTGGATATGTCCGAGCTGGAGTTCCTCGGCTCGGTGGGCCTCAACGCCATCGTCACCGCCCACAACCGGGCGCGCACGTTCAACGGCCGGGTGAGCGTCGTGAATCCCAAGCCTGAGGTCGCCAACCTGCTAAGCGTCACGCGGGTGGACCAGTTGGCTTCGGTTTTTCCCACGCTGGAGGCCGCCCGGCAGGCCCCGGCCGACACCCAAACCTAAGGCATTTGCCCCCACCACGCCGGGTGCCACTGGTGGCTTGCCCACCAGTGCGCGACCCGACCGCGAAGCCCTCTGCCAATCCGAGGCATTTCCCCCAACGACCCCACGCCGATCTCCCGCTTAAACTCGGGTCCTGGGCTACTCGAGTGCGGCTATGCGTGCGTCCCACATTCACGTGGCGATCGTCGGCGCGGAGGTGGCCGGGCAGCTCATCGCCGGCACCAAACGCATCGAGTCCCGCCTCTATTGCCAAAAGCGCCTGCCTTACGACCGGATAGCGCCCGGCGACACCGTTTGCTTCAAGCTCAGCGGCGGCGAAGTGATCGGGTCGTCAACCGCCGCACGCGTCCTTCAGTTCGACGATCTCACGCCGCAGTGCATCGAGCGGCTGCGCCGCCGATATGACCATGCCGTCTGCGCGCCGCGTGACTACTGGCGTGCCCACGGTCACTGCCAATACGGGGTGTTGATCTGGCTGGTCGGATTCGGTCCGCCGCCGACCCGGCTGTGGATCCCCCGCCAGTACGGCTCCGGCTGGCTCACGATCCCCGGCGAATAAGTCCAGGCTTTGCGGCCAGCGCGCGCGGTGCAGCGCGGCTTCCCACCTCCGACGTGTGGAAAGGAAGCCGTCGGACCAAGCGGCCCAAGTCGGATTTGCGTTTTAGCCAGCCGGCCGGCTTCGCAATCCGGTGATCCCCAGGATTTGGGGTGTTTACCTGATTGACGCCCGCACCCCCCCGGGGGGTATCGGAGAATCGTTAGTAGCTGGGTAACGCGAGGCATTCTGAAGGGCGACGCGCATGGAGGGTTCGGCGGCGCATTTCCGAGGCTGGAGCCTAGGCGGCAGGTCTTACGCGAGTTCGGCCGATTCCTGGTGTCTGCACTTGCGTCGCGGCCAGGCTTGGGCGGCGCGTTCTCGGACAAGGTCGCGATCGTCCGGCCGGTGGTCCCACGCTGGCGGACCACGGTGGCCCGGGGGTCGAAACGGGGTTGAAGGAGACTGCTGAGGGGGGGGTAGAATGGGCCGGTATTGTAGATAGAGTACGCACCGGCAGCGCTGCACGACAGCCCAGCGCGTGCGTGGGCCAGTGTCGCTCAAGGAGGATCGACACATGCAACGAGCAATTGTCTGTCTGATTCTGTTAGCCTTCGGGTCAGTTCTGACGCAAGCGGAGCAGTACTGGCTCACGTACGAGGGCAACGATTTGCCCGAAAACGAGGGCTGGGAACGACACTGGGGTAACGACGACGGGTCGCACGAGGGTGAGGGCGCGATCCGCACCCTCGCGGACGGCATCCTGACGATGGACTCGCTGTACGACCTGCGCGTGTACGACTACGCCTGCCACTACTTGTACGGCGAGGTCGACCCTGACCCGGGCGAGCTCTTTGTAGCCGAGTGGCGCGTGGAGGTCGATGAGACCATCGGAGATGGGCGTGACTCCATGGTTGTCATCGCTTCCGACGACGCGATGCAGCTCGCGTTCGGCCTTTTCCCAGACCACATCGAGAGCAAATGGGAAGATGATGTCACGCTTCCGGTCTCTCCTGACGTCTTCCACGAGTACCGTGTGTTCTCGTGGGACATGCTGACGTACGACTTGTACATCGACGGCGATCTGGCACACGAAGGGACGTTTTGGCAAGGCTCGCTGGAGTCGAAGCTCGCCTGGGGCGACGGCGTCAGCGGTGCGGCGAGTCTCGCGCATTGGGACTATGTCCGTTTCGGTGTCGTACCAGAGCCCTCTTCGGCTTTGATGTTAATGACCGCGTGCGTCTGCGCTGGGGGCAGGCGCCAATGTGCACGGGCGGCTCCAGCCGCTCTCGGCGGCGGGCTCCGCGCAATGGAAAGGAGAACATGACGATGCGAATGCTGATGTTTCTCGTGGCCGCCCTGGGGGTGCTGGCGGGCACAGCCGGGGCGGATGAGTACTGGCTCACGTACGAGGGCGACGACCTGCCCGAAAACGAGGGCTGGGAGCGACACTGGGGTAACGACGACGGGTCGCACGAGGGTGAGGGCGCGATCCGCACCCTGGCGGACGGCATCCTGACGATGGACTCGATGTACGACCTGCGCGTCTATGACTACGCCTGCCACTACTTGTACGGCGAGCTCGATCCCGACCCGGGTGAGCTGTTCGTCGCCGAGTGGCGGGTGATGGTCGACGAGACGATCGGGGATGGTTACGACGCCAAGGTCGGCATTAGTTCCGATGATGACTGGCAGCTCGGCATTGCCCTGTTCCCAGATCATATCATCAGCAAGTTCGAGGACGACGTCGAGATCCCCATCGAGCCGGACGTGTTCCACGAATACCGTATTCTTTCGTGGAACATGCTGACGTATGACCTGTATATCGACGGCGATTTGGCACACCAAGGGACGTTCTGGCATGGCTCCCTGGCATCGAAATTTGGCTGGGGAGACTGCGTCAGCGGCGCGGCGAATCTGTCGCATTGGGATTACGTCCGATTCGGTGTCGTACCGGAGCCGTCGTCGCTCTTGATGCTGATTGCGCTATGCGGCTGCGCACGGCGCAATTCATCGCAGTTTGTCAGAGGAACGCAATGCAAAAGGAGAAACAAGAGATGTTGCGATACACTCTACTGGCCTTGATCTGTTTGGCTGGCGCGACGAACAGCGCGCTGGGTGACATTTACGTATGGACTGAAAACGCCGAAGACTGCACTATCGACCACGAGGACAACACAATCCAGATCAACGAAGCGGGCACGTACGGCTTCCGCGCATGGGATGGGAGTTCCGCGCTACAGGACATACAGTTGCTTGAGGTCAACCCGGCCGTCACCGGGGACGTGACCGTCACGATCGCCTGGGACGAGAACGGCGGAAACGGCGCGACGGACCTCTGGACAGGGAACCTCACGCACGCCACATATGACGTCTACCTCGCCGGCCTCGAGATCTCCCGCAGCATCGCCACCACCGACGATTTCATCTGCGACAACATCACCGGCACGGTCGATATCGACGGCGACGTGGTCGGTGAGGTCACCACCACGAGCTGGAGCAGCACCTCCTCGCTGCTGGTGGTCCGCGGGGCTGCGCGGATGGGCCCGAGGCTTGGCATGCTGTGCCATCGGGCCTGTCCGCGTGTCTCTGTCCTAGGTTAGACTGGCTCTGGTCACATGGAGGAACTGCAATGATGCGAATGCTCGTCTTTGTGGTGGCCGCCCTGGGGATGCTGGCTGCACCCGCCGGGGCGGATCAGTACTGGATCACGTACGAGGGCAACGATTTGCCCGAAAACGAGGGCTGGGAACGACACTGGGGTAACGACGACGGGTCGCACGAGGGTGAGGGCGCGATCCGCACCCTGGCGGACGGCATCCTGACGATGGACTCGATGTACGACCTGCGCGTCTATGACTACGCCTGCCACTACTTGTACGGCGAAGTCGACCCCGATCCCGGCGAACTGTTCATTGCCGAATGCCGAGTGAAGATCGATGAAGCCATCGGTGACATGTATGACTCGACCTTTGGGATATGCTCCGACGACGGGATGCAGCTCGCTTTCGGCCTGTTCCCAGATCGCATCGAGAGCATCTGGGAAGACAATGTCACGCTGCCAGTTAGTCCTGACAGGTTCCACGAGTACCGTGTGTTCTCGTGGGACATGCTGACGTACGACCTGTACATCGACGGCGATCTGGCACACGAAGGGACGTTTTGGCAAGGCTCGCTGGAGTCCAAGCTCGCCTGGGGCGACGGCGTCCGCGGCGCGGCGAGCCTTGCTCATTGGGATTATGTCCACTTTGGCGTAGTGCCAGAGCCATCTTCGTTGATGTTGCTGATAGGGATATGTGCCTGTGTGCGGTACAGGCAAACACACTAAACCTGAGGATCTCAACTTATAGGGGCGGGTGGCACTGACGGTGTGCCACTGCTCTTGAGCAGTGCGTGCGCAGTTCGAGCCCTCAGGCCCGGCGCTTCTTCTGGCTGAGGCGGCGAAGAACCGCCAGATGGCGATAGGCCGCCAAAAGGCGAGAAGCCGCCAGAAAGCGAGGGAGATCATGGCAGAGACGACCCGATTGCTCTTTGTTCTAGCCGCCGCCCTGGGGACGCTGGCTGCGCCCGCCGGGGCGGATGAGTATTGCATCACGTACGAGGGCAACGACCTGCCCGAAAACGAGGGCTGGGAACGACACTGGGGTAACGACGACGGGTCGCACGAAGGTGACGGGGCGATCCGCACCCTCGCGGACGGCATCCTGACAATGGATTCGCTGTACGACCTGCGCGTCTATGACTACGCCTGCCACTACTTGTACGGCGAACTCGACCCCGATCCCGGCGAGCTGTTCGTCGCCGAGTGGCGAGGGCTGGTCGATGAAGTGCTCGGCGACCATTACGACGCCGCAATTGGTATGTGCTCTGACGAGGCTTGGCAACTCAGCTTCGGCCTCTTCTCAGACCACATCGAGAGCATATGGGAAGAGGAAGTTTATATTCCCATCACACCAGGCGTGTTCCACGAGTATCGTGTGCTGTCTTGGGACATGCAGACGTATGAACTCTACATCGACGGCGATTTGGCACGCGAAGGGACGTTCTGGCAGGGCTACCTCGAGTCCAAGTTTGGCTGGGGCGACTTCGTTAGCGGTGCCGCCAACCGTTCAGGCTGGGACTATGTGCGTTTCGGAGTCGTCCCTGAACCCTGTTCGCTGTTGATGGTGACAGGACTGTGTGCCTGCGTTGGGCGCAGGCAAGTATGACTTGTCGAAGATACGTAACGCGAAAGGAGACACAAGACATGTTGCGATATACTGTATTATCTCTGTTCTCTCTGCTTGGTCTGACCAGCGGCGCGCTGGCCGACATCTATGTATGGACGGAAAACGACCCCGAGGACTACACCGTCGACCATTTCAACAACACGATCGAGATCGAAGCAGCCGGCACGTACGGATTCCGCGCGTGGAACGGGGACGACCAGAATCCGGTGCTGGAAGACATGCAGAACATCACGATTGACTCGGGTGTCGATGGCCAGGTAACCGTGATGATCGCGTACGACCAGTACGGCGACAACGGCGCAGTGAACCTCCGGCAAGGGGACCTTAACGTCGATGGTTACGACGTCTACCTCGCCGGTCTCGAAATCTCCGGCAGCATCGCCACCACCGGGGATTTCATCTGCGACAACATCACCGGTACGGTCGACATCGACGGCGACATCGGGGGGACCACGCCAGGCAAGAAGTTTTTCGTGCGGAACGCGACCGGCGCCATCATCGTCCACGGAAAGCTCCGGGCGTATACCACGTTGGCGGCCGAGACGCTCGGCGACCTCGATATTTACTCCCACCCGACTCAGGGTGACATAGCCATCAAGAACGACTATGCCGGCACGCTCACCATTCATCCGAGCATGTACGGGGACATCCGCATCGGCGAACGCGATGGGGGAGGTAATGTCACAACGGCCTCCGATCTGATCGGCACGCTGAATTTCGACGGATCGTTGCTCGGCGACGTTGATATCACCGACGACCTCGCCACCGACGAGGGTGATTCCGGTCGAATACTGGTCGGTTTGCAGATAAGCGGCGGCCATATTCTGGTCGCCGACGCCGTCACGCAGACCGATCCGAACCTGCCAGCCATTCATGTCCAGGGTGACATCCTGGGCTCCGCCGGGAGTGACCCCGCGATCGAGCTCGGCGGTGAGCTCGACGGCATCATCGCCATCGACGGGAGTCTCAACGACGTTAGCAGTGGCCCCGATATCCAGGTCGGGCGCCTGACGCTGATATTTGCATATTGGAGTTGACGAATGCTTATATCAGGCCCTATAAGAACTGTATGGGGACAGTTTCCGGGGCGTTTCTATCAGACCCATGAGACCGTGCTTCCGGTGCCCCCAATGATCGCGTCTGCGTCCGCGGTGTGCCACTGCTCTTGAGCAGTGCGTGCGCAGTTCGAGCCCTCAGGCCCGGCGCTTCTTCTGGCTGAGGCGGCGAACCTGACGGCTCGACTGGCGAGCCGGTTGTGGAAGCGGTTCAATCAAGTCGGCGGCGAAGAACCGCCAGATGGCGATAGGCCGCCAAAAGGCGACAAGCCGCCAGAAAGTGAGGGAGATGATGGCAGAGACGACCAGATTGCTCTTTGTTGTGGTGGCCGCCCTGGGGGTGCTGGTTTCCACAGCCGGGGCGGATGAGTACTGGCTCACGTACGAGGGCAACGACTTGCCCGAAAACGAAGGGTGGAACCGAAGCTGGGGCAACGACGACGGTGAACACCACGGAGATGGTGCCTACCGAACCGTCGAGGACGGCATCCTGACAATGGACTCGCTCTACGACCTGCGCGTCTACGACTACGCGTACCGGTACCTATACGGCGAAGTTGACCCCAACCCCGGTGAGCTCTTCATCGCCGAGTGGCGAATGAGAGTCGAGGAGAACGTCGGTGACCACTACGATGCTGTCGTTAGTGTCGCTTCCGACGACGCTTGGCAACTGAGTTTCGGGCTATTCCCAGATCATGTTGAGAGCATCTGGGAAGATAACGTCACGTTGTCAGTGGTACCAGGTGTATTCCACGAGTACTGCGTTCGAACGTGGGATATGCAAACCTACGAGCTTTACATCGATGGCGATCTGGCACACCAAGGGACGTTCTTGCAACGATCTCTCCAGTCCAGGCTGGCTTGGGGTGACGCCGTAAGCGGTGCGGCGAACCGCTCAAATTGGGATTACGTCCACTTCGGCGTCGTGCCAGAGCCATCCGCGTTTGTCATGTTTGTTACGCTGTGTGTCGGCGCTCGGCGCCGCTGAGCACAGCTTGTCCAAGGAATGCAATACAGAAGGAGAAACAAGAGATGTTGCGATACACTCTACTGGCCTCGATTTGCTTGGCTGGCGCTACCAACAGCGCGCTGGGTAACATCTACGTATGGACGGAGAACGGTGAAAACTGCTCGCTCGACCACGTGAATAACACGATCACAATCAATGAAGCCGGGACATACGGCTTCCGCGCCTTCGATCCGAACGACCCCAACGATCCGAATGACGTCCTGTCGATCCAGGACATCGACGTGGATCCAAATGTTGCGGGTGACGTGACTGTCACGATCGCCTGGGACCAATACGGCGGCAATGGTGCGGCGGACCTCTGGACGGGCGACCTCACGCACGCCACCTATCACGTCTACCTCGCCGGCCTCGAAATCGCCGGCAGCCTTGCCACTACGGGCGCCTTCACCTGCGAGGACGTCACCGGCGACATCAGCGTCGGCGAAAGCATGGCCACCGGCGGCGACGTTACTTGTGGTGACGTCAGCGGCGATATTTGTGTCGGCGGAGACCTCGGGAACCTCGGGTCGCCGTACACTGAGTTTCGGGCCGACGACGTCGCGGGCACCTTCACGATCGCCGCTGACTTGTGGGATGACGTGATCGTGAACACGCTGGGAGACTTCACGGCCGGCGATTCCTCGGGCACTACGGTGAGCGGGGACATCGCCATCGCGCAGGCCTACTCAGGAACGCTGACCATCAATGACACCTACGGTGGCGATATCACGGTGGACGGCGAGATGAGCGGCCTGATCGACATTAACCGCAACATGGTGGGCGGGAGCGTTACGATCGGCACGCCCGGGACGAACGCGAACCTGACCGGCGAAATCGAGGTTCGAGCGGGCGGAACGGTCGTGGTTAATGGCAATGTCTCGAGCGCGGGTGTCATTGAGTGCGGAAGTTACCTGAATGGGCCCATTCAGATTACCGGCGACCTGAGCGGCGAAATTCTCGTGGATTACCAAATCTCCCTGTATGGCAGCATCGACATCGGCGGCGATGTCACGTCGACAGGCTCAATTGACGTTGGCAGCTTCGTCGACGGCAGCATCGAGATCGGTGATGATCTCGATGGTCAGATTCAGATCGCCGGCAATCTCGATGAACCCGGACGAATCGAGATTACGGACGCCGTCACGCAGGCCGATCCGAACCTGCCCGCCATGCATGTCCAGGGCAGCATCACGGGCTCGGGCGCAAGCGACCCCGCGATCGAGGTCGGCGGTGAGCTCGGCGGCGTGATCGCCATCGACGGGAGTCTCAACGACGTTAGCAGTGGCGCCGATATCCAGGTCGGCAGTATCGACACGGAAAATCTCGGCGCGATTGCAATCGACTATGACGGCTGGGACCCGAACGACACGTGGGAAGATGGCGCGGCCGTCAGAGTGGACGAGGACGACTACAGCGAGAACACGCCGTCGTTGCACATCTGGGAAATCAACGAGTGCAAGGGCGACATGACCAATGATGGCGTGGTTGACGGCAACGACGCCGCCGCCTTCTATAACGCGCTTAACTACCCGGGGCAATACGCCTCGGACTTCCCCGGACTCCTAGGCAGCATGATCTGGCACGGTGACATGGATTGTGACAACGACCTCGACGCGGGTGACAAGGTGCCCTTTGACTACTTCATCGACGAAGAATGCACCAACTGCACCTCCGAATGCCAGTATGAGGCCTGCGTTGCCGACATCAATGAGAATGGTGGGGTGGATCATGCGGACCTCGGTATCCTCCTCGCCGCATGGGGCACGCACAAAGGCGATCCCTACTACAATCCGGATGCGGACCTCGACGGCGACGACTACGTCGGCCACGCCGACCTGGGGTGGCTGCTGGCGCAGTGGGGAAATCCGTGCGACTGTTACGACGGCCGGGACGGCGGCGGCGAGGGCCCCGGTGGGCAAGGCGCCCGCGTCTCGGTGGAACCGTACGACACCAATGGCTTCACGAATGGCGGCTTCGCGGGCGAAAGCGACCACTTCATCTTTGACCTGGTGATCGCGATCACCGACCCGGGCAACGATTGGACCACGAGCGGTGTCGTCGCGCGGGCTGAAAACGGGGCCACATTCCGACTGGCTCACGGCCCCACCGATCCGGATCAGTACGCGAGCTTCGTCAGCGCCCCGCGCGTGGTGGATGAGGGTCCTCCCCCCAACAACTCGGGTGCAAGTGTAGCCGGGGCCTATCTGCCGCCGGACTCGGTTTACGACTTCGCTTCGAGAATCATCAATCTGAGCTGGTTCGACAAGGTTGATTCAAACGACGGGCCGGCCGCCGTCATGCGCCTGGTGATTGACGTCAGCGCCGTGCCCGGCGCCGATACGTCCGGCGGACTGGGAAGCGTCTACTTCTCGCAGACGGGGCCCGCGCTCCCGGCTGACATCAAGGTGGTCGACTTCCGGTCGGCGACCGGCAGCCGGTGTGACGGCGGGGCACTGACGGGGCATGACGGAGAGTTCTTCGTTAAGGCTGATTAGGCAGCAGATGGGCTCAGCGCGCTTGGGGCCTTGCTGGGCTGCCCGGCGACATCAACCAGGACGGCCTGCTGGACCCGGCGGACCTGTACGCCCTGCGCGACTTCCTGGGCTCCGCGCCCAGCGCCCGCCCGCGTCACTACGTACCGCCCGAGCGCATCTTGCCCGTGCCGTAGGCTGATTGGCGGGAATTGCCCCGGTGGCACCGCCAGCTTGCTGCCCGTGCAATTCGCGTCACAAAGCAGGGCAGGCGCAGGACTCCACCGGGCCCGGGTCAGGAGCCCGGCGAGGTCAAGCCGTGATTCGCCAGCAACAGGCCTTGGCAAGCGGACGATAGGGGTTATACTAAGGAATTGCCGCCGGCGGGGCGGGTAGACAGTCGCTCAGACATAGCGGAACGAGCAGCTTATGCCGACCATTAGTCAACTGATACGCCGGCCACGCCGAAAGGTCCCGGCCAAGTCGAAGGTGCGTGACCTGGAGCAGTCTCCGCAGCGGCGCGGGGTGTGTTTGCAGGTCAAGACGCAGACGCCGAAAAAGCCCAATTCCGCCTTGCGGAAGGTCGCCCGCGTGCGGCTGACCAACGGGCGCGAGATCTCCGCGTACATCCCCGGCGTGGACCACAACCTCCAGGAACACTCGATCGTGCTGGTGCGCGGCGGGCGGGTGCGCGACCTGCCGGGTGTACGCTATCACATCGTCCGCGGCAAGCTGGACTGTGCCGGCGTCATCACTGACAAAGAAGGCAAGGGGCGCAACCGCGGGCGCAGCAAGTACGGCGTCAAGCGAAAGAAGTAGACAGGGCTGGGGTGAACCATGGCGTATAAACGTTTCACGGCGTCCGGGAAGCAGCTTCGCGGGGACCCGCGCTACGACAACCGGCTGGCCGGCAAGTTCATCAACTGTCTGATGCTCGACGGCAAGAAGTCCGTGGCCCAGCGCGTCTTTTACGGCGCGATGGACCGCATCGCCGAGAAGGTCAAAGACACGCCGCCGATCGAGGTCTTCGAGCAAGCGGTCAAGAACGTGAGGCCGGAGGTCGAGGTCCGCTCGCGACGCGTGGGCGGGGCCAACTACCAGGTGCCCATGCAGGTCAACTCCAAACGCCGGCAGTCGCTCGCCCTCCGCTGGATCCTGGCGGCGGTGCGTGGCAAGTCCGGCAGGCCGATGGCTGACTACCTGGCGGACGAGCTGTTGGCCGCCTACCGCGGTGAGGGCAACGCGATGAAGAAGCGCGAGGACGTGCATCGCATGGCGGACGCCAACAAGGCCTTCGCCCACTTCGCCTGGCGCTAGCATCGCCCACAAGAACGAGCATCACGGCCGGGCCGCTCGCCCGGCCGTTTGCGTGCGCGGGGTCGCTGGGGGATCAGCGGATTTGCGGTGCCCAACCCACGCTCGGCGCGAGTATCATGTGCGCGATGAGCGAGACATTTGCGTTCCAGGATGATCTGCCGAAGGCGGCCGGGGCGGCTGTCGAGATCATCCACAATCTGACCGCTGCCGGACACGCGGCGCTGTTGGCGGGCGGGTGCGTCCGTGATCTGCTGCGCGGCTCGCCGCCCAAGGACTACGACGTCGCCACCGACGCCACGCCGGAGCGCGTCTGCCAACTCTTTCGGGCAACGCGGAAGGTGGGGGTGCAGTTCGGCGTGGTGCTGGTCCGCAAACGCCGGCGCTGGATCGAGGTGGCCACCTTTCGCAGCGACGGCCCGTACCTGGACGGCCGGCATCCGGCACGCGTTACCTTCAGCGACGCCCGCCAGGACGCGCTGCGCCGTGACTTCACTGTCAACGGTATGTTCCTCGACCCGCTCAAAGGCCTCGTTATCGATTACGTGGATGGCCGGGCGGATCTGGAGGCGCAGTTGCTTCGCTGCATCGGCGAGCCGAGCGAACGTTTCGAGGAAGATCACCTGCGCCTGCTGCGGGCGGTACGTTTCGCGGCTCGTTTGCGTTTTGACGTCGAGCCGAGAACGTTTGCCGCCACGCAAGCGAACGCCCCCAAGCTCCTCAAGGTCGCCGCCGAGCGCGTCCGCGAGGAGCTGGAAAAGATGCTGACGCACCCGGCGCGTCGGCAGGCGTTCGAGTTGATGGAACAGGCGGGGCTGCTGCCGTACCTGTGGGAGGGGGCCGCGTGGCAGCCAGCGCAGCTCGCCGCGGCCCGCTCGCTGCTGGAGCGGCTTCCGGCCGAGGTCCCGTTCGAGCTGGCTTTCGCGGCGCTGGTTGCCGACCGCCGACCCCAGGAAATCCACACCATTTGCCGCGCCCTGGCCTGCTCGAACGACCAGCGCGAGGCGACCGTCTGGCTCGTTCGCCATCAGGCCGATCTCGACCAGCCCGACGCGATTCCGCTGGCGGGCCTGAAGCGGCTCATGGCACATGGCAGCTTCACGGCGCTGCGGACGCTGGCGGAAGCTCGTTACCAGGTGTTGCCGGATGGCCGGGAGCGCGGTGCTGCCCTGGAGCGGCGGCTGGCCGCGATCGCCCCCGAGGCCGTCCAGCCACCGCCGCTTGTTACCGGCGACGACCTGGCGCAACGCGGCGTCGAACCCGGGCCGATCTACAAGGAGATTCTCGACGAGCTGTACACCCGCCAGCTCGATGAGACGGTCCGCACACACCCGGCAGCGCTGCACGTACTGAAGGCCCTGCTGCGCGCGCGGGGATTCGCCTAGCCCGGATTATTCACGGCCGAGTTGACAAAAGCGGCCTTCGTGCTGTCTAA
>CAZNFA010000073.1:0-18983 GCA_964572345.1 uncultured Planctomycetales bacterium
AAGTCAGGCACACAACGCGACTTGTGTCAAGCGAAGATCATGAAAGCAGTGGGGTACGGGTCGGCTGCTGGTCAACGCGGTGCTGTTGGGACCGGGTATGGGAACGTCGACGCCGGTGCCGTGGTAGTCGCCGAGCAATACGACCGGGTGTGCGCTTACAGGCGCTCGTAGTCGATCGGCGCGTCGGCCGGCAAGCAGGGCAAGTTGGGACGGTCGGTGTCCTGGTATTTGAGCGCGGAGGCGGTGTTGAAAAGCACCACGCGCTCGTCGGGGCGTAGGCGGCCGTCACGTAGAAGCTGCCTGGCCGCGACCAGGCACGCGGCCGTCTCCGGGCAGAAGGAGATCCCTTCCAGCGCCGTGGCCTGCCGCATCGCCGGCACGATCGCGTGCTCCGGCACTGCTACCGCGGTCCCGCCGGACTCGCGTACCGCGTCGAGGATCATGAAGTCACCGACCGCGGCCGGCACGCGAATGCCCCAAGCGGTGGTGGATGGCGTCTCCCACGGGTCGGCGAAGCGCTGCCCGGACTCAAACGCGCGCACGATCGGCGCGCAACCGTCGCTTTGGACGGAGATCATGCGTGGCAGCGTGTCCTCACGCAGCCAACCCAGCTCGCGCAGCTCGTTGAACGCCTTCCACATTCCGATCAGGCCGGTGCCGCCGCCGGTCGGATAGAGAATGACGTCGGGCAGCCGCCAGTCGAATTGTTCGGCCAGCTCCAGCCCCATCGTCTTCTTGCCCTCGATGCGGTACGGCTCTTTCAGCGTGGCCAAGTCGAACCAGCCCATCGCGTCCCGGCCCTGGCGGACGATGCGACCGCAGTCGGTGATCAAGCCGTTCACGAGGAAGGTGTGCGCTCCCGCCTGCAGGCACTCGGCCTGGTTTGCGGCCGGCGTGTCGGCGGGCATGAATATGTAGACTTCCATTCCCGCGCGGGCCCCGTAGGCGGCGAGTGCGCCACCCGCGTTTCCGGCGCTCGGCGCGGCCAGGCGTTTCAGCCCGAACTGTTTGGCCATGCTCACGGCCAGCGCCATGCCGCGGCTCTTGAAAGACGCGGTCGGCAACTGCGATTCGTCCTTGATCCACAGGTTGGTCAGGCCCAGCTCACGGCCGAGTCGGCCGGCCCGCAAGAGCGGCGTCATTCCCTCCCCGAGTGAGACAATCGCTTCATCGCGGTCCACCGGCAGCAGCTCGCGGTAGCGCCACAGCGTGGGCGGCCGCGCGGCGAGGTCCCTGGGCTGCACGGCGTCACGGACGGCCGCGAGATCGTAGCGCACCCATAGCGGCCGATCCCGGTGCATCGTCTGGACGCGATCGGCGGGCAGCTTGGTCCGGTCAAGTGCGGATTCCAGGTGTGTAACGAAACTCATCGCGGCTTCATGGTATCGGCACAGCGTAGGTGGGCAAAAGCGCTGCGTGACCAAGCCGTCACCAGCGACGTTGGCAGAGGCCGGGAGCGACCTTGCGGGTGGGTCCCACCGGGCCCGCGAGGCTATACTGCCCGGGTGCCGACCTCGTCCTTGCAGAAAGGAGGTCCCCATGCAGGTGTCAGCCTCGTACGACCAGGCGATCGCAAGGAAGTATCCGGAGCAGGTAGCGATTGCGATCGCGAAAGACCCGCAGGGCAAGCACAACCCGATTACGCTGGGTTGGACCATGCTTACCTCTCACGAACCGCCGCTGATGGCGATTTCGATCGGCCGCACGCGCTATTCCCTGGAGGCAGTCCGGCATGCGCGGGAGTTCGTCGTTTCCTTTCCCTCGTCCGCGATGGCCTCGGAAACGTCGCTCTTCGGCACGAAGTCCGGACGTGACCTGGACAAGCTCGCCGCCTCTGGAGTGAAGACCCAGCCTGCCAGCGTGATCGACAGCGTGCTCTTGGCCGACGCGGTGGCCAACTTTGAGTGCAAGCTGGTCTCCGAGCTGGAGACAGGGGATCACGTGGTGTTCGTCGGGCAGGTCGTGGCTGCGCACGCTAATCAAAGCCGTGGCGTTCGTCGGCTCTACAGCCTGGGCGATGATCGGCTCGGGGGCGTCATTCCGAGCTGAGCGCCGGCCTTGGCAGAGGCCACGAGCCGCGCGTGTTGCCCGCGTGAGAGGGGCGCATGGCCCCCGCTGTTGTCAAATTGACAAACCTCGGGCGGCATGATCTCATGACCGGTGCGTTTCCTTCCCGGGTGTCTGTGTTTGGTGGATCTGCGGGATGCGCCGCAGTAGCGAGAACAGGTCGTCGAAAAGAGGGAGGTTAGTGAGATGCCGAAGATCACACTGAGCGTCATCAAGGCGGACGTGGGCGGGTACGTCGGGCACTCCAGTATCCACCCCCGGCTTATCGAGGAAGCGGAGAAGCGCCTGACCCGTGCGCGCGAGAAAAGCCAGCTCATCGACTTTCGGGTGATGCACTGTGGCGACGACCTCGAGCTCATCATGACCCACGAGCTGGGCGTATTGAATGAGAACATTCACAAGCTCGCCTGGGACACGTTCGTCGCCGCCACCAACGTCGCCACGGACCTCAAGCTCTACGGGGCCGGGCAGGACCTGCTCTCCGACACCTTCAGCGGGAACGTCAAGGGGCTGGGGCCGGGGATAGCCGAAATGGAGTTCGAAGAGCGCAAGTCGGAGCCGGTCATCATCTTTATGGCGGACAAGACCTCGCCCGGGGCCTGGAACTTGCCCTTCTACAAGATCTTCGCCGACCCGTTCAACACGGTCGGCCTGGTGATCGACCCCGCGCTGCATGAGGGCTTCAAGTTCCGGATTTTGGACGTGAAGGAGAACACGGCTCTAACCTTCGAGTGTCCCGAGGAGCTGTACGACATGCTGGTGTTCGTCGGCTCGCCATCCCGATACGTCGTCAAGGCGGTCTACCGCAAGAAGGACGACGAGATCGCCGCAGTCGCCTCGGTCGAACGGCTCGGGTACATGGCCGGGCGCTACGTGGGCAAGGATGACCCGGTCATGATAGTGCGCTCGCAGAGCGGCTTTCCCGCCGTTGGCGAGGTGCTGGAGGCCTTCGCCCTGCCGCATCTGGTAGAGGGCTGGATGCGCGGGAGCCACAACGGGCCGCTCATGCCGGTGGGTTTCGAGCACGCGCACCCGACCCGCTTCGACGGCCCGCCGCGCGTCATCGCGGCCGGGTTCCAGATCTCCAATGGCAAGCTCTTGGGGCCGCGGGATATGTTCCAGGACGTCTCCTTTGACGAAACCCGGCGGTTGGCCAACTTCATCGGCGACTACATGCGCCGCATCGGACCGTTCGAACCGCACCGCCTGCCACTCGACGAGATGGAGTACACGACGCTACCACTGGTCATGGAGAAAATGCAGGGTCGCTTCGAGCCCCTCGAGGAGAAGCAGGACTGACCGCGTTCGCCGAACGATCCGCATCTGTCGGCCTTTGAGGCGTCACTACCGCGGAACTGCCCGATTGCGGTCACCAGACCCTACCGAGGATGAGATCGGCCGGCCGGAACGCCTGTCGCGTTTCCGGCCGGCCGCCTAGCCTTGGTATGACAAACCATTCCGACCGGCTTACGGTCCGAGCACCGCTCTCAGCGAGAAGTCGTCGTAGTAGACTGAGGTGGAGCCGTTGGCGAAGAGGTCAACCGCGCGCACGTCAGGCGCGCCGCCGCCCTCGCCGTAGATACCGCCCGTCCAACTGTAGGGCTCGAACCGGATGTCGTCGTAATAGACATGCGTCCAGTCGTTATCCAGGTCAATGTCGATTTGGATCTTCACCCAGCGGTCGGTGACGTACGGCACATCGATCGTGTCGTGTCCGTTGCCGTAGCTGACCTTGAGCATCCCGTCGTTGGAATCGAACACCATCTGCACAGACCAGTTGTACGGCCCGCCGTCGTTATACGTATTGAGCAGCAGGAGGTAAGTGCCCGGAGGGAACGGGGTCCCGCCGCCCGACGAGAAGTCGGACGGAATGTATTGCCACGCCGTAAACGTCCACTTGCCCAAGGTGAACTCGTCGAGCTCGTGGAGCAGGTCCGCATCTGCGGCGATGTCCACCGAGTGGGGGGCGCTGTGAGACTGAACATCACTGACGAACGCGTCGAAAGACGGGTCGTTGTCCCAGCCTTTCCAGCCACCCTGGCCGTGCATTCCAGTCTCGTTTTCGTAGGAATCGAAGTTGTCGGACCAGCGTTGCCCGGGCACGAGCGCCATGACCGAGGTCGGCGCAAGGAGGCCACCGGCCCCCTGCTGGCTCGGGGGGGGTGGAGACTCGTCCTCGCCCGCTGCAGAGGACATGATCAGGTTGTCAATGGCGACCGGACCGCCGGCCGGGTCCGCGACCATGTACCAATGGAATTCCACCCAGTCCGGCGGCGGCGTCGCGTCGAACGTAATCGTCGCACGCTGCCAGCCGTCAAAGAGCTCTTCAACGCCGTCCTGGCGGTCCTCGACGGTGGTACCGGGCGGCAGCAGTTCCTCCCAGAAAACTCCCCCGCCTTCAGCCGCGTAGAAATCAAACTGATAGCAGCAGTGTCTTACACCCTGCGGCTCCTCGATGCTATCCAGCCGCGCGGTGAGCACGCCCTCCGCGGGCGCGCCGCCCCCGCCGGGCATGCCGATGACGCCTTCGTGATCGGTCACCGCCGGCATCCACTCGGGTGGATAGCTCCCGTCGCGGGCCCACTGTGTGTAGTCGTACCCGTCCGGCAGATCCGAGTAACCGGATTCCGGGGGCCAGCCGGGGATGTCGAAGAAGTACCCCTCGCCGCTGCCATCGCACCACCATTTCTTCATGCAGTGCGAACCGAACTTCAGGTTGCGAATCCACATGCAGCCGGTGTAAGTGGTGAACCGGATGGCTTCCCACTCCGGCTGAGGGTCTAGCTGGTACCCGATGGTGCGGAGGTGCCAGTTCCCGTCATGATGCTTGTCCTCAGAGTCTTTGGTCTTCCTCCGAACCTTGGTCTTGTCCGGGAGCACAAGCTCCATACCCTTGATCGCGCCGGTGAACATGTACTCGTATTGGATCCAGATCTCCTTTGTGTTCTCCTCAACCCTGAAGTTGTGAAACTTGATCTCGAGCGTGGAATTGGGGCCAATCTTCAAGTCACCATTGTCGTCAACCTCTACGTTGTCAGGATCGCTGCACGTCCAATCCGGTTCCACGCCCCCGTGTTGGTTCGGCGGATTATCCGGTTGGGGGGGCCAAGTGCCGCTCTCGAAGCCATACTCTCGGCTCTCGGTCATCGGGTCGTTCGGGTCCCCCCACCAACCGGGGGGATCGTGCGGCCCGTTCTGTCCCAGGGCCGGAATTGCCCAGAAGGCCACGGCCACAACGATCGTGGCAGTCAAGACGGTGCGAACTGAGCTGGTTGCAAACATGTCTTTCTGCTTGTGCCAGAGTCTCCCCGTGGGGTTGGTGCCCCAACAAGATCCGTGCTTCAGTGTGCCGTTCACGTCTCGCTCCTTTGGTTTGTGAGGTTCCACTGATCCAGGCCTCATCGCGAGGCCTTGCCACCAGTGAAGACGGGCGAGCCCGCGGTGCGGCTGTTGAAGGATGGGGAATTTTTCCTCGCTACTTGAACCGCGGATCGGCGGCTGAGCTGCCCAACGCGTGCACGCCGCCGTGCGGCTCCTGGTGGAACCGGCGCGGACAGGCCGCCGGCCGGGGACTGCTGCGTCCCCGGTCGGCCGGCTAGTCTCAGGGCAAGACACCGCTTGCGCCAGCTTCGTGGCACCGGCTTGGAACCGGCGGCAGCTACGGATCCAGTATCCGCCGCAGGGAGACGTCGTCGTAGTAAACCGAGCTCGAGCCGTTGGCGAACAGGTCCACGGCGGCGATGTCCAGCGCCCCGCCGCCATCGCCGTAGATGCCGCCGGTCCAGGTGTACTCGGCGAGATACTCGCCGTCGTAATGCACGCGCACCTCGTCGGCGTCGAGATCGATGAACACTTCGATCTTGACCCACCGGTCGGTGGCGTACGGCACGTCGATGGTGTTGTGTCCATCGCCGTGACTGACCTTACACATCCCGTCGTTGGAATCGAAGATGTACTGGACGGACCAGTTGTACGGCCCGCCGTCGTCGTACTTGTTCAGCAGCAGGAAGTACGTCCCGGGATCGAAGGGGGTGTTGTTGTCCGACGCGAAGTCGGATGGGATGTACTGCCAAGCCGTGTACTTCCACTTGGCGGACGTATACCCGTCGTATTCGTGCACGAGGTCCGAGTCATCGGCGATGTCTACCGAGTGGGGGTAGCTGCGGAACTGAGCGTCGGTCACGTAGGCGTCGAAGTCCGAGTCGTTGTCCCAGCCTTTCCAGCCGCCCTGGCCGTGCATGCCACTGCCGAGCTCGTACTCGCCGAAGTCCTCCGACCAGACCACCAGGTTTTCGCAGCCCAGCGTTAGATCACCGGCCTTGCCCGAGTAATCCAGGTAGTAGTCCGGGAACTGGATGAACATGGTGGGCAGATCTCCAACAAGCGGATAGTTGTGGATTTCCTCGAGCGTGCCGGCCCAGTAGCACTGTTCTAGCACGGTGCCGCCGTCCACCTTCTGCCAGAAGCGGTAGAACATGAACGAGCCGGCGTACGCATCCGGCTGGTGGCTCGAAGACGACGCCTCCATGTAGTACAGCGCCGGCAGGTCGCCCGCGGCGGACATCCAGATGCTCTGGAACGGGACCACCCGGAACATGATCTCCCGGTTCGTGTTGCCCACCTGGTCCGACCAGACGAAGTGTGAGCGACTGTTCATCATGCACAGGTCCGGCGTTTCCGTGTCGCCGACGTAGGCGCCGCCGGTGTCGTCAAAGTGAGACGTCAGCAGCTCGTCCCAGCCGGTTTGGTACAGGCGGTCACCGGAATCATGGCTCCAGTGATAGGCGATGTCCCGACATTGCCCCGGCCCCGGCACCGGGAGCCCCTGCACGTTCCAGTCCTCAGCCCAAACGGCATAGACCTTGTCGGGATCGCGGAGGGCGATCGCCGGGGCTTCCACGTTCCGGTCCCAACGGCTGACCTGATGGCCGTCCGCCGGTCCGAAGGTGTTGCCGTTGTCGGAGCTGCACCGCATCTGGATCTCCGTGTCGGGATCACCGTAGCACGAGAGGTCTTCCTCCCAGATGATGTAGACGTTGTTGCCCGCCGCGGCGATGTCCGCGTTCCACGAATCGCAGCCCTCGACCTGGTCCGAAATCCGCCTGTCATTGCCCCACGAGGCGCCGTTGTCGCTGCTGCGCATATAGTAGATCTCGGCAACGTCGAAGTTGCGCGTGTCGTACCAGGCCAGGTGAATCCAGGAGCCGACCACGGCCAGGCGCGGTAACTCCGAGGCGGCGTCCGAGCTCGTGAGCCGCGTGTCGTTGCCCCAGTTGGCCCCGGCGTCCGTGCTGCGCTTGTAGTACACCTCGGCCTTGAGGCCCGGTCCGTAGTCCCGATGGTCGTGCCAGACGACGTGCACGTAGTCCCCATTAACACCCACATCCGGATAGACAGACTGGATGTTGTCTCTGACGGTCATCCGCGTGACAGCTCCCCAGCTTTGTCCGCCATCCGTGCTCCGGCGGTAGAAGATCTCGCCCTTGGTCGTGGGATTGCCATAGTCCTTAGTGTCGTCCCAGACCACGTGCACCTTGTTCCCGCTCACGGCGATCGCCGGGTGCAGCGAGTCGGTCGTGTTGCCGTCGCTCAACTGGGTCTCGACGGCCCACGTCAGACCACCGTCGTCGCTTCTGCGGTAATAGACTTCGTACGGCCCGCTGCGCTCGTCCTGCCAGACCACATGCACCGTATTCCCCGACACCACGACACGCGGGTACTCGGAATCCCAGTTGCCCGAGCTGATGGCCTGTTCGGAGCGGATGAAACGCCCGGAGTAGCAAGAGTCAGCCATCACCGTCACGTGCGGGCCCCGGCCTGGGCCGAAGGCCGAGTTGATCAGGCTGTAAAACTGGCTGTCGGTGATCCCGTCGTCGTTCGGATTGTTCGGCGTCGCCTGACCGGCCTCGAACATGAACATCACTGGAGCACCCGGCTCATTGAGCAGGCGCACGCCGTGACCGACGAGGTAGATGTACACCTCGTCCTGCGGCGTAGCCTGAGCCGCGATGTTCCATACCTCGGCGATGAAGTTGTTCACAGTGACCGCCTGGCCGGGGAACCGTGGATCGTCATTCTCGTAGTCGATCACGGGAGTCAGATCGTCGTTCCCGTCGCCGTCCGTATCGATGCCGTCGAGGTCGTTCTCCCCGTCACCATCGTAGTCGATCCATTCGTCCCCGCCGCCGACCAGGGCTCCGTCGTTGTTGTCGGGGTTGTTGACCGGCCGCTCGCAATGGGAGTCGCCGGGCTCATCGTCGTGCCAGAGCATGAAAGTGATGTTGGCGTCCAAACAACCCGTTTGCCGCAACTGGTAGTAGGCGAGCAGCCCCTGGGCCGGGAAGCCATCGCGGTCCTGCAAAGCCAGGGCCTGGCTTCCGCATTGGTCCGTCCAGTAGTCCAACTCGTCTTGCAGCACCTCTTCCGGCAATTCGAGGCCGCCTAGCTGGCCGCCGAAGTAGAAGTTGTTGGCCGTCACACAGATCAAGGCGTACTTCTGGCCGGGCCCGGCGGGGCGAACGTCAACCGCCGGCTGGGCGCCGTCGCCCGGGAGTTCCTCAAGATACTGGGCCTCGGCGCGAGGGTTGAGCAGCATTGTGAAGACGGCCAGGAGAAGTAAACAAGCCGCTTTGCGTAACATGGCATAGCCTCCTATGGGTGAACGACCACAAGATCGTCCCGATGTCACTACCTGCGGAAGGACAGCGGGGTTCAAGGTGCTCCACACGTTCCTGGCGGTACCTGACGCGAACATGGCGAATCTCCTTTCTGCAGCAGTTCCATGCAACCAGCCATCGCAGATGCGATCCATACAACTGCAGGTCCGACTCTCGGCCTGCACTTTCTTAACCGTAAGGAAGTGGCCAAGCGCAACGCGAAAAACCTGAACAACTTCGGTTAGCTCGCGCTAAAAATGCCTCGCGGGGGAATGGCGACTAGCGCCGGCGGGGTGTCTCTTGGCGGATCAGCTCGGCAGCCGCGCCCAGGTCAACCAGGCGGACCGCCCCGGCCGCGCCGATAGCGAGGAAGTGTTCGTCGGGCGTGAGGGCCAGGGTGTGCACCGGCCCCCACTGGCTGGGCCAGGCGGCGAGCTCCCGGCCGCTGCGGGCATCCCAGAAACGGATCGCGGCGTCGTTGCCGGCGGATACGAGCACGCGGCCCTGTTCGAGAAACGCCACCGCATTGACCCAATGAGCATGTGCCGTGCGAATCTCCACCGCCGGTTGCGCTTCGGGCCGGCCGGTGCGGATCGCCAGGTCCGCACTCCCGGTCGCGAGGCGTTCACCATCCGGGGTGAAGGCAACCGCGTTGACCCACTCGTCATGGCACCACTCATTGACCAGGCTGTGCCGGCCGAGCTCCCAGAGCCTGGCCCGCCAGTCCGTCCCCGCGCTGGCCAACCGTTTCCCGTCGGGAGAGAAGGCGATAGCTAGAATGAGTCCGCGGTGGGCAATCCAGGACCGTTCGAGAAGGCCGTCGGTGCTATCCCGGATCTGAAGCTCCCCATCGAGGTTGCCGGTGGCAATCCGGGTTCCGTCGGGCGAGAACACCAGCGCGCGGACACGGGTGTCGCCGGCCCGCCAGGTGTGCAGCTTCTCGTGGCTGGCAACATCCCAGACGGCGACGTTTCCGTCACGATCGGCCGTTGCCAAGCGTCGGCCGTCCGGGCCGAATGCTAGTGCCTCCAGCGGGGCTGCATGAGCCGGCCAGGTGGCCACGTCGTACGGCGGCACGATATTCATCACTGACACCACGCCCTGGGAACCGTCTGCCGCATCACCCCACGCCATCAGCCGGGCCTGGCCCGATACCGCCACACACGTTCTCTCCAGCCCCGGGGAGACCTTACGGCTCAACATCCCCGGATGACGATCCAGATCCCAGACGGCGATTCGCCCCACGTAAGCCGCCACCAGGCGATGTGGATCATCTTGAAACGCGATCGCATAGACGGCGGTACCGTGCGCGCGCAGCTCGCCTAGCTTGTCGCCGTTGTCCGGTTGCCACATCCGCACGACCGCGTCCCAGCCGGCGGAGGCCAGCAGCGCCCCGTCGTGGGAGAACTCGAGCGCGGGTCGCCAACTGGCGTGCGGTTTTGGCGAGATGTTCCAGAGCGACGTTGGTCTGGGTTCCGCCAGGCCCGCGTCGCGCGTCCAAGACCGCGTTCCGCTGTCCAGATCCCAAAGCGAAATCTCGGCATTGCTCCAGACGGCAAGCCGGCGTGCGTCCGGGCTGAAGCGAACCGCCTCGACCGCCCCGCCCAGTTGGTCCAGCACCGCCCGGACCGCACCGCTGCGGGTGTCCACAATGCGCAGCGGATCGTCAGATGTGGCGACAGCGAGCAACTCGCCGCCCGGAGACAGATCGCAGGCTGCGATCGGCCGGCGGCCTTCGTCGCCAAAGATGGTTCGCGCCCAGCCGGAGCCGCAAGGGTCCCACAACAACAACGTTCCATCGTTTCCGGCGGACACCAGTTGATTCCCCCCCTTGGCGAAGCGGAGTTGCGTTACGCCACCGCGATGCGCCTCGAACTCGCCGAGAAGCTGCCACGTACCAACGCGCCACAGGGTGATTCGGCCATCGGTGCCCGCAGCTGCAAGGAACTGGGCGTCAGGCGAGAACGCAACGCAGCTAACACCTCCGGGGTGAGCTTTGAACGACCAGATGTCTTCGAATGTGCGCGCGTCGCGGATGCCCAACGTGCCGGCGAGATTCCCATAGGCGATGAAACGCTCGTCCGACGAGCAGGCCAGACATGTCGTCCAGCCGCAAGCTGGTATCCGGGCCACCAAGGGGTTCTGGGCGTAGTAGCTCAGCAGGGACCAGTGTGCGCGAGCGTCCGGTCGCTCAAGATACGCCGGCCACAGCAAGTCCTCCGCCAGCATGTCGTGACCGGCTGCCAGGTGCGCCAGTCCGCGCCGCAACACGCTGACATGGAGCTGCTCTTCCAGCCGATCGCGCTCCTGTTGGACCTGAAGATATAGGGCCAGAATCACGGCCGAAGCAGCGACGACGAGCGACAGTCCGGCGGCGGCGAGGCGCACCTGCAGGCGATGCCGCGCGTAGGCCTTTCGCACCAGGTAAAAGCGACTGCTGCGGTTGGCTCGAGCCGGTTCGCCGCGCAGGCAACAACGGAGGTCCTCGGCCAACTCGGCCGAGGTCTGGTACCGGTCCTCCTTTGATTTCTCCAACGCCCGCAGTACCACCGCGTCGATATCGGCCTTGAGCCCACGGCAGAACTGGGACGGCCTGGGCGGGATCACGTGGCAGATGTTGTGAAGGGCGGCGGCGAGCGATCCGGTCGTCTCGTAGGGCAGCCGCCCGGTCAACATCTCGTACAGGACGACTCCCAGCGCATACAGATCGCTGCGCATGTCCACCTGGTCGGTCGTGCCGGCGGCTTGCTCCGGCGAGAAGTAAGGGAGGGTTCCGACCAACTGCCCGTCTTGCGTGAAGGTGGCGCCTTGGTCACGCGTGTCACGCTCCGGGGCGGACCGCGCCAACCCGAAGTCCAGAATCCGCGGACAGCCGTGCTTATCCACCATGATGTTCGATGGTTTCAGATCACGATGGATGACCGCCCGCAGGTGGGCGTACTGGACGGCTTCGACGATCCGCAGGAAAAGCTGCAGCTTCTCGGCAACGCTCAGCTCGTGCCGAGCGAGGTGTACGTGGAGGGGATCGCCGTCCACAAGCTCCATGGCGCAATACACGCCGGCAGCCGACTCCCCGGCTTCCAGGACGCGAACGATCCCCGGATGATCTAGCGCAGCGGCGAGCTCGACCTCGCGTGCAAAACGCCGACGCGCCGTCGGAGACGCGTAGCAGCCGCTCACCAGGAACTTGAGTGCTACCAGGCGCTTGGTTGCGTGTTGCCGCGCGCGGTAGACAACCCCCATACCCCCGCGACCGATCTCCTCGAACAGCGTGTAGCCGGGCAACGTCGGGAGCACCGTTGCCTCGGCCAGACTTTCAGGCGGGACGGGATGGGAGCGGCCCGCCGATTGACCGGTCCGTCGCGCCGCACCGTGTGCCCCGGATCGCCGCTGGGAGGTTCTCGGCACCAACGGCAGCGCGTCCAGACACTCGCGCAGCTCGTCGGCAACATCCGGGAAGCGCCGGGCCCAGACTCCCAAGGATACCGGCCGGCCCTGCTGCAGTTGCGCGAGGTAGCCGTCGATCGCCTCGCCCAATCGGCGGTCGTGCTCGTCGCCGCGTGGCGGGGCTTCGACAGACAATCCGGTGCGGCTTTTCCCGCTGGAAGCCGGCTCGCTCCATTTGCTCACCGCGTACATCACCGAAACCCGTTAATAAAAGACCACGCCCCAATGCGACGCGGGCTCGATTCGTGAACAAGGCTGTCTATGCCATGCGTCGTTCATGGGTCGGTTCCCTTAGCTTGCTTGGTCTCCTGGCCTCAGGTTGCCTGGCGACACCTGGTCGTAAGTGAAGACGGACGAAGCCGCGGCGCGGCTGTTGAAAACCGGCAAGGTTTCTTGGCGGTGCGTGAGCTACATAGCGTCCTGGGGAGCCGAAGAAGCCACATGAAGCAGGTGCGGGCGGTAGCCAGGCACGGGGCTCGCCTCGCCCCGGGTGAGCGTCACTTGCGTGGGTAGCGTGTCATTCCGAGAAGCGAAGCGCCGAGGAATCTGGCCTCGGTCGCGCTATTGAGCCAGATTCCTCCGCGCGTCCGCCATCGGCGGACGCGGTCGGAATGACATCTGGACGTTACCCACTTTCCTGACGCTCACCCCCTCGCCCCGAGGCCGCGAGGTCTCGGGAAGGCTGGCTATCGCCGACAGGGTAGAATAACGAGGCTATGAGCGACGATTCTGCAATTCGCACGTGGCTTGCACAGGCCGCCAGCGGCGACCCGCTCGCTGTTCAGAAGCTGATCCTGATCCACCACAGTCGCTTGCGGGCCGTCGCCGCACAGCGGATTGCCCCCGGGCTGCGAGGCAAGCTCGAGCCGGAGGACGTTCTCCAGCAGGTCTATGTTGATGTGGTCAGGCGCATCGGTGAGTTCGAGTACCGCGGCCCCGAGTCGTTCCTCCACTGGCTGAAAGGCATCCTCGAAGCGAAGCTAATCGACCTGCACCGCCACCACCACGCCGCGGCGCGCGACATGAGGCGGGAGGTCGCCCCGGGCGACAGGCCGTCCGGATACGAAGCCTTGGCCGCCCATGCGGCGATCGACAGCATGACCCCCAGCCGCGTGGTGGCAGGTGAGGAGGCGGAGTCCCTCCTGATGGCCGCGCTGGCCGGTCTCTCGGAGGACCACCGCCGGGTGCTGGAGCTGCGTTACCTCAAGGGATACCGATTGACGGACATCGCGGCAACCATGGACCGCTCGCCGGCGGCGGTGCAAATGCTCTGCGGCCGGGCGATGCGGGAGCTCCGCGCGGCGATCCAACAAATCAGCGGCATACGGCCCTGAGAGCGCCTGTCACAGCACGTGGGGCCGCCAATTACGATCGGCACGGGCGCCGGTGCCCGCGAGACTCGGGCAAGATGCCCGAGCCACTCAGTTGTGTTAGACACTCCAAAACGCAGCATCGCCGCCGGGTCTGTTTCGGCGGCGACGGGCGCGGCTTGGACCGTCCAGATCGGCTTCTGCCCGGCGTCCGGGGATCGCCGCGACGCGCTCAGCCTATTATGATGGTTAGCAGTCCGGTGCAAAACTGTAGCGCCGGACCTCCGAGTCCGGCGCACCCGCGTTCATGCCGTCGAAACGTCGGACTCGGAGGTCCGACGCTACGGGAGTGGCGCGTTCGAGGGGTTTTGCACCGGACTGTTAGGTCAGGAGGAGTACCATGCATCGGTTTCTAGTCATCTCCTTCGCGGCTTTGCTGTCCGCGGTGGCACAGGCCCAGGAAAGTGAAGCATTCGACGCGGCCGCGGTCAGCCGTTTTGCCGAACTCACCCTGGATTGCATCCATCAGGAATACCCGAACAAGATTTCCCACGTCCTGAACTCGGCCGAAGATGCGAAGCCACCTCAGGAACTTACGCCGGTCTTTTTCGGTTGCTTCGACTGGCACTCGGCCGTGCACGGGCACTGGTTGCTGGTCCGGCTGTGCCGTGTGTACCCCGAGGCTCCCTTTGTGGACCGAGCCCGGGCCGCACTCGACCAAAGCTTCACGCCGGACAAGGTTGCCGCGGAAGTGGCGTACCTGCGGGCCGAGAGACGTGGAACTTTTGAACGGCCGTACGGCCTGGCGTGGTTGCTGCAGCTCTCGGCGGAGCTGCACGAGTGGGGCGATCCGCAGGCCAAGCAGTGGGCGGCTACCTTGGAGCCCTTGGAAAAGGAAGCGGCCGAGCGTTTCAAGCGCTGGCTTCCCAAGCTGTCGCACCCGGTCCGCACGGGTGAGCACAGTCAGACCGCTTTTGCCCTGGGGCTGGTCTTGGACTGGGCGCGCTCGCGGGGCGACACGGAAACGGCCGAGCTCGTCACGCAACGGGCGCGCGACTACTACGTGCAAGATCGGGGAGCCAACCTCTCCTTTGAGCCCGACGGCCAGGCCTTTCTGTCGCCGATCCTCGCCGAGGCCGACTTGATGCGGCGGATTCTGAAGCCGACCGAGTTCGGCGCCTGGCTGGGCGCCTTCATGCCAGAACTGAGGTTGGACGGGTCGACGGGCTGGCTTCCACCGGCAGTCGTCACGGACAAGAGCGACGGGCACTTGGTCCACCTGGACGGTCTCAATCTCTCGCGGGCCTGGATGCTGGAGGGGATCGCAGCCGGGCTGCCGCCGGGGGACCCGCGCATCGTCAGCTTGCTCGGTGCTGCTCGTGAGCATCGGCGGGCCGGGCTGACGGCGGTCACCGGTGAGCACTACGAAGGCGGACACTGGCTGGGAAGCTTTGGAGTCTACCTCGTCACCAAACGCGGGCTGTGACTGACGTGTCCTCACCGGCAAGACGGCGACGTCACACTTAGAATCCCTAACAGAACTCCGAGCGCGAGCGAGGGGCCGTGCGAACACGCGCGCGTCGTAGCCGGCGGGTCGCTTGCGCTCCCGGTTCTGTCAGGTGCTCTTAGTCCGAAGGCACACTCAATTCTGCCCGGCCGACGGAGCCGGCGCGCACGGGCATTGAAAAAACGCCCGGCGCGCTGACCGGCCGGTCGTAGAGCCAGCCGGCCGGCAAGGTTCTCGGTTATCGGTCCCCGCTGCTGCGATCGCGATACTGTTGTCCTTGCGGGGGCCGTTGGGCGGGCCCCGCAGCCGGAATCCGGACGCGGCAGGAGGGTCAGGCCTGCGGCGCGTGTCGGCGTGTGACAGTTTTCGGACCAAGCCCGGCCGGCCCGTGGACGCCGACCTTCATCAATTCCCCGCGCGAGTTTGAAAACCGCGAGTGTGCCGGCCTACGATCTAGCGGTAACCACGCCTGAGGCAGGCAAGAGTATCCATCTATTCTGCCTTCGGCCGGGCGACTGGGGAATCAGCACAACAGGTTCCTGCGACCGACACGAGCACGCGCCGCGAGCCCGGAGTGTCGGCAAAGACCGTGTGAGCGCAATGGTTGTCACCGGCTGCGCCACTCGAACTGGAGAGTGGGCAAAGGAGAGTTTCCGATGAGAAACGGGATTGTGCTTCGCCTAGTGTTAGTGCTGGCGTTCGCCTGCGCGGCCCACGCCGATGTCCTGTGGGACAACTATCCGGGCAACAGCTATTCCGCCGACCCCGAGATGGCCCTGAGTTCCGAGCGCGACACGCTGATCGATTGCACCTGGACGGTGGACGATGTGGTGTTTGAGAGCCCCGTCGAGATCACCGGCCTCCAGTGGGTTGGCATGCGGGAGGTCGGCTATGCGTATCCGTTTGCCGACCTCATTATCCTGCCCTCAGATCTAGGCAATGACCCTGATGACGCCTACGTGACCCTCGAGGACCTGGAGTACAGCGTCACCCCGATAGCCAGCAACGGCGACCTGGAGACGTACGAAGCCTCGATCGAACTGGACCAGCAGATCTCGTTGCCGCCCGGACACTGGTACTTCGGGACGCGTCTGGTCGGGGATCCGGATGTCGGGCTGGGTCGCAACTTCTCGGCGGCCGCGACCCAAGTCAGTCCCGACGGCCAGACCACAGGCTACTTCTGGGGGCCGATCTTCGGGGTGCCGGAATGGCTCCCCGTGGAAGACCTGCCCTTTGTTGCCGAACCGCGCGACTACGCCTTTCAGGTCCACGGCTACGTCATCCCGGAGCCGAGCATCGTGGCCTTGTTGGTGGTCGGTGGCATGTTGGCCCTGCGTCGCCACAAGTAGAAGCGGCGACTCGGCGGGCGTCCGCCGAGGCGGCCCGCCACACAGAACACCTACAGTAACGCGCGCAGTATAGCTGGATACCGACGGGCACCCGCAGCCCTCGGTATCCGCTTTTGTCTGCGAACCTGAAGGGCCGTTGAAGAAAGCTGCGGCACCGGGTGGTCACGCTCGGGCCGGTCGCGGCGGGGGCGAACATCGAGGCGACCAAGATTCAGCAGCGCAACGGCGCTCCGTGGCGCCAGGGCGATTCCGACGGCGATGTGGGCAGAGGTAGCGCAAAAATCTTCAGAAAGGCTTGACAGGGTTGCGGGCCCCGGGTAAGGGTAGAGGCGTGATGGGTCGCTCTTGGCGAACAGCCGACCGGGCGCATGTCGTTGCGAAGCCAAGGAGGCAACCGCGAGTCAAACGGAATAGGAGCCCCACCACATGAATGTGCGTGTCAAAACCACGATCTGCCTGGCAGCGCTACCATTGGCTCTGGGTGCGTGCCCCAGCGCCCTTCCCCACCCGCCGGCCCCTCAGCGCGTCAACGCCGCCTGTGTGTTTGATGCCATCGGCGATGCGGCGGCAGCCGCGCGACAATGGTCCAACTTGCCTTCTGGCACACTGGAGCGCGCCGAGGCCATAAGCGATGCGCTTGACGACCTTATGGAGGATCTTCGCCGCTGTGCCGGGGCAGCTACTGACGCAGGCGCTGGCAACTGAAGGAAGACCGGGCAAGAACACCAAGGTCATACAAGCAGAACGGCATCGCGAAGAGTGTCTCAGCGACGTGTTGTTCGACCTCATAGAAGATATAGCCGACTGCTCTGCCGAGTCCATGCCCAAAGTTTCGGCGTGAGTGCCCCCGCCCCTCCGCCTGAGTACATGGCTTGGGCTGACGTCGATTGGCCCAGCGTCAACCCGTTTGCTGTGCCCGAGGGAAGCCCGGTCGAGTTGATCGTCGTCGACATGGATACTTCGGCCGGTTTGGAGGGCATCCTCGAGATGATCCCGTACCATGCGTTCGATGAAGAGGCGTGGACCGACCTGCGCGATACCCTCTTCCTGAACGAAATCCAGGGCAACGTAACCGAAGTCGAGTTTGATTACCTGCCAATGTCTATTGTGGCGGGACTGACTCTCGCGGAGTTGACCGATCGGGGGCCCAACTCGCCCTGGTGGCCCGTCGGTGTGGACGACGAACCCGCCGATGGTTTTTCGATCTGGCTTGAGGGCGCAGGCGTCGAGTGGTACATCGTGCGTATCTACTTGGTGGATGAAAACCCCTCGAGCTCGCGCTTCGCCTTCGGGCACGTGAACATTGTGCCGCTCGACTAGGCGGGCGTCCGCTGAGGCGGCCCGCCACACAGAACACCTACAGTAACGCGCGCAGTATAGCTGGATACCGACGGGCACCCGCAGCCCTCGGTATCCGCTTTTGTCTGCGAACCTGAAGGGCCGTTGAAGAAAGCTGCGGCACCGGGTGGTCACGCTCGGGCCGGTCGCGCCGGGAGCGGAATCGGCCGTATGCCCAGTAGGGCGCGGGCATGATCGAGGGGGATCAGGTATTCGGTAGGGTCGGCGGCCTGCTCGAGACGCTCAAAGGACCACGCGTCCTGCAGGTGAAACGGTCCCACCGCCTGTCGGGTCAGGGAGGTCAGGCAGCCGCCGCTGCCCAGACGCTGCCCGAGATCACGGACCAGCGCCCGGACGTAGGTCCCGCGACCACAGGCCAGCTCGAACTCCACCACCGGCCACTGATAACGGTGAACATGAATCCAGTAGATTCGCACCGGGCGGGGTTTGAGCGGCGGGGCTTTTCCGGCCCGTTCGAGCTTATACGCCGGCCGACCACCAACCTTCAGCGCGCTGACCGCCGGCGGAAGCTGGCT
This sequence comes from uncultured Planctomycetales bacterium, assembly GCA_964572345.1. Taxonomy (GTDB): domain Bacteria; phylum Planctomycetota; class Phycisphaerae; order UBA1845; family Fen-1342; genus JAUWXH01. Next base: position 18,211 of record CAZNFA010000073.1, read on the forward strand.
AATCGTGCCTTCGAAGCCGCGGCAGGCCTCCCGTAGCTGCTCCTCGTCGGGGCGTGTCGTAACCGGGACGGGGATTACCGGACGGTCAGTATCGAAGCTGTCGCTGGTCACGTCGAGCCGGGCGGCGGCCCGGTACACCTTCGGCTGATCCATCAACGCCTCGACCAGCTTGGTCGCCTTTCCCAGACACAGAATCAGCACGCCATCAGCCGCGGGGTCCAGAGCTCCGGCGTGCCCGCTCTTGCGCACGCGCGTGATCTTGCGGACACGGTAGAGGGCCTTGGCACTCGTAATGCCCGTCGGCTTATACAGATTGATGATGCCGTCCATCGACCGCTCGCATCCGCCATCCCGATCCGCCGCCGTGTTGTATCACAGGCGCCGGGGTGAGACAAAACCACTACGCCTCGTTCTTTCGGCCGTGTGGCACGCTCACGTCTGCGTGAGCATGGGCCGCTCGTGCGAGAATCCCTTCTCGCACGCGGAACAAATGTAGCGGCCGGGCCCCGTACCGGCCGTCCTCAGGTAGCGCCGGGTCTCCGTGCCTGGCGTCTTCGGCTGATAGCTGACGGCTGATGGCTGATGGCTGACGGCTCGCTGGCACGCGGAAACCCGGGAATCCCTTCCCGCCACTCGCCCACTGGCGAGCGACGGTTGGCCGAGTAGACTGGAGCGTCGGCTGGGCCGCCGGCTGCGGGCGCGGCCGGCAGGGCGCCCGAAAAAAAACTACAGCGGCAAAGTTGACTTGAGGTTTTGCGAAGGAATGGGCAATA
>CAZNFA010000074.1:0-17729 GCA_964572345.1 uncultured Planctomycetales bacterium
CAGCTATTTGCTCTGGAGAAACCGGCATCGTAATCTCACGATTCAACCTCTACCCAAAGCGCGAAACCGTGCTGCCTGAAACGGCACTAGCACGGCGTCCGGTTTCTCACACACGATTGGCAGGTACATCCGGCCGTCGTGCACATCAGCTCCGGCGTAGAAGCCGATCCCGCTGGCCAACGCTTGTCGGCCAGCCTGCCGCGCCCAACGCGCGGCGGTGCAGCAGAACACGGCGTCGACCGCTCCCCCGCTTCGCAGGCATTGGCCAACTACCGTCTTGATGTCCAAGAGCGGGTTGAGCTGATGAGCGGCCTGCCCAGCCACGTGGACCTTCGGTCGGCCAACGTCCTCGGCGGGAAAGCCCTCGGCCGCGTAGTGTCGGCGGCTGACGCGGCCCGGATCGACCAGCACCAGCCGACCGACGCCGAGTGCTGCGAGCTGCAGGGCGACCTGGCGGCCGATGCCGTTCAGGCCCAGCACGGTGGCCCGGCAGGCAGACAGCGGCTTAGGAGAGCTGCGTTCACGTTGACGAGTATCCTGGTCGTGTATGGGTTGGTCATTCATGCTGTTTCCTCGCTGGTAAATAGATGCAGCGTATCCGGGCCATGGTGCGCGGGAACGCAGACCAGCGGTCAGATACTCCGCAGGGCTGTGGGAGCCTAGAGCGAGACTTTCTCCTTTTGCAGGAGCTTCGCCGGCCGCGTGCATCTCGGGAAAGTCCCGGGCCAACTTCTCGAGTGTGAAGTCCGCGTAGTCCGGGTGCTGCTCGATCTCGGACCGGACTGTGAGCCCTTCCGGCACCGCTTCTTTGAACATCCTGGCGAAGGCACCGACCAGGGCGTTGTAGCCCTCCAGCTGGCGTGTCAGCACATCCAGACGACGCCGCTCGTAAGCGGCAGAGGTGCGTCACGAACGGTGTCTCTCTCGCGTGCCGTGAAAGACAAGTGGGCAGGCGCTCAGACGGACGCCTGCGCTAGGCGATTGTGCGTCTAGCAAATGCACGTAAAGGTCCTAACGGTCCGTCCCGCATCTCGGCATTCTCAACGCGTCAGAACCATCTGCACCTCGTCGAAGGTCAGCGTCAGAGTATTGCTGTCGAGTGTATACGTGCCGGTCTTGACTTCGTTCTCCATGGAAATGGTGATCTGGTTGCCATCGAGGGTGAAGGTGCCATGTGTGCTCTGCGGCTCGGGAATCGAATCACCAGACATCGACGTGGTCAGCGTGCCATCCTCGGTGAATGTGAAAGTCACTTCCATGTTGCCAGGCGGCATCTGAGATTGCCCACCAACTAACATGTTGGTCACCCGCCAGGTACCGATGATCGTCGGCCCCTGAACCGCCTCCTTCCGGGTTTCCGGTTGGGGCGGCGGCTCGACCGGTAGTGGCCCAGCGGGGACAGCTTCGACCGGTTCAGGTTCCATCTCCGGCTCGGGCGGCAGTGGCTCCTCGTTCGCTCCTTCGGACGCCGCTTCGGCAACCTCGGGAGCGGCCGTTTCTTTCACCACTTTCTCCGGCGGCGCGCGAAACTCAGGCACCTCGGGCGGCGGCGAGCGGTAACAACCCAGTGGTGCCAAGCTCAGAAGCCACCCTATCGAGGCGGCCCGGCAGGTAAGCTGTCTCACACGTTTGCGTGTCACCATTCCTGGTCGCCCCAATTCATATCCGCGAGTTCTGTGCCGTCTCGTGCCGATCGTGACCGTGAGAACGGCTCAGGGCGATAAGCAGGCGGTGCCAGCGCTCATCCCGCATCCGCTCTCGGCCTGAAGACGACCTCCCAAACAGCGAAGCGGCGCGGCGTCTCGTATCCCAGGAGAACCAGTCGGTTCGTGGTCGGCACAAAGCGGCTCGGAATCCATTGCCCATTGAACACGGGGACGCTCACGCCGGTCGTGGTATTGACGACGAAGACGCCGTCCGACGTGGCCAGGGCGACGGCTTCGTTGCCCACCCAGCACGCGGCGATGCTGCCACGCCGATGCCGGCGGACGATCCGCTCGGCAACGTGCAGAACGCAGACGCGGTCGTGCACCAGATCGTAAAACAGGACGGCGTCGCGGCCGGGCGAGAGCGGAGAGGCGATGCCGGCCCATGTCTGTAGCAGGTCCGGCCGGGCCGACCGGCTCCACTGCGGGGCAACCTCCCTGATACCGCGGGGTCCGCACTTGACCCAATTCAGGTGTCCGGCCTCGACCTGGGCGCATAGCACCCCGGCAACACCATCCGACAGAGCCGGAAAGAGGCAGTCAGACCCGGCCGGCGTCAAAGGCGTCGGTTCCGCATCGCCGACCGCCTGACGATACACGCGAAACGGCCCCTCCACCGTCTCGCTCGCGCAGAACAACACCGCTTGATCATTGCCATCCAACCGCGGCAGGCAGTTGATCGCCCCGGGCACCCCCAGCGTGCTCTCCTGCCCGCTGTCCAGGTCCAGGTGCACGATGAAGCTCGTAGGCGGCTCATTGACTACATAGGCAATGGCGCGACCCGAGTCTGACCAGACCGGCGAGTGTGCCCATCGTTGCGGCGACAAGCGACGACCTGTCGCCGCGCCTTCCACCGGACGTAGCCAGATCGACAGCGTGCCCTCGGAGGGCGTGTGCTCTGGGGCGGGCGAGCCCAACAAGGTCATGGGGGCCAGGTAATCCTGGTCGGTCCGCAGATAAAGGAGTTTGTCGCCGTCGGGTGAGAGCGTCGGGATCTGCAAGCCCACGTTCTCGACCGTGCCGAGCTTTCGGGGCAATTCGGCGTCACCAAAAAGGCGGACGTGCCGTTCGTTTATCGCCCGCGCTGCGTCACCGGCGGAGGCGCCACCCGGCGACCGGCAACCAGCCAGGCCAGCCCAAACGACTGTCGCGGCCAGGAGAGTAAGCACGTCGAGGTGCCTCGTGGCCGGCCGAAAACCGCTGGATGGCAGCCCGCTGCCATTCCTGGTCACGCAGCCACAGACCCTGGCACACCGTTTTCGCATGTCGAACTCGTTCCGTAGCATGCCGCGCAGTCACCGTCGCCGACCCGTTGGCCACGCTGTTTGTTCACTCGCGCGCAGTGGTATCGGTGTCAGCGGCAGCGCTAACCCGCGTCTGGTCGTCTGACTCCGTCGTCGGCGCTTGCAGATCACCCAGTTCCGCCTCGGGCATCATCTGCTCCCGCAGCCGTTCCAGGGGCTCCGATTCGATTGCGTCGCGCTCATAATCCGGGCCGATCACGTACGGCGTCAGGAATATCAGCAACTCGCTGTTGACAGTAGCCAGCTCGCGATGCTTGAACAGTTCGCCGAGCAGTGGGATATCGCAGAGACCGGGGATGCCGCGCGTGATTTCGCGCTCTTCTTCGCGGAGGATGCCGCTGATCAGGAAGGTCTTGCCGTTTTCGAGGACCACGCGCGTGGTCGTTTCGCGGCGGTCCACGATCGCTCCGCCGAACAGCGTCCGGCCCGGAATGACGCTGGAGATACGCAGGTTCACCATGAGGTCGATGGTGGCTTCCTTGGTGATGTGCGGGCGAACCCGCAACGTAATGCCCACCGGGAAGTAGTCGAAGCCCTGGGTCAGCGAGCCGACGTCGGTGGTCTGCGTGTCCGCGATGAAGGGGATGTCCTGGCCGTCGAAGAACTCTCCCTCGACATTGTCGGCCGTGAGGATTTTGGGCTCGCTCTTGATCTTGAGTTTGGTGACCCTCCGCAGCAGGCTCAACAGGTTGTTGACGTTCACTTCGAGGGACACTGTGTTTCTGCGGTCGAGGGGGTCCTCGAACGTGTAAGTCAGCAGCCCGCGCAGAGCGTCGTCCGTAATGAGCGGGTCACCCGAGGTGAACACGGTCGGGTCGGTTGAGAAGCGAAAGCCCAGGCTGGTCGAGTCGTCGTGGGTGATCTCGGCAATGACCGCCCTGATCAGGACCTGGTAACCCGGCTTGTCCAGATCGCTTACGAAGCGTTCGATGGCTTCCACATACTCCTCTGGCGCCGCGACCATCAACAGGTTCTGTTCCACGTTGGGCACGATGCGCAGCTTGCCCACTAGGTTGCTCGGTTGCTTGGCCTTGATCTCGGGCGGCGGGTTCTGCCACCAGAAGCGCATCACGGACAGCTCGGTCTGCTGCTGTTGTTGTTGTGGCTGCCGCTGCTGCGGTTGATCGCGCGTGGAGTACGGCGAACCCTCGTCGGCCAAGTCCTTGAAGGTGCCGACCTGCCCGCGCCGGAGGATCGACGTCGGCGTCCCCGGAGCGTTAAGCAGCGCGTTGAGCTGTTCAGCCAGCGTCTCGGCGTCGGCAAACTTGAGCTCGATGATGCGCGGTAGTCCCGCCAGTTGCGCTTGGTCGATTTGCTCGATCATCCGTTCAATAACGCCGTAGTTCTCCTCGTTCTTGCTGACCACGATCAGCTTGCCCATCTCCGGGTAGGCCTCGAAGCGAAACTGCCCGTAGAGCCGGCCGACCGGTGACGGCGTCTCAGACTCATAATCGCCCCACCACCACGGGACGCCCGACTGTTCCTTCTCTGTGAAGAGACTTTCGAGCAGCTCCTTGGCCTTCTCCGGGTCGGCATACGTGAGGGTGAAGACCCGCGGGGCCGCTTCTTCGCCCTCGAATGGTCTGTCCCACTCCTCGATCTGCGCGGCGATGCGTGCCATCCGCTCCGGCGAGGCCAGGACCGTCACACTGTTGTTGCGCACGTTGGCTGTGACCGTCACCCTGGTTCGGTCCGGCCCCTGCTGACGGCCGAACGAGTAGAAATAGCCAAAGCGCCCGCTTGGCTCGTCCTGGAAGACCTCCTTGATGTTCTCGGCGATCTGCTGTGCGTCGGCGTACTTGAGCGTGAAGGTCTGCGTCACACGCAGGCCGGTGTCTTCAACGTCGATCTCGGCGAGCCACTCCTTCGCAACCGCTCGATTCTGCTCGGAACCGACCAGCATCAGCCGACGCGACGACGGGAAGGGGAAGACGCGCAACGCGCTGCGCAGGCTCTCGTCGGGGTGGTTATTCAGCATGTTGGTTAGCTGCGTGCAGAAACTCTCGGCATCGCCGTACTGGACCTCAACAATCTCGGTCTGGGTGCTCGGTGGTTTGGGGTAGTCAAGTTGCTTCAGCCATCTTTCGATCTGGCTCAGCACGTGCGGCGGGGCCTCGACGACAATGGAAGACCGGCGCGGATCGGGGATGAGCAACACCGGTCTCTTCTCGGCCTCGATGGACACGACGCCGAGGACCGCCGGCGCCTTTTCGGCCGGCTTTGCGGGCCCGGGCCTCCCGGGTGTTGGGCCGCCGCCGGGCCGCTGACTTACGCCGGGCGGGCCCGGCGGCGGCCGTGGGCTCGGGGGGGCCGCGGTGGACACCGGCGCCTTGCGCTCCACACCCAGGTATCCCGCGATCAGCTTTTGCAGCATGGGCATGATCTCGTAAACGTCACAATGCTCAATGCGAAAGACACGCAGCTCGCGGCCGCTCACGTCCGCCTGGTCCAGCTCCCCAATGATCTTTGACATCGTGATCAGCCGCTCAGCCGTCGCGACGGCGATGAGCTTGCCCGTGGTCGGGTCGGCCGTGAGGTGACCATAGCTCGGCATGAGCGGCTTGAGCACCTCAATGAGCTTGGTTGCCTCGTAGTGTTTGACGTCAAAGACCTTGCGAACGATTCGATTCGACGGTCGGATCGTGGCCAGATCCACCCCGGCCGGCACTAATTCGAGCTGCCGCTGGACCATCTGGCTGATGGGGATCAGGTGAACGGTCCACTCGCGCTCCTCGACGGCCACACCGCACTCGTGTAGCGCCGTTCTGAGAATGTAAACCGCGTCGTCTACCGGTAGCGGCCGGGTGTTCACCAGCGTGACCTTGATCTTCTGTACATCCGCGTTCACCACAACCGGCTTGCCCAGTTGATCGCTCAGAAACTTGGCGATCTGGCTCATGGGCGCGTTGTTAAACGATATCGGGATGGTTTTCGGTTTAGCCGGCTCGGTGCTCGGTGCCGACTGCGCACTTGTCGCCTGTTCACTAGCCGGCCCTGCGGACTGTGCGGCGGCCCCACCATGCGCGGCTGTACCTTGCGCTGCCCGGTCTTCTTGCGCATCGGCACGGACGAGCGGGAGTAACAGCACCGTCGAACTCAGCAATGCAATCATCTGGGGATGCCGGACATGCGTATTCATGGGTTTGTTCCCTTGGGCTGACTATGGGGTACTTCTTTGCCGGTCGTCTTCGCCGAGCCGCTTGGCGGCTTTGCTTTGTCGGCGCCACCCCCGCCGATGCCGTGAGGAGCCGCGTGTGGTCCCGCAGGCGGAGCCGAGGGGGCCGATCCCCTTCGCTCCGGGAAGAGCTTCATGGTCTGGGTCTTGCCCTTGTACTCGATGGTCACGCTATAGCCGTCGATGGCGATTACCTTGACACCCTGGCTCGATTTGCCCAATTCAATCCAGACCGGCTTGCCTTTCTGCGTCGTGAACAGGGCGCTGTCACCGAGCACGCCGGTGAGCCTCATCCCGTGCCTTCTGGGCATGGGTGGGGCCATGATGTTGCGCTTCTTGATGGCGGCGTGGACCTGCAGCGGCTTGGCCGCCGGCGCCTTTCGGCCACCGGTGACCGCCTGCGTGTCCGTGGGCTGGGTCTCCGTCGGCTGTGTATCCGTCCGTTGTGTGTCCGTGGGCTGTGTATCCGTCCGTTGCATGTCCGTGGGCCGCGTATCGGTTGGCTGTGAGGTTGCGGTCCCCGCCGCCAGGGTCGTCGGGATCCAATATCGCCATCTTACGTGCGTGCCAACCTGGTAAATGCCGTCCAGCAGCATCAGCGCCGCCAGCGCGAACATCGCCAGCGCGATCCGCCGCTTATGGACGCTTGTGAGGATTACCTTGCCCACGGCTCTTCCCTCGAGGGCGTCGCTTCCACTAACACCGATACGGCCAACCTCAGCGCAATCTTTCCCCCTTGGCTCGGATCGTTCGGGCTGCCTTTCTTCTGCTCGCCCGACAAGTCCAGCCGTTCCACACTGAGCACGCCTGGGATGCGGTACAGGTTGGCGATGAACTTGAACACGTTCTCCCACCCACGCCCGGCAGTCATCAGGTTCTCCCACCTGACCTCACCGTCGATGTGGAACAACGCCATCTCCAGCGTCGGATCATTTCCCCAGGGCACGGCAGCCGTTGGCGTGGCCCCGCGCAACTGGACACCGCTCTTCTGGGCCGCGGCGATGATCTGCTCGCCGACCGCCGTAATCTGCTCGTCGTACGGCTTCGGCCCCGACAACTCACCTGCGGTTTGCTCGTATTCCTTGAGCCGACCGGCGTAGTACTCGGCCTTGCGGTTGTCGTGAATCCTGCGAGCCACCTTGGCGGCAAGCCGGTCATGATCGGCCACCAGCTTGGCGTACGCACTGGCCAGCGGCTCGATCGCCAGGAAGTACATCGCAATCAGGCCCAGGCCCACGCCGCCCAGAAGCAGCGCTCTGCGATCTCTCCGGCTTATCTCCATTGCCCACCTCGTCTGCCAGATGACGGGAGCGTGTTCACGCCGACGAGTTCGGCACTAATGGTAAATCCCCCTCCTCTGGCCGGTTCGGTGCCTTCCGGGTTCACCGCGGCGAAGCGATCACTCTTTCGCAAGGCATCGGCCAACGCGAAGATCGCTTTGGGGTCCTTGGACGTTCCCTTGAAGACGAGCCGCCTCCCCCGCGAGAGCTGGATCGACGAGATCACGATGCTGTCAGGAATCGGCCGGCACAGGTCGGCCACAATGCCTTCGACGTCGATCCGATACGTCTCCAGTCGCTGCATAGCGCCAATCTTGGGTTGCAGAGCGGCCAAAGGTGAGTCGGCCGAAGCCAGCTCGCCCACCAGCTCCCGCATCTTCCGTGTTTCCCAGCCGAGCGCGCCGACCTGGATCGCCACGGCAACGATCGCCAAGGCTGCCGCAGCGGCGGTCCATCGCCACGGGTGCGCGGCGATTCTCTGAAAGCGTTGTCCCCGCGGCTCGACCTCGGTTCGCTCGCGGCCGCCGAGACGAATGATTCGGTCCGGTTCATACGCACCCGCCAGCGCCAGACCGATGGCCGGCCCGAATGCTGCCAGTTGCTCGGGGCTGAGGCGTGTGCCGCCGGCCCCGACGAGGTGCCGTGCCGACTCAATGGGTTCGACGGCGATGCCCAACCGTTCGGCCAGGGCGCCGCGCGCCTGGACCTGCGCGACCGGAGCGCACCATAGTACGCAGCGCACCTCGTGCCGCGAGACCTGCCCCTCGATGGCCTGTTGGCACTGGCGGCAGGTCAGTTCCAGACGATTCGGCTCGGCCGGTATGCGCCGGAGCGAATGCAGTAGTCCGTTGCCGAAAACCGCAACCAGCCAGTCGTCGGAAGTGACCAGCACGAGCACCTCGCTGCCCTCGGTCGCGTGCCGCTCGAGGCCATGTTGATACAGCGCGCTGATCGCTTCGGCCTCGGTCGTCAGCGCGTCGACGGGGAAGCCCGCGGCCGAAAGCTTGGCCAAGTGGCGGCCCACCTGCTCGCTGCGGACCCCCTGGACAAAGACTTGCCGGCGCGTGTCGCCCCACGACCGCACGGCACCTTTGCGATACCCCCACCTCAGTTGGTCGATCGGTACGGGCAGGTCAGCCTCCACCCGATGCGCAACCATCCGCCGGAGCTTGCCCTCATCAGCATCCGGGAAGGTCCAACAGCGGCTCATTACTTCAGACGTGGGCATCGCGGCAATGCAGCGTGTCGTTTCACCCTCTGCCGGCGCGGCCTGGACCGGGTTCGACGACACAGCCGCCTGCGGATCTGCAAGCAATGGCAGCTCTGCGGTGGTGATCTCCGTGCGCGCTCCCACACGATGCAGCTCCGCTCGCCGCAACACCGTCCCGCAGAGGTGCAGACCCACGACGGTCGGCTCGCTCATACGCGCACCCGTTTCTCGCAGCTACGGCGACGATTCCAACCAGTACAACACACGCGGCACATCACTACGACGGTCCACGACACACTCGATTGTGGCTTTCGTCAGGCCCGAGGCAGCGCGACCGTGACTATGAATGCGGAACACGTTCGATCGAACGGTGACCAACTCCTCGAGCTCGGCGAACCTGTTTTTCGTGATTCCGCTGACGTTCAACAACTGGCCGATTGAGGTATACCCCACCAGCGCGTCGCGCTGCCGGACGACCGCCTCCGCAAGCTCGGCGTTCACCCCCGGCAGTGTAGCGAGCACCTCGGGCGGGGCGGTGTTGATGTTGATCCGGCCGGGGAGCAGTTCCTCGTCCTTGAGCGTCAGCTCGTCCACGATCTGCTCGAAGATCGCCTGCGTGACCGGTCGGTCCTTTTCTTCCTCGCTGCGTACGTAGACGTCCCCTCCGCGGCCCAACTCACGCTCCTGGTCGGGATCGCGCTGCACATCGAGCAGGTCCGCCAGGTGTTCAAACTTCTTCTGCTGGCGGGCCTTGACGATGGATTCGGCAGCCCACGTCTCCAAGCCCAGCCGCGTGCTCAGCTCCTGCGCACCGGCACTGTTCAGGTTCAGGCGCTTTTGCCCCGAACCGCTGACGTTGAGCTCGTAGGAATAGACCGTCAGATAGGCAAACCAGCCACGGTCGAGCCGACCGTCGGCGTTGTCGTGCGGTTCGCTGGCGTCACCGTCGTTCTCCTCCGGATCCAACAGCCCGTTGACGTTGCGATCCTCGCCGTAGAGCAGTTCCGGCGTGACGCCGCGGACCAGCAGCAGCTCGCGCACCGTCCGGAACGGACCGTTGCGGATCTCGTACGGGTGGGCTCGGCTGGCGTAATAGCCGCGCTCGATGCCGTCCGGCTCAGCCTCTTCGTTTTGATCTCTCCAGTCGATGATCGCCCCCGCGATCGGGCCGGTCATGTTCGGGAGCCTGAGCAGTTGCTCGCGCGTGACCACGTTGACGTTCAGTTTGGTGCTCTCATCCCCGGCGCCGTACCAAGGAATCGGTATGGCTTCGTAGCCATCGCGAATGACGCTGAACGTGCCACCGGTGAGCTCGACGTCTCCCAAGTCGGTTGTATTGTCGCACCAGGACTCGCCCAAGGTGTCGGACGGGCTGGTGTCGTTCATGATTTCCGCCACGGCGCGCTCGACGCCGGCTCGCGCCAGGTTATGCGCGACCAGCCGATCCCGCTCGATGTTCGCGATGGCCAGATCTTGGCGAACGACAAAGCTCAGCCCCCCCGCCAGCAACGACAGAACGACGATCGCCCACAACACCAGGATCAACGTTGCCGCGGGGCGTCGGAATGTGGCTGTCATCGCTGCGGCCCCCCTGGCGGCGCGGCTTGTTCCCCAGGCTGCGGTTGGGGCTGGCGCTCGGTCGGCTTGTTGACGTGAATCGGCACGACCGTGGACAAGACCAACGGGCGCGCCGGCGTGGGTGAATCGTCCGGCTCGGGTCCGATGGCCGCGACGATGACGCGCACCGCCTCGGGTGCACGCGGTCGGGTGGCGGGCCATTCGCCCGTCCATTGGCCGTCCGCAAGGTACTCGAAGGATAGGCCGACGATCCCTTCCGCCACGACGGTGGCGATCCCGCCATCCCCCGGATGTTCGTCCAGACCATGGTCGCTTCTGGACATCAAGACCGGCAGGTGCCGTCCCGTCGGCCTAGCCAGAAAGAAGCTCATCTCGTACTGGTCGGACTCGGCCCCTTCCGGCCGGACCCGACGGTCGCCGATCACCTGTAGGTCGATGCGGTCGCCCCGCGCACTCCCCCCGCCGCTAACCCCGACGACCACCGGCTTGTCGCGGATCGGATCGCGCCGAACATTGCGCAGGGCCCCGGCGATCGCCCCGATCGCGTGGCGGGCCGACATCGCACGCGACACCCGCTGATCCAGGCCCCGTCGAGCACTCGACAGCGCGCGCGTCGCACTGACGACCGAGACAACCAACAGCGAGCTGATCGTCACGGCAACCAGCAACTCGACCAGCGTGAAGCCGCCAGGCGGGCCCAGCCGCCTGGCATGCCTTCGCCGAGTTGCACTCGCTCGTTCGCGCATGGAACGTTCACCTGTTCGTCGGCGGCAGACCGGGGGAGCCCGGAACCGTCTGTCCGCTTTGCTCACCGGCCGGCAGGGCAACCGCTTCGTAGTCGTTCAACCACGTTTCCAGCTTGACCGCGCCGCCGCCGCCCGGCCCGGACCAGCGTACTTCGACGAGCACGCTGAACAGCCCGCCGACCGGCAGTTGGTCGATCTCTACTCCCCAGTCGTAGGTGACGCGGCCCTGCTCCTGACTGCCTTGGGTAGGGTAGCCCAACATCCAGACGTGCGGACCGACGAGTTCCACATCCGCAAGCTTCTCCTGGGCCAGGCATAGGGCAGACGCGCGCTGCTCGGTTCGCTGTTGGTTGCGCATGGCCAGTGTCGCCACTGACATCAGCCCGACCACGCCGACGCCGAGCAGCACTGTCGCCGCCAGCACCTCGATCAAGGTCATCCCCCGCCGATGGCCTCCGTGCGGTGGATGTTCCTTAATGTGGATCCGGTTTTCCACTCGATCGTCCTCAGTCTCCCAGGTCATAGCGGTCCTGGCCGAATGCAGTGGTGCTCGGATCACCATAGACGACCCGGCCGCTGTGCGGATGCACAATGACTCTGTAGGCGTCATCACGGCAGGTGAGCCGAAGGGCCACCCCGCTGCTGGTGCCGTCCGGGAAGAACTTCAGATACTGTGTGCCACCTGCCGCCGTCGCTCCGTCCGGCGTGCGATAGGAACCCACGCTGACCGTCTTGGGCCAGCGTTGGGCCTTGAGCCAGGACATCTGCACGGCTTGCCACTGCCCCAGGCGGTCCCCGGGTGCGGCCGACCGCTCCGTGGGCTGAACGACCACCCCGTACGCACGGCGCTCGAGATCGATCTCGAGCGCATAGATCCGCCCTTGCGCCACCGCCAACGCGCGCACGGTTCGGGCGGTATGGGCGAAGCGTCCGGCCGCCTCGCCCAGTTCCCGGTAGGTGGCCGAGCGCCCCATGCGCGGCGCGATGACGCCCGTCAGGATCACGACCAGGGCCAGCACGACGATGAGTTCGAGCAGCGTGAAGGCCCGGGTGTCGCGGCCATTTCCGCCAGGCGCGCGGCATACGCCGGCCGACGCCGCACGACCCGGACGGCGGGCCCTCCTACGCACCGCTCGCGGCAGAACCTTACCAGTTCCCGATATCCTCGTTCTCACCTTCGCCGCCTTCCTGATCGTCGGCTCCGTAGGTGAAGATGTCGAAGTCGGCGTTGTAACGGCCGGGACATCGATACATCAGGTCCACGCCCCACGGGTCGATGATGTCCTTTTCCTTGGCGTAGGGACCTCTCCAACCGTCGCGCACGTCCGCCGGCGGCTGGAGCAACGCCTGCAACCCCTCCTGGTCCGTCGGGAATCGCCCGCAATCGGCCTGGAACTCCAGCACCTTGGCCTCCAGGACGGCCACCTTTTGCTGGGCCACCGCCTGCTTTGCCCCGGCGACCCGTCCCAGGAACCGGGGCACAATCAACGCGGCCAGAATCCCGATGATCGCCATCACCACGATGAACTCGAGCAGCGTGAACGCACGCGCGCCACGCCGATCTCGTCCATATCGCGCCCTGTGTCTACGCGCTCGCATGAGAGACCTCCTCCGCGTTTCCGCGGCGACTATCTTTGCTACTTTGCGACTCTGCCACTTTGTCACCGGATTCAGCCCCCCAAGGCTCCGAAGCCGGTCGTCTGAAACTCCACAATCGCCAACAGCAGCCCCGCCACAATGAAGCCGATCACGCCGGCCAGCACCAGGATCATCAGCACCGGCAGCACGCTTACCAGGCGGTCCAGCGTGACGCGGACTTCCGACTCGTGCACGTCCGCCGAGCGCAGCAGCATCTCATCCAACCGGCCCGTATTCTCGCCGACCCGCACCATCTGCACGAGCAGCGGCGGGAAGTGGCGGCCGGCGCCATTGTCGGCCGTCCCCCCGCGTTGCAGCGCCCTGGCGATCGACTCGCCGGCCTTGATTGATTCTGCCAGCCGGCGCACGTCCCGGCGTATCATCGTGTTCTGAATCGTGCCCTCCACAACGGCCAGTGCCTCGGTAATGGAAACCCCGCTGCGCGTGAGGATGCCCAGGTTGCGGGCAAAGTGAGCGGCGGCTACCTGGCGGATCAGCCGACTGAGCAGGGGCATACGGAGCTTGGCGGCGTCCCACCAGGGGCGCCCCGCACCGTGTAGGACTAGGTGGCGCCAGCCCATCGCCGCGCCCACCAGGGCCCCCAAGAGCAACCACCAGTACGCGCCCAGCAGGTTGCTCAGGCCCATCAACACCCGGGTGGGCCAGGGCAGGAGAAACGTGTCCACGCCGACCGATTCGACGATCCGGGGCACGATGACCGTCACGATGATGATCACCGAGACAATCCCCACCAGCAGCAGAATCGCCGGATAGATCGACGCGCTCTTAACCCGCTCGCGCAACTCGACCTGCCGCTCCAACATGCCGGCGAGTTGGGCCAATACCGTCTCCAGCACGCCGCCCGTCTCGCCCACCTGAACCAGGCGTACGTACATCGGCCCGAAGACACCCGGATGCTCGGCCAAGGCGTCGGACAGGCTGGCTCCCTGTTGCACGCGCTGGGCCAACCGCTCGAGCAGTTCCCGCGACGGCGCGTGGTCCAACTCCTGGCCCATTACGGTCAGCGCGGTCATCAGTGGCAAGCCCGCTTCAAGTGAGACGGCCAACTGTCGGGTCAGGTTCGCCAACCGCTTAGGCCGGAGGTGCAGTCGCTTGCCGGGCCCGCCGCGCCGCAATAGCGCCATGACCCGGGCGCCGCTCTCGCGGATCTCCGTTACGGACACGCCGCGTGCCGCCAGCTCGCGCACGGCCGCCGTCCGATCCGCCGCCTCGAGCTCGGCGCTGATCTCCTGCCCGCGGGCGGTTAACGCCTTGTACGCAAAAGTCGGCATGGCCGGAGGGGGATCCCAGCGGCCAAGGGGCCAGGGGCGGATGGCATTCAGGGGCCGATTACACACTCCTCCGTGACCTGGGCGGCCCCCGGACCCTTGACCCCTTCATCTAATCTTTCGCATCCATGGACACACCATTCTCCGAGACATCCTGCGTGACGCGGTAGACCTCTTCGAGCGTCGTCACGCCCGCAAGCACCTTGTGATAGCCTTCGCGCCTCATGCTCACGAAGCTGCCGTCGGCCGCCTGCCGCACTTGGCTGCCCGATGGCCGCTGCAGGACTACTTCACGGATCGCGTCGGTGACGCGAATCATCTCAAAGGTGCCGATCCGCCCGCGATAACCGGTGTTGTGGCAGTCCTGGCAACCACGTCCGCGGCGCAGTGTTACGCCCTCGAAGGCCGCGGCGTCAGCGCCGAGCTGTTCCAGCACCTGCGGCGACGGGGTATACGTCTCGACGCAGCGCTCACACACGAGACGCAGCAGTCGCTGCGCGACGACCGCTTCGACAGTGGTCGCCAGCAAATACGGCTCGACACCCATGTCCAACAAGCGTGTGATCGCCCCGGCAGCGTCATTCGTATGTAGCGTGGAGAAGACCAGGTGTCCGGTCAGGGCGCTGCGAATCGCGATGTCCGCGGTGTCGCCATCGCGGATCTCACCAACCATGATGATGTCCGGGTCCTGCCGCAGAATCGCCCGCAGGCCGTTGGCGAACGTCAGGCCGCGCTTGGGGTTGACCTGCATCTGATTGATGCCTTCCAGGTGAAACTCCACGGGATCTTCGATGGTGATGATCTTCTTGCCCGGCACATAGATGTGGTTTAACGCCGCGTAGAGGGTCGTGGTCTTGCCGCTGCCGGTCGGGCCGGTCACCAGAACGATCCCGTGCGGCCGGCGAATGGTGGCGTCGAACGGTTTCAACAACTCCGCGGCCATACCCAGCTCGTCGAGCCGGCGCAGCGTGCTGCTCTTGTCCAGAATGCGCATCACGACGCTCTCGCCGAACATCGTCGGCACGGTCGAAACGCGAATGTCCACGTTCGCTTCGGGCGTGGTGAACTTGATGTGGCCATCCTGCGGCACGAACCGCTCGGCAATGTTCAGATGCGCCATGATCTTGATGCGGCTGGTGATCGCCGCTTGCAGGTGCTTCGGCGGCGGCTGCATCTCGTGCAGCACACCGTCAATACGATACTTGACTTTGAGCTCGCGCTCGAACGGCTCGACGTGAATGTCGCTGGCTTGGTCCTGTACCGCTTCGAGAATGACCAAGTTGACCAAGTTGATCAACGACGGTTCGCGGGCCAGCTCATGCAGGTGTCCGACGGAGTCTTCGACCTCTGCCGGCTCACTGTCACCGGTCTCCGCCGCGAGTGAGTCCGCCATGCGGGCTGCCGACGTGCCGTAATGCCGCCGAATCGCATCGGCCAGCTCGGTCGGGTGGGCGTAGCGGCGGACAACCTCACGCCCGCAGACCGCGGTGAGATCGTCCACGGCTTGGAGGTCAAACGGATCGGCCATGGCCAGCTCGAGTCCGCCGTCGCCGAGCTGCAGCGGCAGCACGCGATAACGCTGTGCCAGGTCGGCCGGTACGCATTCCAGGGCTTCCGGTGAGATCTCGACATCGGGCAGCTTAACCGGGGAAATGTCGTGCTGAACCGCCAGCGCGTGCGTCAGGTCGTCTCTGTGCACAAGGCCGAGCAGGACTAGGTGCTCACCGAATCGCAGCCCATCTCGATTCGCCGAACGCTTCGCCTGCACCAGTTGGTCGGGCGCCACGTAACCCAGTTCGACGAGGATTTCCCCGATTCGGTTGCCCGCCATCTACCGCCTCCCGACGCTACTGAGCACCGGTCCGGCTTGTCCTCCAGAGGGCTCTACGGACGTTTCCCCGGCAGTGTTCGCCCACCGGGTCGCATTTCTCCACGGCCGCCTTGGCCGACCCCAACGCGCCGACGCCTGCCACCCCGTCAATGCACAGAGCGGCAACGGATCCACCCTCGGGTCCCGGCCATCCACCGCCTGGCGCACACGGCCCCGAATCGTCCACACCCACCACGTTAATCCTTTGACGCGCGCTGGGGCCGAACCCGCCGGTTCAGGGTCGAGCGTCCACATTTCATGCCCGACTCCTCGGCTTGCCCGAGAATCCGGAGACGCGCTCGCGCCGCAACGGACATAATGCACGAACCTCGCAATACCACAAATACTTCTACAAGTCTCCTTGCGCCCGGTTGCACCAAGCGGAATCCTTCATGCGTTCTGTCCCGCAGTAGTGCAGTATGTGCCCTCTCTGTTCCCTCTGCCAAATGCTATGGTAGCTTGAGAGTGCGCATCCGTCCAGCGTGCTCGGGGCGGTCGAGCGGGGCGGGTACGACTCGCTTCGCCGGCGCTTCACACGCTCACGGATACGCTCGGGACCAGCCTCACAGGGGTGGTCGAGACGATTTCCGCCCGGAAACCGAGACGGCGGAGGTGGCCGAATAGGGACGAGGAAGTGGAGCAGAGGGTAGGGCGGACCGAGGGCGTTCGTGCTGGCGGTCAGGCAAGTCCCGTGACGGTGAGCGCCACGGTCTCCAGGTTGATGTGCAGCTCGCGATTCTCACCACCTCCGGCGACAAAACGGCTGAACTCGGCCAGCATGAGCCCGGACGCGATGCTTGCGATGTGCAGCGGGCACACGGACGCTCTCCGAGGCATCACCTCGCCCCATGGTGGCAGCAGGTCCGCCTCCTCCAACACATTCTTCGGTGTTTCGGACATGATTGGCAGGTACATCCGGCCGTCATGCACGCTTGCTCCGGCGTAGAAGCCGATCCCGCTGGGCAGCAACTACCGGGGCACAATCGGGCTGCATCCGAACCACAAGCTCATCACACACGGACCGTACCGGTTCGTGCGACATCCGATGAACGCGGTTTTTCCTCTGGTGTCGATCGTCCTGTTCCTGATGTCGGCCAATTGGGTCGTCGGCGCAGTAGCGCTAGTCCTCATCGGAACCATAGGCATCGTACGCGCGCCGGTCGAAGAGCGACAACTGACCGAGAGGTTCGGCGAGGAGTATCGCGCGTACATGCAACGAACGGGGCGCTTCTTTCCGCGTCTTCGTCGTCGTGGCGGTTCGTCGTGAAGAAGGGACATGGACCGCACGAGCCGGTCGCCGTAGGCAGGCGAGATGACATGGAAAAAGACGAGCTGCGCTATGGACGTTTGGCTGGCTACGAAGATGTCAACGATGCGGAGCGTTTGCGCGTCGATCCGGCGATGCGTCGAGTTGTGGGCGGCCGGGCGAAGGCGAAGGAAGCCGCATGCACAAGCGAGATGGGCGGGTTCGAGACGGAGATGCTGAGTTCGAGGAAGAACTGAAGGCGTTGATGGATCTGTCCGGCACATGGGTTGACCTGGTTCAGGACTGTGTTCCGCTGGACAAGCTGATCCTGGACTTGTATAGTTCTCAGAGAATATCTGCCGCGACGAGGTCGAGGTGCTTGACGCGATTGATATAGTCACAAAAGGAAGACAAGGCGAGCGCGCTGACCTCGTTGATAATATCAACGAAGTTAGACCTAATAGACGATCGCCCGGGTCCCGTCATGATAGGGCCGGCGCAAGCGGTACCGGATCCGGCCATCGGGAAGGCGCTCGAGCCGCTTGGACGCCATGGCGGGACGGGCCACAGACGAGTTCAGCTATTGGGAAATAATTTCGTTACGCTATACAAAGTTCGTTTTAATATTTGCAGTAACAGTTCAGCCGTCTGCAGTGCTGTTTTCTTGAGGTTCGGTTCCCGTTAGGT
>CAZNFA010000075.1:0-6149 GCA_964572345.1 uncultured Planctomycetales bacterium
CCAAGGCAAGTACGACCAAGCCGAGCCGCTGTACAAGCGGGCGCTGGCGATCAGGGAGAAGGCGCTCAGGCCGGACCATCCGGACGTGGCAGCCGTATTGGAGAACTACGCCGCATTGCTGAAGGCCACAGACAGACCTGGCGAAGCCGATAAGCTTCAACAGCGGGCACACTCGATCCGCAAGGCACGATCGAAACCGTAGGTAACCCACCAGCTTGCGCCGGTCGAATCCGGTTTATGTCGCGTGCGGCGCCTGGTACACTTCCGGGCATGCCTGCTGCGGTTGATGTCCAAGCGTGTCGTCGTCTGTTGGTGGCGGTCCCCAACTGGGTTGGGGACGTGGTTCTGGCCACGCCGGTGCTGGCGGCGCTGCGGGCACACTTTCGCCGTGCCCGCATCACGTACCTGCTGCGAAGCCACCTCAGCGAAGTCGTCGAGGGCGGCGGCTGGCACGATCAGGCCATCCACTGGCCCCAACGGCAGGATCTGCTGGACGAGGTGCGGACGTTTCGGCTGGCCCGGCGGCTGCGGACCGAACGCTTCGACCTGGCCCTGCTGCTGACCAACTCGTTCCGCTCCGCCCTGGTCACGCGGCTGGCCCGCATTCCCCGGCGGATGGGCTACGCGCGCGACGGCCGCAGTTGGCTGCTGACCGACCGGCTCAAGCCGCTCAAACGCAACGGCGAATTCGTCCCGTCGCCGGTGCTGCCGTATTACGTCAAGCTCGCCGAACACGCCGGCTGCGAAGTCCCCGACCGCAAGCTGCGGCTGGGCATTACGCCGCAGCAGGAGCGCCGGGGGGCCGAGCTCGCCCGCCACTATGGAATCGGAACCGGGCAGCGTTACGCGATCATCAACCCCGGGGCGGCGTTCGGGGCGGCGAAATGTTGGCTGCCGGAGCGCTTCGCCGAGGTCTGCGATCGGCTGCGGGCGGAATGGGAGCTGCGGCCGGTCATCGTCGGAGCACCGGGCGAAACGCCGCTAATGCGCAAGATCGCGGAGCAGGCGCGGACGGACGTGATCTGTTGCGACGAGCCGGGGACGACGCTCGGCTCGCTCAAACCGCTGGTGCGCGACGCCTCGCTGCTGGTTTGCAACGATACCGGTCCGCGGCACTACGGGGCCGCGTTCAACGTCCCGACGGTGACCATCTTCGGGCCGACGCACCAGGAGTGGACGGACACGGACTATGCCGGTGAAGTCAAGCTCCAGGTGCCGGTCGAGTGCGGTCCGTGCCAGTTGCCCGAATGTCCGATCGACCTGCGCTGCATGACCGGCGTCAGCGTCGAGATGGTTATGCGAGCGGTGCGGGAGCTGCTGGAGCGCCGGCCGGCAGATGGGCCGGCCGCTTCAGCCCGCGCGCCGACGCCACCAAACCCAGCCCCGGTACCGCAGTGATACTACCTGGCAAGGAAGCCTGAAGCATGATGCACACCGACCACATCCGCATCGACCCGGCCTATCGCGAGACATTGCGCGCCTGCGGGCTCGACCGCGTGGAGGCGGTCCTGTCGCGCGTGGAGGGGCGTGTTGCCGCCTGGAGCCGGACGACCGACACGCTGTATGTAGCCGGTCCCGCGGGTGAGCCCGGGTTCTACCTGAAGCGTTACTACTATCCGCGTTGGCGGAACCGTGTTCGGGGCACGTTTCGCGGGACGTTCTTCGGTCTGCACCGGGGCGAAAGCGAGTTCCGCGCGTTGTGTCGGATGCGTGCCCTGGGCATCCCGGCGGTTCGACCGGTCGCTTACGGCTGCCGGCGACTGGGGCATTTCGTGACGGCCTGTTTTCTGATCACCGAGGAGGTTCCCCAGGCGGCCAACCTGACCAGCTTCGCCAACGACGTCGCGACCGGACGGCGGACGGTCAGCGGGGCGCAGCGGCGAGCGATGGCACGGCAGTTGGCCGATCAGCTTTCGGAAATGCACGCCGCCGGCTTCGCGCACGGGCAACTGTTCTGGCGAAACGTGCTGGTTCGCATCGGGCCGTACGGGGAGCCGGAGTTCTTCTTCATTGACGCCCAGCCGCCGAAACGCTGGCAGCGGCTGGCCCGCAACGGGCACTGGTGGCTGAGCGAGCTGGCCGACGTCACCGCCTCGGCCACGCCGTTCACCACGCGCGCGGAGCGGCTGCGCTTCGTCAGACACTACTTCCAGGTCGCCCGGCTGACTCCCGAGATCAAGGACCAGATCCGCACGGTAGCCCGCAACGCCCGACGCTGGAGGCGGCACGAGTCGCAACGAATCAAGATGAGCAACCTCTTCGACGACTGGAACCGACAACTGACCTTGGACGTCCAGGGCGGCCCCGCGGCCGGCCCTCCGCCGGGAGGCGAACCTTGACACGCCGCGAGGCGGTGGCCCCGCAGTGGCGTGCGCGGCTGGCGGCCGCCGGACTCACTTCCCTCGGCGTCTTGCTGGCGGAGAAGCCGGACGGCCAGCAGTTGCCGGGACGCTGGGAAGCATTGACCAAGCCGGGGTTGGGTGGGCGTGAGCGTTGGCGTTGGGATCTAAACGACGGGGGCGCTCCCGGCGTGGTGTTCGTGAAGCGGTATACGCAAACGCCGCTTGGCGTGCAGCTCGATCGGATCCGGCGCCAGACGGCGACCCGCAGCCGGGCGTGGTGGGAATACCGCCAGTCCGAGCGGCTGACCGCGGCGCATATCCCGGTCCCACGGCCGGTAGGCTTCGTGGAGGAGATGCGCGGGACGTTCGAGCGGCGTAGCGCGGTTCTGCTGGCGCGGGTGGCCGGTGACGCCTTCGAGCGTGTCTGGCAACGGGCGTGCGAACAGGACGCACCAGTCACGCGCGAGCTGGCGCGCCACGACATCACCGTGCGACTGGGGCGGTTCATCGCGGCCTTCCACGGTACCGGCTACTGCCATCGCGACCTGTATCTCTGCCATGTGTTCGTCGATCTGGACCTGGAGGCTCGGCGCCCGCCGGAGTTCTGCCTGATCGATCTGGCCCGCACGTTCCGGCCGCGTTGGCGCCGGATGCGCTGGATCATCAAGGACCTGTCGCAGTTGGACGTCTCAGCCCGACAGATCGGCGCGGCGCGGACCGACCGGCTGCGATTCCTGCTGGCCTATTTGGGGTTACAGCCACGCGCACCACGCGTACGCTGGTACGCGCGCCGGATCGTGCGAAAAAGCAACTGTATCCTCCGGCGTATCGAACGGAAGAGTCAGACGGTGGCTCCAAACACAGCCTACTGAATGATGAGAGTCGCGATTGTCCAGGAGCATGTCGATCCGCAACGGGGCGGCGCGGAAACGTCCACGCTCCAAATGGCCCGGCACCTGGCGGCGTTGGGACTGGACGTAAGCGTCGTATGTAGTGCGACCAGCCCGGCCTCCAGCGAACCGCAGGCTTCAGCCGACGTGCGGCCGGGCGGGGGCCCGCGCGCGGCGCGTCTGTCCATGCGCCAGATCCCTTGTGGGGACGGTTCGCGCGTGGCTCGCACCGTCCGCTTCGTCAGCGCGGCTGACCAGTTCTGCCGGTTAGAGGGCTTCGACATCGTGCACGCCGTCACGCCGTGCCTGTCGGCATCGGTGTATCAACCGCGCGGCGGCACGTACGTCGAGACGGTCGCACGCAGCGTGGCGCGGGCCCGCACCCCGGTCGGCCGACTCATCAAGCGCATCGCGCGGCGGTTCAACCGGCGTCAACGGCTGCTGCTGCTGCTGGAACGTGAGCTGCTCACCGGCCAAGACCCGCCCATGGTCGCCGCCGTCTCGGATTACGTCCGCCGACAGGTCGAGTCCGCCTTTCTGCGGTTCCCGCGCGAGCGAATCCGTGTGGTCTTCAACGGCGTGGAAATCGCGCCGTTGCCGTCGGACCAGGCCGCGGCAGAGCGCGCGGCCCTGCGGAAAGAACTGGGGGTCGCGCAGGGACGCCCGCTGGTTCTGTTCGTAGCCCACAACTTCAAGCTCAAGGGGCTGGGCGAGCTGATCCGGGCCGGCGCGACGCCGGCCGGTCGGCAGGTTGACTGGCTGCTGGTGGTCGCCGGTCGCGACGATCCACGGTCGCATGCGCGTCTGGCGCGGCGACTCGGAGTAGGGCAGCGCGTCAAGTTCGTGGGCACGAAGTACCCGGTCGAAGCGCTTTATGCCGCGGCGGGCGTGCTGGCGCATCCAACCTGGTACGACCCGTGCAGCCGCGTGGTGCTCGAGGCGCTGGCGTGCGGGTTGCCGGTGGTGACAACACGCTGGAACGGAGCGGCGGAGGTGATGCAGGCGGGGCGCCACGGGGAAGTGATCGACACGCCGGCCGACGCACCCGCCCTGGCGGCGGCGATCGCGCGTTGCTTCGATCTCGAGCTGGCGTGCGCGTGCCGTGCGGGCGCGCCGATGATGCGCGAGCGGGTTTCAATGGCCCGTCACGCACGGGAACTCAAGATGGTGTACGAACAGGTTGCTGGCCAATGAGCCCGACAGCGGACAACCAGCCATTCGAGCAGAAAACCGAGCGATACGAAGCCCTGGTGGACTGGCCGCGCCGACTGGAGTTCGAGGAGCCCTTCTACCGCCGGCTGTTTGAGCAGGTCGGCGTCCGTAGCGTCCTCGATGCCGCCTGCGGCACGGGGCAGCACGCGGCCATGTTTCACTCCTGGGGGTTGCGGGTCGAGGGGGCGGACGTCAGCCCGGCCATGATCGCGCATTGCCGGCAGCGGTACGGCCAGTCGCCGACACTGCGCTGGGTCGAGCGCTCGTTTGACGAGCCGGCCGACCCGCCGGGCACCTTCGACGCCGTCATATGTGTCGGCAATTCGCTCGCGCTGGCCGCGGACATTGAGGCGGCGAAGCGGGCCGTGGGAGTCTTGCTGAGCGCGCTGCGAACCGGCGGCGTATGCATCATCCAGGTGCTTAACCTGTGGCGGTTCCCGGAAGGCACCACCACCTGGACCAAGTGCAAGCGCGTACACATCGAAGGCAGCGACCGCATCCTGCTCAAGGGCATCCATCGCGTCGGGGCGACCGCGTTTGTCGATTTCCTCGACCTGACACTGCTCGACGACGACGTCAGCGCCCGATTCGACGGGGCCACCCTGCTGGGCTTCGAGGCGAGCGACCTGCTGGCCGCCGCGGACCGTACCGGCGGCAGCGACCCGCAGCTCTACGGCACATTCTCGGGCGAGCCCTACCAGCGTTACTCCAGCCCGGATCTGATCCTCGTTTGCCGGCGGGGATAACACCGCTCTCGCGGCCGACACGAAGAGAGATCAGCGGCGCCCCAGGAACCGTCCGGGGCGCCCCGGGAGTGGTCCGGGGGGCCCCGGGGACCGTCGTCCGGGTGTGACCAGAATTCGTGGGCAGCGGCCGTTTCGCGGGTTGAAAGCCACCCTGACGGGCCAAGAACGGCGATCTCCGCTAGTCAGCGGCGCCGTTGTCACCAAGATCAGTCACACGCCTCCCGAGCTCACAAGAATCTCAGAAGAGAGATTGTGGACTTTGCCCGCGGTTTTCGCATATTATGGCGAACACAAGGCGTCAATTCAGGGCAGCCGCGCTCGAAGGAAAAAGCGTGTGGGCGGATTACGCGCGGGATCAACTGTCGCGCGGGTGCCCCCGCTGGCAACAAGGGAATCGTAAAACCAGGGGAGGAAACACGATGCGATCTTGCAGAACAACCTCGAACGCGTGGACGCCGCGCCAGGACATCAGGCGCGTGATGCGCAGGAACCTCGGGCGCGTGCTGGCCCTGTCGATCGGGATCATCCTGGCCGGCGGCGCGCTCCCGGCGTTGGCCCAGATAGGCTTATGCGAGCCGCACAAGCTCACCGCCTACGACGCCCCGACGGGTGACCACTTCGGCCGTTCCGTTTCCATCAGCGGCGACGTGGCCGTGATCGGGGCGCCCTGGACTGACGAGTGGGGACCCAGCTCCGGCTCGGCGTATGTGTTCCGCCGGGACGATAACGGCACGCCATCGGATCCGAGCGACGATTTCTGGGTCGAGCAGGCCAAGCTCATCGCTTCCGACGCCGCGGAGGGTGACCAGTTCGGCTATTCGGTTTCCATCAGCGGCGACGTGGCCGTGATCGGGGCGCACCTGGACGATGATGGGGGACACGACTCCGGCTCGGCGTACGTGTTCGAAAAGCCGCCGGGCGGCTGGGAGGACATGACCGAAACCGCCAAGCTCACCGCC
>CAZNFA010000075.1:6249-16580 GCA_964572345.1 uncultured Planctomycetales bacterium
CCGGCTCGGCGTACGTGTTCGAAAAGCCGCCGGGCGGCTGGGAGGACATGACCGAGACCGCCAAGCTCACCGCCTCCGACGCCGCGGAGGAGGACCGGTTCGGCTTTTCGGTTTCCATCAGCGGCGACGTGGCCGTGATCGGGGCGTACTGCGATGACGATGTGGGATTCAACTCCGGCTCGGCGTATGTGTTTCACTTTGCCGACTCGGACGGCGACGGCGTGGGCGATGTCTGCGACAACTGCCCGACCGTCTACAACCCCGACCAGAACGACACGGACGGCGACGGCATCGGCGATGCCTGCGACTGCCCCGGCGACCTCAGCGGCGACGGCGACACCAACTCCCAGGACCTCGGTATCCTGTTGGCCGACTGGGGCTGCGACGATCCCGTAAACGGGTGCCCCGGTGACCTCAACGGCGACGACAAGACCGACCACGCCGACCTGGGCATCCTGCTGGCTGACTGGGGCTGCGAGAACTAATGGGGTTGAGGGTCGAGGATTGAGCGTTGCGCATTGACGATTGGGGATTGGGGATTGAGAAGGCGTGGTCTGTTCTAAGAACTTGCGCGAGCCGCGAGGGAATCGGACGTTGGTAGTCAGGTTTACAGCCTGTGTTATCTACCGGTTGAAAACCGGTGCCACAGGGGTTTTGGCTAGCTTCCAATCCAACGGGCCTGCTCGACGCGGGGGCTCAGCGGACAACCGGCCCCACGCGTGCGGACTCGCTCAGAGCAGCGTCAACTGACGGCGACCAGCGGGCGCTGTGCCGCCATGAGGCATTGTCCGATCCGCTCGGCGGCTCGGTCCCACGAATGTTCGCGGACCGCCGTTTCGCGGCCACGGCTGCCCAGGCGGGCGCGGAGCTCGGCATCTCCCAGCAGCCGTACGACCTGGTTCGCGAAGTCTACCGGCTCATCGGCGGTCAGGATGTTGTCACCCACCCGAGCTGCCAGCCCGGAGAGGGACATCGAGGTGGCCACGACGGGCACCGCCATGGCCCAGCCTTCGAGGACCTTGTTCTTGATGCCCCCGCCGGAACGCATCGGCACGACCGCCGCCGTCGCCCAATCCAGATAGGGTCGAACGTCGGGCACATCACCGGCCACGCGGATCCCGTCTTTGCCGTGCCATGCCAGCACCTCTTCCACCGGCTTCTTGCCCACGAGCATCAGGCGTGCCGCCGGCTGACTTCCGCGCACGATCGGCCAGACTTCGCGGCAGAACCAGGCAACGGCCTCGACGTTCGGCGGGAAGTTGAGGCTACCCACAAACGCCACCGAAGCGCTGCTGCGATCCAGCGCGCTGGGGTGAAAGTGCTCGGTATCCACGCCGTTGGGGACCCCGATGCATTCGCGGTCGGTGAAGCGGCCCAACGCGGCGGCGTCGCGGTCGGTGACGAAGATGTAGACGTCGGCCGCCTGGGCATATCGCCGGTGCAAAATGTAGGACCAGAGCACGGACTTCAGGTTGGCCCACTGTCGGGTTTTCTCGCGGCGGAGTCGCTCGACGTCCTGAAGCCAGCGGTTGTCGATGAGATAGCAGGCACTGGGTATGTCCGGGTTGCTGTCCAGGGCGATCAGTGTCTGGTAGTCGATGCCGAACAGCACATCCGGGTGGAACTCGTCGATCAGCGAGCGCAGCCAGGGGATCGTGGCGGCGTTCATCCCATAGTGCTCTATCAAATACTTGTCCACCTTGCCCGGGGCGGCGTGAGCTTGGGGGAGCGTTCGCAGGACCGTCTTGAACGGAAGCCGGGCCGGGCTCGCCGGGTCGCCATCGCAGTAGGCGAACACCAGCTCGTGGGCCTTGGCCAACCGCGAAAGCACGTGGTAGGTCGGCAGGTGCTGCCCGGAGGAAAGCGGCCAGGGTAGGGTTTTCTTGAAGGCCAGGATGCGCACGGGTGTTTCTTCCGCAAGTACGCCAGCCACGCCGCGCAGGCACCGGCCAGGCCGGGCCCACGCCCGATGCTCTTACGATCGACCGCGCCAGTGCGGATCTTGAGAGCTAACCTGTTGCAACACAGAAGCTTCGGATTCGTGGGAGCGCAGGGTGGGCCGCAGGCACAACCCACCGCCTGCCGCGGGCGAGGTGTTCACGCCGGCTACACGTCACAACCCGGCCATGTAGCATGGACGACCGTTAGCTTGTATAAAAAGAGCACCAAGTGGGGCGAATCGTAGTTGTCCCGGCAAATCGGCAGGTAGAGTTTGCCCGGCCCGGCTGGAGGCTTCGCATGACGCAAACGCCGAGCTATCCGAACGGGGTCGGCTGGTCCGCACAGCCGCCGACGCAGTTCGGTCCCGCGCTGCCCAAGACGTCCGGCCTTGCGATCGCCTCACTCGTGTGTGGTGCGGTCGGGCTGCTAACGTGCTGCGGCTTCGTGCCCAGCTTGCTGGGTATCGTCCTGGGCGGTGTTTCGCTGGGGCCCATCCGGCGGGGTGAAGTCATGGGCCGGGGACTGGCGGTCAGCGGAATCATCCTCGGAATTGTGGGCGTGTCACTCGGCATCGTGTTCTGGGTTGTTCCCGCCCTCATGCCCGACATCACGCCGATTCCGGGCCGCGAGGTGTCGGAAGGTGACCGGCGCACACTGGTCTCACTCGGGGCCCTCGAAGAAGGTGAGCAGATCGAGCTATTCTACCCGAGCGGATTCTTCACCATTGACGAGGGCGGTGTGCTGATCACCGCAGAGCGCTTCGTGCTGTACCAGGAGGATGCGGCGATTCAGGCGTGTCCGCTCACTGAAATCCGGGCGATCGACTTCACTCCCGGCGTTGACTGGATCGGGGTAGGGCAGTTTCTCGTCGAGCGCGACGACGGCGAGCTGGTGCTGTTCTCGGTACCTGCGATGGACGGCGGTGATAAGTTGTTCCATGGCGTCTTACGCCGGCAGGTCGATAAAGCCCGCGAAGCCGCCGGCAAGCCCCCCGCCGCGTCCGAGGTCCAGCCCACCGGCGACGCTGTCGGGGGCGACGCGGGAGGGGACTGACCACGCCGGCGCGCCTGACCCGGAAACGGTCCGCACGGCGGGCATGCGCGCTTCGCGAGGTCGGGCATTCGCCCGAAGCCGCGTGTCAACGCTGCCGGGCCGGCGGCGGATCCTCAATTCAGCAGTCTGACGACGTGGAAATCGGGTACGATACTGAGTGCGACCAAGGAGAATGGTGCGTCAAGACGCACCCTGATACCATCCCCGACGTTAGTCACAGCCGAGCCGAGCGGCCCGCAGGAGCTTGGCGAGGCTCGGCTGTGAGTAACGCGGCGGCGCGGGTTGTGAGTCTACCCGCCGCAGGTATTCTGAAGCAAACCGAGTCTGCTGACGCCGCGATCCCGACACGGTCAACGCACCCTGCTTCTGCGAGAGGCCCGCGTAGATCACCGGTCGGGTCGACGGCACCCGCTCAGAAGTCTGAGAGAACATCGCCTCATGAAGGCTCTCGTATCAGGTCGGCTGGCGGGGACGCGGGGCGCTACAATTCACTGGCTGACAGCCAGCGCCGCACCATCACTCGATCCCCGATCACTCCATGCCCTTCTCCGCCAGCCAGCGTTCGGCGTCGAGGGCGGCCATGCAGCCGGTGCCGGCCGCGGTGACCGCCTGACGGTAGGTGTGGTCGGCGACGTCCCCGGCGGCGAAAACGCTTGTCACTATCGCGAAACGTGATATGCTCATCGAAAAGGCCTACGACGGTCGTGGACACAATCTATGTGGGAAATCCCAGACCAATGCAGGAGGCGCAACCATAAGCGTTCCGGTGGTAGAATTTCTCGTCTGGCTTGATGCGCTGTTCGTTCCCGTGATTCCTCTTGCGCTATTCTATCGCCTGAACGGTGTGTTGGCGAGGTGGCTTCTCGGCGCAAGCCTGTCTCTTGCTTTGACGGTGCACGTAATCTTCGCAATGGGTTACGGGTTGGAACCCCTCCCTAGCACGTCGTATATGGTCGTGGGAATGTCAGTCCATTTCTTCTCACTCTTGCTTCTTTTGGCCAGTATCTTCGTGTGGACGAAAGACGTAGGCCAGGGGCGAGAACGGTTCCCCGAAGAGCCTACTCAGGCGACCGGAGGCAGGGAGCGCGGATTCTGGCCTGTGGTGCTGCTTTCGATAATCACGCTCACTGTCTACTGGTGGGTCCATCTTTTTAAGCGTATTCGCGAAATGGAAGCCACTTCGGCAGACGTCGAGCTTTCTCAACAGACAAAGGACGCTAAAGCGCACCTGTTGCTCTTGTTGATTATCTCGGTGTTCGTGACTTCAGTCAATGGAATTCTCACAGATGCCGGGGGAGTCGTATCCCGGAATGCCATCATCGCGTCCATCGTCTCCCTTATCTTTTGGGTCCAGTGTATTCGGGTGCTGCGTGGCACTCAGCAGATGTCACAAGTCGCCCCACGGGGCGTAAGCGCGATGTGGGCCTTACTGACAGTCAGCATTGCGCTTCAGATCGCCGGTTCACTCCTCTACGTGTGGCGGCCGCTTTCGTGTGCCTTGGCCCTTGTGTCGGCGGGGGTAGTGTTCCTTGTGTTTTTCTATTTCGTGAATCGTGAGACGAACCGTCTGTGGGTAGTGGGGTCCTCCCGATAAGCATCCGTTAAGCGTGTCAGCCTCGATCACCCCGCGCCGATCAAGTTCCACGAATCCCATGAATGCCCGCAATTCGACGTAGGGCGTCCACTAGTGGGCCATCGTGAAACCGACGAGAGCCAATATGTTCGCGACTAGGAGAACCTGGACCTTCTTCATGATCAGTCCTCCGCGGCACGCGGGCCTCGCCAGCTACTCAATCCCCTTCTCTGCCAGCCAGCGTTCGGCGTCGAGGGCGGCCATGCAGCCGGTGCCGGCGGCGGTGACCGCCTGGCGGTAGGTGTAGTCGGCGACGTCGCCGGCCGCGAAAACGCCCTCAACACTCGTGTATGTCCGCCCCGGCCGCGCGAGCTTGATGTAGCCCTTGTCGTCCGTGTCGAGGGAATCCTTGAACAGCTCCGTGTTCGGCGTGTGGCCGATCGCCAGGAACAGGCCCTTGCAGGCGAAGTCACGCTGCTCGCCGGTCTTGACGTTCTTGAGCCGCACGCCGGTGATCGACGCGTCGCCGAGCACGTCAATGACGACCGTATTCCAGATCGGCTCCATCTCCCCCTCGTCCACCAGCCTAAAGAAGCGCTCCTGCATCGCCTTGCTGGCACGGAGCTGATCGCGGCGGTGGACGATATGGACCTTGCCGGCGAACTTGGTGAGGTAGCTGCCCTCCTCGATGGCCGAGTCGCCGCCGCCAACGACCACCAGTTCCTGGTCGCGATAGGCAGGCATGGCGCCGTCGCAGACGGCACAGGCCGAGACCCCGCCGCCGCTCTTGGCTAGCCGCTGCTCGTTCTCGAGGTTGAGCCAGTTGGCCCGGGCACCGGTGGCGATGATGACCGCGTGAGCCTCGACCGTGTGTTCATCGCTCTTGATCACGAACGGTCGCTGGCTGAGATCGACCTCGGTCACGTCTTCGCGGATATAGCGTGTGTCGAAGCGTTCGGCCTGGTCGCGGAAGGCCTTCATCATCTTCGGGCCGCTGAGGCCTTCGGGGAAGCCGGGGTAGTTCTCGACTTCGGTCGTGAACATAAGCTGGCCGCCGGGGATCAGCCCGCCGGCGTTGAACCCCTCGAACACGAGCGGTTTGAGGGCGGCGCGGGCGGCGTAAATGGCGGCGGTCAGCCCCGCCGGCCCGGAACCGATGATGACGACTTTTTCTGTGCTCATGAATGCTCCTCGGCAACAGCGTCGAATACTTGCGGAAGGGATAGTGATAGGCCGGGCAGCAGCCATTTGGCCACTGCCGGCGGTGCGGTCGCGGCTCGAATCGTCCAGAGCGCTCAGCGCGCACGACGGACGTCACTACTTGCGGGCAAGCGCCTATTCCTTTTCTCTCTCCGCCTGCTCGGCTTCCCTGGCCAGCGCGTCGTGCCTGGCGAGCAATCCGCCGGGGCCGGCCTGTCCGCGCGCCTTGGCGTCCATCTTGCCCTGAAAATCGCTGGGGAAACGGGCCCGCTCCAAGCACTCATCCCCCGCGCACAACTCTCGGTCGTAGAGTTGCCAGAGGTGGTCATCGAGCAGTTGCATCCCGTACTTCTTGCCGGTCTGGATGCTCGAGTCGATACGGTAGGTCTTGTTTTCGCGAATCAGGTTGGAGATCGCCGGCGTGACCAGCAGGAATTCATAGGCGGCGACGCGGCCGCTGGTAACCCGGGGCAACAGGACCTGGGACAGCACGGCGATCAGGTTGACGCTGAGCTGCACGCGGATCTGCTCCTGCTGCGAGACGGGGAATGCGTCAATAATCCGGTTGATGGTGCCCTGAGCACCGGTGGTGTGCACGGTGGCGAAGACCAGGTGGCCGGTCTCGGCGGCGCGGATGGCCGATTCCATGGTCTCCAGGTCGCGCATCTCACCCACCAGCACCACGTCCGGGTCCATGCGCAGGCAGCGGCGTAGGGCCTCGGCGAAGCTGGGCACGTCCACACCGACCTCACGCTGTGAAATGAGAGATTTGTCGTGGTTGTGGTAATACTCGATGGGGTCCTCGACCGTGATGATGTGCCGGTCGAACTGCCGGTTGATGTAGTCGATCATCGTGGCCAGCGTGGTGGTCTTGCCCGAGCCGGTCGGCCCGGTGACCAGGAACAGCCCCCGCGGGCGACGACAAAGCGCCTGGATCATCGGCGGCAGCCCGATTTCCTCAAAGGTCATGATCCGGGTCGGAATCAGCCGTAGAACCACCGAGAGGTTGCCGCGCTGCCGGAAGACCGACACGCGAAAACGGCCCTTGTCGCCGAAGGCGAACCCAAAGTCCGTCCCGCCCTCTTCCTGGAGCTCCTGCTGATTGCGCTCGGGGGTGATGGACTTCATCAGGGCCACGGTGTCGTCCGGGTCGAGCACCTTGGTCTCCAGACTGCGCAGCCGACCGTCGATCCGCAGCACGGGCGGGCGCCCGACGTGCAGGTGAATATCCGAACCGTTCACGCGAATGACGGTTTCCAGCAGTCGATCGATGTGGACGGTTGCCACCGTATCTCCTCGCTTTCGCCAGGCCCTTGCGCCGGCGCCTCAGCCCGGGGGAACATTACTCTTCGACCAAGAGACCCTCCGCCTGGGTAATACGCATGAGTTCGTCCGGCGTCGTAATGCCGTTCAGGATCTTGATCTTGCCGTCCTCCAACAGGTTGCGCATGCCGGCGGCCTGGGCCGCCCGGCGGAGCTGGTTGGTCGGGGCGCGGTTGAAGGCTAGCTCGCGGAGCTCGGTGTTCATTTCCAGCAGCTCGAAGATGCCTTTGCGGCCGCGGTACCCGGTCCCGCTGCAGCGGCTGCAACCGGCGCCTTTGTAAACGTGCCGGCCTTCGAGGTCTTCGTCTTTGATATTCAGCATACGCAGGATGTGCCGGTCCGGGGCCGGGTCGATCTCCTTGCACTCGTTGCAGATGACGCGGATCAGCCGCTGGGCCATGATCGCCTGGATCGATGAGGCCACCAGGAACGGCTTGATACCCATGTCGATCAGACGGGCGATCGCGCTGGGCGCGTCGTTGGTGTGCAGCGTGCTGAAGACCAGGTGCCCGGTCAGGGCCGCCTGCACCGCCACCTCCCCAACCTCCCGGTCACGGATCTCGCCCACCAGGATGATGTTCGGCGCCTGCCGCAGCATCGACCGCAGAATGCGCGCGAAGCTTAGCCCGATTTCCTCCTTCACTTGACACTGATTCATCCCGGTGAAGCTGTACTCCACCGGGTCTTCGGCGGTGATGATCTTGCGGTCGGGCCGGTTGAGCTCTTGCAGGGCGGCATAGAGGGTGGTGGTCTTGCCCGAGCCCGTGGGCCCGGTCACCAGGAAGATGCCATTGGGTTGCTTGATGATCTTCAGGAAGTGCTCGTAATCGTCCTGCTCAAACCCCAGCCCGGTGATGCCGATCTTGACCGAATCCGGGCGGAGAATACGCAGCACGACGCTCTCGCCGTGATAGGCCGGCAGCGAGCTGACCCGGAAGTCGATCTCCTGCCCGGCGATGCGCATTCTGATCCGCCCGTCCTGGGGCAGGCGCTTCTCGGCGATGTCGATACCGGACATGATCTTCAGACGCGCGACCACCGGGGCCTGCATGGCCTTGGGGATGTTGTCGCGGATCATGCACACGCCGTCCACGCGATAGCGCACCCGGACACGGTCGGTCATCGGCTCCACGTGAATGTCCGAGGACCGCATGCGCACCGCCTCGCTGATCAGCAGGTTGATCAGCTTGATCACCGGAGCGTCCGCGTCCTCAGCCCCCGCGGCCTTCTCCAACTCCTTGGCGACTAGGTCGGCATCGCGGTCGATCTCCTCGATCGCCTCATCCATGCTTGAACCCATCCCGCCCAGGAACGTGTCGATGAACCGCTGGATCTTGCTGCGCGGCGCTAACGCACAGTCGATCTCCAGGTTCAGCCGGAAACGCAGCATGTC
This sequence comes from uncultured Planctomycetales bacterium, assembly GCA_964572345.1. Lineage (GTDB taxonomy): Bacteria > Planctomycetota > Phycisphaerae > UBA1845 > Fen-1342 > JAUWXH01. The sequence continues at coordinate 14,733 of CAZNFA010000075.1, forward strand.
CAGCAGCTCCAGGTCCAGCGGGTCCGGGATGATCACCTTCAGCCGGTTGTCCTCCTTGGCCAGCGGCAGCACCTTGTGGCGGGTGATCAGCTCCTGCGGCACGAGTTCCAGAGCGGCCGGGACGACGACGTTCTTGTCCAAATCGACGTATTCCAGGTCGAACTGCGTGGCCAAAGCCTTGGTCACGTCCTCCTCGCTGGCCATCTCCAGCTCGATCAGCGCCTCGCCGATTCGCTTGCCATGCTCGGAGGCGTAGGCAATCGCGTCGCGCAGCGACTCGGCCGTGAGGATCTCCCAGCCGACCAGGATCTCGCCCAGTTTTCTCCGACGTCGAGCCATACCATCTCTGCCTGCGGACTGCCGATCCGGCGGCGCATCATATCATGCGGGTCACCACGGGGAGCGCCGCCCATCTGGCGCAGCCCCTATCTTATTTTCGGCGGTAGCTGCCGCAAAAGCAAGCCGAGCCCTGAATTGACGACGACCAGGCCCATCCCAACCCAGAACTTGCCGAACTGCGAGCGCCTAGCCGGCGAAGTCGCCTCCTTACCCTGGCATCCGCACCCGCTGCGCAAAGGGAGACTCCAAGTTTCCCTAACGAAATCCCAGGCGGGGCGGGCGTCCGCGCCTGTCTATAGCGGGCACGGAGGCCCGCGCCACCGCTTTTGGTCGGTGCTCTAAGCCGCGGCGTCCGTGCCCTCCCGGCACCGTTCAGCAGCGCCGGCCAACCGCTGCTGGCGTCGAAAAAAACGTTGCACGCTGGCTCGTTCGAGTACAATGTACACGTTGGGTGGATGGTTGGGCACGCACGCAACGTGGAGGGCATAGACATGTGTCGGCGTCATTTGCCCGGAATCACGGTGGTTACGACATTCGCTCTCATTCTGGTGGTCGCATACCAGCATCCGGCGGCCGCGGATTGCGGGGACCCGTCGGGGCCGCGCGACTGCGTCGCCGACCTGGACGGGGACGGCGACACCGACCTGTCCGATCTCGGCATCCTGCTGGCGGACTGGGGGTGCGAGGTCGGGCTTGAACCCGACTGTCCTGGCGACGTCAACGGCGACGGCCTCACGGATAGCTCGGATCTCGGCATGCTGCTGGCGGACTGGGGGTGTCCTGATGACGATCCGGGCTGCGATGGTGAGCCATCCGACGCGCTCGAGTTCCAGGTGGTCGTGGTGGACAACACCTCCATCCAGCCGGGCGACGACGAGCTAGCACCCGAGTTCCATGGCGGCGTGACGCACTTCACGTTCGACCTACAGGTAGTCGTGAATGCCGACGACGACTGGACGGCCGTCCTGGCGGAGTTTGCCTTGCTCGACACGGACATCACGTTCTTCGAGCACTTACTCGGCACCATTGGGCCGCCGCACCCCGCGCTGTTCCAAATCTACCCGGCACTCGAGTTCGACAGTTTTTACACGATGCCGGGGTCCTTCCCGAACACTGAGTGGCCTGACGCTCCGCACTTCCTCTGGCCGCTAATCAGTGACCCGCAGCTCAGGTCGGTCGGCTGGTTCCATTACTTCGACACCGGTGGCGGAGCCTTCGTCCTCGCGCGCTATACGATCATGGTTCCCGAGGGCAGCGCGATAGTCCCCGGCGTCGTGCCGGCCGGTGAGGGCCACGATGCCCCGATCATTGGCACGCTTGCAGGGGTCGCCACGAGCAAGGTGGGTTGGGGCGACTGCAACACATTCGCGTTCGATATCGTGGGCCCGTGCCTCGCCGACCTGGACCATGATCTGGACGTCGACCAGGCCGATCTGGGCACACTGTTGGCGGATTGGGGCTGCACCTCCGATTGTGTCGGCGACGTCGATGGGGACGACGACGTGGACC
>CAZNFA010000076.1:0-16446 GCA_964572345.1 uncultured Planctomycetales bacterium
TCGCCGCCGAACTCGACGCCCTCCTCCCCTCCATCCTCGACAAAGCCTTCAAGGGGGAGCTGTGATGGCTCGAAAGAAGCAGATTCCAACGATTGAGGGGCTTTCGGAAGACACTCGACGGTTCATGGAGGATCTTCAGCAAGAGACCGACCGCGGCGTCGCGCTGGTGGCGGCGGCGTTCCTCGATGACGTACTCACCTCGACTCTGCGCGGTGCGTTCGTTGACGATGAAGCGCCTGTCAACGAATTGCTCGCTCACGGCGGGTTCGGAGGGAGAATCAACTTGGCGTACTGCATGGCCCTGATCAAGCGCACGGAGTACGACGACTTGAAGATCATTCTCGATATCCGAAAGGAATTCGGTCACAAACACCATCCCGCGTCATTCGAGGAGGCAGGCGTCAAGCAGAGGTGCGAGAAGCTGAACCTCAAGCGCTATCTGGCTATACCCGGGATCAGAAGACTGGCAGCAGCGGCGCGCTTCCGGATGATATTGGCGGTTTCCCTGCTGGCGAGCACACTGCTGGGGCGTGCGCGTTCGCTCAGACACGCAGGAGCTGATGAGCTATGAGCCAGATCGTCGCCGAACTCGACGCCCTCCTCCCCTCCATCCTCGACAAAGCCTTCAAGGGCGAGCTATGAGCACGCCGCTTTTCTCGGCGCAGGTAATCACGGCAATCGTCAAAGTCGTGACCGGCGGTTCGGGCGGCCCTGGCCCGAACGAGAAGCGCTATGGAGTCTACCGCAGTGGTCCCGAGCTTGAGAACTTCTTCGGCGCATGCAACGTGGATCTCCATATCGGCCGGTCGTCTCGTGTGCCAACCGTTCGCGAGCGCCTTATCGCCTTGAATCGGAGGCGCGAATTCGAATCGTTGCGGCGCATCATTGAGGCTTCGGTAGACCCCCGTGATTACGTGCACAACGAAGCCGACCACGAAGAAGCCTTGGGCTACCTCAACAAGATGTTACAGCCCGATGGATACGAACTACGAGAACGAAACGGGCGTTACCGGCTTGAGTCCACCGGGACGAGTACCATGGTCACCAAGGCGATCGAGGAACGGGCTGTCGTCCTGGACTATGATTCCGTCCAACGGGATGCTGAGCGTGCCGTCGAGCAGGCGGAAACGGACCCCGAAGGGGCGATTACGGCCGCTTGTTCGATGGTCGAAAGCGTGTGCCGGTGCATCCTCCAGGAAATGGGGCGGCCCTTGCCAGCCAAGAGAGACATCTCACACTTGGTCGGCGAGGTGCAGAAGCGCTTGAATCTGTCCCCTGTCCGAACAGACATCACACCAGATATCAAACGAATCCTCGGAGGCCTGGCGAACGTCGCGAGCGGCATCGGGGCGCTGCGCACGCACGCGGGTGACGCGCATGGCCGCGACAAGGGTGCAGGACGGGCCGACAGCCGCATCGCGCGACTGGCGATACACGCGGCAAGCACCATCTCGTTGTTCTTCATCGAAACATGGCAGTTGCGTAGAGGCGAGGCCAGCGATGAACCGTGACACGGACCTTGTCCGCGCCATCCTGTTGGAGGTCGAGTGGCGCTCTTGGGACCAGCGAAACGAGCCCGTGAAAATCGAGGGCTATACCGATGAGCACGTCGGCCACCACGTAAGACTCCTGGATCAAGCGGGCCTGATCGAGGCGTTGAACGTGAGCGGCGAGTACTTGGCGTGGTATCCGACGTGCCTGACCTGGGACAGTCACGACTTCCTCGACGCCGCTTCCAGTAGTGGCCCTCGTCGCTGACCTGCTGCAGGATGCCCAGCTCCTTCGCCCGGTCCAGAACGGCGATCACCAGCAGGTGACACCGCAGGAAATGAGTCAGGCCGTGCTTTGAGGCGTACTGGGTCTTGCAGAATCCGTGCCAGCGCCAGCCCCGTAGATTGGGGCGTATCGTCCGGTAGCGGGGCCGCCGGGAGTAACGCAGGTCGAACCACTCCGTGGTTGCGGGGTAGCGGGCCAGGCCGATCTCCAGGCTCTCGCAGCCCTCGCCGGGCCAGGCGGAGAAGCCCACGAGCTCGACCGGCTTCACGTCGTGGTGGACCTCGAGTTTCCTGCCGACGTGGTGGCCCCACTGAATGTCCAGCGGATCGGGGTGTCAGAGGGCTTCCTGGCGGCGAATCGACTCCCGGGCCTGGATCTTCAGCCACCGGCAGGGGTCGTTCTCGTCCGTGCTCTCGAAGTCGCACTCCGTCTGGCCCTGAAAGTGCTTGCACGGCGAGACCTCGGCAAACGGCCGGTCCTCGCAGAAGCCGCGCAGCCGCTCGATGTGCTCCAGCGCCGCCTCGGCAGCGGTCTGCGGCGGCGCGCGAAACGAGAAGTGGATTGTCAAACCCATGGTGAATCTCCCTGGTTAGGTTGCTGAATGGTGGGGGTATGTTCAGGTGGGATCAGCGTCGCAGTCGCCACCTGCCTCCGGTAGTGCAGCTTCGACCTCCTTGTCTGTCAGCATGCCGACGAGCTCGTAAAGGTCGAACCAATAGCGCCCGCACGCCGAGCAACTGACGCGCTGGGACGCGCCGCCGGAATCGATATCGACAGACCCGCCCTCTATGTCCGGGCTGCCGCAAAACAGGTGGCGCACGCCGCCTGTGCCGCCCGAACACGCGAATCCGCTGTGGAGACTCGGCCTGATCGAAGCGTGTGTCCCCGAGATGCAGTTCTGGACGCAGGAGACCACCTTGACGGCAAGATACGGTCTCGCATAGCGTGCACGTGTAGGACGAGTGGAAGCTCCTTGGCATATTTCGGAGGTCGTATCGTGGCCAAACAGAAGAGGCGGATCAACATCGTCAGCGTCCAGTTGACGCCGCAGGGTAAGGCCAAGCTGGACAAGGTCTGTGCCGACCGAGGCATGACGATCAAGGCCTCCCTGGGCCGCCTGATAGATTGCTTCGTCACCCTGGATCGAACCGAGCAGGCCATCGTGCTTGGTCAGGTTGAGGCGAAGCACGTCAGGACGCTGGCGGACCTGATCGGCCGACGGGGCCCAAAGGAGACCGCCGCTGCTGCGGGACGTGGGGCTCGCTGAGCACGGCGGCGTTAGAGCATCGCAGAGTGGGAATCAGCCTGGAAAGGTCTAGCCCAGCCTCGGTCGGGCCTTGACGCGTGACGCTGCCTCCGGGGTTTTCCCTTGTCCCATCGTGCCGTACCGGCCGGTCTCTCCTGCGCGGCGTACTGCATCGGATGGAAACGCTGCCGAGCTCCGTGAACGCGCCGGACGCGAACTGGGATCTGGAAGTCGTCGATCGCTGGGGCAACGACGTGCTGGACGGCCAGGGGCAGAATCCAAGCGCCGACGTTGCCGAGGCCCTATTCCCTCGAATCCTGCCCGGCACGACCGGACAGGGCGAAAAGGGCGTCGGCGAGCCGGTTACTGTCAGAATCAGCAACCCAGGAGAGGCAAGGGCGGGTACCGTCGGTGTCTGCACGCTTGAGCTGTAGCGCGGTTCGTGGCATATCTCCAAGGACAGCCCGCCCCGCCAGCAGATCACCCGCCTAAACTGGGAGATCAGCAACCGTACGAAGTGGAACGAGGACGTCGCCCGTGGCTCACCACATGCAGCCAAACAGCCACTCACGGACGCGGAAGTCGAAGCGAAGCGCCGCGAGCTCCAGCAGCTCGCCCGCACGTCGTTCGCCTGGCGGGCCTTCACGTATTTCATGGGCTGCTTCGCCTGCCAGACCTTCTGGACCGCTGCCGCGATCTACGCCCTCACCCGCGGCGTTTCGGATCTGACAGGCTGGTTCTTCTCCGCGGCCGCCTACTCCGGCGCGGCGGTCTTGCTGTCAGTACTGAATGGCGCGGGACGGGTTGATGTCCCCGATGCGGCCAGTCGGCGGGCGGGGTGCAAAAACTGTGGGAAGTGACGCGTTGAAAAGGTGGGAAGCACGCAACCGAGGAGTCGGTCTGCCCCTGAGACCACTTCTCCCGTGCCCGCCGCCGGCCAACCTCACATCGCATTCCAGCCCCTTTCAACCTGCGCGAAAAAAAGGTTCTTCGCGGAATTCCGGGGAGCGAGCTACGGTTCAGGGCGCCGGCTACCAGATGTGTTCACCGCCCACGCACGAGGGGCTCCTGCGCGCCGAAAGCACGGACAGATCGTCGTGCATCCTCGCGTCCCTTCCGCACTTGCGGCCTCGCCCAACATGGGTTCGGAAGGTCGCAAGTCGTTCATTCCCCGCTGGTTACGTGTCTTCGCGTGAGGAGCGGTGCCCGGACGCGTCCCCTCGTATCTCGGAAATGCGTGAAGAAAGAAGACTTGCATCTGCCGCGCGATCGCGCCACAATACGGGCGCGCAAGTCGGGTGGTTGTAGTCGGCTCCGCGCATGGTGCGTTGCACTTCGAGGACGGAGGAATGGGCCGGGGTGGAAAGCGACGGGTTCTCGGTCTCACCATCAGCGTCACAGTGGTGGGGTGCAGCGTTTGGTGTGTGGTGAACTCGCGACCCGGAGCCTCTGAGGCTGCCTCGACTGGTAAGGAGCCGCAGACGGCTGATCTAAGCTGCGGCCCGGCGGCTCTCCTGGCAGTCGCGGGTGCTCATGACGCTGAGACGAGCTCGCGACTACGTGCAATCCTACGACGGGATCAACTCGCAATTCGCCCGGTCAGCAGCCTGTACGACTTAGCCGCTTGGGGCCGGCAGGCGGGCCTCGACCCGATCGGCCTCCGCCTCGACGCGCAGCAGCTTCACCGGCTGCCACTGCCGGCGATCGTCCACATGAAACCCGGTCATTTCCTCGCGCTGACCGAGGTGCGCGACGCCCGGGTTGTCGTCATCGACCAGGGTATGGTGACCCGCGAGATTCCCCGGCGGGATTTCGACCGCCGATTCAGCGGCTACGTGCTTTGCCTGGGGGTGAAGCACGCCTTGTTCGGGCAAAGTTACTGAGGAGGAAGGACATGTCAGCGCACAATCGCGTTCCCCGCTTGGTGGCAAGGAGACCCGTGGTCAGCGGCCTGCTGGCCGGCTTGGTCACATCGGTCGCCATAGGGCTGGTCTGGGTGTCGAGCGTCGAGACCGACCCGGCACTCGTCAGCATGGAAGGAATCCAGGTCCTCAGCGACGCCCAGATGAAACAGATCAAGGGCGGCTGGCTGAGGCCCAAGGCCCGCAAGCCACGCACAGGCTGCTGCCCCCCGTGCCAGGAGTGCGTTGCCAGCTCTGGTGGCAGTAGTCCGGTGCTTGACGCCACCACCGCCGAGGTGTCCAACCAGGTGCGTCTAATGTCGGTGGGCGCCGCCGAGACAGGCCTGTCGCTGAACCTAACGTACAGCTCTCACTTAGCAGACGGGACCAACACGATTCTGGATACCACGCTGGGCAGCGGCTGGACGCACTCCTACAACAGCTTCCTGCTCAAGCGCGGCGCGGACTTCATCTGGATCCGCGGGGATACCGAAATCGTCAAGTTCACCAACCGCGGCGGCGTCTTCACCACGTCCACGGGGCAGTTCATGGAAATCACCGTGACCGACCCGGACGATGCCGAGGTCAGGCTCAAGGACGGGACGGTGTACCAGTTCCAGCAGAGAGACGTGCCGTGGGAGCCGTCGGGCATTCCCTACCTGCTCGATGCGATCGTCGATCCGAACCAGCGTACGACCGCCTTCACGTATGCTGCCGACGGACTGCTGACCACCGTGACCGACCCGTTCCAGAACTCGATCGACTTCGTGTACGGCCCCGACAACAAGCTCTCGCGCGTCTCCGCGTCGGGCCGCGAGGCGCTTTTGGAGTACAACGCCCCTACCGGGCAAATATCAGTCGTCGTGCTGCCGGACACGCAACCCATCGAATACGAGTACAACTTCCGCGGCCAGTTGACCGCCGAGAAAGTCCCGGGCGGCGGCATCTACCACGTGGATTACAACGCCGAGGGGAAGGCCTATCGCCTGCGCGACCCGAACGGGGCCACGATCGCCAGCCAGACCAGCACGACCAACTGGGACCCCGACCACGAGACGTCGCTGGCCACCGGAGAGATGCACTACTTTCCGGGAACGGTCACAGTGACCGACGGTCGCGGTAACCAGTGGGAGCACGATTACGACGCCCGCGGCAATATCGTCCAGACCCGCGACCCGGCCGGCAACCCCAAAACCATCGAGTATGACAGTAACGCCCTGCTGCCCAGCCGGATCGTGGACGCCAACGGCAACCCCACCGAGTACGAATACGACGAGCTAGGCAACCGGACGCTGGTACGCGACGCAGAGGACAACGAGACACACTACGAGTACGAGCCGGTCCACAACCGCATGACCCTGCGGACCGAGCCCGACGGCGACGAGTGGATCTACAGATACGACGGCAGCGGCAATCTCATCGAGGAGATCGACCCGCTCATCGAGGAGCCCGATGACGCGACGATCCTCTACGAGTACTACCCGAACGGCCTGCTCTGGAAGAAAACCGATCGTAACGGCAACGTCACCGAGTGGGAGTACTACCCGGATGGGAATATCAGCAAGGTTACCGACCCCGCCGGCTGCGTGACCGAGTACACGTACGACGCGTTCGGCAACGTGCTCACGCGTACGCTGCACAACGATACCGGCGACCAGACCACCACGTACACCTACGACGGGCGTGACCGCGTCCTCACCGAGACCGATCCGCTCGGGAACACCACCAAGTACGACTACGACCCCGACGGCAATCGGATCGCCGTTTACACCTGCTGGGTCGATGGCAGCAACTATCGCTCTGTTACACGCTACGAGTACGACTCCCGCGGCCGACTCATCACGACGATCGAGGACGACGCCGGCCTCAACCGCACGACGCGGTACGAGTACGACGGGAACGATAACCGGACCCGGGAGATCGACCCCAACGGCATCGTGACCGACTATGAGTACGACCCGCTCAACCGGCTCGTGCGGACCGTGCTGGATCCTGATGACGATGGGTACGAGGGGCTCGAAATCGAGTGGCAGTACGAGTACGACCCGGTCGGCAATCGAATCAGTCGGACCAACCCCAACGGCTACGCCACGGATTACGACTACGACGTGCTCAACCGGCTGACGTTCGTCACCGATCCGCTCACCTGCGTGACCGAGTACCGCTACTTCCCGCCGGGCGAGGGCGGCTGCTGCGGGACGCCGGGGTCGAGCCTGATCAAGTGCATCATCGATGCCGAGGGGAAGGTAACGCAGTACGCGTACGACCAGCTCGATCGGCGGACCAAGGAGATCCGCCGGGTCGGTGAGCAGATTTGCGACGTGGACGTGCCGGAAGATGATGACGACGTCGTCACCGAGTACGAGTACGACGCCAACGGCAACCTGCTGATCCTGACCGATCCAAACGGCAACACCACCACGTACACCTACACGGTCCGCGATGAGGTCTGGACCGTCGCCAACGGCTGCGGCGAGACCACCACGTACGAGTACGACTGCGCCGGCAACCGGATCGAGGACCGCCCGCCGAACGGGAACGTCATTTCCTCCGAGTACGACCTCAACAACCGCCTCGTGCGCATCTGCGACACGCTCGGCGACGTCGCCGAATACACGTACGACTGTGTCGGCAACCGTCTGACCGAAGCCGACCCCGTCGGGCCGCCGACCGTTTACGAGTACGACCACCTCGACCGCCTGGTCACCGTCACCGATCCAATGGGCGAGTTAACGCACTACGAATACGACGCGGTGGGGAATCAGACCAAGATCATCGACCGCGAGGATAATGAGACCGTCTACGAATACGACGCCGCCGACCGTCGCACGGCCTCCAAGGTCTGGCCGGACGAGGGCGGCGATCCGGCGATTACGACCTACGAGTACGACCAGGCCGGCAGCCTCATCCGCATCACCGACGGCAACGGCAACGCCACGGCGTACGAATACGACCCGCTCAACCGCCTCACCACCGAGACGTACGCGGACGAGACCGAGCGCCGCTTCATGTACGACTGCGTCGGCAACCAGCTCACCCGCGAGGACAACATGGGTGAGGATGAGCAGCCCGGCAACATCACCAACTACACGTACGACGACTTGCACCGGGTGATCCGGCGGGAGTATGCCACCGGCCACGCCGACGTGTTCGAGTACGACAAGGGCGGGCGGATGCTGGTCGCCGACAACGATCATTCGCACGTCGGCTTCACGTACGACTGCGCCGACCGCGTGCTGACCAGCACGCAGACCGACCTGCCGCAGACTTATCTCTACACCGTCACGTACGCCTACGACACGGTCGCGAACACCCGCACGATTCACTACCCCAGCGGCAAGGTCGTGGTCGAGACGCGCGATTTCCGCGACCGCCTGGCCGAGGTCAGCGACGCAGCCACGTACGCATACGACCTGGCCGACCGCGTGCTGACCAAGACCTTCGCCAACGGGACCGAGGCCCGCTACAGCTACAACGACAACGACTGGATCACCGAGCTACGCCACGTGGCCCCCGATGGGACCACCGCGTTCGCCGGCTTCGCCCACGATTACGATCGCGAGGGTAACCGGCTCAACGCCCAGAACCTCCAGGAGGTCATCCCCTACGACGACGCCAAGCCGGTGACGCACTCGGAGGTCTACGACTACGACGACATCTACCGGCTGATCGACTACGAGCGCGGCGAGTGGGTCGGCGGCGACGTACCGGACCCGCGGCGGAACCGCACCTGGCAGCTCGATTTCGTCCACAACTGGGAGCAGTTCACCATCGAGGACCTGGACGATCCCAATGAAGACGGCACCTACTGCAACTCGATCAATCAAATGAACGAGTACGACGATCCCTCGACCGACGGCCCGTGCCCGGTGCCCGACGACGACGGTGAGCCGGACGACTTCATGGTCCCTTGCCCGCCGGCCGGTCCCGGCGGCGAGCGCGAGCTGGGGCTGGAGGGTCTCGGTCCTGACGGCCCGCTGGCTCCCGATCGCGTCCAGCCGGGCAGCCACATGCCCGATGGCCCGCCCGCGCCGCAAGAAGGCTTCAACCGCGCCCACGACAAGAACGGCAACCTGGTGGACGACGGTGAGCGCGAGTTCTACTACGACTACCAGACCAAGATGACGAGCTGCCTGCGGGCCGAGAACCGCCTGACGATGGTCAAGGACAAGGCCACGGGCGATACGCTCGGCGAGTACTGGTACGACGCCCTCGGCCGCCGAATCCACAGGCTCGTCCCTGGTTCGCCGGACGTGTCCACGGTCTACGTCTACACGTACAACTGGCGCGCGATCGAGGAATACGAGAACAGCGTGCTGGTTCGCAACTACGCCTACGGCGACTGGATCGACGAAGTCCTCACCATGGAGACGGGTGGCACCGGCGTCCCGCCGGTGGAGGAGTTCTACTACCACGCCAATGCCCTGGGCAGCATCATCGCCGTCACTGACGAGACGGGTGCGCCCGTGGAGCGCTACAGCTTCGACGCCTACGGTGCGCCGTCGTTCTTCGATGCTGCCGGAATCGGCATTCCCCAATCCGCAGTCGGCAACCCGTTCCTGTTCACAGGCAGGAGATTCGACGCTGAATCCGACTTGTACTACTACCGCACTCGCTACCTTGGCACTATCAGTGGTCGCTTCACCACCCGCGACCCGATCGGCGTCTGGGGTGATCTGGCCAATCTTGGGAACGGCTACGCGTACGGAGCCGACAGGGTTGCCACGCTGCGCGATCCGTTGGGCCTGAAGTGCTGCTGCAAGAAGATCATCATCAAGGATAAGCCGCGCAACTCCCCCTTCGGCAATGTTAAACTTGGGCCCACCGCGCAGGACAATGAATTCGCGTACGGGTTCCATGTCCGCGTGGAGGCAACCGTCATCGGCACTGAGACCATCAAGGATTGTGACATTAAGCAGTGGATTTTTGCATTGCAGATTGTCACCAGGGCGAATGGCACCAGGACCAACTGGCTAGCCGACGCCACTCACAAGAACCAAAGGGTCAACGACAAGACCGCCGACCGGGCACGCGCCGACTGGACCACCAACAGGGAGACCTTCCACAAAGACATGGACAGCAGCTACTTCTACCCGAGCCACAGATATACGCGGCACGGTCGTGACTGGCTCGAGTGGGTTGATGCGCCAGGATGGGAGGGTACTACTCGCTTGAGTGCCCGGAGTAAGCGATACGTGTCTCAGAAACTCACGGTTAAGGTGATCTGCACCGGCACCGATGGCAAAACGATAACCGCAAGATTCTGGAAGACCCAGCTGGCCAAGAGTCGGAACAACAAGTGGGAGCCCCTTTACACCGGAGCGACGCATCCGACGCTCCCACACACTTGGCAGTAGTGAGGCTTGGCAGCGTGCGTCGGCATTAACATGACGGTGAGCAGACAATGATGGAGAGACGCTGCGTCCAGCGGTTGAGCCACGCCTAGCTGGATGAGGACTCTGATGGCCCGCCTGTGGAAGAACTTGCCGAAGATGCTCGCCGCGGTTGGGCTCGCCTCTCTCGGCGGGTTGGTGGCTGCGTGCTGCTTACCCTCGCCAACGAGAACGGAACGTGCAATGGCAAACGTTGAGAAACCAGACACCGACCGCGCTCATGGCGGTAGCGAATCCCGGGTTGCTCTTCGGCTTGTCATCGGCAGCAACCACGCGCGAGATGGTCTCGGCAGTGGGGTCCGCCTAACCGTACGGTTCGTAAACGAAGGCGAACGCCGGTTCGATATCCTGATCTATGTCGACGATAACCGTGCGGTGGTGCGACCTGGGTTTGAACCGATCATCCTGTGGGATGGGCGCGAGAAGGTCGAGGTGACGTACGCGCCCGCGGGTCGCCTCCCGGTACCGTTGCGAATCCCCCTGCTCCCGGGCTGCGGGTGGACGATTCCGGTCATGATACCCGGCGACCTCCTGGAGAAGCCAGGTTCCTACAGCATCCGATTTAGATACCAGGCGAACGCGGAGGACTATGACCATGCGTCCCCCGATGGACCCGTTCCTGACAGATGGCGCAGGACTGAGGAGGTAGTCTCGAACGTGGTTACGATCCGGATTGAATAGCCCGGCAAAGCAAGAATAGCCACGTAGCCGAGGGAATAGGGACGGAAGAAGGCACAGTCACCTGTTTTTGAGCGGATAGAAGGAATTGCGAGGTTGTCTAACCGAGGAGGAGTGGCCAAATGAATCGGAGAAGCAGAAATCACCTGCGGCTGGTCGCCTTGGCAAGCGGAATCTGTCTGGCGGCGACGGCCCCGGCGCTGGCCGAGGCCTGGGGCCGGGCGTTTGACTGCTGGCTAAGCGGGAGCGTGAATCCACAAGGGCCCTACGACCAGGTCGTTTGGAATGACCTGCCCGAAAACTGGCTGGTCCACGCCGAGGCCGAAGCGTTTCACATGTGCCCGCCGCTCTACCACGATTACGACGTGGACTCGGAGATCTGGGACCCCAGCGGCGACGGGTGGGTGTTCGCCGAGACCGAGCCCTTCCCCTGCGACCGCGCCTGGGCCCGCGGCATTGAAGCCCTCATCGGAGAGACGCCGTCCGTCATCGTCGCCGATGTCTACAGCTTCGCGCACGACATTCCGAACAGCTACTCCGATGCGGCCGGGCTCGCCCAGCACGACAACCTGTTCTGGCTGCACTGGACCGGCGACCCCAACGACCAGCCCGACACCGGCTGGGTGACCGTCTCGCTGACCGGAGAGTGGTTCCTGGGAGGGTATTCCGAGCCGGACGACAACTGGTGGGCCGACGTGCTGCTCTACGGCGAGGTGTATGATGAGGGCGGGGGCGCGCTGGACTCGGCCAGCGAGTACCACTTTCTCGAAGGCCCCGGCTTCGCCAGCGACGGCGGCAGCGTGAATCTCGAAATGCAGGCAGAACTGCAATACGACACACCGTATGCCCTGCGCTTCTATATTGACGCCGAGTCTCACGCGGAGGCCGTGCCCGAGCCGGGCACGCTGGGTTTGCTTTTGCTCGGCAGCCTTGTGGTCCTTAATCGGCGACGCTGATACGGATCAGGCGAATGTGGGCTTGACCCCGGCGGCAAGGCGAGCGATGATGCCGATGTCAGGATCCTCGGCAATCATTGACGACAATCGAGATTGCGGCATTCGTTCGTGGCACACTCTCCGCCGAGGCTACGCTGCGGCGGATGCGGCACTATGCGTAGACGATGGGCACCGGACGACGAGTCACGCCGCGATCGGTCGGCATCGTTGCGGGCCGTGTGCGCTTCAACGAGGCGGACGCGCACGCTGGCGAACCCGAGGCCGACATCACCGGGAAAGGCACTGCCGACCAGGCGGACCTCGGCATCCTGCTGGCCGACTGGGGCTGCGGCACGTAGGCGCGACCGCCGCCCGCCGCTCGGCACGTCCGGAATGGACTCACCCGTTTGGTGCTCGGGCTTGTCTTTGGCAACCTGTGACGGAGCGGGTAAGTCCCCCACCGGATGGACGAGGAAGTGACGTCCTTGTATCCACTCCTGGCGGCGCCTTCCCTGGGGGCCGCGGGTCGAACCTTGTGGCGCCCGTCGTAAGCTGGTGGATTTTTCAGCTCGGTCCGGCCGTTCGCCCGACTATCGGGACGCCGCGCCGGATCGAGAGCCGCGCCAGCGGGCTATCCAGCGCGGCGCGATGGGCTGGTCGAGCGGGTGCGCTCCACGGGACAAGATGCGCGGCGCAATCACTTCCTGGACGAACTGCCTGCCGGTCGCGCCAGTATGGCTCCCGTTCCACCCGAGGTGGTCGTACGCGGGTCGCCACGACAGATTAACAACCCGCGCGTACCGGTCGTAGCGCCTGACCCGGCTGGGGACGCGCAGTCCGTGCAATCCGGCCGGCGGACCGGGTTGGCCGTCGGCGTTCACGCGCAGCCCGGCAAGGATTCCGTCTTGCGGCGAACTGGTCGCGTAGAGGCAACCCCGCACGCGCTCCATTGCCGTCGACAGGTCGTGTTCCGCCGAGATTGACGGTGCGAAGAACACGACATTGTCCACCTTTACATCCGGCGGCAGGTTCTCCAGGGCGAAGACAATCACGGCCGAACCGGCCGACAGACCCATCAGATGCAGGTCGGCGGGGGGTTGGGTAGCGCGGTGATCCTGAATGCGCTTGGCAAGCTCTTGCCCCTTGCGCTTTTTTCGACCCACAAGGAGATGGTCCGGGAGGGGGCCAAGCAGCGTGCTCCAGGAGAAGGTCTCAACGTGTCCGCGGAACCCGGCAGCGCGCAGCCCGGCCCGCACTCCTTTTTCACTGCCCGCCCAGCCGGCTCCGTCAACGACGATTACCGTCGGCCCGCCCGTCGGCGAGGTCGTGCTGGCGCACCCAGTGACACACAGCAGGCCGATCCAAAGGGACAGGCCGGCGCACAGCCGCGGCGGTGTCAGCCGACAGGCACAAGTACTGGTTGAGCAAGCCAACATGTGAGCGCCGCAAGGCCTTGCCTGAAAGAGCGATGAACCTCAGCCGGCCTGGCTGGCCAATCGTCCCCGCTTTCCCTTACCGCCGTGTCTTGGCGCCGAACGGCTCAACGTGGGACTATTCGCCGCGGCGGCACGTGGCCCCAAAGCCGCGTGCGACTCAACGCGGCGAAGGTAGTCTGCGGCCCGCGGCCATCGAGTACCCATAGAAACTGCCCCACGAGCAGTCCAGGCGCCCACCGGTGAAACGCCCGCCGGCAGGCGGACAAGCCTAATGTGCAAAATGATTCCGACCGTGGCAAACAATACGTGCCACCCCGGCAGATTCGCGAAAGTGGGTTGACAGGGCTCGGGTGCCGGCCGGCGGGAGGCGCGGCGCATACTGGCGTCGCCAGAGGTCCGGATCGTAAGCGCCGCGGGATCGCCGACGCTACGTGGCTGGCTGTCCAAAAGGCGAGTGTGGTGAAAGAAATGACTTGTTGCCGCGCGTATGCATGGTCACGCGAGGACGTCAGTCTGCGTCAGGGGACGGCCTTACCAGTCCGGTGCAAAACTGTAGCGCCGGACCTCCGAGTCCGGCGCGCCCGCGTTCATGCCGTCAAAACGTCGGACTCGGAGGTCCGACGCTACAGGAGTGGCGCGTTCGAGGGGTTTTGCACCGGACTGTTACGGGCTCGCCCCTTCGTCCCGACGGTCCCAGAATATGTCCTCCGGCAGTGGTATGAATCTCTCCTCTCCGGTCCCATAGAACAGGCGCGCTGGGGCACTGTCGTTGTATAGCGCGAACGCAACGCCGCCAGAGGCTGTCTTCGCCGGGCCCAGCTCAGCCGAGAGATAGTCGCTCGACTGTAGAGGCGAGTAGATCAGCCCGCCGTTATCCTCGAGCCGGAAATCCCGATAGCTGACCGTCCGCCGCCCGGCGCTTGTGTCATTGGTGAATGAGAGCTCCAAATACACGATGTATCTGTCGTGCTTGGCGTGTTCATCTACGGCCGACTCTGACAGGATCCCGGCCGCGATCACGTCCTCCCCAACCAGGACCCGCTTTAGGTGGATGTGGAACGGGAAGCTCGAATCCGTTCGGCGGGTATCGTCGGGCTTGGCCTGCTCACGGTGCGTATCGCGTGATGATTGGACCGGCTTCTCCTTCGTGTGGTTATTTGTAGCGGCCGGGCGCGCCTCCTCTCGCTTCGACCGCCGCGCTCCGTGTGCCTGCGTTTGGCCCACGCTCTGCGTACGCTGCTCACCGTCCGGCTGATGGTTTTCCAGTCCCGGGACGATCTCTCCCTCATGCTCGCCCGTCCGCGATTCCGCCTCACCAGCTCTGGCGGATCCAGGGACGTGGGACTTCCACTCGAAGTATCCAGTAAGGGATCCGCCTATGAAGAAGCCGAGGACGGCCAGCGCTACGGGTCTGTTCACGATAGTACTCCGGCGACCAGACTCCTCTCCCTGCCCAGGGGGCCACAGTCACAAGAGCGCCTCACTTGGAGTCATGCAAGAGGCTCGACATCGCTCATGTCCCATAGTCCGAAGAGACCTTCGTTCCGAGACAGCTCGTCGTCGAGATCGACGGCCAGTATTGCGACGTCGGTCCCCTGCAAGCCCAATCCCTCCATCGCCGCCACGGGGCCCCGGATCAGCTTGCGACCCACCGACGTGATGTTCTTAAGCGTACAAATGACGTTCGCGATTTCGACGCACTGGACGATCTCCGGATGTCGGCCGTCGTAGCGCATCGACGCGTGGTGAAAGCGGATGGCGTCTTGGACCGGCGCCGGAAACCGCCACTTTGCCGCTACGCGCGCGCCCAAGATGGTATGGTCAAACCCCAGACATTCGTGCTCGACCTCGGTCAAGGTCCGATCATCACGCAGCTCGTGAATCAGTGTGCGAAACTCATCATGGACGTGCTGGTCGGCAAAGATGATGCCGATGTCGTGCAGTAACCCAGCCAGGAAGGCGTCCTGGAAGTTGGCCAGCTTCAAGCGGCTCGCGATCAATCGGGAGCAGACTCCCACCGCGACCATGTGGCGCCACAATTTGGTCCGCTGGTAGGTGCCGATCGTGCCATCTTCGTTGAAGACGGCGCATACCCAGGCGGTCATGGCAAGATCGCGGACCTGGCTGAATCCAAGGTAGCTGACGGCTTGTTGGATGTTCGTGATCTTCGACCGCAATCCGTGCGCAGCCGAATTCGCCACACGCAGCATACGCGCGCAGAGCGCCGGATCCCCCTCGACCACCGAGCTCAAGTCCACCGCCGCGGCCTCGGGGTCTCTCGCCACTTCCATGGCCTTCAGGGCCGCCTGCGGCACGCTGGAGACCTCGGTAATCTGATCGACGACCGCGTCGATCGATTCCGGCCGCATAGCTGTCTTGTCGTGTGCCGTCGGTGGTGGCGGCATCTCATAGTCCCGGCAGGAACTGCCGTGTCAGGTTAAACTGCTCGCGCTTATGCTCCCACCCAGCGGCGTCACGCCGCTTCCCCGTGGCAACGTCACAGACTGAAACGGATCCTGATCAGCCGCGTTGCCCTACCGTACATCGAGCACGCGCGCCGCAGACTCCAATACCGCATGCGTGAGATGGAGCACCGCATCGTCCCACCGTCCGATATCGCTCACGGCCGAGCGGTATCGCGACGTCAACGGCGTGCCGGCGACCCCACCTGCGCGGGCGCAGGCGATCGGTTCGATCTGCCAATTCCGTTGGCCGACGGGGGTTGTTCCGGCAGAATTGGCTCGCGCGGCTGTGAGGGGACTGGCGGTTACGGCCCACGCTCACTGGGGGCTCCTGCTCGCCGACTGGGGCTGCGGCAGCTAGAGGTACCCCCGGAGTTCCGAGCGGCGCGCGACAAGCTCACCCCTTCTGCTGGTATTCGAACGACCTAAAACAGAACGGGTGAGCCTGGTACCGTATCGACGGCGGCGCACATCCGGCTTACCGCGATCTCCCAGAGGTAACCGGCCGCCCGCTCCCGCGCGGCTGCAGCCCTTCCATATGACGAGCCTTCGCGTCCCGACCTCGCTCCTGAAGTTCGCACAGCCGCAGCCAGTGTCGTTGACACAACGGCTTGCCCAG
>CAZNFA010000077.1:0-16027 GCA_964572345.1 uncultured Planctomycetales bacterium
TTGAAGCGCCACAGCATCCGCGACCTGCACAGCGGCGTATTCTCCGCCGCCGCGGGCACACAGATCGTTGTCGAGCTTGAGCAGGCGTTGAAAAAGCGTCGGGCCGCCCGCGTGGAAGCGGCGGCCCCAGGCTCATAACGGAGGGTTTCGCAGCCGGTTTAACGGCCCTTTAGAGAGCGTTCAAACGGCCCCCGATCGGGGCCGGATAAACGGCAGGCGTGGGGGACTCAGTGAACGGCCATATATTCCCGTCCGGCGCTTTTTGGGCGCATCCGGCGCTTTTTGCGGGCGCTGAACAGCGCGCGCTGAACACACAGGGGCCGATTATATCGGTCCATCAAGCCAGATTTGGGCTTGAAACCGCACCATTCCGATGCTATATTGGCTGCGTCAGGAATTGGAGCCATAGCGACTCATGTTATCACTAACGAAGAAGACCGAGTACGCGTTGATCGCCGTGTGCCACTTGGCCCGCTCGGAACGGGAGGTGGTCAGCGCGCGGGACATCGCCGCACGCTACGCGGTCCGGCTGCCGCTGCTGATGAACGTCTTGAAGGCCCTGAACCAGAGCGGGTTGGTCAGCTCAGTGCGGGGGGCGCGCGGCGGATATCGGCTGGCGGTGTCGGCGAAGACGATCACGCTGGCTGCGCTGATCGCGGCCGTCGAGGCGCCGGTGCGCCTGGTGCGTTGCGCCCCGCCGTGGACAGCCGAACTACCGAAGTGCGAGTTGAGCGATTCGTGCCCGATTCGTGGGCCGATGCACAAGCTCAACGGCAGGCTGAACAATCTTCTGATGCAGGTGACTGTAGCCGACTTCGCGTTCGATGACGGTTACGCCGATTCCGGACAGACTTTGAGGGCCCTCGCGAAATGAGCCGCCGCATCTATCTCGACAACAACGCGACGACGCCAGTGGATCCCCAGGTGCTGGAGGCCATGCTGCCGTACTTCTGCGAGAAGTTCGGGAACGCGGCTTCGCGCAATCACGCCTTCGGCTGGGAAGCGGAGGAAGCGGTCCGACAGGCCCGGGTGCAAGTCGCCAAGGTCATCGGGGCAAAGACCGCGCCTGACGAGAAGGGCGAGTTGCAGGCGAAGGAGATCATCTTCACCAGCGGGGCCACCGAGGGGAACAACATTGCGATCAAGGGCATCGCGGAGTTCTACGCCGATCGCGGCAAGCACATCATCACGCAGATGACCGAGCACAAGGCGGTCATCGATCCGTGCAACTGGCTGGCGCAACACGGTTTTCGTGTGACGCTCTTGCCGGTGGACCGGCATGGGCGGATTGACCTGAGCCAACTGAAAGACGCGCTGACCGACGAGACGATCCTCGTCTCGATCATGCACGGCAACAACGAGATCGGCACGCTCCAGCCCATCGCCGAGATCGGCAAGCTGTGTAAGCAGCGCGAGGTTATCTTCCACACGGATTGCTGCCAGACCTTCGGTAAGGTGCCCATCGACGTGCAGGAGATGGGCATCGATCTGTTGACCTGTAGCGGGCACAAGATTCACGGGCCCAAAGGCGTCGGCGCGTTGTACGTGCGGCGTAAACACCCGCGCGTCCGCTGCGGGACGATCATGCACGGCGGGGGACACGAACGCGGGATGCGCTCGGGAACGCTCAACGTGCCCGGGATCGTCGGGCTGGGCCAGGCAGCCGAGCTCTGCCGACAGCAGATGGACAGCGGGCCGGCCCGGCTGGCGGCGCTGCGCGACCGGCTGCAAAAGGGCATCTGCGAACAGCTCGACCACGTGTACGTCAACGGGCACCCCGCCGAGCGCACGCCGAGCAACCTGAATGTATCCTTCGCCTATGTTGAGGGCGAGAGCATGATGATGGGCTTTCCCGAGATCGCCGTCTCGAGCGGATCGGCGTGCACGAGTGCGTCTCTGGAACCCAGCTATGTACTCAAGGCGCTGGGCGTCGGCGAGGAGCTGGCCCATAGCAGCATTCGCTTCTCGGTAGGACGCTTCAACACCGAAGAGGAGATCGACTACACGATCGAGCGGGTGGTGGCGACCGTGAAGAAGCTGCGCGCCATGAGCCCGCTGTACGAGATGGCTCAAGAGGGCGTGGATTTGAGCAAAGTGGAATGGCCCGCCGGCTAACGGGAAGAAAACGAGGAGTGTAGCTGTTGGCATATGGTGATAAGGTAATCGACCACTACCGTAACCCACGCAACGTCGGGTCGCTGGACAAGAACGATCCCAAGGTGGGAACGGGGATCGTCGGCGCGCCGGAATGCGGCGACGTCATGAAGCTCCAGATTCGGGTCGATGAAAACGAGAACATCGTTGAGGCCAAGTTCAAGACGTTCGGGTGCGGTTCGGCGATCGCGTCCAGCTCGCTGGCGACCGAGTGGATCAAGGGCCGCAAGCTGGACGAGGCGCTGGAGGTCAAGAACACCGATATTGTCAAGGAGTTGGCCCTGCCGCCGGTCAAGATCCACTGTAGCGTCCTGGCCGAAGATGCTATTCGGGCGGCGGTCAACGACCTGAAAAAGAAGCTGGGCAAACAAGAGTCGGCCACCGAAACGGCAGAGGTGAAATAGGAGAGTCGGGTTGCCCCGGCCGAATACTCACGAACGGAGAGGTCAATAAATGAGTTCCGAGGCGAAGCCAGATGGCAACGTGCAGCCGGCGGGGAGCGCGGCGACGCCGAGCGCGCGGCAACGCGCCAAGCCCGCGCCCGAGGGACAAGGTATTTGTGTGACCGAGAAAGCCGCCGAGCAGATCAAGGCTATTCTGACCAAGGACAATCAGCCGGACACCATGTACCTGTACGTGGGTGTGAAGGGCGGGGGGTGCAGCGGACTGCAATATGTGCTGGACCTGCGGGACGAGGCGCACGCCCCGATCGGCGATACCGACGAGGTCTTCGAGTCGCACGGCCTCGTCATCGCCTGCGACCTCAAGAGCTACGTGGTCGGCAACATGAGCGGCACGACCATCGACTACCAGGACAACAGTCTGATGGGCACCGGGTTCACCTTCAACAACCCCAATGCCAAGAATACCTGCGGTTGCGGGGCCAGCTATTCGGCGTAATCTGTTGCACGGACGAAGTAGGTTGCGGCCCGTAGACCGTCTCGGCACGACGACGTCTCCGAGCGGTCGCACGGGCCGGCTGATCGGGGCGGACGAGCAGACATGGCCAGCAATGCCAACACGTCACGAGGAACGGTCCCGGCCAAGTGCGTGAGCTGTGACCGTTCGATGGACAGCCCACTGTTCTGCGCGCACTGCCGCACGCTTTACCCCGCCGACGACGTCAGCCACTTCGAGTTGTTCGGGCTGGAGCCGAGTTACGACTTGGACCCGGAGGTCATTCGGCGGACGTACCTGAATCTGACGCGGGCGATCCACCCGGACCGGTTTCCGCGGGCGGCCGAGGAAGTCGAACGGCTCAGCGAGCGCGTCAGCGCGCAGGTAAACCGGGCCTTCCAAACGCTTTCCGACCCGGTGCTGCGGGCGGAGTACCTGCTGGAAATGCTCGGCGGCAAGTCGGCCACCCAGGACAAGAACGTCCCGGCGGAAGTACTCAGCCGGACGCTGATGCTGCGCGAGGAGATCGAAGAGGCCAAGGCCAACGACGATCAGGAGTCGCTCGGCCGGCTGCGCGCCCAAGTCGGAAAGCTCTGCGAGCAGACGCTCGCCGCCGTGGCCGAGCTGGCCCGCCGACTGCCCGGCGACGAGCAGTGTCGCCAAACGCTACGCGCCAGGCTCAACAGCATGAAGTACTACCAGAAGTTGCTCGAACAGCTTTAGCCGCGATGGACGAGAAGGAAACCATCCTGGGCATCGACCTCGGCACGACGTTCTCGCTCGTCGCTTACGCGGACGAAGAAGGGCCGCACATCATCCGGGACGAGACCGGCGAGGGTCGCCTGCCCTCGGTCATCGGCGTAGTGCCCTCGCCGGAGGGAGGCCAGCCCCAGGTCACCATCGGCTGGACCGCGCGGAACCATGCCGTGCAGAATCCGCGTACCACCGTTTATTCGATCAAGCGGCTGATCGGCAAGGGAATGGACGACATTCGAGAGGAACTGCCCTTCCTGGCCTATGCGGTAACCGCCGGCCCACGCGACACGCTCCAGGTTGAGATTGATGGGCAGCGGTATTCGCCGGAGGAAATCTCGTCCGTCATCCTGCGGGCGCTGCGTGAACGGGCCGAACAGCATCTGGGCCGGGCGGTTCGCAAGGCGGTGATCACGGTGCCGGCGTACTTCGATGACGCCCAACGTCAGGCCACGCGTGACGCCGGTCAGGCCGCCGGACTGGAAGTCGTCCGCATCATCAACGAGCCGACGGCGGCGGCCCTGGCGTACGGCATCGGCGTGCGCGAAGCGCTGGAACAGGGTGCGGTCCCCGCGCCCACTCGAACCGAGAGCGGACATATCTCGCTGCCGCAGCCGACCTGCCCGCAAGGGCCGAGCGACAAACCGGCGGATGCATCCGCGGCTGCGCAAACCGTCGCGGTCTACGACCTCGGCGGCGGGACGTTCGATGTCTCCATCCTGCGGATCGAGCAGGGCGTGTTTCAGGTGCTCAGCACCGCCGGCGACACGCACCTCGGCGGCGACGACTTCGACCGCGAGATCATCAAGCTGGTGCAGCGCGAGGTGCAGGAGCAGTTCGCCCTGTCGATCGATTCGCCGACGACGCGGCAGGCGCTACGCGGGTTTGCCGAAGCCGTCAAGATTCGCCTCAGCGAGCAGGAACAGGCCAACCTGGAGCTCGATCTCGGCGACAACCGGGTCTATCGCCGCACGATCACGCGCGAGGAGTACGAAGCACTCATCGACGAGCTGGTCGAGCGAACGCTGGTGTTGTGTCGGCACGCGCTGCGTGACGCGGGACTGTCGCCGGGGGATGTCGAGCAGATCGTGCTGGTGGGCGGCTCAACGCGGCTTCCGCTGGTTCGGCGACGGGTTGAAGAGGCGTTTGACCGGCCGCCGTACACGGCCCTGAACCCCGACGAGGTCGTGGCCATCGGGGCCGCGATGCAGGCCTCCGTCCTGAGTGGGGCGGCGACCGACATGCTGCTGCTGGACGTGACGCCGCTTTCGCTCGGCATCGAAACCATGGGCGGAGCGGTGGGCAAGCTGATCGTGCGGAACACGACCATCCCCTGCCGCGCGACCGAGATGTTCACTACCTTCGTGGACGGGCAGACCGCCATCAAAATCAAGGTATTGCAGGGGGAGCGTGAGCTCGCGGCCGATTGCCGGACCCTGGGTGAGTTTGAGCTGCGCGGGATACCGGCCATGCCGGCCGGGCTGCCAAAGGTCGAGGTGGAGTTCCTCATCGACGCGAACGGGATTCTGAACGTCGCGGCCCGCGAGCAGCGCAGCGGCAAGCAGGCCGGCATCCAGGTCGTGCCCAACCACGGGCTGACGCGCGACGAGGTCGCCCGCATCACGCGTGAGAGCATCGAGTTCGCCCGCGCGGACATCGACGCGCATCGGCGCATCGATCTGGTCAACCAGGTGGAGTTCGACACGCACAAGGCCGCGCAGATGTTAGCGAAGGTCGGCGAGCGGCTGGAGCGCGGCGAGCGCGAGCGGATCGAACGTGACATCGCCGCCCTACGCAAGCTGGCAGCCGAGACACAGGACCTCGACGAGCTGCACGGGGCGCTCGATGCGTTCGGCAAGAGCACGCTGCACCTAGCCGAGATCGGCATCAGCGCAGCGCTGAAGGACACGTAGCGGCCGGCGCCCCTGCCGATCGGTGGCACGGTCTGACGCAGTCAGGCCATGAGCTGGCGGGTGCCCCACCCTTCCAGGGTGGGGGACGGATAGAACGAAACGGGGTAGTGCGGGCGTCCCGCCCGCGTTTCGCCGGACGGGTGACATGGCGTCGCGGTGAGATTGCCGCCGAGCTTTGATTGACCGTATCGCGCCAAGGCGTGACCAGGAATGACCCATGGGCGGTCAGAACCCATATATCGAAGACGCCAACGTTCGGCTGCCCGCCCGGCGGTTCAAGATCACGTTCCTCGATGAGCAGAAACAGGAGCGCGTGATCAAGGTAGACCCCGCCAAGATCCCGTATGGCGACCGCGGGCTGCCTGGCAGCGTGCTCGATATCGCCCTGGGACACGGGATCGAGATCGACCACGCCTGCGGCGGAGTGTGCGCGTGCAGCACGTGCCACGTCATCGTCCGCGAGGGCCTGGACACCTGTAGCGAAGCCACCGAGGCTGAGGAAGACCGGCTTGATGAAGCCTACGGCCTGACGGCCAAGTCGCGGTTGGCGTGCCAGTGCGTCCCCAACGGCGAGATGGACCTGGTCGTCGAAATCCCCCCCTGGAACCGCAACCTGGCCCGCGAGGGGCATTAGACGCAGCTTCACGACCGGCAATCGGATGGCACGGGGGGCTTGCCCGTCCGCGCAAGAGGGCTTCCTGCGATCGAAGAGTGACGGCAGCAAGCTGTCCGTGCCAGCCACCGCGCGTTATGATGCTCTGAGTCCGACATCGGATGAGCTGGGGTGAGATGACCTTTCGAGGCGCCCCATTGTGGGGCGCCCCGGCACGGTCATGTAAGACACACCGAACGACACAAGGAGGAGGATTCATGGAAGCAACCAGGCTAGCTCGAAGCGTCACGGCTGTGCTGGCGTTCGTGATGGGGCTGACAGGTGTTCCCCAAGCGTTCGGCGATGAGCCACGCGGGGAATGGTCGGGCGTGGGCGCCGGACTATCCGACGCCGGCTTGGCCCTGACCGTTTTCGACGACGGCGCGGGCGAAGCGCTGTACGCCGCCGGCGCCTTCATCGAGGCCGGCGGCAACACCGTGAACTGCGTTGCCAAATGGGACGGAACCGAATGGTCGGACCTCAACGGCGGGGTGACGGCCGGGACCCAGGCCTTCATCTCGGCCTTGGCCGTCTTCAACGACGGCACGGGCGACGCCCTGTACGCCTGCGGCTACTTCGACAACGCCGGGGGCGTGCCGGTCAGCCACATTGCCAAGTGGAATGGGGTGCAGTGGTCAGCTCTAGGTAGTGGGCTAAGCGGGGGTTTCGCCCAGGGCTTTGCCTTGGCGGTGTTTGATGACGGCGACGGGCCCGCGCTCTATGCCGGCGGCTTTTTCACCCACGCCGGGGGCACACCAGCCAACGGGATAGCCAAATGGGACGGTCAGCAGTGGTCCGCGCTGGGGGGAGGGCTCGGCGGGAGCCCGCCCCAAGCCAACGTCCTGGCCGCCTCTGACGCCGACTCGGATCTCGGGGCGGCGCTTTGGGTCGGAGGTGTGTTTCAAAGTGCCGGGGGCGTGCCGGCAGAGAATATTGCCAAGTGGGACGGGAGCGAATGGTTAGCGCTGGGGGACGGCGTCGATAGCGACGTCTACGGCCTGACCATCTTCGACGACGCCTCAGGTGATGCCCTCTACGTGGGCGGTGAGTTCACCATAGCCGGAGACGTTGACGCCGCCGGTGTCGCCAAGTGGGACGGCAGCGAATGGTCGTCGATCGGGGGCCTGTGGTTCGAGCCGGACGTAGAGCCCGGGGTCGGCTACGCGCTGACCGTCTTCGACGACGGAACGGGACCGGCGCTCTACGTGAGTGGTGTCTTTGCCATGGCCGCGGACGTCGAGGCTCTCAGCATCGCCAAGTGGGATGGTAGTGAATGGTGGGCGC
This sequence comes from uncultured Planctomycetales bacterium, assembly GCA_964572345.1. Taxonomy (GTDB): domain Bacteria; phylum Planctomycetota; class Phycisphaerae; order UBA1845; family Fen-1342; genus JAUWXH01. Next base: position 7,654 of record CAZNFA010000077.1, read on the forward strand.
TGGGCGAGGGGATCACCTTCGAGGGGGAGCCCGGCGAACCCTACGCGGTGACCGCCGGGGGCACGTGGACGAGCCCGGCGGCGCTGTACGCGAGTGGCGACTTCGACGCCGCCGGAGGCGTCAGCGTCGATTTCATCGCGGCTTGGACGCCGGCCGTCCCCGGCGACCTGAACGGTGATGGCTGCGTGGATCAGGCCGATCTCGGCATCCTGCTGGCCGACTGGGGATGCAGCGGCGGGGAGTGCCCCGGTGACTGCGACGGCGACGGTGACACCGACCAGTCAGACCTCGGCGTCCTGCTCACGCACTGGGGCGACGGCTGCCCGTAGGACGCAGCGGATCCGGCGCGCGAACTCGCGCGTGCGCCGGTTGAAAGGGGTATCGGCGTTTGCTGCGCGGTATGCGCGCAAGCGGTGCGCCCACTGATCTGAGCGGACACGCGCCTACCCGCTGCCTGGCCGCGAAGATACCCCCGTGCCACGTGTATGAAGCGAGCCACGCCGAGCAAGCCAAGCCATGCCGGGCGAGCCCGGTCATCCTGAACGAAGTGAAGGATCTGACCACCACTCCAAAGAGAACTCGTATCCGCGATTAGATTCCTCGGTCGCGGCGCTCCCCCGGAATGACAGGGTGCGCCGATCTGGTATGATGCATACCAGTATGGGAATCTTCGCCGTCAACATTCAGGTGGGCAAAGCCAGCGGGCGGGCGACGTTCCGTCAGGTGCGCGCCGTCACAGTGGACACGGGGGCCGAAATGACGTGGATCGCGGCCGAGACGCTGCGTGCCGCCGGGATCACCGTACGCAAGAAGGATCAGCCCTTCGTGATGGCCAATGGCCAGAAGGTCACCCGCGACGTTGGCTACGCGATTTTCCGCTGCGGTCAGTTCGAGACGATCGACGAGGTGGTCTTCGCCCACCCGGGCGATCTGCAACTGCTCGGGGCGCGGACGCTAGAGGGCTTCAACGCGCGCGTCGATCCACGCCGCAAGCGCCTCGTCGCCGCCGGCCCCATCCCCGCGGCGCGAGCGAGGGGCCACTTCTTCGCCAGCTCAGGGGGACGTGTACGTGATCGTCACATGCTCCCCGAGGCGTAGCCACGCCACGCGATCGAACGACGCGGCTGCGCCACCGGGGCTCCTCAACTGCCGCTCCAGCCGGCCAAGCGGGCGAGCAGCCACCAGAAGGCTTTGCCTTTCTGGTAGCAGTTGAAGCACACCGAGTGGTCACAGTCGCCGCAATCCGGGCAGGCGTGTGACGCGCACCACGTCTCACACCATTCGCACCAGTCGCTGCCATACGGGTAGTACGTGCCGTCCGGGTCATAGCTCTCGATATCCGCGAAATCGAAGAGCACCTTAGCATTGGCCCGGCAGTAGTCGCGGATCTGGTTGTTGCGGGCGTACGGGTTCTCGCTGGGCCCGGTGCCGTCGAGGTGGCCGGTCATGTAGACGAAGACCACCTGCGGGTAGTCGCTCTCGAGCTGGTTAATGGCGTTGAGGTAGGTGTTGATTCCCGCCTCGGTGTTGTCGCTCACGCCGCCGCACCATGACCACATGACCAGGTTGATGTCATTGCCGGGCTGGTCGAGCACGCCGCGGGTCACGCCGACCCACTCGAGGTCGCCTTCGTATCCCAGGTCCGTCCATTCCTCGGTGATGCTCAGTGAGCCGACACCCGCGTTGACCGCATAGCGGGCTTCCTCGGCGGCCAGCATCTCTGCCCCGACGAGAATCTGGTTGCCGTGCGACGTGTGGCCGTAGAAGATGCGGTAGCTGGACCTGGCGCTGTCGATGTACGTAGCGGGAACAGCATCGAAGGCGGCCGCCGCCAAGTGATCGGCCACGATGCCGCCGCCTTGGCCGCCGATGTTCGTGTCGGTTCCGTCGCTCGCGCCGTTGCCAGTCCCGGTCCCGTCGGTCGTGCCGTCGCCGGCACCGGCCCCGTCGGTTTCCGAGACAGCCTGGAGGAACGCATCACAGCCGGTGACGCAAACGAGCGGGAGCAGAAGAACCGCGAGACAGACGACCGGGACGTTATGACTCGCAAGACGCACGACTTTCTCCCCTGCTGAACAGTCCGACCGGCGGCCGGCAACACACCGACCTACCCACAGCGCTTGAATGATACACGGCAGATGCGGGCCCACCAAGCAGTTCCCCCGCCGCGAGGTTGTTCTACAATACCGCGCTATGAGCGATGCACCGCAACTCGTGGTCGGGACGGCCGGGCACATCGATCACGGCAAGAGTCGGCTCGTGCTGGCCTTGACCGGGACGGACCCGGATCGGCTGCCGGAAGAAAAAGCCCGCGGCATGACGATCGATCTGGGCTTCGCGCACACGCAGATCGACGGGTGCAACGTCTGGTTCGTGGACGTGCCCGGCCACGAACGGTTCATCCGCAACATGGTGGCCGGGGCGACCGGAGTGGACGTGGCCTTGCTGACGGTCGCCGGCGACGACTCCGTAATGCCGCAGACCCGCGAGCATGCCGAGCTGCTGAGCTGGCTCGGCGTGGACCGTTGCATGGTCGCGCTGACCAAGATGGATCTGGTGGACGACGAATGGGCGGACGCGGTCGAAGAGGAAGTGTTGGAGCTGCTCGACTCGCTGCACATCGAGGCAGTCAAGGTCGTACGCACATCGGTCGAGACGGGCCGGGGCATCGACGAGCTACGGGACGTGCTGGGGAAGCTGGCTCGCGAAGGAGTCGGAGCTGAGCAAGAAGGCTACGAATGGTTTCGGCTCCCGGTTGACCGGGCGTTCAACATCGCCGGTCGCGGCACGGTCGTCACCGGTTCGGTGGCGCACGGGGCGGTACGGCGGGATGAGGAGCTGGAACTGTGGCCGCAAGGGCGGCGCGTGCGCGTGCGGGACTTACAGACGCATTACGAGGCGGCCGAGGCGGCTACCGGACACATGCGGCTGGCGGTTAACCTGGCGGGCGTGCCGCTTGACGAGGTCGGTCGCGGGTGCGAGTTCGCGACGCCGGGCTATCTCGAAGCCACCCGCCGAATGGACGTGTGGATCGCGTCCGTACGCATGCCGGGCAAGGTCCGACGGCAACGGCTGCGGTTGCGGCTGCATATCGCCACGAGCGAGGTGCTGGCGGAGTTGCGGCTGCTGGCCAAGCCGGAGGGGGACGAGGTTCGCGGGCAGTTCGGTCAACTGGTGATCTCCGAGCCGGTGGTTGCCGCCTGGGGCCAACGCTTCATCCTGCGCGATGAGAGCGGCAGCCGATCGCTGGGCGGCGGGCGTGTGCTGCGGCCGGTGGCGCGGTTGTGGCGTTCGAAGCGGCCGGCGAACCCGGAGGGCCTGCAAGTGCTGCTCGACGCTTCACCGAAGCAGCGGCTCGAGGAAGTCGTCCGGGCCAACGAGTGGACGGGTTGCAGCGATCGGCACCTGGCGACGCGAGCCGGGCTGCCAAGCGAGGAAAAGGCGGCCTCCGCCTGCCGCAGTCTGATTGACAAAGGGAAGATCTGCGTGATCGGGGCGGCGTCGGAACGGCTTCACGTCCACTGCTCGCATCTGGATGCGCTGAGTGAGCACGTGGTCAAACGCCTGCGGGACCATCTGAAGGCCAATCCGCGGCTGCCCGGCGTTCCCCGCAGCGAATGGCCGAGCTGGATGCCGCGGGCGTGCCCGCAGAAGCACCGGCCCGCGCTGGCCGAGTGGCTGATTCAGAACAACTGTGCGGTGTTTGCCGAGGGGTACGTGGTACCGCCGGGGCACGCGGCGGCCATGTCGCCGGAAGATCAGGCCCTGTTTAAGGCCATCTTGGAGGAATTCCGCGCGGGGGCGTTCCAACCGCCGGCACTATCCAACCTAAAGGCACGCACGCCGAAGAATGAGAAGCACATCCGCGAGCTGGTGAACCTGGGGGTCGCCCGCGGGAAGCTGGTTCGGGTCGCAGACGGGCTGTGGTTTCACGCCGACCGCTGGGCGGAGTTGACCAGGCTGGTCACGGGGGCGATTCGCGAGCAGGGCGAGCTGACTGTGGGCGACATTCGGACACTGCTCGATTCGTCACGCAAGTACGTTGTGCCGCTGGCCGAATATCTGGATGCAGTGGGGATTACCCGTCGCGTGGGCGACCGGCGGACACTCGGGCCGAATGCTCCCGGGGATTGACTGCCCATCCCGGGTGCAAGAGGGACGCTGATGACGGCAGCATCGGGCACTCAGCCATTGTCACCGGACAGGCGGGGCGCCGTGCGCGGCAAGCCGCCGATGGAGCTCGCCGCTCACCGGGCGTCCGCCTCTGGCAGGGAGTACCTGGTCGCGCTGTTGGCGGCGCTGGTGTTCTACCTCGTCAGCATGGCGCCGGGCCCACTCTGGCAGGACAGCGGGCTGGCCCAGGTCCGCGTGCTACAAGGAGATCTGCACGGCAACTTCGGGTTGGCGCTGAGTCATCCGCTGTACTACGCTCTGGCGATCGGCTTTCAACGCCTCCCGTTTTCCGAATCCGCGTTCAAGACGAACCTGGTCTCGGCGGTCTTCGGGGCGCTGACCGTCGCCAATGCGTTCCTGCTTCTGCGCGTGGTCACCCGGCGGCGAACACCCGCCGTCGTCGGCGCCCTTTCGCTGGCGGTGGCACACACGTTCTGGCAACACTGTGCGCTGGCGGAAGTCTACACCGTCAGCACCGCGCTGCTGGTGACGGAACTGCTCTGCCTGCGGCAGTATGCGCGCCACGGCAACCCCCGTTGGCTGATACTGCTGTTTTTGGTCAACGGGTTGGGGATCAGCAACCACATGCTGGCCGCGTTGAGCCTGTTTTGCTACGGCATCATGGCCTTATGGCTGCTGCTGACGCGCAGGGCCGCCGCCGGCACGCTGATCCTCTCCGCCCTGGCGTGGATCGTCGGTGCCGGGCTCTACCTAAGTCTGATGGCAGCGGAGCTCGCCTCGGGCGCCGGCGTCGGCGAAACCGCTCGCTCAGCCCTGTTCGGCGCGTACTATGCGGACAACGTATTGAACGTCGCGCCCGGCTGGCGACTACTAGGAAACAGCCTGCTCTATCTCGGGCTGAACTTCCCCACCCCGGTAGTCCTGTTGGCGCTGACGGGCCTGTTGGCGCTGCCGACCGTGCGGCCCAGGTTGTTTGCCAGAGTGCTGGGCGGTTTGTTGGTGGTGCACCTACTCTGGGCAGTTCGCTACGACGTAGTCGATCAGTACACATTCTTTATCCCGTCCCTCGTGCTGATCGCCCTGCTGATCGGCGTCGGGGCCGAGAGATTTCTGCAACGGCGGCGCGCACGCTGGCGCAGTTTGCTGATTCTCGGGGCGCTGCTGCCGGCGATCATCTACATCCCGCTGCCGGTTGTCGCCCGGGCGGCGGGTCTGAGGATCGGCGTTTCGCGCGAGGTCCCGTACCGTGATTCGTACGCGTACTTCCTGCATCCGTGGAAGAGCGGGTATGGCGGGGCGGAGCAGTTCGCGGAGGAGCTGTGCGAAGCACTGCCGCCCGGTGCCGTTCTCGTCGCCGACGGGACGACGGTTCAGCCGATTCACTACCTGCAACTTACACATCGCTGGCGCAAAGATATCCGGGTGTGGCCAAGCCTTGATCCAGCCCAAGCGCTCTGGCCCGCCACGGAAGCGGAACTCCGCCCACAGCTTGACGCGGGGCTGGTCTATGTCGTGGCGCCCCAGAGGCGGTATTGCCCGCAATGGCTGCTGGACGGCTCTGACTTCGAGCAGCAGGCGGTTGCCTACCGCGTGCGTCCGCGGGGCGACGCCGCAAGCAGGCCCGCCGCCCCGTAACGCGGACGGCGGGCGGGGCGGTCTGACGCCGAAACTGTAACCGCCTTGCCACAAACGACTTAGCGCAAAACAAGGCGGAGGCGGTGGTTTGGTCGATAGAATCGTATTAGACGCATAGGAGAGACCCGTGCTGCGAACTTTTCCAGCCGAGCTTGGTGAATGTCGGGCCGAGATCGAAGAGCAGGCCCGCGCAGAGGGGCTGGACTTCTTTGAGACCATCTTCGAGATGGTGGACTTCGACCAGATCAACCAGATCGCCGCCTACGGGGGCTTCCCGCAGCGCTACCCGCACTGGCGCTTCGGAATGGAATATGAGCGGCTCCGAAAGCAGCAGACCTACGGGCTGGGCAGGATCTATGAGATGGTCATCAACAGCGACCCCTGCTACGCCTACCTGCTGTCCGACAACGCCCTGGTGGACCACAAGACCGTGATGGCCCACGTCTATGCCCACTGCGACTTCTTCAAGAACAACGTTTGGTTCAGCCGGACCAACCGTAAGATGATGGACGGGATGGCCAACAACGCGACGCGCGTTTGGCGCCACATCGAACGGGAGGGCTTCGCTACGGTCGAGAAGTTTCTCGACATCTGCCTATCGCTGGAGAACCTGATCGACGCGCACGCCCCGTTCATGAAGCGGCAGTCCCCACCGTCGCGGCAGAACGGGCCCACTACCCGTGAGCAGGCCGAACAGCGCGTCATTCGTTACCCGTCCAAACCCTATATGGAGCGCTACATCAACCCGCCCGAGCAGCTCGTCGCTGAGCGCGAGCGCGAACTCGAGCAGCTGGACAAGAGGCGGCAAGCGTTCCCCGCCGTGCCGGAGCGCGACGTGCTGCTGTTTCTGCTGCGGCACGCGCCGCTGGAGGACTGGCAGGCTGACATCTTGGCCATCGTGCGCGACGAGGCTTACTACTTCGCCCCGCAGGCGCAGACCAAGATCATGAACGAGGGCTGGGCTACGTACTGGCACTCCTACCTGATGACCCGCCACCACCTGCAGGACGACGAGCTGATCACGTACTGTGATCACCACGCCGGCACGCTCGCTACGGCACCCGGGCGGCTCAACCCCTACAAGCTGGGCGTGGAGCTGTTCCGCGACGTCGAGGAGCGCTGGAACAAGGGGCGTTTCGGCAAAGAGTATGAGGAGTGCGAGGATATCGAGCAGCGCCGCCGATGGGACACCGAGGCCAACGAAGGCCGCGCCAGGATCTTCGAGGTGCGGCGCATCTACAACGACGTCACCTTCATCGACGAGTTCCTCACGCCGGACTTCGTCGAGCGGCAGGCGCTCTATCAGTACCGCTTCGATCCGGGCACCAATCGCGTGATCACGGTCAACCGCGACTTCCCGCAGGTCAAGCAGCGGCTGCTGTTCATGCTGACCAACCACGGTGAGCCGTACATTTATGTCGTGGACGGCAACTACGCCAACCGCGGCGAGCTGTACCTGGCCCACAAGCACCTGGGCGTGGACGTGGACATCAAGTACGCCAAGGAGTGTCTGCTGAACCTCCAGCGGCTGTGGAAGCGCCCGGTGCACCTCCAGGCGCGCATCGACGACGACATGATGCTCTTCAGCACCACGGCCGACGAGACCGTCAAACAGCAGAAGACCAGCGAAGACCTGCCCAAGCCGGCACACACCAGCATCCGGTAGGGACGGGGCGTCGTTCCGATAACATCGCACCGTCCGAACTGCAGGGCGAAGATGGCCAAGGTGGTCATTTGTGCGCGCCCCCTAATTGACCACCTTCGTTATGGGACGCTGGCAGCAGCCATCCGGCGTAAGTCTCAAGCTGTGAACTCACCGTGGGCGCGTACATGGAGGATTCTAGGCGGGGATTAAGGGATTGAGGGATCAAGGAATCGGGGTTGGCGGGGATTGACGGCGGCTGACGCCGAATGGCGGATTCTGAATGACGAATGCCGAATGGCGGAATTGGGATTACAGGCGTCTGTGCGGAGAAAGCGGCACAACTCGAAGCCGTGACAGACAAGACAGCCGCGGTGTCGGCCGAGGAACTGGTGATCTTCGAGAATCACGCTAGACCAGCATTCTGCGTTTTCTCGGGCCCAGGTGCGCCAACGGGGCAGGGCAACATCAATGGCAGCCGGAAGACAACTTGTCAAGGAATGGTTCGACGGCCTGGAACGCCAACTGACTGAAGAAGCGCATCATGCAGGGCTGCTGGGGCATGCGACGATGACGGGCAATGCGCGCGAGTTCTTCGTTCGACACGTCCTGCAATCGTTCCTACCGGCGCGTATCCGGGTGGGAACGGGTAAAGTAATCGGTGGTGAGAGCGGACGTTCGAAACAGGTCGATATTGTTCTCTACGAAGACAGGTTTCCGGTCTTCAGATTGCCGGACGGGCAGGAATCACGGCGAGAACGGCCGTTTTCGCTTGAATCCAGAGGACTTGCGCGGTAGGGTGACTGATTGAGGTTCGATAAATGGGAAATGTCGGATTACGGCAAGATGTTTACAGCAGTGGTCCCGGACGCACCTCTTCCTCCGGCCGTTAGAGAATGGTGCGTCGAGGACCACTGCTGTAAACATCTTCCCGTAATCGGTTGCGTGTGTCATCCTGTGCGC
>CAZNFA010000078.1:0-15912 GCA_964572345.1 uncultured Planctomycetales bacterium
TAACGGGAACCGAACCTCAAGAAAACAGCACTGCAGACGGCTGAACTGTTACCATGAGCGAAAGACCCGGACGTCACGATCCGAGGAGACTGGCGAACTGGATCAACCCGGCGGGAACGAGGAAGGTTCACTCATTGGTGGACAAGGTTTACAAGGAGAAGAACCTGCGACTGGCCTGGGAGCGTGTCAAAGCCAACCGGGGTGCTGGCGGGGTCGATGGACAGACGTTGGCGAAGTTTGAGGAGGACTTGGAAGTCCATCTCCAACGGCTGCATGACGAGCTGCGCCGCGATACCTACCGGCCGCAACCGGTACGGCAAGTGATGATTCCCAAGCCGGGCAAGCCGGGTCAGCGTCGGCCGTTGGGCATACCCACGATTTTCGACCGGGTGTGTCAGCAGGCGCTGGTCAATCGGCTGGAGCCGATCTTCGAACCGGAGTTCGATGACGCCAACTTCGGCTACCGGAGAGGACGGTCGGCCAAAGATGCCCTTCGGAAGATCTGGTGTGAGTTGGAGACCGGGCATGAGTGGGTGGTTGACGCGGACCTGAAGAACTTCTTCGGGACGGTGGATCACGACAAGCTCATGACGCTGGTCAACCGTAAGGTGTCGGATGGTCGGGTGCTTCGAATTATTGAAAGCATCCTGAAGGCCGGCTGCTTTGCGGACGGTCGACTGTTCCCGACGTGGCGCGGGACACCCCAGGGCGGGGTTGTTTCACCGCTACTCAGCAATGTCCTGTTGACACCGTTCGACAAGGAGATGCGCCGACGGGGATACCGACTGACCCGGTACGCCGACGATTGGACGGTGAGCTGTCGCACGCGGGCCGAGGCCCAAGCGGCCTTGACGTGTGCGACCACGATCCTTGAGCAGTTGGGCGTGCAGATGAATGCGGACAAGACCCGCATCGTGCACGTCCGGCATGGATTCGAGTTCCTGGGGTACAAGATCAAACGCGGCCGCCAGCCGTTACGGTTGGCTGCCAGTCGGATCAAGAGCAACGCCCGACACGGCATGCTCTATGCGTACCCCACACAGAAGTCGATCGACCGGTTCAAGGATCGCGTGCGTCAAAGCACCCGTCGCCGCGTGCCGCTCCGAACCGAGGATCTCATTCGGGAACTCGCACCGGTCATTCGGGGCTGGGGCTTGTATTACTGCAAAGCCCACGTACGCAGGCTCTTCCACCAGCTTGACCGCTGGATCGTGCGGCGGATTTGGTCGCATCGATTCAAGCGTTGGCGTTGCCGGGGCTGGAAAGTCCTGCCGGACGCCAAGCTGCGCGGCGAGATGGGTCTTGTAAGCCTGATCTCACTGATTTCTTCTCTCGCGTCCCGGCCCCGGCCGCCTTCGTGAAAGCGGTATGCGGGAAAACTGCACGTACCGTTTGAGCGGCGGACGGAGGTCAGCGCTTCGGCGCGCCTCCTCCGACCCGACACCTGCGAAGCCCTCGAACAAAGCCGAGCAACCGGCTGCGGAGGGGGTGGAGGGAAGGGGCCTGGCCAAAGGGAATCCGCCCCGACAAAACAGGTCCCGGACACCGTGCCGGGTGAAGGAGACGGACATGGAGAACCCTACACGGGCACGAAGCGGGAAACCGCGCACACAGCCAAGGGGACGCACCTACGGTCTCTCCTCGGACCTGCCCAGTGCGTTGGAGCGGAGACGTCAGGCGGCAAGAAGGGACAGGAAGATGCGGTTCACCGCGCTCTTGCACCACGTCTACAACCCCAACACGCTCCGGAAGGCTTACTTCAGCCTCAAGCGGGAGGCCGCGCCGGGCGTGGACGGGCAGACGTGGCGAGTCTACGGCGAGGCGCTGGAGGAGAACCTCCGCGACCTTTCCGCGCGGCTCAAACGCGGAGCGTACCGGGCCAAGCCGGTTCGTAGAGCGTACATCCCCAAGGCCGACGGGCGGCAAAGACCGCTCGGCGTGCCCGTGCTGGAGGACAAGATCGTCCAACGGGCTACGGTCGAGGTGTTGAACGCCATCCACGAAACCGACTTCCTCGGTTTCTCGTACGGGTTCCGGCCGGGACGCAGCCAGCACAACGCGCTGGATGCGCTCTACACGGGACTGCTGACGAAGAAGGTGAACTGGGTGCTCGACGCGGACATCCGTGGCTTTTTCGACGCCATCGACCACGGCTGGCTGGTGAAGTTCGTCGAGCACCGCATCGCGGACCGGCGCGTCGTGCGGCTCATCCAGAAATGGCTCAACGCCGGCGTGCTGGAGGACGGGACGCGAACGCGAAGTGAGGAAGGCACGCCGCAGGGCGGCAATGCATCGCCGCTGCTGGCGAACGTCTATCTGCACTACGTGTTCGACTTGTGGGTCCAATGGTGGCGTCAGAACCACACGCGCGGCGATGTTATCGTCGTGCGCTACGCGGACGACTTCATCGTTGGGTTCCAACACCGCTCGGAGGCCGAGCGGTTCCGGGCAGAGCTGAAGGAGCGATTCCGCAAGTTCCACCTGGAGCTGCATCCCGACAAGACCCGTCTGCTGGAGTTCGGGCCGTTCGCGGCCGAAAACCGCAGACGTAAAGGTCGGGGTAAACCGGAGACGTTCAACTTCCTCGGCTTCACGCATATCTGCGGCAAGACGAGGAACGGACGGTTTACGGTGCTTCGGCATACGATGCGGAGCAGGTTGCAGGCGAAGCTGAACGAGGTGAAAGCCGAGCTTCGGCGGCGCTGGCACGACCCGACACCCGTGGTGGGACAGTGGTTGCGATCAGTCGTTGGCGGACACATCCGATACTACGGAGTGCCCATGAACAGCAAAGCGCTGGCCGTGTTCCGCTTCCGGGTGGGCTGGCTCTGGCACCGCGCACTGGCGCGACGAAGCCAGAGGGGCCGGATGACCTGGAAGCGCATGTGCCGACTGATTGGCCATTGGTTGCCACCCGCACGCATATGCCATCCCTATCCTCTGCATCGAATGACGTCATTACCTGCGGCAAGAGCCTAGTGCGGTAATTCCGCTCGCTGGGATCTGTGCGGGGGGCCGCCCGAAAGGGCGGTCCCTACCGCGACGCGCCCGGTGTGCCGTGAACATTGTCGCTCACCGTTCTGATTCGACCCCCTGGCCCGTCGGGTCAGTGGCTTCGCGGCAGCTATCAGCCAACCAGCGCTCGAACTCGAGTGCCGCGAGGAGTTCCTCCTTCTCAGCGGATGCGGCGCGGGCGAACTCGCCGGCTAGGTAGGCCACTTCTCGTCTGGCTTCTGCCTCGATGTCACATATGCCAGCTCGATTCGCTGGCCAACCCTTATTGGAGTGTTGTCGCGATAAAGCCAGTCGAGCAACGGGCCCAGGTAGCGAATGTCGAACAGAGACTGCTCCGCCTCGTGGCCCGGCTGGGGAGGAGGCAAGGGCCGATTTCGGGGCGCATAGCGCGTCGGGGTAGGGGTAGGACTTGCGGCCCAAGTCTTCAAACCTGCCGTGTCGATTCGATCGGGACACGACGGCGAGCAATCAGCCTAACTTCGGGCCCAGAAGTGATCGTTCCCGGATGTCCACAGGACCTGGGCCCCGTCCCACCCTCTCCTTGCGAAATACTCGATCACGAAGAGAAACAGTGGTACCAGAATCGTACCGATCAGTGCGAGTAGTTCCCCAAGCCCGAAAGACCAGGATTTCTTGCTACTGATGACGCGCTACACATCGAACAGATCGCGAAGCTGACCAATGTTCTCAGGTGTTGGACTACTTGCCACTTCATCAAGTGTGTTCTCCAACTGCTTCACAAGAGCGCTCAGACGATTCCGCTTGAGACTAACGAGCGTCCTGTGGATGTTCGCCTGGGGGACGATGAAGTAAAGTACGACGAACACGCCGAAGGAGACCGTCACACCGATGTTCAACACGCCACGCTCCGTTGGACATAGGAGGCGGATCGAAATGCCCAATGTGTATAGCGGTCAATGCCCATTTTCCCTAACGGGCAGCAGGCGCGGGCCAGCGGGCTTATCCCTTGAGCCCCCGGCCAACATGGGACCAGAAACCTACCCCCGGGCAGGGAAAACAATGCAGAACCAACGCAACCCGCCTGATCCCGCCCGATCAAGCGGACCGAAAAACCAAGGGCCGGCCGAAACCGGCCGGCCCGCTTTCTCGTCGTTGGCAAGCCAACTTGGAGGCGCCGACGCCCTTACGTGCCGCAGCCCCAGTCGGCGAGCAGGATGCCGAGGTCCGCTTGGTCGGTGTCACCGTCGCCGTCGAGATCGCCCTCGCACCGCACGGCGGAGATCGTCTCGACCCAGAAGCCGCCGGTGAGTTCGAAGTCGCCGCCGGTCATCGTAGCGCCGGCATCGGGCTGACCGATCGTGCCGGGCAGCTCGAACTCGCCGCCGCTGACACGCTTCCCGGTTGAGCCAGCATTTACGGGCAGCCCTCGCCCCAGTGGGCCAGCAGGAGGCCCAGGTCGGCGTGGTCGGTGTCGCCATCTCCGTCGCAGTCACCGGGGCAATCGCCGCCGGTGCAACCCCAGTCCGCCAGGAGGATGCCCAGGTCCTGCTGATCGACACAGCCGTCGCCGTTGAGGTCGCCGGGGATCGGTTCCGCGGCGATGGCCCAAATCTCGACGTCGTCGATGTTCCAGCCGCAATAGCGCCAACCGCCGTCCGTTGCCCCCATGGTCCAGCGCAGGTAGACGGTCGGCTGACCGTCCGCGACGCTGGAGATGTCGAACTCCTGGTAAGACCACGAGTAGTCGGTGATCTCCTCCGGATTCGACCAGATGGTCACCCAGTTGCTGCCATTATTGCTCACCCGCACATAGGCGTGATCGTACGCAGGCTGCTCGACCCCCAGCCAGCGCTGGAAGCGGAGGCTGACCTCGACCAGATCGCTACAGTCTATGGCGGTGCTGGTCAGGTGGTACTCCGGCATGTAATTGGAGTAGTCGCCGTAGAGGTTGTACCCGTACACATTCGGCCCGGTGTAGCCGCTGGTCGGATCGGGTCCACCGTACTCGCCGCCCTGGCCGGTCGGTTGGCCGAAGGCCCACTGGCCCTGCGTGCTCCAGCCGGGATCGCTGTTCAGCGGGAAGCTGTGGACCACCTCCGGCCCCTCCGCCGTCTCGAACGAGTAACACGCCGCGCCGTTGTCGTCGTAGGTGGTGTTGCCCGGCTGGTCCTCGGCCTCCACCGCGTAATAGTACTCGGTGCTCTGGACCAGGTCAGGCAAGTGGATCAGAGGAGACATTTCGTACGCGCTGTTGGAAGCCTCGTACTCCAACGCGCCGCAGCTCAGCCCGTAGTACACCGTGGCTCGCGCCGGCTCGTCGGAGTCGAATGTCACGTCCGCTGAAGCCGACCCGATGTTCAGCGCGGTTACGTTCGAGATGACCGGCCCCAGGCAGTCGACCGTGGCGGTGTCGGTGACGACGATGTTGTAGCCGCCCATGCCGTCATCCTCGTCGATGTAGGTGGCGGTGACCGTGTCGCCGTGGGCCACCCACAACACGCCCGGCGCGTTGGTGGTGCTCAGGTCGATCGAGCCCGCGAACTGCGCGCTCGCCGCTCCGGTCTCCGTCAAAAGGACGGCTTCGCCGGCCGGTTCCGAGTCGGAGTCGATGGTGACTTCGACGGTCTCGATGACGTTGGGATCGATATTCAAGTCGCAGTCGATCACGCGGATCTCCGCGGTGGCGCTGCACACATACACCCCGCGATCGAGCGTGATCGTGCCGGCCGATGAGCAGGGCGTAACACCCGAGACCACCAGGGCGAAGTCGGCGTCGGTCTCCGGAGTCTCGACGTGGCTGTCCTGGATGATCTCGTCGGCGAAGATCTCGATCAGCCACGAACCGCTGTCCGGGTTTTCGATGAACACGTTCTCGACCGTGTCGACCGTGTTCGGACCACCGCCCGGCGTAGAGTAGTTGTTCGCCAGGAGGCCGACGTTGCCCCAGTAGACCGTGCCGCCGGGCGCGGTGACCTTGAGGGTCAGGTCGTTGATGCGGGCCTCCTGAGCGGCGGGGTTGCCGGGCGGGTCGGCATAGACCAGCGTGGCCCGGAACTCGGGCTCGCCCGGCTCGACGTTCAAGGCGTACGTAATGGTCTGGAGGTTGGTGAGCAGCTCGCTCTCGTCGATGATGAGCATCTGCTCCCGCATGTCGTACATGTACGCCACATCCGGCCAGCCCCAGCCCTGGTGGACACGCGTCAGGTCGTGATCCGTACCGCTGAAGGGGTACTGCTGGGCCGTGTTGATCAGCACCGCCTTGGCGGTGGCGGCGTGGGCCTTGTTGTCGAAGACGGTGCCCTGGGGATCGACCTCGTTGCCGAAGATGCCGTCCGCCCACATGTCGAAGAACAGACCCACGTGGCCGCAGATGATCGGGGTGGCGCCGCTGGTGCCGCCGAAGTTGGAAGTATAGCCGTTGGGGCCGGTGGAGGTGGTGAGGATGTTGTCATAGTACGCACACAGATCGGGCTTGATCCGCCCGTCGGCGGCCGGCCCGATGCTCGCGCCGCCGCACCAGCAGTCGTCCGACGGGTCCAGCGTGTCGTAGTGGTGGATGCCGCCGCCCGAGATGATGTTCTTGGCCCAGGCCTGCGGGCGCGACCTCTGGTCGCCCTCGTTCGACTGCGACTGGCAGTGGTTGACGTCGGAGTCAAAGATGGCGGCGTCGGTGTCCGCCGAGATCGTCGTGTATTCTGTGACCTGAAAGCTCCCCACACTGGACGTCTGGAAAACCGCGTACCACGGATCCTGGGCCAGCTCCAGCGAGTGGTTATAACGATTCGTGCCGGCCATGCCGATCGTGTGATAGTCCGCAATAATGCCCTGCCCGGCGGGCAACAAGCCCCGGGCATCGGGGTTGCCCGTCCCGTCGCCAAAGCAGATGCCCGAGGTCGACGCGCCGTGCGATTCGCTGCCAACGGCGCCGTGCGGGATCAACGGGCGCGACTGGAAGTCGACGTGGGTCTGATTGAAGCCGTTGTCGAAGACCTCGCCACGCACGCCCCCGCCATCGTATCCGAACGTGTCGATGTGGTTGGCGCCGCCGTACTCGCGGGCGTTGTTCATGTCCATCTCGTACGGGCTCCAGCGGTCGATGAAGCAGATCTCATCCCAAGAGGCGACCTGGAAGAGCTGGTCGGGGGTGAGGGTGGCTTCCAGCAGGAACTTGCCGGCGTCGGGCCGGTTTACCTCGCCGCCCATCTCGCGGATGCGCTTGGCGACGGCCTGCTTCTGCCAGGCCCCGGACTCGAAGACCTGGATGTTGTAGCGCTGCCAGGGGTACAGTTCCGAAGCCAGGGCCCGGGTTTCCAGCATGAACTCCTCCAGCCGGTAGGCCGGGTGGTAGGAGCCGATCCAGCGGACGTAGGGCAGAGCCGCGACCGCATCGCGCACGGCGGCGCTCATCTCGACGATGTGGGCGTGGTTGGCGACGAAGTGGCGGATCTTCCCGCCCAGGGCCTCGATGTCGGTGCGAAACACCGCCAGCGGCTGGGTGACGAACTGGACCAGGTACAGGTTGCAGTCGGCGCCGGCGCCGAGCCCGGCGGCAGGCGAAGGCTCGCCCAAGGCCGGGTCGAAGTCGCCGTGCCGCAGCTTCAGCACGTACGAGGTCTCCCGGGCGCGGTCGATCTGCTCGCCGCCCAGACTGATCGCGTAGAACGGGACGTTCTGCCCGTCCGCGAGCGTCTCCTCCCACAGGATCAGGGCCGTGGGGGAGCCGGGCACTTCGACCAGCCGCTGGTTCACGATCTGGTTGGCGGTGGCGTGAAACTCGGTGCCCTGCCAAGTCAACCGGGAACCGGCCTCGTCGACCACCAGGTCGAGATCGGCGGCGAGCGCCGCCACCGGCAACAAAAACAGGAATGTCAAGGAAAACCCTACCACGCCTCGATACTTCGGCTTCATGTTTGCACTCCAGAAACCATTCCAGCAACAGGATCCTCGCGGTCGTCGCAGATCGCACAAGTCCCGGCTTCCGGCCGGGCTCCCATAGGAAAACCAGGCACAGCCACAGCGCCGACGGATAGCCGGCGTTGTCGGCTGAGCGCCAACAACTCGGATACGCAAAGCCTCGCTCCGCTCCGCTGAACCGCCACGGTACCATCCCAGCGCGGGGCACTCAACCGACTGGCCGGCGCAAATCCCTCCGAGCGACGGCCACGCCCCGTATCCACTACACCCGCAGGCGCGGCCTCGGTCAATCCGGACCCACACCAGCCTACCACACAATGATAACGCAGCCGGGCCCGAAATAGAAACCCAAACTTGGGAGGGTTCGGTCCGCGGCGAGCGACCCGAGAACCGCGGTGTGCGGTGATTGGGTGGCCGCGCGGGCTTCAGGCCCGCGGCTCTTCAGAGGGGCGGAGCACGTCGCGAACGGAGGTGGGGGGCTGGCCGGAATGGCGCGGTGGTGGTGCGGGCCCGCCGAACGTAGCTTCAGGCAACCCTTACGGGCACTCGCAGATGCCCGTGGTCAGGCAGACGACGAACGGGTCGATGTCGAAGGCGTTGAGCACTCCGTCGCAGTTCAGGTCGCCGAGAAGAACGCTTAGGTTGATCAGCACCGAGACGTTGCCGCCGCCGTAGTTCGCCACGGCCAGGTCGGGCGCCTGGTCGCCGTCCAGGTCGCCGATCGTCTCGGCCCAGAAGCCGCCGGTGAGTTCGAAGTCGCCGCCGGTCATCGGGCTGACCGATCGTGCCGGACAGCTCGAACTCGCCGCCGCTGACACGGTTCCCGGTTGAGCCAGCGTTTACGGGCAGCCCTCACCCCAGTGGGCCAGCAGGAGGCCCAGGTCGGCGTGGTCGGTGTCACCATCTCCGTCGCAGTCACCGGGGCAGTCGCCGCCGGTGCAACCCCAGTCCGCCAGGAGGATGCCCAGGTCCTGCTGATCGACGCAGCCGTCGCCGTTGAGATCGCCGGGGATCGGTTCCGCGGCGATGGCCCAAACCTCGACGTCGTCGATGTTCCAGCCACAATAACGCCAACCGCCGTCCGTTGACCCCATGGTCCAGCGCAGGTAGACCGTCGGCTGACCGTCCGCGATGCTGGAGATATCGAGTTCCTGGTGAGACCACGAGTAGTCGGTGATCTCCTCGGGATTCGACCAGATGGTCACCCAGTTGCTGCCATTGTTGCTAACGCGCACGTAGGCGTGGTCGTAGGCGGGCTGCTCGACGCCCAACCAGCGCCAGAACTTCAGTTGCACGTCGTGCATGGCGGTGCAGTCGATAACCGTGCTGGTCAGGTGGCGTTCGGGCATGTTGTTGGGATAGTCACCGTTTAGGTTGTATCCATAGACGTTGTCGCCGGTGTATCCGCTGGTGGGGTCGGGGCCGCCGTAATCGCCGCCGCCGCCGGTCGGCTGGCCAAACGCCCACTGGTCCTCCGTCGACCAACCCGGGTTGCTGTCGAGCGTCCAGGCATACTGAACCGTCGGCGAGCCAACCATCAACAGTACCTGGCGGGTGGTGTCGCCGAGGTGGTCGGTCGTATTGGTGAACGTAATCGTCGCCGTGTGCAGCCCCGCGTCAAGCTCCTCGGCGTTGCTGTTGATCTCGACCGTTACCTCGGCGGTTCCATACGCCAGCAGCGTACCGGAAAGCTCGCCGGAAAGCGTGACCCAATCGGCCGCCGGGTCGGGCGTGACCTCGTAGTCGAAAGGCTGTTCACCGCGGTTCTCCAACTCATAGACCATGCTCTCGGGCGAGAAAGGACCGCCGACGGGGCCTTCAGACTCAAAATCCTCCGCCGGGTTGACGCGTAGCCCCGCCTGGAGCTCAACGGCCAGGCCTTTGATGCAGAAGTTGGCGGTGCCGTCCCAGCTCGAGTCGCTGAACTCATAGTCGTACAGATCCAACCATTCTGAACTGCTCCAATAGTAGCTTTCACCGGGGTGGGCCGCCGACTGCACGATGACGCGGTACTTCGCCCCGAGCAACACCGGAACGTCCGAGGTCCGGTCAATCGGCTGACCACCATCCGACAGATTGACGCAGATGTAGAAATCGTCGCCTTCGGTCAGCGTGATGGGCGTGTCCAGGTCTGCCGTGTGAAACCCGGTGTATTCGATGTCGCCAAACACCGTGGCGAGCTCGTCCAGCAGCTCGCCGCCTTCGAAACGGTCGTAGACCGTTACCGTGTAGCTCACGTCATCCACGGCCGTGAAGAAGCTCACCGCTCGCAGCACCTGCGCGTCTGCGGCGGTAAACGCGTTGAAGGCCTCGGCGGTGTCGGTCAGGGTATCGCGCCAGCCGTGGTAGTCATGGTAATAGACGTGGTCGTAGGCCAGGGGCTCGACGTCCTGGAAGGAGACGGCTCCCATTTGCGGCTTCTGGCAGCAGTGCTTGTCGTAGTAGGAGATCCAGAAGAAGCCCCCCAGGCCCCAGCCGCTGCCCCAACTGTTCTTGCACAGCCAGGCCCCGGGGCCCTGCGGAGCCTGCGTGGACTTGTTGTCGTCCCAGCCGATGATGCCGATGGCGTGGTTGGGTTCGTAGGGACTGCTCGGCGGCTGGTAGTGCACGTAGTTCTGCATGAAGGAGCCGTCGTAGCACATGCACGTGCCCATCACGCCTTCTTCCATGATCTTGTACTTGATGGTGTTGATGTTGCCCAGGTCCGAGCCGGCGACATACCACTCGATATCCCGCGGATAATAAATGTGAAAGCTCGGCTCGTAGCGCGGCGGGGGATTGTCGTAGGATTGCCCGTCGATATCGCGGACGGCTCCCTCGGACCGGGTGAGATACGCCGACCCCACCCGGTAGTCGCCGCCCTGGTGCACCTGGAGCCCACCACAACCCTGGCAATCGTCATTGTTGAACTCGTTGAACCCGTTCCACCAGTCGAGGTGGTATTCGGCCAGGTTGGGCTCGCCGGACTCGCCGGCGTCGGCCCAGGCGCCGGTCATCAGGAGGTTCCCTTCGATCGCGGCCATGATCCCATGACACCAGCAGGTGCCGCCGGTCTGGCTTTTGACCGAGGTCACGTAGTTCTCGCCGTCCACATCCCGCAGGTCGAACGAGCTCGGCGGATCCGCCAGAGCAACGAGCGCGACGGCCACGCACAGACATACGACGGTGACGACGAATCGAAAGTTGAAGGGCTTCATGTCTTGACTCCTCATCTGAGACCTCCCATCTACCGCTTCCGTGAGGGGCATTATAACACAATCGGCCGTTCGGCCGCTACCGCGCATGGCAGATTTCGCCTGGAATCCATCGTTCTCAGCGGCTGATCCCGTGAATCTCACTCTGTTGGCTCCCGGAGACGGGCTTCCTCCACGTTTCCGCGCAGCCCTGACCGTCTCCCCTCATCAACCCTCAGGCTCTGCCTCCGGCGTCGCCGACAAGGCCGACATCGAACAGACGCTGGAGCTTCTGGCGGCCAAACATCTCGGATCGGACTACCGGCCCGAGCGGTCGCCGTTCCCGCCTCCGTCGAGGCAATTCGCCGAATCCGGCGATGTTCCCGTCGGTCAGGTTTCGTACGGGAACCGCGAGTTGTACCCGTTCCTCATGCGAAGTGGCCGGCTGACCGTTGGGCGTCACCTGGATCGTTCGCAGGTGACGCACAAACTCCTCGGCCATTCCGGTGGTGAAGCGGTCCGCCCGCAACTTCCCGTACCGCGACGTAACGAAGTCATTCAAGTGCTGGATAGCCGTGCGATAGCGCCGGACCGTCGCCAGCGACGAACGCCGCACCTGTTCGTGATGGTCCAGCCACTTCGCGATCAAGCCAACTACTTCCACTGGCCGGAACGCGAGACTCGTTGGTGACCCCTCCGCAACCTCGGCGTTGATCCGGGCAGCAAGTGAAAGTGCCGCGGTGCGATCGACGCCCACCGCCCGGCGAATCACTTCGCCGCCTTGGCGGTAGTACACCCAGAACCGACGTCCTCGTTCGTAAACGGTCACCCGACCGACGTGACGCCGACGGGATTTGGAAGGAGAGATACGCATGTCGGAGAACCTCCCGTGCACAAACGTGCACAAATATGTGCACAACCCGAGGTTCTCTCGAAACGCTAAGTTGCGGGAACCGCATCCGTTACGGCTCCCGAAGAACGGGAAGAACGGAGAGGGAGGGATTCGAACCCCCGAGAGCTTTCGCTCTACCGGTTTTCAAGACCGGCGCCTTCAGCCACTCGGCCACCTCTCCAAAAATGTCTGAACTAAATATTGAACTATATCTGGCCGCCTGGTAGACTCTGCCGCGTTGACCCCTGAACCCAGGAAACGGAGACCCAACCTCGGGGGGACCACGCAAGTACGTCCGCGTCAACGGCAAAGAGATCACCGGCGTATCCAAGATGCCGGACGGCCGCTATTACATCATCGTCGGCCACAAGCAACGAAGGTACTTCAGGTCGTTGGACCAGGCAAGGGCTGCTTACCTGGCCGACCAGATGCGGGCCCTCTCCTCGGCTAATCGGGCTGAACTGACTGCGAAAGCCGAGGTGCGACGTGCGGCAGCGCTGGAACGGCTAGAACGGGCGGGGATACTGGATTTGGTGGACGAGCCAATCATCCCGGCGGGCCCGTTGGTCTTGCATCACGACGATCTCGATATCGGGTTCTTCCAGTATCTTGAGAGTGCCAACAAACTCGCGGATCTGGCTGGCGTTCCGCAGGTTCAGGTCCGTCACACCGACAAGCGGACGACCCCATCCCATGCGCCGACTCTCTCGAGAGTCCTGGCCGAGTGGCGCCGCCTAAAGTCCGCCACACACAAGGGCCGGGAAACCGAGCACATGCGGGACGTTGCCCGCGCCTTCAAGCGGTTCATCAAGGTGGTCGGTGACGTGCCATTGGACGAGCTGTCCGCCGCCCATTTCCGCCTGTGGCGAGAGTGGGTGCTGGACGAATCGGTAAAGCGAGCGTCAGGAAAATGGTCCAACGACCAGCACGCGATGGTCAAGCAAGTCCTCCGCTTTGTACGCAGGCACCAGAGCGACTGGCCCTGGCCGGACGGCCTGTCGGACTGGGTCGATGCGTACGAGCGGCACGCCTACCAGCCGAAGGCGGACAATAAGCAACCGCTGCCAGTTGACGAATTCAACAGGCTGCTGGAGACCGCACATAGGTGGTCCCATGCGGATACGGAGGCCTTCGATCGCAACTCCCAACGCGGCCGCGGTCAGCGCCGCCAGGCCTTTGTAAAGCGGGAACTCGGCCTGCAGCTGGTGGCCATCTTGAGACTGGCGGCGAATTGCGGCCTCGACCCGGTCGACATTGAGCGGCTCCGCCCGGAGCATCTCAGACTGGATGCCGAGGTACCTCACCTCGATCTGCCCAGACTGAAGGTAGCTCACCGGGTGGGCGCGGCCGTCGACCGCAAGACGCCGCTCTTACCGTCCACCGTAGCGGCTCTCACAGCGGCGCTCAAAGGCCGCGCGGGCATCGGGCCGGTTTTTCGGTCGTCCCGAGGCGCGCCATTGAAGAGGCTTTCGCAGCTGTTTCGCAGGTTGGCCGATGATGCCTGCACCGAACGGAAATGGAGCTTTAAGCGCCTGCGGAACATCGGCTCGACGCTCGCCAAGCGGGCCAAGCTGTCGACTGACGAACGGCAGGCGTTCCTGGGCCATGCCATCGGCGGCACATCGAAGTTCCACGAAGGCGATCTCGACGAGCGGTACCTCACAGACTTGGTCAACCTGATCGGCAACACCTACTTCGGTGGCGAAAGCGTCACCGTTGCTCAACCGATCGGGCAGAGCGTGGTGTAACTATCGCCATAGCGCCCGCGGCCTGGTTTCCACACGGTATGTCGACGGCTATGACGACCTGCGCCAAGGCACGTCGGAAAAGCCGCCGCAACTCCCGCCTGTCAGGCCGACCCTACGGAACCACGGGGACCTAGATCGCAGACATGCCCGTTGCGGCCGCGTCATTTCCCGTACCGGTCGGCCACGCGCCCGTCTGCAGCCAGCGGCAACCCCTCAGACCAATCCGGGGCCGTCGACAGGCACGCTTGGGCGTCCGTCAGCGCTCTCTCCGCCCGGTCAGCGGAGATCCGCAGGACGATCTCGTCATGCACGGTCAATACGACCTGGTGGCCGCGCCTCTCCAACTCGAGCGTCGCCTCAACGAGGATGTCGCGGGCGATACCCTGCACAGTGTTCTCGGCGAGCAAGCCGCCGTAAACCTTGCCGCCCATGTATTCCAAGTCGCCGCAGACGGTAACCCTGGGCTCCCGGTAAACGAGTCTCCGCCCCGACGGGAGGCAAACGTACACAACGTCGCTATCGCGGACGAACTCGATCCGGCCCACGCAGCCCGCCCCCATCTGAACCGCCGACGCAAACCCGTCCTGCATCGCGCGCCAATAGCGGACGATGTTGCCGTGTTTCATCCGGTAGGCCCGATGCACTTGCGCGAGGAACGCCTCGCTCAAGGCGCCGCTGGCCAGCATCGCTTCTAAGTCCGGATTGGCGCGCACACTCTTGATGAAGCGGGCCTCGCCCATTTGATACCCGAGCCCCAGAACGGCAACCTTGCCGAGCTGGCGCCGAGCAGCGAGCTTGAGCTTGAGTTCCCCCGGGTCACGCTGACGTGGCTTGCGGACCTTCTCCCCGAACACTTCCGATGCGAAACCACAGTAGACGTCCTCGCCGCGCGCGAACGCCTGGACCAAGCCGTCCTCTCCTGCTAACCACGCGAGGACGCGCGCCTCGATTTGGCTGGCGTCGACGATCACAAGCCGATGCCCCTCACCCGCGAGCAGCAGCCCACGGATCTGTGTGGCCAGCCCCGAAACGTGAGCGGGTAGATTCTGCAGATTAACGCCGTCGTCACCCGAGTACCGCCCGGTGTGCGCGCCATAGTACTTGAGTGGCACCGGCAGCACACCGCCGGTACGCTCTGCTATGCGGATCATCGTCTTGAGGCGGTTTTCAACCTGGGGCGCGGACTTCACCGCCAGCCGAGCACGGGCCAGCCGCTCAACTTGGGGGCTGGGGTCGTCGATCAACTTTGTCATCGCATCGTCCCCCTTTGCAAGTGCCGGGATGTCGCCCCCCTTGCCAGGCTTGGTGGGTACTTTGCGTCCATCTTTGGCGAGCTCCTCGGCCAGGAGTTTCACCAAGCCCTTCCCGCCCGCCGTCTTGCGGTCGATGCCGGCGGCGTCAAGCACTTCATGGAGCCGCTCCTGCGCTTCGCGCTGCAACCGCCGAGCGCTATCGAGATCAAACCGCAGGGCACGTTCAGTGAAGAGCCGGACGGTATGATCGATCAGGCGGATCTCGACTTCGGGTCGCGATATGCAGGGCAATAGCCGAAGGGCGATGTTGTAGCACAGCTCGGCGTCGTGTTTGGCGTACACCGCGAGCTTCGCAGCCTGGACTGCGTCGGGCTCACGTACCCCTTCCAGCGCTCTCAGCGCGTCGCCCTTCGGCATGAGGCCGAGGCGGGTGGCCAGATCGGCAAGGGTGTGGCTGACACCGGGGTAGACGTGGCGGGCCATGGACAGCGTGTCGGCCACGTAGGCCGGTCGCAGGTTGAACTTCTTCGCGAGGATATAGCCGTCGAAATGCATGTGGTGCCCAACCACAGTGACCGCTTCCAGGCTGTCGCCGTACGCGGCGCGGAGTTCGGCGAAACCCGCGTCACCGTCTGTCCGGAACTCGCACCGGCCATCCGGCCGCCGCACGGCGACGCCGTGAACGTGGAAACGGACGTCGTGGACGCACTCGGGGATGGTCAGCTTGCTGAGGGAGTACTTGGCGTCGAAGTAGGTCTCGAAATCAACCACAAGCAACTGCGCGGGGAAACCAGCTGCAGAAAGCGCGGCCATGGCGCGGTCGGGGCCGCCCGTCGCCGATGGCGGCGGGCGTTGTGCCAGCCGCTGTGCCAGGCTCGACCCCGGCGTCGGGGGCGCTCCACCCATAAGCGTTAACTTACGAGAGCCCTTGTCTTGTCCGTTTGCGTGGCGTTTCG
>CAZNFA010000079.1:0-15831 GCA_964572345.1 uncultured Planctomycetales bacterium
CCACCCAGCATGAACCGCCGCCAAAACAGACTTCTGCACCGGACTGTTAGCTGACACCGACATCCGAGAACGACCGTCGGGCGGGCCGAGGCAGACAGCAGGCAGCAGTTATCCAGAAGGGCGCTGCGATGCTCCTCACTCAGCTCACCCGCGCAGTACAGCTCGCCCAGCAGTGGGATTGCCGCTCCAGCCGTTGCGCGCAATGCGGGACGGGCCTGTTCGGCTAGGCACAGTTCCACAAAGCGATCTCTGTGGGGATCACTGAGAGAACTTTGCCTTAGACGAGCCTCCAGTTCGTTAAAGGCCTCTAGTGCCGTCCTGGGATTCGAACTCGCCAGGTCGCGGAAGACCCAGCTCGTCGGACAGTAGCTGTACCACCTGACCTTCTTGATGGCCCCGTAGCCGAACAAGCCCAGCGGCACCGCTCCAAGTAGCAGACAAGCCACACCGACCGCCAACCGCCTGTGCCGCACGCGCCGCCCGCCACGCAGGACCGCTTTCGGCTGCGTCACATAAGTGCCGCATTCGGGACAGCGGGCGTCAGCAGCCGCCAAGTCGGTGCCGGTGAGGTTATACGGGCACTTGCGGCAGTACGGCGTCTCGCCGGTGCGCCTGGGGAACAGCGCCTTCAGCGTGAGAACCATGCCGACGAGCGTAAGAGCCCCGAAGATCGCCAACAGCACCGCCATGAATTGAGCTCCTCTCCGTGGCTAATACCGCCACAGGGCGAGGCGCGCATAGTGTACCGCCAACCCCGCAGTGCTGTAGACCACGCAACCGGCCGTGCGCTCACGGGAATCGCCAGCGACGTCGCTTCTCTGACGGTGGTTTGCGCAAGGGCTCGAGGTCCCCCGAGTGGCGGCGGCCAGATTCTTCGCTGCGCTCAGAATGACAGGCTCTGCGGTGGGTTGATCGGCTGGTAGTATTGGTTGCGCTGCTGGGGTTGCCAGCCGGCGTCGGTGATGAGCCGGCGGATCTCTGCCTCGTTGAGGCGGTAGGTCGTGCCGGCGGCCGAGACGACGTTCTCTTCCATCATCACCGAGCCCATGTCGTTGGCGCCGTAGAACAGGGCAAGCTGGCCGATCTTCGGGCCCATCGTCACCCAGCTCGACTGGAGGTTGGGGATGTTGTCCAGGTACAGCCGAGCAAGCGCGAGCAGCTTCAGATACTCGTGCGCGTCGGCCAAAAAGAGGCGATCACCGTCCGGCGGGCCTTCGTAGTCTGGTGGCGGCTTCTTCCAGCGGCCCAGCGGCGTGCCCTCGGGCTGGAACGGCCAATGGATAAAGGCAATGAAGCCGCCGGTCTCGTCCTGCAACTCGCGTAGCCGGCGCAGGTGCTCAATGCGTTCGGGGAGGGTTTCGATGTGCCCGAACATCATCGTGCAACTCGTCTGCATGCCGAGCTGATGAGCCTGACGCATCACCGCCAGCCACTCGTCGGTGAGCGTTTTGCCCTGGCCGATCTTGCGGCGGACGCGATCGACGAGGATCTCGGCCCCGCCGCCGGGGATCGTGTCGAGCCCGGCCTCGCGCAGCCGCAGCAGCACGTCGCGCAGCGGCATGCGAAAGACCTGATGGAACGCCCAGATCTCCGGTGGGCTGAAGGCGTGGATGTGGATGCTCGGGTAGTTCTTCTTGATGAAGCGCAGCAGATTGAGGTACCACTCGAACGGCCGCCCGTCGCCGCTGGGATGGCTCTCGTCCGGCACCAGCCCGCCCTGCATGAGCACCTGCGTTCCGCCGATCTCGATGAGCTCCTCGATTTTGCGGCCAATCTGCTCGTAGCTCAGGATATACGCGTCATCGGCCCCCGGCTGGGCGTAGAAGTTGCAGAAAGTGCAGCGAGCGGTGCAGACGTTGGCGTAGTTGATGTTCCGATCGACGACGTACGTACGGTAGGGCTCGGGGTGCAACTGCTGCGAGCGCGTGAACGCTTGCCGGCCGAGCTCGTGGATCGACAGCTCGCGGCACATCGCCAGCGCGTTGTCGTCGCTGATCCGGGAGAACGTTGGCGTGGCAGCAGTCCCGGTCGGCATGCTCAACGAATCACACCGTTTTCTCTAGCAACAAGTCTTCGGGCCAATGGACGTCGGCATCGGCGGGCGCGAGGCCGGCCTGAACGCACAGCCGGCCGAACAGGCTCGCGCCTTCGATACTGCGTGCGTCCAGCTTGTAGCTCAGACAGCGCGTCAGATATCGCCGGGCCAACTCAACCGGCCAGCCGTGAGTGGGCCCCTCCGTCTCAGCGATCTCTGCCGCGCGGGCGACACCGCGGTCACGGGCGTGCGAGAGCAACTCGGCAAGGCGATCGCTTGTAGACCGCACATCCGCGCGGGCTGAAGCGCGCGGCTCGTCATCAGCAGAAGCGTG
This sequence comes from uncultured Planctomycetales bacterium, assembly GCA_964572345.1. Lineage (GTDB taxonomy): Bacteria > Planctomycetota > Phycisphaerae > UBA1845 > Fen-1342 > JAUWXH01. The sequence continues at coordinate 2,370 of CAZNFA010000079.1, forward strand.
TCGGCAGGCCCAGACGGCGAACACGAACGGCAGCCCGGTGTGTTGCCGCCAGGCGCCGCCCAGATCGACTTCGTACGCGAAGCTGCCGCGCCGGCTATCAACAACCTTGTCACCGATGAGCAGGACCGATTCGAGCTGGTCGATGGCTTGCTCGGAGGCGCTAACCGGCCGCAGCGTCAGTTCGCGCCGGTACAGCTCGCGCCAGAGAATCGCCGCCAGCGCCACCGAAGTGTGCGAGTCGCCGTCAACCCACAGCGTTTCGATCCGGTCGGGCGGCACCTGCGAGAAGACACGTACGGTCATCGTCTCGCCGTCGCAGCCGATGCAGCCGTCGGACACGACACGATACCGGCCGCCGCTGCGGAGTACGTCGATGATCGGGATGAGCGCAGCGTCGGCTTGTCCGGCTTCGAGCAAGTCCGGCAAGCGGGCCGGGACGTCGTAGATGATTTCCACGTCGCCACGCACTGGCAGGCCTTCGATCAGCGGCCGCGCGTTGAGAAACGAGACAACCCCGAGCCGATACATGGGGTCTGCACTCCTTGACTCTGTTACGGTTCCAGTGGAGGCAGTATACTTCTTCCCGGGCGTGGCCCCGAATGCGTTCAGCGGTCGTTTCTAAAGTTTCAAAAGCTGTGAAACCGTTGTGGCGTCAGCGCCATCCACGTTGACAGGTGCCTTTTCGATCGTCCAAGGAGGAATCTGCCCATGAAGTCCACCGCCTGGTCTTTCCGAACCTTCGCCGCCCTGTGGGGCGTGCTGCTCGGCCCACTGCTGCCGCTGCATGCGGGAGAGGTTGACATCGCTGCGCTGCTGCCGGCCGACACACTGGCCTATGCCGGCTGGGCACGCCTGGTTGACGAAGACGATCCCGAGGCCACCCAGATCAAAGCCTTCATCGGGCAGACCGCCCAGGCCAAGTTCGACGACCCCGCCCTCCAGAACCTGGCGCTGTTCATGGAGCTGCTCGGGCTGGCCTGCGACAAGCCGGGCGGGATCGCCCTGCTCGACCTGACTGTGGCCGACGAAACACCGGATGTGCAAGCGTCCTTATTCATTGCCGCCGGTGAGGATGCGCCGAGACTCGCCGAATCGTTCGGCGGGTTGATTCAGGCCCTGCAGCCGGCTGGAGAGAGACGCGAACAGTCGGTCGCGGGCGTGACCATGCAAGCCCTGCCGCTCGAAAACACGCCGCTGACGATCTTCTGGGGCAGCCACAAAGGGCATTTCCTGTTGACCCTCGGCGAGACGGCGGCGGGGAAGATCATCGAGCGCATCAACGGGGTCGGGCCGTCGCTGGCCGACAACGACGAGTTGAAGTTCGCCCGTCGAAAGGTCCAGGCCGACCGCGGCGACGCGACGTTCAGCGGGTTTGGAGACGTGCAGGCGATCGTGGCGAAGGCGAAGTCACTTGCCGAGGAGCTCGCCGGGCCCCTGCCGCCGGTCGTTGAGCCGCTGCTCGAAGCGTTAGGGATCAACGCGATCCGCTCGAAGTACATTCACTGCTCCGAGACCGAGCAAGGGTCCTGGTGTCGCATCTTCGTGCATGTCGAGGGCGAACGGAAAGGGATTCTCAAGCTTTGGGAGCAGGAGCCGCTGTCCGAAGACGATCTGAAGATCGTCCCCAAGGACGCGTATTGGGCGCAGGTCTGGAACCTCGATCTGGCCGATCTTTGGCAGGAACTGCTGGCGACGGTCGAGGCGGTCAATCCCGAAATGGTGCCGATGATCCAAGGCACCGTCGCCATGACCGCGGGGTTCCTCGGCTTCTCCCTCACCGACGACCTGCTGCCGGCCTTTGGTGACACCTGGGCCGTCTACGACGCGCCCGCGCACGGCGGCATCCTGCTGACCGGCAGCGTGCTCGTCGCCGACGTCAAAGACGGCGAAGCAGTACACGGCATGCTGTTGCGCATGATCGAAATGCTCAAGCCGCTGCTACAGATGAAGGACGTGAATCTCGCCGTGCGGCAGGCTTCCGACGGCGACCACACCATCCACTATGTGGTCATCGGCGGCGTACCGTGCCCAGTCGCGCCGGCCTGGGGCTTCGCGGGCGACCGTATGGTCTTCGGGCTGTTTCCGCAGACCGTCAAGGTGGCCCTCAGCCAGGTCGATCCGCAGACGCGTACGGCGAGCATCCTCGATCGAGCCGACTTCCAGAACGCCAAGCCGCGCATCTTCTCCGACAAGATCCAGAGCTTCGGCTTCTGCGACTCACAGTATTTCGCCCGGCTGTTTTACCCACTCGGATTGCTGTACTCGACGGCCGGTTGCTCGATGCTTTCGGTGGCCGACGTAGACCTGGACTTCAGCGCGTTTCCGCTCGTGGCCAAGGTGGTCGAGCAGGCTCACAACACGTTCGGCACGTGCTCGACGGACGAGGACGGGATCCTCTACGCCCAGGTCGGCACGGGCACGACGGCCATCGCGGCCGTGGCGGCGGTGGCCCTGCTGGTGTCGATTCTGCTACCCTCGCTGGCCCGCGCCCGCGAGCAGGCCAAACGGGCGGTGAGCATGGCGAATCTGCGCGCGATCGGTAATGCCCTGTACACCTACGCCGCTGAGGACGACGAAGAGCGTTTTCCCGCGACGCTACAGGACTTGGCCGAATACGTGTACGCCGACTCGAACATGGAGCTCGGCGATGTGAAACTGTTCAACTCGCCGCGCGATCGGGAAGGCGCCGTTTCGTACATCTACATCTCCGGTCAGTCACCCGCAGGTGACGTGCACAACATCGTCGCCTACGAGCGCATCATCGGCGACGAGGGCACCAATGTGTTGTTCTTGGACGGACACGTGGAATGGATGAAGCTCGACGCGTTCAAACGCGCGTTGCAGGCCACGTACGAGCGCCTCGGCCGGACGGACGAAATGCCAGCCGAGCTGCGACCCTGACGGGCGCTGGTTGGCGCGATTGCAAACGACAATGGCAACGACCGGTGTGGCGCCGGTTGTTGTTCGACGATAGAATCGCATACGCGAGCCTGAACTTGTTCGAACGGAGGTCCTTATGCCCAGAGTTGGTGTAGTGCTGTCCGGCTGCGGCTTTCTCGATGGGGCGGAGATCCACGAATCAGTGCTGACGCTGCTGGCACTTGATCAGAAGGGGGCCGAGATCGTCTGCTGCGCCCCGAACATCGACGTCACCCAGGTGGTCGATCACCAGACCCAGAAGCCGGCCGGCGAGACCCGCAACGTGCTCAAGGAATCCGCGCGCATCGCCCGCTGCGACATCAAGGACGTCGCCGTCGTCCGCGCCACCGAGCTCGACGCGCTGGTGCTTCCCGGCGGTTTCGGGGCCGCCAAGAACTTGTGCAGCTTTGCCGACGACGGCCCGGAATGCACGGTGAACCCGGATGTCGAGAAGCTGGTCGGCGACATGCTGGCGCAGAAGAAACCGGTCGGCGCAATCTGCATCGCGCCCGCGCTGCTCGCCCGGATTGCCGGCCAGCGCGGGATCAAAGCGAAGCTGACGATCGGTAATGACGCCGGCACCGCCGGGGCGATTGCGGCCATGGGCTGCGTGCACGAGGACTGCCCGGTCACCGAGTTCGCGCTGGACGCGGAGAACAAGGTGGTTTCGACGCCGGCGTACATGCTTGGCCAAGGTCCGGCCGAGGTCTTCGAGGGCGTCCGCAGGCTGGTGGACAAGCTGCTCGCGCTGGCCGGCTAGTCGGCGTCAGACGCGACCGGAGCATGGCTGCCTCTACCAAGCCCGGCCGCTGGCCACCACGCGCAAAAAGAGATGGAAGGTCTAGCCGTGGCGCACGAAGACCTTCCATCCGAGCGACGCTGCCCGCTCGTGGGCAGCGTGATGTTCATCGTCAGCGGCGCGCCGCGCGGCGCCACTTGCACAACGACAACAACCTTACGTCAACTTTGCAGCGGCGTAAACAAATATTTCACAGATTTCTTCGCCGCGTGTTTTCGCGGCTTTGCCTGCTTCGCCTCGCACGGCCGGGGAATGCTCCGCGCGTGCACGAGCGTAAACGCCGGCGGTTCCATGTCGGCACCGGCGGCGACTACACGACGCGATCAGATCGACCAGGTCGCTATCACGTCACGCCACGCCGCGCACGCCACCCCAGAGAGAAGCACGACACGAGCACTGCCGACAGTGCGCGACGCCGACAGCGATCCGCAAGTGTGGGAACCACTCCCCGCCCGCAAGAGACACCGACCCGCCGAACACACGGGTCAACAATAGCCGATGGTGGGATTCGAACCCACAACCCCGGCTTTACGAAAGCCGTGCTCTACCGTTGAGCTACATCGGCACATAGACGCCGAGCGCCGCTCCCGCACCGGGAAGCGTAGCTTCCATCGGTAGACGAATCAAGCCGGCCGCGAAAATCCGCGGGGCGTGCCCGGGCAAAAACTCCGCCGAGATTCGGGAAGATTCCGGAGTTAGGGGGCTGGCGTGGCGGCCACGGGCCGTTATACTATGGATGGAGTGGGCCAGTTAGCTTGGCACAAGACTCGCGGCCGAGTAACACCCGAGAATAGACACCCTAGCCCGAGGCGGGCCAATTTGCCCGGGCCCGATCCGCCAACAAGAGGGTGAACAAGATTATGGAGCAGGCGTCTACGCGGCGGCCTCCCTTCCCTTCGGCCCGAACACCCCGGTCGTCGCCAGCCTGCTCCTCTTCTTTTTTCTCCGGCGGATGCCATTCGACGCAGACGGGGCGCGGATGCTGCACCCAAACCCCGGCTCACCAACGCGAAGAACGCCCACTGCTCCGACCGGTTGTAATCTCAGCTTGCCACTGTCCGTAATCGCGTGCCAATAACCGCACGGAACGACCAGCCCGATCTGATCCTGATTGCGCAGCGCTGCGACCCGATGTGCCCCGGTCGGCAACCGGCCCGGCGGCTGGTTCTCCGGGCAGCGTATCTCGGTGGAGGAAGCGATCCGCGGCTTCACGGCCGGCGTGGCCGTCTCGGCGGCCGGATCTCCGCTCGACGGAAGGTTGACGCCGGACGCACGCGCGGACCTAACCATCTGGCGGGATGATCCCTTCACCGCGCCGGCGGAGCGCCTGCTGGAGATCGGCATCACCGGCGTCATCGTGGATGGGCAGGCCCACCTCACCAAGCAGAACTGAATGCACCCTGCCACTACAATGGGCGGCGGACCAGGACCGGCCGCGGTGTCGGTTCCCGCGTGCCCCGACGAGGAACGCCAATGACCGCACGCTGCACGATCGGCATCGATCTCGGCGGAACGAACATCAAAGGCGGCGTGCTTGACGCCTCCGGTACACTCGTCCACCGCTGTTCGATTGAAACGCAAGCCGAGCGCGGCTTCGAGCACGTCTTCGCCCGGCTCGTGCGTCTCGTCGAAGACCTGATCCGCGATGCCGGCCTGGCCAAGAGCGACGTCGCGGCGATCGGCTACGGAACCCCGGGTCCGCTGTCGCACAAGAAAGGCATCGTCTACGCCTCCGCCAACCTGCCCGGGTGGAAGAACATCCGCCTGCGGGAGCGGTTCAGCGCGGCGACCGGGCTGCCGGTCACGCTCGACAACGATGCCAACGTCGCCGCGTTCGGCGAGTTCGTGGCCGGTGCCGGCCGCGGTGTCCGCGACATGGTCATGTTGACGCTGGGGACCGGCATCGGCGGCGGCGTGATCGTCAACGGAGAGCTCGTGCGCGGCGCCCTCGAGAACGCCGCCGAAATCGGCCACATGATCGCTGTCCCAGACGGAAGAGCATGCCCCTGTGGGCAACGCGGCTGCCTGGAACGCTACGGCTCGGCCAACGCCGTCGCCGAGCGCCTGGTCGAGGCCGTGCAGGCCGGCGAGAACTCGTCGCTGAAAGCCGGTCTGGAGGCCGGTGAGACAATCACCTCCGTGGAAGTCGCCCAGGCGGCACGCGCCGGCGACCCACTCGCCGCTCGCATCTGGGACGAGACCTGCTATTACCTGGCAATCGGGTGCGTGAGCCTTCAACATATCCTCAACCCCGCCCGCGTCGTGCTCGCCGGCGGGTTGATTGGTGCCGGCGAGCAGTTGCTCGGCCCGGTCCGCGAGTACTTTCACCGCCAAACCTGGCGACTCGCCGAGGATTTCCCGCAGATTGAGCTGGCCACGCTCGGCGGCGACGCCGGGATCATTGGTGCTGCCGCCCTAGCGCGCATCGAGCACGCGAAGGAGTCCCCCCACTGACCGAAACGAGCCAGACACTCACCGTCATCCTCAACGACCGCCCGCTGCGGCGTACGCTGACCGGCGTCGGAAACTACATCGAGCAGCTCCTGATTCATCTGCCGCACGTCGAGCCGACCGTCCGCGTCGATCCGTTCATCTGCACTCACCTGACGCGTCGCGATTGGCGCCGGCGGCCCGAACGCGCCCCGGGTGGACACGCCGGCTCATCCCCACGGCAGCCACGCGATCTGGGCGGGTCGCGGATCCCCTGGTGGCTGCGACGGCTGGTGCAGGGCGTCTACGCAGGGTATTTCCGGATGAAAGCCGGCCGCTACCAGCTCTATCACGAGCCGAACCACATCCCGATCCGCTGCGACCTGCCGACCGTCACCACCATCCACGACCTCTCCGTGATCGTGCACCCGCAGTGGCACCCCGCCGACCGGGTGCGCTGGTATGAGCGCGAGTTCGCCGCCGGCGCGCGCCAAACTCGCCGCTTCATCGCCCCCTCCGAGTTCACCAAGCGCGAGATGGTCGAACGGCTCAACATCCCGGCCGGAATCATCGACGTGACCTACCAGGCGCCGCGCGCGGCGTTCGGACCACGTGAGCCGGAGCAGGTCCGCCAAGCGCTGGCCAAGCTCGATCTACCTGAGCGGTTCTTCTTATATGTCGGCACGCTCGAGCCGCGCAAGAACGTCCCGGGGCTGCTGGATGCGTATGCCGCGTTGCCGCCCGACTTGCGTCGCCAGTCGCCGCTCGTCGTTGTCGGGGCCTGGGGCTGGAAGCAGGACGCCCTGCGCGAGAAGCTGGCTGAGCGATCACTCTCTTCGCACGTTCGGCTGATGGGTTTCATCGCCGACGAAGAGCTCGCTTGCCTCTACGCCGCTTGTACTGCGTTCGTCTGGCCGACGCTTTATGAAGGCTTCGGGAACCCGCCGCTGGAGGCAATGGCCTGCGGGGCACCTGCGGTTGTGTCCGATGTCGCGTCGTTGCCCGAGGTCGTCGGCGAGGCCGGCATACTGCTCGACCCGCACGACCCGCCCGCCTGGACGGAAGCGATGCGACGCTTGGCCGAAGATGATGCCTGGCGCGAAACCCACACGCGCCGCAGCCGCGAACAGGCCGCCCGCTTCTCCTGGGCTCGCTGCGCGCGCCAAACCGCCGCCTGCTACCGCGCCGCGATGGACATTCCCCCCACACCGAGCTGATTTCAGCACGCGGACCAGCCGCAGTGGTGGCACTTGCGGCAGCCTTCCTGGCGGGCCAGGGTGTTGCCGCAGTCGGGGCACTTGATGTGGTAATGCAGCGCCGCGTCATGGAAATGGCGTAGCGGCGGCAGCCGAGTGTCGCCCGCAGCCACTGCCTGGCCGTTGTCCCGGTGGACGCCGTCGTCGCTTTGCTGAATCGTGGGCTCGAGAACGACGCTGTCCACGCGCACCTCGACCTGATCCGGGCACAGACGGATACGTTCCTCTTCCGGATCAACCAGCGCGGTCACGGTTTCGAACGTCGCCACGACCTCGCCGCCGACGTTCTGCGAAGAGGCCGACTTCGTCTGCAAGGCCTGAATGCCGCTGGTGCCGCTCTTCCGCACGGCCTGGCCGCGCGCTTCGGTGAGTCCGGATACGTCGGTCTGGCGATCACCAGTGTTGGAGCGCGCGTCGCTCAAGCGTTCGGCCCGGTCCTTTCCATTGCCGTCGTCGCCGTCCGAGTCCTCATCCGCGGGGGGCACACGCGGGGGCGACTCCGGGCCGGCCTGCACGGACCGATCTACCGGGGCGGTCTCAGGTGTGTGCGGCGGGCGGTAAGGATTGTGCAAATCGGCCAGATCGATCTCACCCAGCAGCAGCGCCCGCAGGCCGAAACGCTCCTTGGCCCGCATGTACAGCTTCAACGCGCTGGCCAACCCGTCGCCCAGGGACATGATCCGCCCGGCCCGGGTCGGGATTTGCAGCGATGAGCCGATGCCCTCGAGCTGTTTGATCACGTGCCGCAGGCTGCCGCCCGCCCGCAGCCACAGCGAAATCATGCGGCAGATCGCCTCGAGATCGCTGTTGGCCACGTCGCCGCCCTTGCCGAGTTGGGCGAACACCTCCAGCTCCCGCTCGCTATGCGGATCAACGGTGATCTTCACGTGCATGTTGCCGAACGGCGTCATCTGCCGGATGCGCAAGCCGCTCACGATCTCCGGCAGGTCGCGCGGTTCGAGCAAAGGCGGCGGCGCCAGTCGGCCTGACGAGGCGCTGCGCGGCGTGGCGGCCGCTTTGTTCGAACGCTCCTCTACATCCTCAATCTGCTCATCGCGGACCGGCTCGGATGCCCCGATACACTCCCCGGCTTTGCCAGGCGGACTCGAACTGGGCGGATCCTCAGGCGCCTTGTCCGCGTCCCGTTCGGCCGGTCGCACGCCGATGCTCTCCTCCTCTGAGGAATCGCGGGAAGCCGGACGACCCAACTCGCTCACGCCTGGGGCCGCAGACCCCGCGCAGTATTCCTCGACCAGCCCGCCCTCTTCTCCCTCCCTCCCCGAGTCCTTCTTAAGCGCCATCGGCTGGTAACTGCGGCAGCCGTCGCGATAAACCGTGACACCCTTGCAGCCCAGCTCGAAGGCTAGGCGGTAGATGTCCTCGACGTCCCGCGGCGTGGCGGAAGCCGGGAAGTTGATCGTCTTACTGATCGACGAGTCGCAATGCCGCTGGAATGCCGCCTGCATCTGAATATGCCACTCCGGGCTGACATCGTGCGCGCAGACGAACACCCGCTTGATGTGCTCGGGGACCCCCTCGATGTGCGCCAGCGTACCCTCCCGGGCGACACGCTCGATCAATTCCTGCGAGTAGATGCCGCGCGCTTCGGCATCCTGACGGAAGGTCTCATTGACCTCGATCAACGGCTGCTGGCCCTGCGCCTGATCACGCAGCACGTTCCGCATGAACGCCAGCGAGAACATCGGCTCTATCCCGCCGGAGCAGTTGGCGATGATGCTGATCGTGCCGGTGGGGGCCACCGTTGTGACCGTGGCGTTGCGCATCATGCGATTGCGACGCGTATGCCAGACGCTGCCGCTCCAGTTCTCGAAGCAGCCGCGGCAACGCGCCAGGTGCTCGCTGTAGTTGTGGGCCGCGTCGTTGACGAACTGCATGAAGCGCTCGCCCCAGGCCAACCCGCCCTCGCTGTTGTACGGCACGCCCAGCTTGTACAACGCGTCCGCAAAGCCCATGATTCCCAGCCCGATCTTGCGATTGGCCTTGCACATCCGCTCAATCTCGGGCAGCGGGTAGTTGTTGGCGTCGATCACGTTGTCCAAGAAACGCGTCGCGAGGTGCACCGCCTGGCGCAGCGCGTCCCAGTCCACGTCCGCCTCCGGCGTGCAGGCCTTGGTCACGAACCGACCGAGGTTGACGCTGCCCAGGTTGCAGGCCTCGTACGGCAACAGCGGCTGCTCGCCACAGGGGTTGGTGGCCTCGATCCGGCCCAACTGCGGCGTGGGATTGTGCTCGTTGATGCGGTCGATGAAGACCACGCCGGGCTCGCCCGTCTGCCAGGCGTTCCTGACGATAATGTCCCACATCTCGCGCTTGGTGTAGACACGCCCACGCAGCTCGGCCGGGACTCGGCCGGTCAGACGCGGCGAGCGGAAGTACCGCTCCAGGCCCTCGCCGCGAACCGGCTCCACGCAATCGACCTCCACCAGGTCACGCAGGTCGTACTCACGCACGTCTGCGTCCCGCGGAATGACGTACGCCGTCCCGCTGCGCGGATTGCGCACCACGTGCGGCGAATCGGGCCGGTCCAGGAACTCCTCCATCCACGTGTCGGTGATCTTCACCGAGATGTTGTAGTTGGTGAACTGGTTCAGATCCTGCTTGGCGTGCAGGAACTTGAGGATGTCGGGATGGTGGATGTACATCATCCCCATGTTGGCGCCCCGCCGAAAGGCCCCCTGCTGGATGGCGTTGGTCGCCTCGCTGAAGGCCCGCCAGAAGCTGATCGGGCCGCTGGTCGTCCCGCCGCTGGATTTGATGAAATCGCCCGTGGGCCGCAGCTCATCGAAGGCGAAACCGGTCCCGCCGCCCGCCTTCTGGATCAGGGCCGTGTGCTTGATGCTATCGAAGATGTCCGCCACGGAGTCGCGTACCGGCAACACGAAACAGGCCGAAAGCATGCCCATCTCACGCCCCGCGTTCATCAGCGTGGGTGAGTTGGGCATGAATGTCCCGCCGGCCACCAGCCGGTGGAACTGCTCTTCCCATTGCTGACGCTCGCCCTCCGTCGCCCCGTACAGCAACTCGACATCGGCTATGGTCTTGGCAACGCGGCGGAACAGCGCTTCCGGCTCCTCGATGCAGACCCCCTGCTCGTTCTTCTTCAGGTAGCGAGCTTCGAGGACCTTGCGCGCGTTATCCGTAAGCGGCGGCAGGTCCGGAGAGGGCCCATTCCCGTTGCGATCGCCAGTGGAAACCGAGGACATCCGTGGCCTTCCTTTCCGTGGGCGGGCTTCCTTGCGCTGTGCACAACAATGCTTGATGTATGCGCGCAGGATCCTGCGCGGCTCAAGACATCACCCCCCGTCAGCCGGGGTACTATGGCCTCAGATATAGGGGGCAATCTTGAATATAGCCCAAGATATGGGGGCCGTCAAATCCGATCGGCCTCCGATGTGCTTTTTTCATAACCCTCGCCTATACCACAAGTTGGGTCAGTCGAGCCGATAAACGCAACATAATGGGCACCGAGCCAAACAGGCCCGTTCGGCGCGGTCGACAATCCTAATATAAAACGAACACCGCGGCCGCGCCCACCCCCCGAATCCCTTTGACCAGCACACCCTACGACCACGCGCGACTGCCGTGGCTCCGGCACCCAGGGGGTGATGACGTGGGGCACCTTATGCTAGGGAAAGATCGGAAAGATTTCGCGCGGCTCCCAGTCGGGACCGGCCCGTTCACGACCGACCCGCCACGTCACCGCCCCGCCCGCCCGGCAGACGCCCGCCGACGGCCCGGGCCGTTGGCGGGAGCCGCCACCGGCCGATCCGCGCCGGTCTGATCACCCGCACCGCCCCCCGAGCATCATCGCCTGGGCGTCCATGGCCCCGATCACCCTACCCGGCCCTCGGCGGGCTCCAGAGCGTACCGGGCCAGCAGGGCCGCCCCCAGCGGCAGAACCTCCTCATCCACGTCGAAACGCGGATGGTGGTGCGGATGGATGCAGCCCTTGGCCTCGTTCCGCGTCCCCACGAACACGAACACGCCGGGAACCTCCCGGCAGTAGTAGGCGAAGTCCTCGGCACCCCCCTGCAAGGGTAGCGTTTGCAGAGCGGCGTCCTTCAGGCCGAGCTGACGGGCCGCCCGCAGGGCCCGCTCCGTCGCCCCCGAGTCGTTGACCAAAACGGGGTAGCCCGGCTCGATCCGCACCAGAGCCTCGGCCCCGTACGCCCGGGCGACCCCCTCGGCCAGCTCCCGGACCCGGCTGCATAGCCGTGCCCGCACCGCTTCGTCGAACATGCGGATCGTGCCGCGCAGGGTCACACGCTCGGGAATGATGTTAAACGCGGTCCCCGCCTCAACCTGCGTCACGGAAACCACCGCCTGATCCGTTATGGCAATCGACCGGCTCACCACGGTCTGCAAAGCCATGATGACCTGCGCGGCAACGACGACCGGGTCGATGCACTGCTCCGGCATAGCGGCGTGCCCACCTTTGCCGGTCAGCGTGATCTCGAAGTCGTTCAGCCCGGCCATGAAGGGACCGGTGCGCGTGCCCAGTTCGCCCACGGCAAGTGCGCTCCAGATGTGGAGCCCGAATATCGACTCGACATTCTCCAGCACGCCGGCCGCGATCATCGCCGACGCCCCACCGGGATAGATCTCCTCGTGCGGCTGGAAGATCAGCCGGACCGATCGGCCGAGACGATCTTTGTGCCCTTGCAGCAGCTTGGCGGCCCCCAGCAGCATGGCCATGTGGGCATCGTGGCCGCAGGCGTGCATCACGCCGGGGTTCTGCGAGGCAAAGGGCAGGCCAGTCTCCTCCTGGATCGCCAGGGCGTCCATATCGGCCCGGAGTGCGACGGCGGGAGCCCGGTCCTTCACCGCCAGTTGGGCGGTCAGCCCGAACGTCCCGCCGACGCGCTCGGCCGGCTCGTACCCGAGCTTCCTCAGCTCGCCGGCCACGAAACGGGCGGTGTTCTGCTCTTGGCCGCTGAGTTCCGGGTGGGCGTGCAGGTGTCGCCGCCAGCCGCGGATCCGGTCGGCCAGTCCTGTTGCCTCGTTGAGCAGGGGCTCATTCATCGTGCTGGTCTGCCTCGTAATCTCCGCGCCCCAATTCGCTTGCGATCCTCGTCGCCGGTTTACCGGCCGTCGGTTGGCGGATATTATGCTTCCCAGCACAAGCGTCACAAGGGTGGGGCGCGGCGGAGGTTAGCTGATGATGTGGTCATTCGGAGCGCTGTGCGACGAGTTCTACGTCAACTCGCGCTTGTATTTCAAGCTCGAGCTGGACCCCTCGCGCGACAGCCTCCTGCACTTTTTCGAGCAAATCCGCCGGGCGTTCCCACGGCTCTCCCGCTTGCGCCGCCGCGATGAGGGGACGCTGCTGCTGGAGGAGGAGGAGCCCGACGGCGAAGGTCGCCACTACGTGCGGCTGGACGTGAACGCGCTGAAGTTCGGCTGCTATAACCCGTCCGACGCGGAACAGGTCGATCAGCTCGCCAAGGTTGTGCTCACCCAGGCCCCCTACCAGCTCAGCCTCAGCGACCTCGACTACGACTACATGGAGGTCGTCTACACGTTCGACCTGGAGTACCGCGGCAACCACGACGAGCTGGTGGCCGAGACGCTGTTTGCCGACCACCCCCTGCTGACCACGCTGGTCGGCGAGGAGCAGCGCGTGATCGACTGCCAGCCGTTCCTCGGCGTCACGCTCACCCCCGACTGCGAGAAGCAGTTGTACATGGAGATCAAGGGCCGCACGTCGAGCCATGAGGTGCGCAGCGGCGACTACGAGCCCGCGCCGCTGAGCGTGTACGTTACCGTGCGGCGTTATTGGAGCCGCGGCGGTCCGGCCGAGTTGCCGAAGGCGCACCGCGAGCTGGTCGCGCTCGGCGAGCAGGTAGCCGCCGAGCGCGTCGTCCCGCACGTCATCCAGCCCTTGGCCGCCGCCATCGCCAGCCGACGCTGAGACGATAACCACAAAAACACAAAGGCACGAAGCGAGATGTACCGGCCGGGCCCTCGCCAGCCGTGCCCGGGGGGCGAGGCCACTGCTTTCATGATCTTCGCTTGACACAAGTCGCGTTGTGTGCCT
>CAZNFA010000080.1:0-15763 GCA_964572345.1 uncultured Planctomycetales bacterium
CCAATGGGCCGCCGAACCCCGGGCTGTTCTCCATATGGCCGGCGCTGGAGTTCGATACTTTCTTAACGATGCCGTCGTCCTTTCCCAACACCGACTCATCAGAGTGTCCCGGTCTAGCAGGTGATGACTGGCACTCCCAGTACATCCGTATGCTTTGGTTCGACACGTCCGACGACGGGAACGGGACGTACACCATCGCCCGGTTCACGACGCATGGCAGTGACTACCTGCGTGTCGCGGGCTGCACCAGGATCAAGAGCACCGGTGGTGAATTGCATTACTATGACCTGGAAATCCCCGAGCCGGCCTCGCTGGCGTTGCTGGCCCTGAGCTTGGCAGGCCTGAAACGCTCGCGCTGAGCGAATGGGATATGGCGTTCATCGGACCCGGCAAGACTGAGCCGCCGTACAAGCTGATGTCGGAAGCGCCTAGCAACCTGATGTCGAGCATCGCGCACCAAGCTCGTGCGCGCCGCGCGCAGGAGGCTTCATGGCAGCGTGCGGAAGGCTCGCACGCAGCGCGCTCGAGTCATGCGTGACCTTGAGCGCGCAGACGCCGACACAGGGGCGATATTCTGGGCGTAGTGAACTTGACCAGGATCAGGAAAGTGGTCGGGCGGGCCGATCACGCATCTGTCCGGCTATCGTGTAGGAGGACCGGAAAATGAGGAAACTTGTTGCAGTTGCTTTGGTGCTCGCCGCAGGTCCCTTCGCCATGGGCGACGTGCTGCACCAGTTGGTCGTGGTGCCGAACGATGTGACCCCGGGCAGCGACCCGTCGCACGGGGATTTCAACGACGGTACCTATTTCACCTATGACCTGCAGGTGATCATCACGGATGGCGGCTACCCGCCGGAGCCGGATGACTGGACGTCAACGTTCGCGGAGGCCTGGACGGATGGTACCTTCTTCGACCACGCGCTCGGGAGCCATGGGCCGCCGAACCACCTGCTGTTCGTGATGTACCCGGCGCTGGAGTTCGATACTTTCTTAACGATGCCGTCGTCCTTCCCGAACACTGACTCAATGTGGGCGCCCGGTTGGGCAGGCGACCCAGAGTGGTACCCCCAGTACATCCGTATGCTTTGGTTCGACACGTCGGACGATGGGAACGGCGTGTACACGATCGCGCGATACACCGTCCACGGCAGTGATTTCCTCCATGTGTGCGGCAGCAGCACGGTCAGGAGCACCGGCGGCGAACCGTGGCATTTCGACCTGACCGTGCCTGAACCGTCGTCGCTGGCGTTGTTGGCCCTCCTGGGCTTGGCAGGGGTGAAATTCCGGCGCTCAGCGAATGGGATATGGCGTTTATCGGACCCGGCAAGGCTGAGCCGGCGTACAATCTGATGTCGGAGGCGCGTAGCAACCTGATGTCGAGCATCGCGCCAAGCTCGTGCACGCGGCGCGCAGGAGGCTTCATGGCAGCGTGCGGAAGGCTCGCACGCAGCGCGCTCGAGTCATGCGTGACCTTGAGCGCGCAGACGCCGACACAGGGGCGATATTCTGGGCGTAGTGAACTTGACCAGGATCAGGAAAGTGGTCGGGCGGGCCGATCACGCATCTGTCCGGCTATCGTGTAGGAGGACCGGAAAATGAGGAAACTTGTTGCAGTTGCTTTGGTGCTCGCCGCAGGTTCCTTCGCCATGGGCGACGTGCTGCACCAGTTGGTCGTGGTGCCGAACGATGTGACCCCGGGCGACGACCCGGAGCATGGGGATTTCAACGACGGTACCTACTACACCTATGACCTGCAGGTGGTCATCACGGATACCGATTACCCGCCGGGGCCGGATGACTGGACGTCAACGTTGGCGGAGGCCTGGACGGATGGTACCTTCTTCGAGCACGACCTCGGGGTCAATGGGCCGCCAAACCCAGATCTGTTTGGCGACTACCCGGCGCTGGAGTTCGACTGCTTCTACACGATGCCGAGCTCTTTCCCCAACACGGACGCCCCTGACGCGCCGGGCTTCCTAGATGACGAGACCGACCTCCAGCCGTCGTATCGCAAGGCCCTGTGGTTCGACACGTCCAACGACGGGAACGGGACGTACACGATCGCCCGGTTCACGACGCATGGCAGTGACTACCTGCGTGTCGCGGGCGCAAGCACGATCGCGAGTTGTGGTGGTGAATTGCATCCGTATGACCTGGAAATCCCCGAGCCGGCCTCGCTGGCGTTGTTGGCCCTGGGCTTGGCAGGGCTGAAACGCTCGCGCTGAGCGGTCCCCGCCTCAGGGGCTGTCGCTGCTCCAGGCGGGGTCGGTGGTTTCGACGGCGGTGGTTGCCCCAAGAGTGCCGGCTGCAGGGCCGCTGACGGTGTTGTTCAGCGTTTGCCCGCTGCCGTCGTTCAGCGGCCAGTTCCCGAGCAGATCGGACCCCGGCCCGGATGAGCCGCCGGCGTTGGAGGCGACCTGGCTGGCGTCCAGGGCCGACGCCCAGAAACTTACCCCGCTCACCTTTCCGCGGAAGCCCAGACCGAGGATGAGCTCGGTGACCGCGACGTTACCAGTCAGGGCGGCCGTACAAAGCTCTGTGCCGTCAAGATAGACCGTCGCACCGTTGGAGCTGTCATACGTGACCGCTATGTGGCGCCAAGTGGCCAGATCGGTTGCGATCGCCTCGGCGGATTCGCCGCCTTGTTGGAGACGAACGACGTTGCTGCCAGGCAGAATATCGAGCGTCATGGCCGGGC
The DNA here is from genome assembly GCA_964572345.1 of uncultured Planctomycetales bacterium. Classification (GTDB taxonomy): domain Bacteria; phylum Planctomycetota; class Phycisphaerae; order UBA1845; family Fen-1342; genus JAUWXH01. Next base: position 2,699 of record CAZNFA010000080.1, read on the forward strand.
TGCCGATGCTGACCAGCCGGCCGCCATCCTGCTCGGCTTTGAACAATGCGGCGAATGTGAACGCGGACAGCGCCGCATCGACGCTCACCGGGAGCGTGGCGAACTGGCTGCCGTTGAATTGCAGGGAGGCGCTCGCGGATGCCCCGGGTTCCATCGTGATCGTCGTTTGGGTTGTGGCTTCCACGCCGCCGAACGTGACGACGCGCAGTTGCACGGCGAAGCTGCCGGCGAAGCGGAAGGTGTGTCGCGGGGTGGCGTTGCGCGCGGTCCCGCCGTCGCCGAAATCCCAGAAATAGTCCAGGATGGAGTCGTCCTCGGCGCCGGAAGCGGTCCCGTCAAACTGCACACTGAGCGGTGCCGGGCCACTATCGACGTCCGTCTGGATGACGGCGCTGGCCGGACCGCCTTGCACGCGCACGTCCGCCACGGTGGTCGCCTGCTGCTCGGCCGCGTCGGTGACGGTGAGCCTGATCGTGTAGCGGCCGGGCTCGGTGAACGTGTGGTTAGCGTCGATGGTGTCGGCTTGCGCCCGGCCGGCGAAATCCCAGCGCACGCTGACGATCTGCCCGCTGGGCGAGCTCGACTGCGCCGCCGAGACAAACACGGTCAGCGGCGCCGGTCCGCTGGTGGGCAGTGCGGTGATGTGCGCGGTCACGTTTGCCTGGGGAAGCGACCCGGAGCCTTGCGGGCATCCGGCTGCCGACAGTGCGACCACCAGCCCAAAAGGTGTCAAGGACCGCATTCCGATAACACTCCCTTCGCCTACGCAAGCCACGACCCCCGCAGGCATTATACGGTCGGCGGCGAGCCCACGCGAAGCAGGTGCAGGGTGGCATCGCCGGACCGGCAGGGCTGCTTGCGCCCCCTCGTGGCGATTTCCCGTCAGCAACGGTGCCGCCCTGGCCGATGGGAACAAGGGGCGGCGACCGGCCGTCGCGGAATTGCGATAAAACGTTTGACAACCGCTCGGGCGCGGTTAAGGTTATATCAGACAGCGGGTTACTGCGACCCGCTCGGAAAATTGGTCGGCTGGCGGAGGTTCGATACCCGCTAACGCGTGTCAAAGATATAATGACGAACGTGGCCACCATGGCGGATGAGCGTCCGGCCTTATAGATATATGTCATCCCTCCCGAAAGCTGTGGTGGTAATCCCATCGCAGAGGTTGCCGCACGCATCGGCGGCCGCCCTTACCTGCTGTCAAGAACGCTCAGAACGGGGCTTGCCCCGCTTGCGTGGATTACTGGCGTTGCTCGCGCGCCCCCCACTGGCGGTGTGCGACGAGACGCCTTTGCCTGAGGAGTGCTCGCAATGGCAGCCGGCATCGCGGTATGGGGTATCGAGATCGGTCAATGTGCGCTTAAGGCCGTTAAACTCCGGCCGGCGGAAGACGGGCGCGTCGAGCTGGCGGCGTTCGACCTGATCGAGCACCCGAAGATTCTCTCCCAGCCGGACGCGGATGCGGACGAGCTGATTCGGGCGGCCTTGGAGAAGTTCGCTTCGCGCAACGAGTGGCAGGGGGATCAGTTCGTGGTGGGCGTGCCGGGGCAGCAGACCTTCTCACGCTTCTGCAAGCTGCCGCCGGTGGACGCCAAGAAGATCCCCGACATCGTCCGCTTCGAGGCCAGCCAGCAGATCCCCTTCGACATGGACGACGTGGTCTGGGACTACCAGGTCTTCCAGGCCGAGGATATGCCCGACATCGAGGTGGGCATCTTCGCCATGCGCAAGGACCTGATCCGCAAGCACATTGATTATCTGGGCAACATCGGGATCGGCCCGATCGGCATCCAGACGATCCCCTCGGCGTTGTACAACTTCTGCCGCTTCGACGGGCAGGGTGGCGGCGGGGCGGGGGCCACGGTGATCATCGACGTGGGCGCCCAGAACACCGACCTGATCATCGTCGAGCCGAACAGCGCCTGGATGCGGAACATCCCGCTGGGCGGCAACAGTTTCACCGAGGCCTTGGTCAAGGCCTTCAAGCTCTCGTTCGCCAAGGCCGAGAGCCTCAAGCGCACGGCGGCGACCAGCAAGTACGCCCGGCAGATTTTCCAGGCCATGCGGCCGGTGTTTGCCGAGTTGGTGGCCGAGGTGCAGCGCTCGATCGGGTTTTACAGCTCGACGCATCGGGAGGTGGAGTTGCAGCAGGTGTTGGCGTGTGGGAACGCGTTTCGCCTGCCGGGGCTGCAGAAGTATCTGGAAAACAACCTGACCATCTCGGGCGGGGTGACGCGGCTGGAGAAGTTCCAGGCATTGGTCCCGTCGGCGACGATCAACGCCCCGCAGTTTTCGGAGAACATCTTGAGCTTTGCGCCGGCTTACGGGTTGGCGTTGCAGGGGCTGGGGTTGGCGCCGTTGGCGGCGAACCTGCTGCCACCCGAGCTGGCCCGGATTGCGTTGTGGAAGAAGAAGCGGCCGTTCTTCGTGCTGGCGGCGGCGTGCCTGGGCCTGGCGGCCGTGTGTCCCTGGGCCCGTACCGCGATGGACAGCGGCGCCCTGGCGGCCAATGCGGAAGACGGCCTCGCCGCTAAGAAGATCATCGCCGATGCTCGCAGTCTGAATCGGCGTTTTGCCGATGTGCAGCAGAACACCGGCGGCGAGGAAGCGAAGATCGAGAAGCTCTTCGATCTGCAAAAGGACAAGCGTCTGATCCCGCACATCCTGGCCCTGGTACATGAGGCCATGCCGGTAATCCCGCAGGAGTTGGCCGAGGCCCACACGCCGGCGCAGCTCAAGCTGTTGATCGAGTCCAACCCGGGACGCTTCGCCCGCACGCAGCGGAAGCAGATTCTGATCGAGTCGCTAGAGATCACGTACGTTGCGAAGATCGAGGAGCACCAGGTCGGTGGGAGCGGGGGTAGCCGAGCCGGCGCCGGATGGGATGTGCCGTTCGCAGGTGCCGGCGGTGGCGGCGGTGCGATGATGAGTGCCGGCGGCGGTCGCGCCAGGGGCCGTATGGCCTCGGATATGGGCTTTGTCGAGATGGCCCAGCCCGACCAAGGGGAAGACGACGGGACCGCCCGGGAGGGTGCCGGTTTCTACATTCGTGTTCTGGGGCGACTCCTCTATGGTGAGGACCAGTACCGGGCCGCGAGTCTGCTGGAGGACGAGTATTCCCCCCGCCTGAAGCAGTTGGGCCAGCGCCCGGGCCTGGGCTTCTACGTCCTCGACGAGGATCCTAAGAGCAACAACCAGAGGAACATCCGCCTGATGTACATTGCCAAGTACTACGGCGAGTCCGCCGCCGGGGGCGGGATGTTCGGGGCCGGTGCCGCCGGACGCATGGCCGGGGCGGGGCTAAGAGGGGGTGCCCTGATGGCACGAGGCGGCGGCGAGCGGGACGCCCAGATCCGCGATCCGGTGACGGATGAGCCCATGACTAGTGACTGGAAGTTCGAGATGGGCTTCAAGGTCAAGCTGGGTGAGAAGCCCGCCGAGGAACCCGGCAGCGCCGAGGAATAGCCGGCAGTGTTGATGAGGTCCTGAGCGGACAGACCGGAGCGCAGCGATGCAATTTATCAAGGCACATTTGATCTCCCTGTTGTGTGGCGTCGGAGCGATTGCGGCTCTGGCGGTGGGGATTCTGGGGATGATGGCCACGTCGGTGGTGGACGAGATGAACAAGTTGGTCAGCGACACGGGGGCGCGCGAGATCCGTTCGTTGGCGTCCGACCCGAAGAACGAGAGGAAGATCGAGGCAGAACGAGCCAAAGGTGAGAAGTTCGAGGAGGAGTATCAGAAGACGCTGGCGGCCGCCCACGGGATCAATCAGCGCGGGCCGCTGATGGCCGGGGTCTTCCCCAAGCCAGAGAAGCCCTCCACCGGGTTCGAGTTCGTCCAGGCCTATAAGCGCGCGTGGAGACGACTGCCGATCGCGTTGATCGCCGGTACGCTCCCGACGAACGAGGAGATTGAGGACGAAAAGCAGAACGTTCTCGATCTGCAGGCGCTGGAGGCCGAGCAACTGGAGGAGGGCGGGCAAAAGGCGCCCGCCATCACGCAACGGAGCGCGGCTGCGTCGCGCGGTCGCGCCGCCCCGGCGGCTGTCGGCGGGGGGCCGGCCATGATGGGGGGCGGGGGGCGGAGAAGCCCGCGCACGGTAGGCGGTAAGGGCTTCGCGGCCGGTGCGGGCATGGTAGCACCCGCCCGGGCGGTCAGCGGGGGCGAGCCGAAGTATGACCCCGTTTACCGCGCGAACGTGAATAAGGCCAAGAACATTCGTTGTTACGTAGACCCGGCCACCTTCCACGTCAGCCCTATCGTGAACGTGACCAGCGCGCCGCGACCTGATGAAATGTGGTTCGCCCAGGTCAGCCTGTGGGTCCAGCAGGACGTGGTGGCGGCCATCGCTCGGGTCAACGAAGCGGCGGCCCGGCAGGTCACCGACGACGACGCCTGTGTCGAGCAAATGCCGGTTAAGCGTGTCGAGCTGCTCCGCGTGCTGGGTTATCAAGCGCCCCGCGGGCTGCTGCCGTTCCCCGGGGGCGAGACGGGCGGCGCACGCAGCGAGTCGTTTACGGGTCAGACCTGTAACAATCAGTTCGACGTAGTGCGCTTCGTGCTGGTCGTTGTCGTGGATCAGCGCGAGATGCTGCAACTGATCGATCAGATCAGCAAGCAGAATTTCTATCAATGCATCGGGGCCGGCTACTCGATGGTCAATCCCGACGACGCGCAACATGGGTACCTGTACGGGACCGAGCCGGTCATACGCGTGCAACTGGAGTTCGAGGGCTACATGGCCCGCGCGGTGTACCAGCCGCTGATGCCGGCGAAGATCCGCGAAGCGCTGGGTACCGACGAGGGCGACGACGGTTAAGCATAGCGGCTTGAGCGACAGAAAGCCGGATCGATTGGAGGTCGGATCATGAAGAGGGGCTCGTTGAACTTCTTCGAGGTACATGTGGAAAAGTTCATCCTGGGGCTGACCGGCGTGTCTTTACTGGCCATGCTCTGGATGTTTCTGATTCAGTCTCCCAACGAGGTGAAGTACGGCAATGAGGAGGTGACGCCGCGCGGGCTGCACCAGGCGATCCTGAGCGACGCGCGCAACCTGCAGCGCAGGATTGATCAGGCCAGTCCCGAGGGCTTCGAGCCGCCCAGGTATAGTCAGCGACTCAAGCAGGAGTATGAGCAGGGGATTCTCGGCGGGGCGAGCGAGGAGCCGGGGCTTCCGCGGGATCTGCGGCTGGCGACCACCTTCGGCCGGGAGATCGTCGTGCCAGGTCTGAAGGAGGAGGAGGCGGCCGGGAGTATCGCGCTGGTCACCCCGCTCAAACCCTCGCAGCCGGTGTTGCGGACCGGGCGCAGCAAGGTGGTGCGCACTGAGGTTTCACTGGGCGATGAGGAAGGCTTGGGCCGTGAGCCCGCGGGCGAGCAAGAGACGGTCGAGGCGAGCGAGGTGGCCTGGGTCTGCATCGCCGCGCACTTCGACACCAAGGCCCAGCGGAATGAGATGACCAAGGCCGGCTACGCGCCGTACCTGGCGAATCCCTATGTGGTCGGCATGGAGGTCGAGCGCCGGGAGGTGCTGGCCAGTGGGGAATGGTCGGATTGGGAGAGCGTTGAACCGAGCAAGGCGATGCCCAAGCTGGAGTTGCCGACGCCGGCGATTGACGACGAGACCGGAGCCGTCCTCAACAAGGAGAAGATCCATCGGGCCTTCTACCTGGTCAAACAGGAGCAGACGCGCCTTGTGCAGCCCCGCTTCTATGAGGTGGAAGCCGGTGACGAGTGGGTCAACCCGCTGGAAGTGGAGGAAGAGGAGGAAGAAGACGGCGAGGAGATGGCCGAGCAGCGTAGACAGCGGCGCGAGGAGCGGCGCGCGCGCCAGCCCAGGGTCAGGGCGCCGGTCGGCGGCGGCGGGCGCCGACGGGGCGCTGGAGGCATCGGCATGGTCGGCGGCGGGGGCGCCATTCGCGGTGGCGGCGGCATCCGCGGCGGCGGGGGCGCGCCAACCGGCCGGTCTAGCGACAGCAGACAGCGCCTAGAGGGTCAGAGACAGGCCCGGGAAGACCTGAAAGAAGCCAACACCGCTTTCAGCAAGAAGGACTACGCCCAGGCGCAACAACTGGCCAACAGAGTCCTCAATAACGAGTATGCCAAGTCGTATCATCGCAGAGCCGAGAAGCTCCTGGAGAAGGTCCAGAAGCGGATGGAAAGGGACCGCCCGGCCGGTCGCGCAGCGGTGGGCGGGGGAAAGGGCAGCCCCCGCTTCGGGGGCGGGGTTGCAGCGATGGGCGGCGGCAGGCGAATGGCCGGCGGTGGGATGATGGGCGCCGGCGGCCGGGGCGCTCTTGCGCGGCTCGGCGATGAGACGACCGAGCTGTACCGCAATCCCGACACCAATCAGCCGGCCGTCTGGTTCCACGACGATACCGTCGAGTCGGGAAAGACCTATCGCTATCGCATGCGCGTTCGACTGTGGAACCGGTACGTCGGCCGCATGAAGCCGCTGCGGGACCCCGAAGACGCCAAGCGCTCGGTGCTCGCGGGCGAATGGTCGCTGCCCAGCGATCCGATCAGGGTGACGCCCAGCACCTACTTCTTCCTGTGCAATCCGCGGTTGGACAAGAAGTCGGCCAGCATCGAGGTGTGGACGTGGCGCGAAGGCGAATGGCTCGACGAGCGGTTCGACATCGAGGTGGCGGACGTGATCGGTGGTGTGGAGAGGGTCAAGCTGGACGAATGGGACGACGACGGCAACCAGATCCGCGAGGATATCGACTTCACCACCGATGCGCTCGTGCTCGATCTCCGCTTCGACCAGCCGATCAAGCAGCGGATCGCGGCCGGCAAGGGCTTCAGCTACAGCGAGAAGACCACGCTGGTGTTGGTGTATCTCGACCCGGCCGACGGCCAGGTAAAAGAGCGCGTGCAGCTCTTCGATAAATACGATCCGATCCGCAAGAAGCTCGAAGAGCAGGCGTGGTAGGCCGACGCGGCCGAGCGCTCCTGGGCGCCGCTGCCGCCGCAGCCCGGACGTGCTCCCCGCCCTGTTCTGCAACAGATGTGCCGCACAGGCCTCCGCCGGGGTCTGTGCGACGTGCCGGTGTCCCCAGGTCCATCTATAATGCCCGTCAAACCGGCGCGAGACCGCAGCGACAATGGCCATCCGCCTGACCATCCTGGGTTCGGGGACCTCGCACGGCGTACCGATGATCGGTTGTGAGTGCGCCGTCTGCGCTTCCGACGACCCGCGCGACCGGCGGACCCGCCCGAGCGCGCTCTTCAGCTACGACGGCCACAACATCCTGATCGACACCGGGCCCGAGCTGCGCCTGCAATGCCTGGCTCACGACATCCGCCGCGTTGACACGATCCTCTATACACATTTTCACGCCGACCACGTGGCGGGGTTGGATGACGTGCGGCGTTTCAACTGGCTGCAAGGCGGGCCGCTGACGGTGTACGGGGACGCCGGCACGCTGGCCCGGCTGCGGCAGATGTTCAGCTACGCCTTTGACCAGGACCCCGGTTACCCCAGCGCGAAGCCGGAGCTGGAGACGGCGTTGATCGACGGTCCGCTGGAGCTGTTCGGGCGCACGGTGGTGCCGATTCCGTTGAGGCATGGGCCGCTGGGCGTGTACGGGTTCCGGGTCGGCAAGATTGCGTATTGCGTAGACTGCAACTCTATCCCGGACAAGTCGCGCGAGTTGCTGAGCGGTCTCGACGTGCTGATCCTGGACGGTCTTCGCCGCCGGCCGCACCCGACGCATTTCAACCTCGAGCAGGCGGTGGCCGAGGCGCGGCGGATCGGCGCCAAACGCACGTATTTCACGCACATCGCCCATGAACTGGGGCACGCGGCCACCAACGCCGAGCTCCCGCCGGGCATGGAGTTGGCTTACGACGGACTGGTGTGCGAGGCGGATTGATCGCACGGGACGGTGTGATGAAGTCTCGAAAGCGGGTATGGGCTGCGCGATTGGCAAAGCTCCTGGTCGCGGGGGTCTTCCTGCTGTGGTTCGTGCCGTTTGCCTATGAGCGCATCACGACGCCGCCGGCGCGGGCCCCGGATGACTACAGTGAGCTGATCACCTACTACAGCCGGCCGCAGGAGGGAGACGCTACGCCAGAGTGGATTGCCGCGCTGGCTAGATTGCCGGGGATACCGGTCTTCGACGAACCACCGCCGGCCGGGATGCAGTGGAAATTCCAAATAGAGGGAGCACCTCCACCAGCGCTGTTCGATCCCACCGACGCGCTGAGCGGCGACTGGGCCCCAGCATCGCGCCCAACACTGCGCGTGTGGATTCGGTTCATCGGCTCGGAGCAGACGTCCGGCGCCCTTCAGTGTATCACCGCGCTGCGTGAGCACCCGTGCCTGTGGGACATTTCCCTGTTGTTGGGAGCCAGAGCCGACGTTCCGCCGGGCGTGAGCCGCAGCAGCATCCGGCACGCGGCCAAATTCTTTGTCGGTCGCTCGCGCTATCAACGGGAGCAGCGCGGCGATCTGCCTGGGGCATGGGAGGACCTGAAGACAGCGCTGCTGATCGTCCGCACGGCGCCACGTGACACGTTCGTTAGCGTGTTGACGAACATAGCTTGTGAGGCCCTCGTACTGCGCGAGTTGGGCCACATGGCCCGCGAGGTCGAGTTCACCGACGAGATGGCCCGCGACGTACAGCAGACGCTGCGATCGCTGCCATCCGACCAAATGATGTGGACCGATGTCGTCCGCGGCGCGTTGCCTTACGCGTTGCACGTGATCGCGGGCCTGTACAGCGACGACGGCGAGGGAAACGGCTGGCTGGTCATGGGTGGGCAGCCGACCTTGAACACTTGGCTGAGCGGATTGGGTGGCGGTCCGCCGGTCCGCGTTCGCAGCCGATTGTGGAACCTGCTGTCTCCGCTGTACAACGACCGGAGGAGCGTGACGGCGAAAGTCGTGGCGCTCCGCGAAGCGCAGGCGCGCCTGGCGGATCTCAGCTACCGCGAAGCGGTCGAGGGCTTGCGCGAACTAGATGCACGGTCCTGCTATGGGCCCCTGGACGGGCCGCACCTGGAGATGCTGGGCACCTTCGATGTCGCAGCGGTCCGCTTCTATCAGATGCTCGTTCGTGCGGCTGCCATGCGTCGTGCCGCCCGACTGATGGTGGCCCTCAACCGCTTTCGGGCCGAGAACGAGACTTATCCCGCCGCACTCGATGAGCTCGTCCCGGACTTCATCGACGTGCTTCCGCCGGATCCCTATTGCGCGGGGCCGTTCGCATACCGCCTCGATCTGGAAGACGGATATGTCCTGTATTCCTGCGGTCCGGATGGCGACGATGACGGTGGCCCCGCGAACCAGCCGCTGACAAAGCCGTACGGCACGTGGGATGACGGAGACGACATCTATACGGTTCCGCGCTCTCCGCCGCCCGTGCCGGAACCGGTGGCCGTTCCGGTAACCGCGCCTGGTCTGCGTGAACCGGATGCGCAGGACGCAGGGCCGTGAGCGAGACCCTCCCGCGATACTGGACCGAACCCACGGCGTCCGCCCCAGTACCGGCACGCCCCGTAGGGTGGCTACTGGTGCTGCCCGCGGTGCTGGCCTTGCCGATGGTTCCCCGGTGCCTCGGGGCGCGCGTCAGTCAGGGGCGCTGGACGCCCACGCTAGTCGTACATGCCTTCTGCCTGGTGGTTGCCTTGCTGCTCGGCGCGCATGCCGATTGGGTGCTTGGCGACTACGCTCAGCCGGTTCTGGCTCTTGGGCCTGCGGAGCGCCCTACCGGTGCGGAGGTCTTTCGTGCAGCGTCCGGCTGGTTGGGCAAGGTGCAACTCTTCGTGACCAGCGCGATCAACCGGCTGTACATTCGCACGGACGGCTCCGGGGGCATCTACGCCCTGATCGGCGGGCTGGCTGCGGTGCATGCCGGTGCGTGGCTGATCGGCTTGTTGCTCATGCCGTTCGTTACGGCGGGTGAGCGTTCACGGCTGCTCTACTTGCGCAGCGTGAAGCTGACGCTGTGGAGCACAGTCTGCCTGATCCCGCTCGGACTGGCGTTCGTCGCTGTTGCGTACGTCGGCGAAACGTATGCCGAGCAGTTTGATGATGTGGAGTGGGAGACCACCTTTGCCGGGGTCGGCGCGGTCTGGTTCCTGTGGTGGCTCAGCGTGCTGCTGCGGCTGGGGGCTCGTTACGCCGGTCCGGCGGACGGGCCGGGGTGGCAGCCCCGGCAGCCGCACTGCAACCAGTGCGGCTACGTGCTGACCGGGCTGTCGCGCGAGGGACGGTGTCCCGAATGCGGGCTGGCGGTGCGCGAGTCGCTGCCCGAGGCGCGCCGACGTTCCTCCTGGGCTTGCGCTGCGAAGATCGGGCGCAAACCAGGCGCCTATGCGCGGACCATGTGGCACGTCCTGCGTGGACGCACGTTCTTCCGCTCCCTCGCCGTGTGCTCGTCGCTCGACGCCGCCGTGCGCTTCGCGGTGTGGACGGTTCTGCTGACGGGAATCGTCTGCGGGATCGCAGTAACGGTCGTCGGGGCACCCTACGAGGGTACCCCCCTGGAGAGACTGACGAACATCGCGCTGCGCTTCGCGGTTGCGACTGCCATCGTGGTGTTGGTGCTCTCGGTCGGGCTTGCATTGGTGGCGCTGCGTGCGTGTCGTCTGGGATGGCGCGATCCGCGGCCGACGACCGCGGTGGTCTGCTACGGTTCGGTGCTTTTCCTGCCAATGGTCGGCCTGCTGGGGCTGTGCGCTTTGCTGCTGCTTCTGGCGTACGAGGCCGGCTGGATGCGCGGCTGGCTTCTCGTCCCAATCCTTGGTTGGGTGGATTACGAGCTGCTGTGGGGGTTCGGGCTGGCCGTATTGCCGATCGTGGCGTTCACTTGGGGGCTGGTGCGTCTGCGGCGTGCGCTGCGGGACGTAAGGTCTGCCAGCGCGTGAATCCCCGGGGTGGCTGCTCTACTCACTCACCGGTTCGACGATCCAGCAGTCCAGCACCGGCGATCCCGTGCAAACCACGCTGAGCAGGTTATCGCCCGGCTTGAGCTCGAGCTCGCCGATCAGGTAGATGCCATCGATGGCGCGCTGATACTCGACGGTGCCGATGGTGCTCTGGTTCGCGTCGCGGACCTCGATCTTCTCAAACGGGCGGCGCGGGTGAACGCGTAGCCCGAGGTGCACCTGGCGCTGCTCGGTGAAGGGGATGTTGATTAGCACAGGTTCGCTCGTAGAGATGACCGGCGCTTCTTCACCAGACAGCTCTTCGCCGCCGGCGTATTTTTGTTTCATGGTGACTCCCCAGCCGGTGCCACGCACGTTCCCCTCGATTTCGATCGCGTAGGGAATGCGCAGCCCGGGCGGGGTGAGGTCTTCCGGCGTGAGTGGCCCGAAGAAGTCCTCGGCGTCCGGCTCGCCGTACCAGTACGCCACGGTCGCATAATATGTATCTCTGTGATCGGCCGGCTGGCAATTGCCGAGCGCAAAGTGGATCAGTTTGTGGAAGTTGATGCAGTCGGCGGTGTGCCAGCGATGGGCAGAGTTCTTTCCGAACGGCGCCGTGCGCGTCACGCCGTGTAACCGACGCCTGACCTGCATGCGACCTACCGTGTCGGTTCGTTCCAGCAGGCCGATGATGCTGCCGAAATAGTCGGCCGTGCCGGTGCCGAAATAGGTGGGGAAGGGGTTGTCGTCGATCCAGATCTTGTGATCACCGTCGCCCCACCAGCGGGCGCGTGGGCAATCGACACTCAGCGTGCAACCCACAAAACGGCCGCAGCCGGTGGTTTGCAGCACCGGGAAGTCCAGGCCTTTGCAGGGGTCCTCTTTGCGAAAGCGGGCCTTGAAGCGCAGGCTATCCTTCGGCGGCGCGCTGCGGTCTACCCGTAGGTAGAGCATGAACCCGATCCTCTCGCGATTCAGGTTCTCGATCTCGATCCTGGCCCCCGCGGTAAACGGCATCGGGAAATAGCAGTACATGAACCGGCCTTCCTCCTTGACGGTTCCCAGCATCTCCGACGCCTCGTTCGTCCCCATGACCAAACCGTTGTACGGACTGCGGTCGAACCCCGAGCCGAAGAAATCCACCAGCGGTGCCTCGATGGCTGGCCGCTCGCTGCCGTCCCAGTACAGCCGGAGGATGCAGTGGCGCAACGCGTACAGCGTGCGCGGCGGGCGCCTGTCGGTGAGCGAAACGTGCATCGCCCGGATGGTCCCGGCGCCGTCGATCGTCTCCGTCAGCTTCTCGCCCTTCTTGAGCTCCTCGTGAACCGCGATCGTACCGGTCTTGCCCGGTCCGAGGACCTGCGCCTCGGAAAGCCCTAACGTGAACGCTTTGGTGATGTCGGCCAGCGCCGCCGCCGCTCGCTCGTCGAGCTCGGGCTTGAACGTCCCAACCTGCGTTCCTGGAGCGAAACGCACATAGTCGACCTGGTAGCACAGATTGTCCGCGCGCGTCAGCACCTGGCAACTCTTCGCGTAACCGATAGGGAAGTAACAGTTGTAACCGCCTTCCGCCGCCGTTTGGTAGCACAGCGGCGAGCCGAACGGCGCCAGCTTTCCGTTGAACAGGTCAGCCAATGGGGCGTCAATTACCACCTTCCCGTCAAGCATGACGCGGAGTTGCTCGTGAGCATAGGCGCACCAGAAGCGTGTGATCGCCCCCGGCCCCTGCATCTGGGTCATCACATTCCAGCCGTCGGGTTGGCGCTGGACGAACTGGCCGTAGTCGTTGTTCGCGTGCCAGTTCACCAGGTGTCCGTTGTCGTCGATCTTGGAGGCCCGATCGAAGCTGGAGAACAACCCGGTGAGCTCGCCTGGCGGGGGCGGTGTGGTCAGGCGGTCCAGGTCGATCAGCCGCCGCAACAGGTCCGCCTGGGTCAGCTTTTCACTGGCTGGCGCCTGGTCGATCGGAAGCACGAGGGCGAAACAGCAGACAAGCATCGTTGTTCGCACAGCTCAATCTCCACAGCGGGATGAACACACAGGGACTCACGCGTGTGTGCATACGTGCGCAGATTGTCGCGGGTTGCGCGGGCGAAGGCAAATCGGCCGGCCGGTTCGTCTGGTGTGGGTCTGGACCACTGCTGTAAACATCTTCCCGTAAACGGTCGCGTGTGTCATCCTGTGCGC
>CAZNFA010000081.1:0-15559 GCA_964572345.1 uncultured Planctomycetales bacterium
GTCATCGAGGCCCACGCCACCGACGGGCTGGAGGACGTCATCGTCCGGCGGGGCTGTCCCCCTTGACACGCCGCGGCTCGCAAACCGAGGCGGTTCGCGAAGCGAACGCTGGGCTCTGCCCAGTGCGGCGAGTCAAGGGTCCGCTCCGACACGTACGTGGCCACCTTCAAGCCCAGCCCTTGACACGCGGCTCAGGCAAAGGGAGCCAGCCGCTCGGCCGGGAACCTGCCGACGAGTTGCTCGATCGTCTTGCGGCGAGTGCGGCCGCTCTTGAATGAACGCTCCCTTTGCCTTGCTTGCTCCAGCGTCTCGAACTCCTCGAAGTAGACCAACTCCACCGGCAGACGCCAATTTGTGGAGCGCACGTCCCCCGCGCGGTGCTGGCCGAGACGCCGGAGCAGATCGTTCGTGCTGCCGTAGTAGTAGCAGCCGTCCGCGCAGTGCAGAATGTAGGCATAGGCGGCCATGTCGATCATGTTTAGGGCACGAACAACGCCGTGTGTCAAGGGTTCATTCCACAACGACAGTTGCCCCGGCTGCCTGGGGAGACCAGTCCTTGACACGCCGCGTTGAGCAACGCTCACGAGTCGCAACGCGACTCCTCGCGCGGAGCGCGAAGCGGCGAGTCAAGGATGGCTCAGCCCCGGCGACTACCACGCCATCGCCATCGATCCCTCATTCCCCTCCCCATCCCCCCTCGATCCCTTGGTCCCTTCCCCACTCCCCCTCCGCCAACCGCACACCGGTTCCGCCACCGTGGCCCACGGCTGACGGCTCGAAGCCCCTCCGGGCTTCCGTGTCTCCGTGGTTCCGTTTTCCCTCCCCCATTCTGCACTTTGCATTCTCAACTCACGATTTCTCCGTGCCCTCAGCGCTCTCCGCGACTCAGCGGTTTTCCCCCCGCACTTGACACGCGCTGACAGTGATCCTAGAATAACTAGAAACAGCCGGGCCCAACCGGCGCGCTCGCCCCCCACTACGTCCGGATAACAAAGGTGCTCCAATAAGGGGGGCGCACAATTGAGCATCTTGAGCACCTTCGGCTGGCTTGTTATGAGAGCGGGCCGTGGCGTAAGCTATTCATGGACCGGCGATGGGAGAGCTGGAAATGCAACTGGCAGCGCTTACGCGACTGGTAACCGGGACCGTCGCGGCCGGGACTGCGATGTTCGCGGCCGGTGGCGGGTGTATCGGCTCGACGAACGGGACGGGGTCGGGGGCCGGCGCCAGCCAAGCGAGTAGCGAGCTCCGCCAATTCCCGTTGGACACCTTGCGCACCGCGACGATCTCGATCAATGGGCACGAGTTCCGCGTGTGGCTTGCCGAAGAGACCGATCAGCACCTCGAAGGGATGATGTACGTCTCGGAGGATGAAATCGCGGACGATCAGGGCATGCTGTTTGTTTTTCCGGACGAACGGCTGCACGCGTTCTGGATGAAAAACACCATCACCCCGCTCGATATCGCCTACACCCGCATGAACGGCACCATCGTGAAGATCTGGACGATGACCCCGTTGAGGCTGCAGTCATACCCCTCAATCGAGCCGGCCATGTTTGCGCTGGAAGTCAAGGCCGGCACGTTCGAGCAGCTCGGTATCCGGGAGGGGGACCGGATCGCGATTCCCGACGAAGTATTCAAGGCATCACCCTAGCCCGACGAAGGCTCTGAGAGCGGTCTGTCGGAAGTGAAGACCGGCCGGCGGTCGCACGCCGGGCGCTGTTCGCTGTCCCCCGGTCTGGGGAAGGAGTCGGCGTGTACGGATGAACCTCGCGGCCCACGTATTACTGTTCGACGCCGCCCCCAAGCGAACGGAGAACCTCCAGGACCGTTTGCGGGAACGTGGTGTGCTGGCGGTTCGCCTGGACCTGGCCCGTGCCGGCGGGGCGGACCAGGCCCTGAAGGCCGCCGACGTCGTCGTCATTGCCGTAGACCATGAGCGGATCGACGAAGACGGGGACCGGCTGGCCAAGCTGTTGAGTCCACTAGCGGACAGCGGCGTGCCGACACTGCTGTGGGGCCTGCCCGATAACCATCGACTGGCGGCCGCCCTCCCGGCTGAATGCCTGTCCGCCAACGTCAGTCTCGACGAGGTCGTGGGGCGCCTGACGACCATGACGCGCTACGCCCCGCTGGTCAGACGACTGGACGGGGAACTGCAACACATGCGGCGGATCGGCCAGCAGCTCCAGCGCTACTTCGACGAGATCGACAAGGAAATGCGGCTGGCGGGCCGTCTGCAACAGAGCTTCCTGCCACCGTTGTTGCCGCAAATGCGCCGACTGCAAGGCGCCTGCCTGTACCGCCCGGCAAGCTGGGTGAGTGGCGACGTCTACGACGTGTACCAGATCGACGAACGCCACGTGGGGATATTCCTGGCGGATGCCATGGGACACGGGACGGCGGCGGCGCTGATGACCATGTTCTTGCGCCAAGCCCTGTTCGCCAATCGCGTCATGGGGAAGAGGCGTCGGCTCATCGAACCAGCGGAGGTGATGAAAGGGTTGAACGACTGCCTGATCGAGCAGCAATTGCCGGACTCCCAATTCGTCACGGCCGCGTTCGGGATCATCGACACGACCTCGCTCGAGCTGCGGCTGGCGCGGGGCGGTCACCCGTTCCCGCTGCACATCAACAATCAGGGCGAGATCCGTGAGCTCCGCCAAACGGGGGGCTTGCTGGGGTTGGCAGACCTCGACGGGGACTTCGGCGAAATGCGCGTCCATCTGGAGCCGGGCGACAAGGTGATCTTCTACACGGACGGTGCCGAAGCGAACTTCATTAAGTCGCGCCAACCGGAGCCGGTCGGGGTTGAATTCACCGCCAACCTGCACGCCTGGGTCAAGCTCGAGGCCCCCGCCTTCATCGAGGCAGTGGGCCGTTTCCTGGATCGCCAGGAGGGCTCGCTGCACCCGGTCGATGACGTGACAGTGGTCACAGTGGGGGTCACGGCCTGAACTCTCCTCGTGTTCCCGGCCGCGCTCCGAGGCCGTCGGCAGCAGGCCAGTGGACACCTACCCCGGTACCCGGATAATGCCTGGCGGCGGAGCGCATGCGGCTCGGTGGCCGAGCGACGGCGAAGTCAGACGGGCGCCGGGTGGCCACCAACACTCCCGCCGTAGCGGTATCAGGAGCACCCGATGCCGGATCTCATGGCAACTGACGCGCAGCCGAGCTGGAAGCTCGATCCGCGCCAGCACGTGCTGGTGGGTCTGGTGTTTGTGGGGGCGTTGGCGGTGCGTGGGGTCTACCTCTGGGGGCAGTCGCTGAGTAATCCACTGTTCGACCATCCGATCATGGATGCGCGCGTTCACCATGACTGGGCCCAGCAAATCGCGTCAGGAGAGGGCTGGGATGAGAAGCCCTACTTCCGCGCGCCGTTGTACTACTACACGCTAGGTATTCTCTACAAGCTGTTCGGTGCGAGCGTGGCGGTGGGACGCGTCGCCGGCTGTGTGCTGGGGGCAGCCACGTGCTACCTGATCGCATGGCTGGGGATCGTTCTGGGCGGATTCCGCGCCGGCTTGCTGGCCGGCATCATTGCCGCGGCATACTGGCCGTTCATCTATTTCGACGCGGAGCCGCTCACCGTCGGGCTTGAGCTGCTTCTCGACGTTGCGTTGCTGCTGCTCCTGACGGTTTCCGCCCGGCACCGCGCGCCGTGGCTGTTCCTGATCTGCGGCGTGGTGTGGGGCCTGTCCGCGATCACCCGTCCGAACGTGCTCGCGTTCCTGCCCGGTATCCTGATCTGGCTGTGGCTCGCCCTGCCCCGCGAGCAACATGCCAAAGCATGGCTGGCCCGGGCGGCACTAGTGTGCGCGGGCGCCGCGGCATGCGTCCTGCCGGTGACGCTTAGAAACCACAAAGTCAGCGGTGAATGGATCCTGATCGCCTCGCAGGGGGGTGTGAACTTCTACATCGGGAACAACCCACACTCCAACGGCTATACCGCAATCGTGCCGGGAACGCGACCGACCTGGTGGGGCGGGTTTGAAGACACACACCGCATCGCCGAGCAGGCCCTGGGCCACAAGCCGACCGAACGCGAGGTGTCCGACTACTGGTATGGCAAGGCATTCGAATGGATTTGGGCCGAACCGGGCGCGTGGCTGGGCCACATGCTCAAGAAGCTGCGGCTGTTCTGGAGCCCGGCGGAAATCCCCAACAACCAGCCCATCTGGTTCTTCGCCAAGCTGGGGTGGGTGCCCGTGCTGTTCTGCTGGGTCGGCTTCCCGGTCATCGCGTGCCTGGGATTGGCCGGGATGGTCGTCGTGCTCCGGCAGTGGCGGACATGGTTCTTGCCGGTCGTGTTCCTGGTGATCTACATGGGCACGGTCGTAGCGTTTTTCTGTCCGGCGCGCTACCGGCTGCCGATTGTCCCGGTCCTGATTCTCAGTGCCGCCGCCGGCATCCTGCAAGTGGTGGAACTCTTCCGCACACGGCGGATTCGCCCCTTGTTCGGTTATGCGGCAGTGCTTGTCGCCGGGACGATCTTCTTCTACATCAATCGGTCCGATTGGACGGAGTTTCGGCGCGGTGGAGCTGGGGAGGGCCACTACATCCTCGGCAACCATTACTTCGAAGGGCGCGGTGATGAACCGCCGGATTATGAGCGGGCCGCCGGGCATTTCGAAAAGGCGGTCGAACTGCGGCCGAGCCAGGACCTGATGGTTCGGCTCCAGTATGTCAAGACGCTAATGCGGCTTGGGCGGCGTGAGGAAACTGAGCAGCAGTTCGCTGAGTTGCTCAGCGCTTGGCCGCGTGACGCGGGGGTGCGCTACACCTGCGGCGTGTTCCTGGAAGGAACCGGGAGGCCCGCTGCGGCTGTGGAGCAGTTCGAGGTTGCGCTTGAGCTGCGTCCCGGGAAGGTGGACGTGCGCCAGAAGCTAGCCGATACGCTCAGACAACTGGGGCGCTATGAGGAAGCGGCCGCACACGCGCAGCAGGTAGTGACTACGCGACCGGACCTCGTTCCGGCCCGGATGACTCTGGGGATTTCACTAATCAAACTGGGGCGCTTCGAAGAAGCAGTCAAGCAATTCGACGAAGTCTTGAGCCGGCAACCGGCAAACAGGTCCGCGCTGCACAACCGCGGCAGCGCACTGGCAAAGCTGGGTCGCTTCGAGCAGGCGATTGCCAGCCTTCAGGAGGCCCTGCGGCTCGACCCGTTCCACCCGCAGGCCAGTAATGCCCTCGCCGGCGCGCTGCAAGACGTCGGACGGGACAAGGAAGCGCTGCAGGTACTCAGGCAAGCCTTAAGCGGGGCCCCACGCGAGCCCCGGCTGGTCAATCGACTGGCCTGGCTCCTGGCGACCACGACCGATGACGAGCTGCGCGACGGCGAACGAGCCGTAGGACTGGCCCAACAGGCCATCCAGTTGGCCGGCCGGCCTTACCCGGAGACGCTGGACACGCTGGCGGCCGCTTACGCCGCGGCAGGGCGCCTCGAGGAGGCGATCAACACGGCCCGGCAGGCAATCGAAATCGCCCGCGGCAGCGGGCGCGACGAACGCGCCGCCGAAATCGAAACACGCCTGCGCTTGTACGAGCAGGGGCAATCCTATCGGGCGCCGAGAGCGAAGACCGACGCGGATTGACACCGGGACGAGGCGCGCCGGGGAGCTTGCATTCGGCGGGCCACTACGGGGATCGCTCGGCGGCGGGGCTCTTCAAAGGACGGGGCGAGAGACACCACCCTGTCCTCAACTCGCGCCCAACGCTAAACTGAATAGCATGTTCGACGTACTCAGCGATAAGCTCGGCGCCGTGTTCCAGAGCCTGCGTGGCCGTGGGCGAATCGGCGAAGACAACGTGCGCGAGGCGATGCGGCAGATCCGCACGGCGTTGCTGGAAGCCGACGTGAATGTCGAGGTTGCCCGCGAGTTCTGCGACGAGTGCGTGCGAAAGTCGCTCGGCGAGAGGGTGATCGAGACGTTGCGGCCCGAGCAGGTGATGGTCAAGGTCGTGCACGACGAGCTGGTCCGCCTGATGGGGCCCGTCGAGACGCACATCCCCTTCGTCTCCGACCCGCCCACCATCGTCCTAATGGCCGGGTTACAGGGCTCCGGCAAAACCACTACCTGCGCGAAACTGGCCCGCTACTGCATGAAACGCGGCAAGAAACCGCTGCTGGTCGCCGCCGACCTGAAGCGGCCGGCCGCCATCGACCAGCTCGAAGTGCTGGGCCGGCAGCTCGACGTTCCGGTTCACGCCGAGCGCGGGCACCAGAACGCGGTCAAAGTCTGTCGCAACGCGGTTCGCGAGTCGCGAAAGCTGGACCGCGACGTGGTCGTTCTGGACACGGCCGGCCGGCTGGCGATCGACGAAGAGATGATGACCGAGATCTCGCAGGTCGCCAACGCCACCCAGCCGCACCAGATCTACCTGATCCTCGACGCCATGACCGGCCAGGACGCTGTTAATACTGCCAAAGCCTTTGACGAGCGGCTCGAGCTCGACGGCGTGATCCTGACCAAGTTCGATTCGGACACGCGCGGCGGTGCGGCGCTGTCGGTCAAGGCCGTCACGGGCAAGCCGCTCAAGTTCATCGGCGTCGGCGAAAAGCTGGATGCGATCGAGGAGTTCCATCCGGAGCGCACCGCCGGGCGCATCCTCGGCATGGGCGACGTGGTCACGCTGGTGGAGAAGGCCCAGCAGACCTTCGACGCCGAGCAGGCTGCCAAGGCCCAGGAGAAGATGGCCAAGGGGGCGTTCGGGTTCGACGATTTCCTGGGGCAGCTCGAGAGCTTCCGCAAGATGGGGCCGATGAAGCAGGTCCTGAAGATGCTGCCGGGTGTCGGCGGCGCGGTGGGCGGGATGGACATGCCCGAGGAGGACCTCAACCGTATCCGCGGGATCATTCACTCCATGACGCCCAGAGAGCGGCGCAGCCCGGACACCATCGAGGCCTCACGGCGGCGGCGGATTGCCCGCGGGGCCGGCGTCGAGCAGCAAGACGTCAGCGGACTGGTCAAGCAGTTCACGCAGATGCGCGGCGTGATGAAGCAGATGGCCGGCATGGGCCTCGGCCAGCGCATGAAGATGACCCAACAGCTCGCCAAAATGGGCGCGCTCGAGGGCAACATGCCCAGGATGAAGAAGGGTTCCACCAAGTACAACCCCCGCGGCCACGACAAGAAAAAACGCCGCCGACGAAGACGTTAGCACATCGCCGACTGTCATTCTGAGGGAGCGCAGGAACCCTGTCATTCTGAGGGAGCGCAGCGACCGAAGAATCTGCTGGTGCGAGTCCCGATGTACATCGGGATTCTCGCACCTCCGCCCAGCCACCCATCCCGCCGCCGGCCTTGACTCCGGATGTCGGGCGCGGTATGTTAATTCTTGCACGTCCGCCTCATATCCGACGGACGGCAGTGTGCGCGAGGCATTCGGTAGTGGCGAACCGAAAGGAGCAGATTTCATGCGCGCTCACATCCCAATTGTCACGCTCGTGCTGTTGCTCACGCCCGTGGTCGTACCCGGGCTAACGCCAGCGACCGCCAACGCCGAGGTGATCACCGTCTGCTGGGACGGCAGCGGGGACTACCTCACGATCCAGGAGGGCATCGACGCCGCCTCCGACGGCGACGAGGTCGTCGTCTGCGACGGCAGCTACACCGGCCCCGGCAACAAGAACCTCGACTTCGCCGGCCGAGCGATCCTAGTCCGTTCAGAGAACGGTCCCGAGACCTGCATCATCGACTGCGAAGGCGACGGGGGGGGATTCTACTTCCACAGCGGCGAGACCGCCGAGGCGGTGGTGGAGGGATTCACGATTACCCACGGCAGCGGTGACGCCGCCGGGGGCATGTACAACCACAACAGCAGCCCGACGGTGGCCAACTGCACGTTCAGCGGGAACGCGGCCAGCTACGGCGGGGGCATGTACAACTACAACAGTAGCCCGACGGTGGCCAACTGCACGTTCAGCGAGAACTCGGCCAACTTCGGCGGGGGGATGTACAACCCGGGCGGCAACCCAACCGTGACCAACTGCACGTTCAGCGCCAACTCGGCCAACTCTTGCGGCGGCGGGATGCTCAACTACAACAGCAGCCCGACGGTGACTAACTGCACATTCGACGGGAACTCAGCCGGCGATGCCGGCGGCGGGATGAGTAACTGGGGGGGCAACCCGACGGTGGCCAACTGCACGTTCAGCAACAACTACGCCGTCGAGGTGGGCGGCGGCGGGATGGATAACTCCCTCAGCAGCGCGACGGTGACCAACTGCAACTTCAATGGGAACTCGGCCGGCGATGCCGGCGGCGGGATGGGCAACTGGGGGGGCAACCCAACCGTGGCCAACTGCGCCTTCAGCGGGAACACCGCCTACTGGTGGTACGGCGGCGGGATGTACAACGAGGACAGCAGCTCGACGGTGATCAACTGCACGTTCAGCGGGAACACCGCTGCATATCATGGCGGGGGCATATGCACGCGGGACGGGAACCTGGAGATTGCCAACACGATCCTATGGGGCAACACACCCGACGAGATCTACGTCCAGTCTGGCAACCCGGCGGTGACCTACAGCGATATCCAGGGTGGCTGGGAGGGTGTGGGTAACATCGACGCCGACCCGCTGTTTGTGGACCCTGACGGTCCGGATGATGATCCGAACACCTGGGGGGACAACGACTACCACCTGTCGCCCGGCTCCCCCTGCATCGACGCGGGCTGCAACGGGGGCGTTCCGCATGACGCTGCCGACCTGGACGACGACGACGACACCGACGAGATCACGCCGCTCGACCTCGACGGCGAGGGACGGTTCTTCGACGATCCCGACACGCCGGACAGCGGCTGCGGCTGTCCGCCCCTCGTGGACATGGGCGCCTACGAGTTCGGCAATACTGGCCCGCAGCCGTGCCCCGGCGACCTTGACTGCAATCGGACGGTCGGTCATTCTGACTTGGGCATCTTGCTGGCAGCCTGGCACAGCTCCGCCGACGGTGATCTGAACTGCGACAGTGTTAGCGACCACGCCGACCTGGGCATCCTGCTAGCGAACTGGGGCAACATCTGCCCGTAGGCCTACACCCACATACAGGTCGCCGCGCAGGTGGATCCTCTGACACGCATTCCGATTGATTTGCGGGCGACTGCATCCGAACCGGGAGCGCAAGCGACCGGCCGCATGCCCGTCGCTCGCGCTCGGGGTTCGGAACTCCGGGGCACGCAAGCTAATCAGGATGCGTATAACGCGACGCGTCGCCCTTTAAGCGGCGCAGCGTCGTCACGTCGGGCAGCCGAGCGACGGGGTAGAGGTTGTGCCGCTTGTCCCAGTAGGGCGAACGCCGGTAGAAGAAGTGCAGCCGGGCACCGGAGCTCTTGGCGAACGTCTCATCGCTGCGCAGCTTCTCCTCGAACTCGCGTTTGAGGTCGGGATCCGCGGCGAGCATTTGCCGGGCAATCGGCTCCATCGCGTGGCTCTCGAAGTACTCCTTTTGCTCGAAGATCGCGTTGAAGAAGCCCCAGGCGATGAACGCATCGGGCGCTTCGGGCTCCAGCAGATGCACGGCGAGCTTGGCCCGTACTTGATTGAGTGGTACCACGACCGTGCCGGCGACGAAATCACGCGTCTCGTTCGCCGGGATCGCCTTGTAACGCGGCACCTGCCGACCCTCATACGGCCGCGCGGCAAAGGACACGTCCTCGAACCGGTACGACTCGACCTCGAGCCGCTCGGGGCGTCCAAGCCGGAAGAACTCGATGCCGTGCAGTTCGAGGCGGTAGATCACGTCGGTCCACTGCGGCGGGACGAGATACGCGGCGGGCGGGGTAACTGTCTTGGCGATGCGCGTCCCGCTGTAAAACGTGGTTTCGACGTCGATGGGGCGGTCAGAGTATTCGATCACCTCGCCGGCGGCGATCTCGCTCTGCTTCACCGTGAATTCGAGCGCTTTGTAGACGATCGGCTCGGCTTCGCCCGTGCGCTCCTCCTGGAGCACGACCTGTCCCTCGGGGCCGTCGCCGCCACGGGTCCGGATCGCGACCTCGTCAGCAGTGCGAATCGCATCGCGTAACGCGCCCGGACGACGGGTTAGCTCCTCCAGCGTGTGCCGCATAAAGTCGTACGTCACCCGCACGCGCTGCTTGTACGTCTTGTGCGCGTGCGCTTCCAGCAAGACCGACGGCCGATTGCAGATCGCCGCGTAGCCGGTCGAGAAGCGTGGCGAGAACGCGCCGGGGCCGCCGATGCCCCTGGATAGGTCCTTCCGGTCGCGCGGGCCGCCGTAAGGAAACACCAGGTGGCCGTCCCCGGCGAGCGCCGGCAGGACGCTAGACAGCAGCGTCTCATCCATCCACGTGCCAATGGCCGGCGCGACGAGATGCTGATTCGTCGCGGCGTAAAGTAGCACGTACTGGTGATCGCTGCCGTCGGTGGTGTGGTTGTCGAACAGGAAGTCGGGCTGCCAGGCCACCCAGATCCGCAGCCAGGCCTGCATCTCGACGCCGTCGGCCTTGGTGTAGTCGCGGTTGAGGTTCAGGTTCGTGGCGGTGACGCGCCAGCCCATTTCCTTCGGTCCGTTCTGGTTGATGCGGCTATACGGGCTGAAGCGTTCGTGCCCATCCGGGCTGAAGATGGGCATGATCAGCAGGATGACCTCGTTGAGCAGGTCTCTGCGTGTGCCGGTGATGAGGATTTCACGGGCGAGTTCCAGGCTGGCGTCTTTGCCGGCACATTCACCGGGGTGAATGCAGTTCTGCACCAGCACGATCAGTTTGCCGCGGCGGCGGGCGGCGGCGGGCGTAAACGCCCGGTCGTGCGAAAGGATCAGCAGCGGCAACTCACGGCCCTCGCCGCTGCGGCCGAAGCTCGTGTAATGGGCATAGGGCGAAGCGTCGGCGAGTCGGCGACAGAAATCGGTCACCTCATCGTACCGGGCGGTCTGGTCATAATTGGTGCGCTCAGCCTTGGTCCGCCAATGGTCCGGAAGCTTCTCAGACTCGATGTAGCTTGCTTCGTGGCTGGCAAGTGGCGTGCAGCCGCTTGCGCTCAAGACCAGGGCGAGACCCCACACGAGCATCTGACGATTGGTCATGTCATGTTCACCGGTGTTTCAACGGTCCAAAGCGCCAAACCGCGTCTGACATCATTGTAACCGTGGCGACGGACTTGCGGCAGGTATCCGGGACCCAAACCCGCCGGCAGGCAGATACTTCGCCACACTTAGCATCGCAGTGAGCAAAACGCGCCGGCCGAGCAGCCCCCTGGTGCTCGGCGTCGCGGCTCCTGGCGGCCCGCCGCAGGGGCGCCCGGTAGGATCCGCTCCCCGCGGCCCGGCAACCACCGCGCGCCGGGTAGGCCTTCAAAGCCGGGACTCGCCCAGTGGCGCGAGGTCTTGACCTTCTCGCGCACCGGCCCTAAGCTAGTATCTCAGTATTCGCCGATGCGGCCGCACCAGAAGCCCGGATGGCGGAACTGGCAGACGCGCCAGGTTGAGGGCCTGGTGAGGGTTACACCTCGTGCAGGTTCGAATCCTGTTCCGGGCAATCGGTGATAGCTGCGCCGGCTGAAGCGTCAGGCAAGCGCCGCTAGCTCAACTGGATAGAGCATCGGTCTACGGAACCGAAGGTTGCAGGTTCGAATCCTGCGCGGCGCGGTCCGGTCAGTTCCTTTGCCCTTAGCAGTCCGGCGCAAAGCTGTAGCGCCGAACCTCCGAGTCCGGCGCGCCCCGGTTCATGCCGTCAAAACGTCGGACTCGGAGGTCCGACGCTACGGGAGTGGCACGTTCGAGGGGTTTTGCACCGGACTGTTAGGGCTCCCCAACCCCAGGCGAACAGTGATCTGAAAACCGAAAGCGACTCTCCGGGGCGTCGTGCGTAATGATGGGCCGCGTCCGCGACCTCCATGAACAGCACAGCAACGCAGAGCACGGCCCACGCTTGAGCTCATTCCTGCGGGATACGGCTCGTCGTAGCTGGCCTTACGCTCCCGGTGCGCCCAGAGGCGAGGGGCGGCGGGTCTCGATTTCGGGCGATCCGAGGCTGATGGTTGGCAGCTCGCGAACCCGGACCTCGCCCACCTGCTCCGCGAACGCCAGCGGCACTTCCACCGGCTCGCCACTGTGCTCGAGCTTGATGTTTTGATACCTACGGAAGCCGGTTCCGGCAGGGATCAGGCGGCCGAGGATCACGTTCTCCTTCAGGCCGACCAAGCGGTCCTCCTGACCGGCCAGAGCCGCCTGGGTAAGCACCTTGGTCGTCTCCTGGAACGAGGCGGCGGAGATGAACGACTCGCTTTGCAAGCTGGCCTTGGTGATGCCGAGCAGGAGCGTCTTGGCGGTAGCGGGCTTGGGTTTGCGACCCTTGGCCGGGGTGGCGCCCAGTGCCTCGATGTCGTCGTTCTTGGCAATGAGGTCGTCCTTGAGCACGATCTGGCCGACCTCGAAGTCGGTATCACCGGGCTCGGTCACCTTGACGCTCTTGGCCAGGCGCTGGTTCTCCTGTCGGAAGCGGAACTTGTCCACGACCTCGTTTGGCAGGAAACCCGAATCGCCCTCAGCCTCGATCTTCACCTTCCGCAGCATCTGCGAGAGGATGATCTCGATGTGCTTGTCGTTGATGGTGACGTTCTGCTGGCGATAAACGGCCTGGACTTCCTTGAGCAAGTAACGCTGCAAATCCTCTTCGCCGTTGACCCGGAGGATATCATGGGGGATCAGCGGGCCGTCGATCAGCGGCGTGCCCGCCTCGACGAAATCGCTGCGATGCACGAGCAACTGCTTGTCCTGTGGGACGTGGTGCTCTTTTTCCATGCCGGATTCGGAGTGGACCACGATCGTCATCTTCCCACGCCGGCGCTCACTTTGCAGCTCCACCTTACCCGAGATCTCGGCCATCACGGACGGCTCCTTGGGCTTGCGGGCTTCGAAGATCTCGGTGACGCGCGGCAGGCCGCCGGTAATGTCCTGCGTGCCGGCGATCTCCCGCGGCTGACGGGCCAACAGGGTGCCCGGCCTGACCGGGTCGCCCTCGTTAAGCTCGATGCGGGCCTTGGCGGGCAGGTGGTAGAATTCGAGGATCTCACCGCCCTTGTTCTCGATGATCACGCGCGGGTGCTTGTCACCCTTGTGCTCGATCACGATCCACTTGCTCTCGGAGCGACCTTCCTGCTCGGGCCGAACGGTCTCGCCCTCGATCACGTCCTGGAAGCGGACATAACCCTCCGCTTCGGCCAGCATGGGGGTGAAGTGCGCGTCCCAACGGACGACAACCGCGCGGGCGGCAACCTTGCGGCCCTCGCCAACCAGCAGGGCGGCACCGTACGGCACCTTGTAGCGTTCCAGCTCGCGACCTTTCTCGTCGTTGACGGCGATTTCGCCGTTGCGCTTGAGCACGCGGTAGATCTTCTCGCCGGTCTCCTCGTCGGCTATCTCCACCGCGTTCAGATTGTGATAGGCGAGCTGACCAGCGCTGATGTTGGTGATCTCGTTTTCGACGACCGCCCGGCTGGCGACCCCACCGGTGTGGAAGGTGCGCATGGTCAACTGGGTACCGGGCTCGCCGATCGACTGGGCGGCGATGATGCCGACCGCCAACCCCTCCTCGACCAGCCCGCGGGTCGAGAGGTCGGCACCGTAGCAGCGGGCGCAGACGCCCAGCTCGCTCTCGCAAGTCAACCCGCTACGGACGCGGACACTCTCGAGTCCGAGCCCACCTTCCTCGGGGGGAGCCTCCAAGCGCCTGGCGATCTCGGGCGTGATCAGCTCGTTCTCGCGGACGATGATCTCGTCGGTACGGACGTCGCGGATGGTGTCGCGAGCGACGCGGCCGGTGATCAACTGCGAGAGTTTCACGTCGACCTCTTCGCCCTTGTAGATGGTGCTCTTGGTGATGCCCTCGATCGTGCCGCAATCGGACTCATTGACGATCACGTTCTGGGCCACGTCGGCGAGTTTGCGGGTGAGGTAGCCGGAGTCGGCCGTCTTCAGGGCGGTATCGGCCAACCCTTTGCGGGCCCCGTGGGTCGAGCTGAAGTACTCAAGCACGCTGAGCCCCTCGCGGAAGTTGGCCTTGATGGGCGCCTCGATGATCTCACCGGACGGCTTGGCCATCAGGGCCCGCATGCCGGCCAACTGGCGAATCTGATCCACCGAGCCGCGGGCGCCTGAGTCGGTCATCAGGTAGATGGGATTCAGGTAGGCCTTGGCTTTTGGATCGCCGGGCCGGGCCTCGCTGCCGTCGTCGTGACGCCAATCTTGCCGCAGCGCCTCCATCATCTCCTGGGTAACGCGCTCGCGGGCGTGCACCCAGATATCGATCAACTGGTTGTGACGCTCCATCGGCGTGATCACGCCGTTCTGATAGTTCCGCTCCACCCGATCGACGATCTTCTGGGCCGCGGCGAGGATCTTGGGCTTGGCTTGGGGAACGCGCAGGTCGGTCAGCGCAAATGACAGCCCGGCCAGCGTGCTGCGCCGGAAACCCAGGTTCTTGATGCGGTCCAGCAGGCTGATGGTGGCCCGGCGGCCGAGCAGGTCATGACAATCCGCAATCACCCGGGCCGAGCCCTTCTGTGAGAGCGGGTAGTTGTAGAAGGGCATCTCGGCATCCAGGGTGTCGTTGAAGATGCAGCGGCCTACCGTGGTGAGGATCAAGCCGCTCGGCGGGGTCGCTTCCGGCGCCTTGTCCTGCCCGTTGATCACCCGCTCCTTGGCGATGCGCACGCGGATGGGGGTGTGCAGGCCGAGCCGCCCCTGGTGCAGGGCCATCAAGGCCTCCTCCGGCGACGCGAAGGCCCATTCCTTGCCCGGCTCGCGCCCGCCGGGCTCGCCGCTGTGATTGCAGGTGATGTAGAAGATTCCCAAGACGATATCCTGTGTGGCGGGCGTGTTCGGCGAGCCGTTGGCCGGGCTGAAGATGTTGTGCGTGCTCATCATCAGCACCTGGGCCTCGGTCTGGGCCTCGATCGAGAGCGGCAGGTGCACCGCCATCTGGTCCCCATCGAAGTCGGCATTGAAGCCCTTGCAAACCAGGGGATGGATGCGGATGGCGTTGCCCTCGACCAACACCGGCTCGAAGGCCTGGATGCCCATGCGGTGCAACGTGGGGGCGCGGTTGAGCAGGACCGGGTGCTGGTAGATCACCTCCTCGAGGATGTCCCAGATGGGCTGCTCACGCCGCTCGAGCATCTTCTTGGCGCTCTTGATCGTGTCGGCCAGCCCGCGCTCGCGCAGCTTGCGGATGATGAACGGCTGGTACAGCTCAAGCGCGATCTTCTTGGGCAGCCCACACTGGTGCAGGCCCAGCTCCGGACCGACCACCACCACGCTGCGGGCCGAATAGTCTACACGCTTGCCGAGCAGGTTCTCGCGGAAACGCCCCTGCTTGCCCTTGATCATGTCGGTCAGCGACTTGAGCGGACGGTTGCTGGAGCCGAGCACCGGCCGGCGGCAACGGTTGTTGTCAAACAAGGCGTCCACCGCCTGCTGCAACATCCGCTTTTCGTTGCGGATGATGACCTCCGGTGCGTTCAGGTCGATCAGCTTCTTGAGCCGGTTGTTGCGGTTGATGATCCGCCGGTACAGGTCGTTCAGGTCGCTGGTGGCGA
>CAZNFA010000082.1:0-14932 GCA_964572345.1 uncultured Planctomycetales bacterium
AGGCGAGAACGAAAAGATGAAGATGTTTACAGCACTGGTCGATGACCCGACCTACGCGGTTGACTTTGGGCTTTTGGGCGGCTTTCGCGGCAAGCGGCCGTCGTTGTAGGCCTGGACGAGGCGCTCGTACGCGGCGCGATAGGCCAGAAAGCGTACATGGTACTCGGCGCGGTGCTCCTGGTCGGGGGCCTTGTCGGGGTGCCAACGCTGCGAGACCGTCCGCCAGGCTTCCTTGAGCTGGTCGTGCGTGGCGGACTCGGGGAGGCCGAAGAGCTCGAGGGCGTCAGCCTCCGGGAGCTTACGGGCCCGCCGCCGCACCTGCTCCACCACCACCTTCCGCTCTGACTTGGCCGACTGTCTGAGCCAGTCCCAGTCCCACACGTCCGGCAGCATGGCCCCGAAGCTGGAGCCGACCACGGTCATGAAGCGGGTGAACGGCTTGCCCTTCAGGCCGAAGACGCCGTCCACAAACAGGCCCGTGGCCGCGGCCACCTTGCCGCTGACGCGGGCGGCCTTGCGACGCTGGGCGGCCCGCTTGCCGCGCAGCAGCGGGGCCACGTCCTCGCGCCAAACGCGGCGGAGAAACCGTCGCAGGGCCTGGTTGTCATCCGATCGCCGGGCGGCCAAGTTGCGCTCCGCGGTGTCGGGATTCTGCGGTCCTCAGGCGACACGCGCGACCCTTTGTTTATATCATGCCCACGCCGAGACGGGCAGCGCATTTTGTGAAGTTGAGTTGCAAGCATGTTCCTCGCGATGGGATTGCCATTGATCGCCCAAGCCGAGACGGCGGCGGTCCGCCTCGACGCCGTGTGGACGTTGGCCGGCGGGTTGGCCGTCGCGGGTTGGCTGGCCCGTCGGCGCTTGCCGCCAGGGATGGGTCCGAGCCTGATCGTCACGGCGGTCAGCGGGGCGGCGCTGGTGACCGGGCTGGCCGGTGCGGATGAGACCGTCGGCCGGGTATGGCTGGGGCACATTCTTACCGCGCTAGCCATCGGGTGGTACGTGCTGGGCCGCGCCGTCCGGCAGTGGGCGGTCAAGCCGAGTCGGCGTCCGGCCGCCGATCAGCGCGAGCTGTGGCAACAGGTCCTGCTTCAGGCGGCCGTGGTCTGTGGGTTGGCGGCGGCGGCCAATGCCGTGGCCTTCCCGCCCCACGCACCAACCCATCTATCAGGTGCCGTGATCGACCTACTGCTCTTGCTGCTGCTGGCGGCGGCTTGGAGCCTCGATAACGGTCCCTACGCCCGATACGCCCTGCTGGGTGTGCTGGGCTGCCTGGTCGCGAGCTGGGTCCCCGGGGGTTGGTTCGAAACGCACCGCACCGGGATCACGCTTGCGATGGTCGTGGTCGCGCTGGCAGCGCTGTTGGCCGTACTGGCGAGCGTGCTGGTCCACTGGGCCTACCGACGGCGAGTGTGGATCGAAGACCCGCGACGCCTGATGGACCCGCCCGCGCGGCATATCGGCCTCCATCGCCTGATCGTGGGCGGCTGTGGACTGGTCGGACTGGGGGGCGTGTTACTGCCGACCGCGGGACTTACGCCGGTGGCGTTGGCGCTGTCCGCCTTGGCCTGCCTGACGGTCGGTCATCGGCGGCGTAGCGACGCGATGGGTGAGCTGGGTATAGTGCTGCTGGCGCTGGGCATCGTTACCGCCGGCTCGGCCTGGATTCTGCCGGGCTGGGGCGGGGCCCTTCTCGGCTGTGCACTGGCGGGCGTGTACTTGCTGTGGTTGGCGCGGTTCTGGGAGCAGCAGTTGCTGGAGGGGCGGCCGTGGACGACCGCGGGTCGCTTGATCCCCGTCGCTCGCCGGCTGGGGTGTGCCGCCGCTCCCGCCTGCTTCGGGCTGGCCGCGGCGACGGCTCTTTCCGCCGGCACGCCGACCGGCCAGACGGTGTGGCGACCGGTCGTTGCGGCGGTGCTGTGTCTGCTTCTGGCATCGATGCTCACGCGCGATGCCACCACGCACGGCAGCGTCGCCGCGGCAGTTGGAGCGTGTCTGGCGGCCGTGGCGGCGGTTGTTCCGGCTGGGCAGGTTCTCGCCGTGGCCGCCCGCGTGAACGTGGCGGCGGTAACGCTCGTGGCGATGATGGGGTTGCTGTTGGCGGTGCGGACGGCCGCGACGGCAGCACCGGAACGATGCCGGGCGACATTCACCGGCTTCAGCGGGGCTGCGGTACCGGCCGTGGCGTTTCTTGCGCTGGTGGTTCGTGGTGCTGACAGCCAAACGGTCTTGGCGGCCGGTGTTGCCGGGGCGGCGGTGATATTGACGGTCGTTGCAGAATACGCGCACAGGCGGGCCGCGGTCGGTGGGTCGCCGAACGAGCCGCCGCGCAGTTGACCGCCGGTTTGGGAGCGGCCGATCTGTGGAAGCGGGTCCTCAGGTTCGGCCGTGAGCGGTTTCGAGAAGCGGAACGGAAGTCCCTCGTCCGGTGATGCTACAATGGGTATGCCGCCCCGCCCGTTTGCCAACCGACTGGCCGACCACCGCGCGGTCGAGATCCCCGCGGAACTGGAGGGCGCCGCGCGGGTACGTTTTGTGGCCAAGGTCGCCGCCGCCGCCCAGCGACAAGCCGCCTTGGCCAACCAATCTGACGCCGTGCTGCGCGTCACCGGCGACATCCTCGAGCAGGACGGCCGCATCCTCATCCCGCATGAGCCGGCCGCATCGGCCGATCCGGCGGCAGTCACGTCCGCCACCGAGCGACCCGAACTCGAGACGCTCTGGTGGCTGAGCTGGGCCGGCACGCGGGCGTTGTCCGCCACGGCCGCCGAAGGGGTGCCCCACGGCGGAATCCAGATCGGATCGCTATTCCTGGACCAGACTGGTCGGCTGAAGCTGGGCGATTTCGGCTTGGCCCCGGCGTTCGAGGCAGCCTGCGGCATCGAGCCGCGAGGGCACGTGCTCTGTGAAACCGGTGAGACCAGGGAGGTTGCCGGGCGGGTGATGTCCGGAACGTGGCGTCTGGGCGGCGAGGACGAGGTGCGTGAGTACGGCTGGATCGCGCCCTATTTCGCTCACGAGCTGCTGGAGGGCGCCGTCCGGCTGAATCTCAAGTCTGATCAGTTCTCGCTGGGGGTCTTGTTGTTCCTGTGGGCGACGGGGACCCACCCCTACGGGGCGACCCTGTCCGACCCGAGCCTGATGTGCTACTTCCATCTCGAGCCGTTCGCGCTGGAAGACGAGCGGCCGGATTGGCAGGAATGCTTCGAGCGGCAACAGAAAGACTTCACTCAAGACGCCGACCGACCCGTGCTCGCCTGGTCCGAGCTCGTGCGAAAGATGCTGGCCAGCGACCCGGGGGAGCGGTTTGCCGACCCGGCCAAGGCCGTACAGCTCGTGCAGGAGTTCGTGCCGCCGACCTGGGAGCGGGCTTCTGCCGCAATCAACGACGCGCTCCACCTGCTGGACCAGGGGGAGGTGCACGCCTGCCTCGAAAGCGTCGCCCCGTGGAAGGACGAGCCCTCGCTCCCGGCGGCATGGCGTACGCAATTGGCACTCTGGGTCGCGCAGGTCGACGTGCAGAAGGAAGCGATCGTCAGGCAGAAACACCTCGCGCAACGCCTGGCGGAGGGGCACGCCGCGCTCGACAACCTGGAGCTGGAGCCCGCCCGCGCCGCCGCGCGCGAGGTCATGGAGTCCGCGGACGACGACGCCGCGCTACGCCGCGATGCCGAGGAGCTCCTGCAATTCTGCGATGAGCAGGAGCAGTTCATCCTCTCCGGGGCGGACACGTTGTCCCAGCAGTACCTGGAGTCGGCCCGGGCGGCGCTGGGGCGAAACGAGTTCGAGGAGGCGCGTCAGTGCCTCAACGCGATCCTCCAAGACCCCGCCACGCCGAGCGCGCGCGTGGCCCGGGCCCATCAGTTGGCCGCCGAAGTCGAGCTGGCCGAGCAACGCGTCGAGCAGCGCCGCAGCCAAATCGCGATGGCGAGCGAGGATCTGCGTGACGGGCGCTACGCCGCAGCCAGTCAACGCCTGGAGGCGGTGTTGACCGACGAGCAACTGCCCGAGAGCCTCACCGCCCAGGCCGAACGTCTGCTCGAGGAAGTCAAGCAAGCCCAAGCGCGTCGCGCCGAATACGCCGAAGCCCTGAACCAGGCCCGGGCGGCCTGGGAGCGTTCGGATCTGGGCACCCTCAAGGAGCGGCTGGCAGCGGTCCCGGCGGACTTCGCCGATGCGGAGATCGCCGACATGCGCCGCGACCTGTCGGCCCGCTGTGAACCCCTGCGTAACGCGTTGGAACACAAGGCGACCGCCGAAGAGCTCTTTGCCGCGGGTGACACGCGGGCAGCGCGGGCGAAGGCGGAGCTGGCGATTGGAATGATCGATCTGCCGCAGCGCCTGGCCGACGAGCTGAACGCCCTGATCGCCCGCTGTGAAGAGATTGAGGAGCAGGCCCATCAAGCCGCGCTCGAAGCCGCGCGAACCGCGCTGGACCAAGCTCAACAGGCGTATGAAGCCACCGATGACGCCGGGTGCCGACGCTTGCTCGAAGACTGCGTCCTGAAGACCGAGAACCTTCCCGATGAGCAGCGGGAGCGTGCCGCCGGATTACTCCGGGCGTGTGCGACGCTGCGGGCGGCGAAGGAGTGCCTGGAACTTGCCGAGCGGCGGCTGGGCGAGGGCGATTCCGAACAAGCCCTGGACGCCCTGGACGGTCTGCCACAGGAGCCGCTTCCAGAGCCCGTCACCGCCGAGGCCGCACAACTGCGTGAGCAGGCCGAAGCGGCCCGACGAGAGTTCATCCGCCAACAGCAAGACGAGCTGAACAAGCGGTTCGAATCGGCCGTCGCCGCACTGGACGAGGGGCGCCTCGGCCACGCCGACGCCGCGCTGAACAAGATCGCGGACTCCCGGTTCGTGGCGGATGACCTTCGGGCTCGCGTCACTAAGACGCGGGCGGCCATCGCGCAGCAGCGCCCGATCGTCCTTGCGTTGGAGGCGGCCAAAGCGGCCCTGGGCACCGACAAGCCCGACTTGGCCAAGGCCCGCACTGCCCTCAAACGCCTCCCGAAGGAGTTGCCGGACTGGGCGACCGAGCGTGTCACCGCGCTCCGGCAACGCATAGAGGAGGCGGAGCGGCAGCGCCGTGAGGCCGCGCTGCGCCGGACGCAGTCGGCTTTGGAAGCTGCGCAGCAGGCGTTAAGCGCGGGCGATGTTTCCGCGGCTCGGCGTCAGTTGGAGGACGTCGGCGAAGGGATCAGCCTCGATCCCGCCCTGGCCCAGCGGCGCGAACAGCTTTCAGCACATGCGACGGAGCTTGAAGAGCAACAGCGCCGTGAGGCCGCGCTGCGTCGCTCGCAGGCCGCCTTGGACGCTGCGCAGCGGGCGTTGGACGAGGGCGACACCAGCGCAGCTCGGCGTCATCTGGGCAACGTGGGCGAGGGGGTCGGCTTCGAACCCGCGCTTGCCCGGCGGCGCGAGCAGCTCTTGGCGCGGGCGACGGAGGTTGAAGAGCGGCAACGCCGCGAGACTGCTCTGCGTAACGCACGAGCCGCCTTGGACGCGGCGCAGCGGGCGCTGGACAAGGGCGAGCCGGGGTCGGCGGGACGCCACCTGGACGAGGCCACTGAGGGGATTGGCTACGAAGCCGCCCTGGCCCAACGTCACGAACAGCTTGCCGCGCTGGCCGTGCAGCTCAAGCAGTGGCTGCCGAAAGTGGGCAGGCTGGCGGATGCCTTCGAAGCAGGGCAGACGGCGCCGGTCTACCGCGACGTGAGCAAGCTGCTCAAGGACTCCTCGATTCCCGCATTGGCGGTCGAACGTCTGCGGGGTCTGAAAGAGCGGGCCGAGAGGCGCATCGCCGATCGGCGCGCGCAGATCAGTGCCGATCTTGACAAGCTGACAGCGGAACTGGAGCGGCGTGGCCGGCGGGCAAAGCGATTCCCCGAGCGTATCAGGACTATCACGGCCGACCCGCTGGCCGGCAGCGACCACAAGGGGCGGGCCGAGCAATTGCTGCAACAGTTCGAGGCGCTCCCGCCCCCGAAACGCTCGCGCTTGCCGATCGTGGTGGCGGGCTCGATCGGCGTGATCGCTGTGATCTGGGTGGTGTTGACCCTGATCCCTGGTGGGCAGGAGCCGGCGCAGGTGCCGGTTGACCCGACTACGCAACCGCTGTTTGTCGTGAAGACCACCGATGCGGACCGGATCCAGGCAGCGCTGGCCAGACTCCAAGAGGAGTTGCAGGAGGCGCGGGCTGCCGCGGTCGCCGCCGGGCGTCTCACACCCGAGTGGCGTTTGTCGTTCGACCGGTCGGACGGCTTCCCGACAACGCTAACCGCCAAAGAGGAAGAGAGCGGCGATACCAAACGTCTGGCAGGCCTTGCATCAGCCGACGAGCTGGCGCGCTTGACGCTCACGCCGGAAGTACAGGAGACGCTTTTCCCACCTCCACCTCCCCCGCCCGGACCCTCGCCGGAAGAGATCGAAGCGGCTCGAAAGAGACTGCAGGAAGCGGTAGATGCGGCTCGGACAGCGGCGGAGCGCCCCGACAAACCGGCGCCGCGCTACGTGATTCGCCTGGACCCGCCGGATCGGGTACCCACGGATGTCTTTGCCCGCGACGAGAGCAGCAATACGGAAATGCGCTTAGCGACGATCGGGGAAGACGAGTTGGCCGGCTTGTCACTACGCGACGAGTGGCGCGAAAAGCTGTACCCGCCACCGCCTTCCGCGGAGGAAGTGGCCCCGGAATACCTCCGCGCGCTGCGCGCCGCGTTGCCGGAAGAAGCCGAGGCTGAGGAGCTGAAGGCGAGCGGCGACGGCAAGTACGTGCTCGAACTGAAGTGGAAGGGCCGCCATCTGCGCCCATTCTCGCCGGTGAGCTTTGACCAAGCAGACGCCCGCTACTCGCCGGCGGTCGAACAGGTGGTGCCTCATTTCCGGCTTCAGATCGACGCGCTGCGAGCGCTGACCGAAGCGGAAGGCCTGACGATCGAGCTCGCTGCGGCGTACAACGGCGCGGTGAGGCTTTCAAAGGAGGGGGCCGACGCCGAGCTGCTGGAAGTTGACGTGCCGACCGGCAGTGTGACGCTGGCGGTCGCGGCCCGGCTGGCGGGCGACCCGCGCCCGCAAGCGCGCTTCCGATTCCGCGGGCGCCTGACCGACCACACGCTCGAGGCCGGCGATGAGACCAGGTCCACGTTCGCCCGGTACCTGCAAGAAATACAGCAGCATCAGTTGGCGCCAGCGGTTGAGCACGCCGCCGCGGGGCTGGGCGTGCCGAAGGGGACGACAATCAAGGCACCGGGCGATTCGGCCGGCGGCGAGCAGGTCACGGTCACGCTTCACATTGCGGGCGATCGGCTGCTAGCCGCGCTACCGCTCACGTGGAATGCTGAAACGCTCACGTACACGCTGGATCGGGACGGCGCGCTGACGAATATTCGCACCGCGCTGCAACGCCTCGCGGGTGAGGACGCCACACGCGATCGTCTAGCCGAGAGTTGGCCGAACATTCGGGGTCTTTTGGCTCCGGCCGCCGGGATACCGGGGTCGGAGTATTTCAGCAGGTGTCAACTGCTCGGGCTGGCGCCGCTGAAGGATGAGTCCGCCGAGACGTTTGCGGTAGCGGTGGAGGTCACGGTCGGCCCGCGGGGCACGCCGGCCGCGGAGCACCTACGGATTCCGGCCGGTCTGCGGCTGGTCGGAGGGGTGCTCGGGTGGGACACGTCGGCGTTGACAGCGGACGCGTCGAAAGCCAAGGCGGCCGTCACGGCATCGCTGCGGGCCCTCGCGGGAGACAAAGGCCTTCACCAACGCCGGCAGACCGAGGCGCTGCAAGCATTGGCGGCGAAACTCGCCGTGGCGACGGAGGCGTTCCGCGCGCAGAGCGGGCCGCAAGACCTCAGCGCCGAAGTTGCCGTGGGCGGCAAAACGCGGCGGTATCACTGGGAATGGGACGCTGCCGCGTTGAAGTACGGCGACCCTACTGAGACGACGCCGCCGGCACCGGCAACGCTCGAAGAGCGCCTGGCCGAGCTCGCTGCGTCGGACCAGCCGGACATCGGCGCGTTCGTGGGGGCACTGGGCAACGTGGCAGCGAACAAGATCACCCGGTTCGGGGCGGGCAACTACCAGGTCGCGGCGGAGTTCCTTGACGCAGGCACGGACCCGCACGCCCGGCTCGTTGCCCTCAGCCGCCGGTTGCAGGCGTTGATCGCCCCGAGCCGTAGGGTAGACCCGTTCCCGGTTGTGTTCGTCGAGCACTTAATGACGCCCGAGCTCGTGTACGGCCTCGGCTGGCAGGTCGCCACGGACGCCGGCGACGTCATCACCGCGGTGACGGCGACGAAGGTCTGGCAAGTCATGCCGACGGCCGACGTCATGGCATATTGGAGACCGGCCGCGTTTCGAGAAGTCTATTCCACCGACGAATCGTTGGGCGAGCGCCTGCTCGGAGAGGCACTCGCGAACCGGCTCACAGCCTCCGCTCGGCCGGGCAAAGGTTCGTTCGGGGTGGTTATTGCACCGGACGGGCCGTTGTGGCTCACGCGCTGGGAGCAGGTGCGCATGCGACCGCGGGCGGTCGAGAATCTGGACGTGCGCCAGGCCGCGCCCGTGGGCCAAGCCACCTGGCTACGGGACATTCTGGCACCGGCCGAGCCGGACGGGCCGAACTCCAAATGGCGTCGGGCCGGCGTGTGGTGTGTCCCGACGCTGCCCGGCCGGTGGCAGGGAGACACCAGCAACATCCGGTTGAACCTCGGCGTTCTCGTCCCCGGCAAGAAACCCTACCAGGCCGAGTTCATGAAATCTGCGAGCGGCGAGCTGCTGTTCGCGGCCATCGAGGATCCAACACTGGTCGGCGACTTCGCCTGGTTCGACTTCGTCAAGCGTGTGCGGCGGGGGGATATTGGCTACCGCTTCTGGGATCGCGGTTGGGCCAGGTCCTGGGAGCAAACGCCGTTTACCAGCTTCAGCCTGATCCAAACCGAGCCGTAGACGTCCGGCGCGGCGACGGAGTGACGATAACCAGGCTCACTTGCTTGTCGCCCGGGCACGTCCACCTATAATGCCGAGTCAGGTACGAGGGCAGTTATGGCGCGGCTGCCGCCGGCCGCCCAGGCTGACCCCCGTGGTTGTTGTCGTACGGCAGCCGTGCGATCGGTGGCGGTAGTAAGCGGGGGTGGAGTCTGACATGCCAGAAGAGGACTTCGAATTACGCAGTATCGCCTGGTCGAAGAGTTTTCCCTTCGTTCGGTTGTTCCGAACGTTCAAGCTAGCCATCGACATGCGGCAGTTGACGCTGGCGCTGGCCTGCGTGGTGATCTGCTATGGCGGCGGTCGCGCGCTCGATCGGGTCTGGCGCGCGGCGGACGCCGGCGTGCTGAAGGTTGCCGAGGGCCCGGTGCAGACCGAGATTGAGGCATACGCGACGCGCGACACACGCCAGTTCGACAACTGGAAGCTTCAGACCGAGCGGAGTCACCAGCGGGCCGACGTCCGGGCCGTCATGGCCTGTACCGCCGTGAGCGGGGCGGACGAGGCCGAGTCCCAGTTGGCGACGCAACCGGCCCAGAGACTGCTCGAAACCGAAGCGCACGAACGCGACGTCGCCGAGGTTCGGACACTGATCGACGACCGACTCGCGTCGCTGCTGGACGCCATCGACGCCGACCAGAACGCCACCTCGTCCGACAAGCGGCAACAGCGCGAGGACCTACTGCGCAAGGCCGACTACCTGCGGCTGGTGCTGGCCGGGTGCGAGGACAGTAGCCTGTTCAGCCCTTCGGGGCAGGCGGCGGCGGTGGAGACGTTTGCCGATCCGGGCAACCCCGACGAGCAGACGCAGATCCGTTCGGTAGTGGACCGGCAGCGCGCCCTGAGCGAGATCGAGAAGCGCGAACCGGAGGGACCGTTCGCCGCGATGCTCGACTACCAGATGCACTGCTTCGCGGCAGCGATCCAGGGGGTGTGCACGGGACGTTGGGGCTTTTCCGGCGGGGCGCTGGATGCGGAGCCGGCCATGCTCGGCAGCGTCGCCTCGGCCGGCAAAGGCCTGCTGTGGCTGATCACGCAACGGCCCTGGTACGCGGTTATCTACGGCATCATTCTGCTGGTGGTATTCTCGTTTTTCGGGGGGGCGATTTGCCGCACTGTTGCTGTCCGCCTGGCGCGCGAGGAGAGCGTTGAGCTCCGCGCCGCGCTGGGCTTTGCCGGCCAGAAGTTCTCCGGCCTGCTGCTGGCACCGATCGTGCCGGCGGGAATCGTAGTGGTGGGCGCGGTGCTCATGTTTCTGGGCGGCCTGGTGGGAGCGATTCCGGTCGTGGGCGAGTTGCTGACCGGGGTGCTCTACGTGCTGGCGCTTCTGGGCGCGTTTGCGTTGGCGCTGATCGTGCTGGGAACCGTGCTCGGGTTCAACCTGCTGTGGCCGACGATCGGCGCGGAAGGGTCCGACGCGTTCGACGCCGTCCAGCACGCGCTCGGGTACGTCGGGCAGCGGCCGTGGTACGCGGGGTTCTACGCATTCGCGCTGCTACTGTACGGCGGGGCGTGCTTCGTGATGCTGCGGCTGATCGCGCTGCTGCTGTTCAAGGTGACGCACGCGGTGAGCGGAGCGGGCATGAGCCTGTTTGGGGTCTGGAGCAGTTCCGGCACCGACACGATCGGGAAGCTCGACGCGATGTGGCACATGCCGGATTGGGGTGAGCTCTCGCTGCTGCCGACCACCGGCGGCACCCCGCTGTGGGGCACGTTCGGCAACGCCCCGCTTAACGGCAGCGAGACGGTGGCCGCGGTCCTGATCGCCTGCTGGGTCTTCCTGTTTGTGGCGTTGCTGGGGGCCTTCCTGGTGAGCTTCTACTTCTCCGGAAGCACCCAAATGTATTTCCTCCTGCGGTACCACGTGGACGCCGTGGACTGGGACGAAGTGTATTACGAGGAGGAGGAAGAGTTGCGGGAGGAAGTGCCGGGTGCGGAGCAACCGGCGGCGGCCGAGCCCGAAAGCCCCCAGACACCGCCACCGCGCGACGACGCGGAAGCGCCTGAGTCTGGGCCGCAGTCATAGGCGGCACCCATGCCGTCGCGACCGCGTGCCCAGGTCCCGCCGCCCGCGGCTGCAACGCCGGAGGCGGATGATTTTCGGCGCTTGCGCGAGTCGGGTAAGGCGGCCGGCCTGAGCAAGGCCGTCGGCGGCGCGTTTGTTGCCGCCCGCGATGCGCTTGCCCGCGCGCTGGTTCGCATCGGCGTTACGCCGAACCATCTCACGCTGTTGGGCTTCGTAGTCACTTGCGGGGCGGGTTATTGCCTGGCGCGTGGGGCCTTTCAGCAGGTCCCATACTTCTACTCCGGGTCCGGGCCGGTGGGGTGGTGGCCGCTGCTAGCGGGTGGGTTCCTCGTGCTGGCGGGCGCGATGGACATGCTCGACGGGGCGGTGGCCCGGCTGGGGAACCTGCGCACGCGCTTCGGGGGCATCCTCGATTCGTCGGTCGATCGCTTCAGCGACATGGCCATCTTCCTGGGCTGTGCGTGGTGTTTCATGCAGACCGGCAACCTCACCGGTCAACTGCTGGCCGTGCTGGCCCTCTGCAACGCCTTCCTGATCAGCTACGTCAAGGCACGCGCCGAGGCGATCATCGAAGACTGCTCCGTGGGATACTGGCTGCGCGGCGAGCGCATCGCCGCGGTGCTCATCGGCTGTGTCAGCGGTCACGTGGCGGCGGTGCTGTGGCAACTGGCGCTGCTGAGCTTTTTCACGGTCCTGCGTCGGCTGGACTATGCCCGGCGGGCGGCAGCCGCCCTGGACGGCTCCCGGCCCGCGCCGCGCCGCGGACCGGAAGCCGGGCTGCTGGGGGTGTTGCAACTGTGGCGTCATCCGCGCGGGTCGGTCCCTTACGACGTGGTCACCGGGCTGAACATCGCCTACATCATCGGCGCTCCGTGGCTTTGGACGGTTTTGCTGGCCCAGGGGCTCTACGCCGACCCGCTACGGCGCTGGCTGTCCGGCTAAACTGCGCCGCCGGACGAGTTAGAAGTTGACCACCCGCCATAGTAGCCGATAATCACAGTAGAGGCCGCGTGGTCGCGGTCAGCCCCCGAGCCAACCCGTATGTGGGAGAACGACTCATGTTTCGTCTGCAATCCACCCGTCGGGCCCCCGGCTTGCTCGCCGTTGTGATCCTCCTTGTAGCTGTTGCGGCTTGGGCCCAGGACGAACCCGCCGCGCAGGAGCCCGCCCCCGCGCCGACCGGACAGCAGCCAGCAACCGCACCGGCCGAGCAACAACCGGTCATGGCGCGGGTCATCGACGTTCGCGGCGACGTCCAGCACGCGCCGGTGGACTCGCGCGAGTGGCAGCCGTGCAAGGTCGGCGACGAATACCCGCCGGGGACGAAGATCAGCACGGGCGTACGCTCCTCGATCAAGCTACAGATCGGCCAGGAAGAGCCGTATACCGCCCTGCTGATCGAGGCCGTCGGCCTCACCTACCTCAGCGAGTCGTACAAGACCAAAGAGACCAAGCGCGTCCGTGTCGGCGTGGGCTACGGGAAGATCCGGGCCGGCGTCGCCGAGGGCGGCCTCAAAAGCGACTTCACCGTGGACAGTCCGGTGGCGACGCTCTCCAAGCGTGGGACGTGGAATTTCGGGCTGGCGTACGAGCGCGGCACCGACCGGTTCGAGGTGTTCCTGCTCGACTACGGGTTGGTGGACGCGCTCAACAAGCTTACCGGCGAGCGCCGCGGGCTGGCGCCCCGAGAGCTGGTAACGCAGGCGATGCGCCGCTGGCTGGACCAGGCCCAGATTCTGCGGAATACTCCTGTCGCAGATATCCTCGGCCAGGGCGATATTGAGGTCGCCTTCAACCGGATCGGCCTGGACGGTCTGGGCGTTACCGGGCCGGGCGAAGGACAGGCCGTGCTCATCAACCTGTCCAACACCACCGCCCGGAACGACTTCGCCCGGTTGGCGCGTAGCTTGTTGCCGCCACTGCAGCCGCCGCAAGCGGTCGAGCGCCCCAATCTGCGTCCCGAGGGCTTCTTCGGCACCGGCCGGGGAGACCAGTTGATCGACCTGCTCATCGAGCAAAACAGCACGCTGTCCCAAAAGGGTTTGGCCAAGCCCGGCCACTACAAGTTCCGCCGCTCGGCCCTGGAAGGCTGGTTGAGAAAGCACGATCAGGGCGGGCGCTAGCCGTCGGGTGCCAAGTCCTTCGTGACCGGCGTCTCCGAAGTGCCGGGCGTCCCGGTCCGACGCTTTGGGGTCCTCTTCGGGAACACGCCGGGCTCGGAGGCCCGGCGCTACAATTGCATCAGGCGGTGGCCCGGTAACGCCTGAACCGGAGGCCGCGCTCATGCCACTGAGATTCACGAAAATGCATGGGCTGGGCAACGACTACGTGTTCGTCGGCCTGTTCGAGCAAAGCGTCGCTGAGCCGGCCCGGCTGGCCAAGGCGATCAGCGACCGCCACCGCGGCGTCGGCGCCGACGGGCTCATCCTGGTCGGACCACCCCCGGACGCCGACACGCACGTCCGCATGGAGATGTACAACGCCGACGGCTCGCGCGCCCAGATGTGCGGCAACGGGATCCGCTGCGCGGCCAAGCTGGCTTACGAGCGCGGCTGGGCACGCGCGAACCCGCTGCGGGTAGCGACCGATGCCGGCGTGAAAACGCTAGACCTGACGCTCGATGACGACGGACAGGTGAGCGCGGTTCGCGTCGATATGGGCGAGCCGGTCCTCGACCCCAAGCACATCCCGGTGGCACTGGGCGGCGAGCAGATCGTGGCGATGCCGATTCCGCTGCGCGACAAGATCCTCAGCGTCACGTGCGTGTCGATGGGCAACCCACACGCGGTGTTCTTTACCGAGCTTTTGGCGCGCGTGCCGCTGCGGGAGTGGGGCCCGCAGCTCGAACGCCATCCGCTGTTCCCCGAACGGATCAACGTACACTTCGTCCAGGTCGTCGATGCCCAG
Organism: uncultured Planctomycetales bacterium; assembly: GCA_964572345.1. Taxonomy (GTDB): domain Bacteria; phylum Planctomycetota; class Phycisphaerae; order UBA1845; family Fen-1342; genus JAUWXH01. Next base: position 13,919 of record CAZNFA010000082.1, read on the forward strand.
CGCGTGAAGATGGCCACCTGGGAACGCGGCAGCGGCCTCACGCAGGCCTGCGGCACGGGCGCCTGTGCCGTTTGCGTGGCCGGCGTGCTCAACCGCAAAACCGAGCGCGCCATCACTGCCCAGCTCCCCGGCGGGGTGCTGGAGGTCGCGTGGGACGAGCAATCGAACCACGTCTTCCTGACCGGGCCAGCAACCGAGGTCTTCACCGGGGAGTGGCCTCTATAGCAACCTGGCTCTCGGCCCCGGTCGCCAACGGGTCCGTGACACTTCCGGCGGTGCTTTTGGGGTAAGATTGTGGCGGGTTGCCCACGGATGGCGAACCTGAGCGGGTTTGGGTGTTTCAAGGAGGAAGCCGATCATGCCAGCACGGACCACACGTCAGGAAGCGCGGGCGCGGATTCTGGCGACGTTCGCCAGGCAGTTGGACCGGTTGATTCCGGAGGATGAGACGGTTCCGCTGAAAGGGGCAACGTTCGCGGATTTCGAGGATCAGGCCGAAACTCTGGCCCAGGCGACGTTGCCGGTGGTTCTGGAGGAACGGGCGGCGTTGACGCCGCACGCGGAGGTACTGACGCCGGGGCGCTGCCCGCACTGCGGTTCGGAGGGAGTGTATCTGGAAAAGGGGGTGACGCAGCCGCCGGTGCAGTCGCGGCATGGTCCGGTGGCGCTGCGCAAGCAGCACGCGCGCTGCCGCGCCTGCGGGGGTTCTTTTTCCCCCTCAGGTGCGTGACTGGGGTTTGCCGGCGGAGGTTCCGTTGACGCCCCGCGCGGCGCGGCGGCTGGCGCGCGAAGGCGCGTTGCAGGCCTTCGATCCGGCGGCGCGGGCGTTGAACGAGGACTGGGGCACGCACCTGGACGGCAAGCCCTTGACAGGGGGGACGTCTGTCAAGGGCAAGCAGGTGCAGCGCTGGGCGGAGACGCTGGGCGCGGTTCTGGCGACAGCGCGCGACGCGGAGGTACGGGCCTTCGAACAGGGCCAGCGGCCGGCCGGGCCGGAGAACGCGCCGGCCTTGC
>CAZNFA010000083.1:0-14825 GCA_964572345.1 uncultured Planctomycetales bacterium
AGGCTGCCAAGGTCAACACCCGGCGAGGCCAAAGATCATGAAAGCAGTGGGGCGAAGCTCCCGCTGAGCCCGCGGCGCCTATGGCTCGGCAGGAGCCTCGCCCTCCCTCGCCGCGACCTCTTTCGCCCAGATGGCGACGAGCGCAGCGGCGGCGGTGATCTCGACGAAGGGCATCAGCGGCACGCGATAGCGCAGACTGCCGATGAAGACGCAGTGCACAAGCGTGAAGTAGACGACTGGCAGCCAGAGCATCACGTGCAGCTTCCATTTCGCGCGAGTCCGCCACAACCCGACCGCCGCAGCAGCCAGAACCACCAGCATGAACGCTGCACTGGCGAACCCGACGACGCCGCCGCGGTATGATTCGACGTTCGGCCTCAGCCCCCAGGTTCGCAGGAACTTGACCCCCGCCAGGCGCAGCACCCGGCCCCAGTCTTCCCGCATCTGCTCGACGGCCAGGCGGCGCAGGGCTTGGTCGCGTTCAACCTCGCCGAGCCCGGCCAGCTCGGGCATCCGCAGAAGGAAGGACTGGTCGCTATCTCCTTTGGCCTGAGGCCCTTGCGCGTCATAGAGCGTCACGCCGCCGTTGGTGCCCAGCCAAGCGGGGTGGCCCAGCACGATCCGGTTGCGTAGCCCCCAGGGCGAGATCAAAACGCCGAACGTAATGACGTACAGGCCGAGGCGCCGCGTGGCGCGGAGCCGGTTGTCATCGAAGAGCCAGAGGATGATCCAGAGGACGACGATCCAGCCTGCTGCCGAGGGCCGCAGAAGGACGGCAGCCGCCCCCAGCAGCGCCAGGCCGCCTAGCGCAAGTCTATTCCTTTCAGCACTTTGCGCCACAAGCCGCCACGCGGACGCCACCAGCCCCACGGCGATGAGCGTGAAGGGCACCTCTGTCAGCAGTAGGTTGGGGAAGAAGATCGTGTAGGGGTCGCAGCAGGCCAGCGCGCCGGCGACCCAAGCCGGCCGCCGCCCGAGAGCCGCATCGGCGAGGCGGAACACCGCCCACGCCGTCGCCGCTCCAAGCAGGGCCTGCCCCAGCCGTGCCAGCAGAATGCCCACCTCGCCGAGCCAAGCGAACAGCGCCAGAAACAGGGGGTACACGGGCATGCGGGCGGCATAGCGACCGTCATCGCTGACCAGCGTGCCCTGCTCGACCAGGTTGGTGGCCAACTGCCAGTGGAGTTGCTCGTCGCTGAACTCGAGCGCGGGCCCCGCCTGGTACCAGCGCACCAGTACCCACGCGACGCGGAGCACAGCCGCGGCCGCGAAAACCAGCACCCCCGGGTCCAGCCAGTATCGTCTCATGGGGCATCGGCCCGTGTGGCGGCGCCCGGCGTGAGCACCAAGTGCAGTGCCCGCCGGCTTGTCGGCCGCAGCTTGACCCGCTCATCGATCCGCAGCGGCATCACCCAAACCGGGCTCTCCTGATCACACAGGATACCCGTCCGCGCCCGCAGTGACGGCTCGACCTTCTCGTCGATGAAGAACTCGCTCAGCCGCTTGGAACCCGGGGCCCCCAGCGGCCAGAAACGATCTCCCTCCCTCCGACCACGCACCACCAGCGGCGGCCGAACCCGATCGTAGTCCAGCCATTCTTCATACGGGTTCGCCGCGGCACGCAGTTCGTCGATCTTCTCCGCATCGACCGCACACACCTCCGTGGTTAGCTCGGCACCCAACGCCGGCAGCACCGTTCGGCCCGGGCACTTTACGAAGATCGGGTGCAGCTCCGGCGTCGGCTCGCTCTCAGCCAGCGGGCAGAACTCCAGCCGCTCATAGGACTTGCGCACGAGCACCGGCCCCGGCAGGTGCAGCTCTTTGCCGCTGGACGGGTCGGCGGCCAGCTTAAGCACCGCCTCGACGTGCGCGAAACCCAGGTCCTGCTCGCCGCCCAGCACCTGCGAAACGGCCCGCCGAACCACCTCCGCCTGGATGATCCGCTGTTTGCTCAGCAGGGCGTTAGTGTTCAAGACGATGCGGCGCGGGCCTTCGGAGACGATCAGCGAGTCGAACGTGCGGGCGGCGGCATCCTCCAAATAGGTCCCCAGCCAGCGCGCCTGCTCAGCCAGCCGCAGCAGGGCGTCCGTCACGCCGGGATTCAACGCGTCACGCAACAGCGGCAGCACCGAGTTGCGAATCCGCCCGCGCGCGAATTCGAGACTCTCGTTAGTGGCGTCGGTGCGAAACTCGATGCCACGCTCCGCGCATAACGCCTCGATCATCGCACGCCGCTGCTGAAGCAGCGGACGGACCAGCCGCACGCGGCTGGCGGGCTGGATCGCCCGCACGTCGGCCATGCCAGCTAAGCCGCGCAGCCCGGTCCCCCGGCAGATGCGGTGCAGCACCGTCTCGGCGTTGTCGTCGGCATGGTGGCCGACGGCGACACACTCACTCCCAGTCTTGAGCGCAACCCGTTCGAGGAACTCATACCGCCGCTGCCGGGCGATCTCCTCGGTCGAGCCGCCCCGCTCGGCCACCTCCGCGGGAATGTCCACTCGCTCCTGGTGACAGGGCAGGCCAAGCTGATCGGCCAATTTGCCGACGAAATCGGCGTCGGCGTCCGCAGCCGCGCCTCGCAGCCCGTGGTGCAGATGGGCCGCGTGGAGAGCCCAGCTCAGTTCACGCCGCTCGGACAGCTCGCGCATCGCGTGGAGCAGGAGCGTGGAATCGGGCCCGCCGGAGACGCCGACAACCCAGCGCGCGGCGGGCACGAGCAGTCCGCGGCTCTCAAACCACTCACCGAGTTGGTCGATGAACGCGTCCCAGTTCACCAGAGCACTCCGCCGCCCGCCACCGAGTTCTCGCACCTCCGGGCGCCACCGGTGCGACGTTCCTCTTAGGCGGAACTCGGGAGTATAGGCAGGGTCGGCCGCGAAGTGATAGGGAAAAACGCCCCTACCGGCACCCGCTGTCATCCCGACGACCAACGGGAGGAGGGATCTGGCCGCGAAATGTGAACCAGCCTACCTGCCCGCCAGATTCCTCGTCGCTGGCGCTCCTCGGAATGACAAGAGGAGAGCGCTTGCGGCCTACTCGCCGCCGCCCTCGTCACCTTCCTGAGACTTCGGCTCGGGCACGATCTCGTAGACCGTGCCGTCGAAGACCACCAGAACGTGCTCGCCGAGCGCTAAGTAGCGTGCCAGACTGGGGTTGCGCTTGAGCAGCTCGAAATACTCGTCGCTGTAGGCGGTGATCTCTTGCGGCTCTTTCTCGCCGTCCCACGCCGTATCGATCCAGCGTTCGCCGGCGAGCACGAAGGTCTTGTCGGCCACGTGCCGGATCACGGCCTGGCCACGTTCGCCGCGAAGGACCTCGTCGCTCCAGGGAGTTAGCGCTTCGGCGTCTGCTTCCTTGCCGATGTCGCGTGACGCTTTGACCGCCACCCTGCCCCTAGCAGCCCCGAACAGGCCCTCGCCACCCGCCGCGCCTGGCGCCGCCCGGCGTGCTGCGCCGTCGTAGACCCCGCCCAACATCCGCTCGCGTCGCGGCCGCTGCGCGATGGGCCGGTCGTCCTCCAGGATCAGCGCGGAGGTATACGGCGTCACAATGCCGTGGCGTTTGGCCAGGCGGATGACCTCGTCCACCAGCTCCTGCTTGCGGCCGTGGAGGCGAATCTGGTCGAGCAGGTAAGCGACTTTGCGCGTGGCCCACAGCCGCGGCAGGAAGTCGTTGGCGGACTCGCGTTCGGCGAAGTTGCCCTCGTACGTGATCGTCCTCGTCTCGTCCTGGAGGTGGCCTTTGAACTCGACCGCGTGGTGGCCGCTGCCGTCGTAGCGGCCCAGCACGACCAGGTCGTTCCCGCGGAACAGGTCGGGCAGCTCGCGGGGATAGACGTCGGTCGTATTGAGCCCGCTGATGGTCAGCGCGATGTCGGTCAGCACCGGGTTGGCCAACCGGGTGACGAACGCGCTGAGCTTGAGCTCCAGGTCCTCGTTCTCGGTGCAATAGTCACGCGTGCCGCGGGTCGCCTCGGCCAGCTTGTCCAGCAGGTGGGTGTTGACCTTGGTGCCGACGCCGAGCACGTGGAAGCGGACCCGGGCGGCGTTTTTGTCCTTGACATTCTGAAGAATGCGATTGGGATCGGTCACGTCCACGGTCGGCTCGCCGTCGGTCATGAAGACGATCAGGTACGGCCGCTGGTCATCGCGCGGGTCGGCCGCGAGCGTCTCCAGCAGAGCCTGGTTGATATTCGTGCCGCCGAGGGCCTGGATCTTGCCCGCAAACTCGACCGCGGCCTGCTTCACGCCGGCGTCGGCCTTCACCAGCCCGTCGCGGAACGGGTGTACCTCGGTGCTGAACGTGTAGATATTGAAGCGGTCGCGCTCCGACAGGGCATTAATGCAGAACTTCAGCGAGCGTTTGACCTGCTCGATCTTGGCACCTTGCATGCTGCCGGAGGTATCGATCACGAAGGCGATGTCCTTGGGCAGGATCTGGCCTTCGCTGATCTCGACCCGCGGCGAGATGCGCATCATGAAATAGCCGGCCTCGCCGGCCCCACGATGCGTCAGCAGCGACAGCCCGAACATCGTGTCCTTGCGCTGGTAGTAGAGCATGAAGTCGCGGTCCGGGCGGGCGTGCGACTGTTCGTAGGTGACGGTCGCCTCGTGGTCGTTCGGCCGGCTGATGTCGCACTGGTGCGACGGGCAGAACACGCTGGTCAGCGGGAGCTGACTCTTGATCTTCACCTGCACCACGGTCTGCTCGATCGTCTCGTTGCTGATCGTCTCAGCCCGCAGCGGATGGCGATACAGCCCCAGCCCGCCCGTCTCGGGGACGGTCTGCGAGTATTGGAGCTTCACGTCGAGCTCCTTGCCGGGCGGAATCGGGAAAATCTTCGCCTGCCACAGCCGCTTGCCGAGGTATTCCAGCAAGGCCGGGTCCTTCACGCGCCGGACGATCTCCTCGTACGTGCGGCGGGCGGTCTCCGCGTCGAGCACCTCCCCGCGCAGCGTCTTGCCACCGACGGTCATGGAAAAATCGCCCACGGCCACCCCGTCCGGCAGCGGGAAGACGTACGTCCCTTCGACCGGATGGCGCAGCGGGTTACGGAAGGTCTGGTTGATCTTCGTGACCGCCACGCCGTCGGTGATGTCCGCGTAGACACGCTGGTATTTGAGCTCCAGCGGGGTGGTGGTGAAGCGGCGGGGCCAGTGTGGGTGCGGCACGGGCCGGGGAAGGATCACAGTGCCCTGCCCCAGGGCGGGGGCGGTGCCGGCGAGAGCGAGCAGGACCATGCAGAGCGGGGTGGCGGGGGTTCGTGCGCGGTTCATGATCGGACTCCTTGTAAGAGTGCCTGGTCGGGCACCGGACGCGCTCGCGGTCGGACTCCCCAGCGCCCGCCAGCGAAGTCACGATGCCCGTCCTTCCATACACCCCTCTATACGGTTGTGACGCCCGGCGGTCGCTGTAGTTCCCGAAAACCGGTTACCATCCGCCGTTCGCGCATCATAAACTGCGTCTGCCGGGAGACTTGCCGGTCCGTCGCGCCGATCGTGGCCGGGACAGGTAAGGCGGCACGCCGTGGAACCCGGGGGGCCGTAGACGACGGGACCGCCGCGGGCGGCTCGTGAGGTTGCGATCGTGACGAAACGGCCGAAACGCCGGAGGGCTCCGCCGCCGGGCGCGCCGCCTTCGTCGGGGTGTGCTGTAGACCGCGGCCGGTCGGTGCGCTTCTGGGTTTGGGCGACGGCGGCCGGGCTGGTTCTGCGCGTGCTGCTGATTCCGTACGGCGCGAAATTCCCGTTTCTGTGGGATCACGACTTCCACGCGCGCTGGGGAATCCAAGCCACCGACGAGAGTGTGCTGACGCTCTATGACCATCCGCCGCCGAAATGGGACGTGCGGGTTTGGCAGGAGGGCCGCTGGGTCATCACGCAGTCGGAGTTCGAGCCGGTTCTCAATCTCCCGCCGTTGTCTGCCTACCTGTTCACCACCTCCGGGTGGATCTTCAAGGGCCTCAGCGCGGACCGGCTGATCAATACCAGCGCGTCACGGGCGGCGTTCAGCGTTTGGAGCATCCTGGGCGACTTCCTGGTGGCGTGGGGCTGCGCCGCACTGGTGGCGCGCTATCGGCCGGGTTGGCCGGCGCGCGCCACTTATGCACTCGTTCTGCTCGCGCCGCCGCTCTGGATCGACTCGCTCCTGTGGGGGCAAGTGGACAGCGTGCTGCTCGCGCCGGCGGTGTGGATGATCTGGGCGCTGACGCGGCAACGCTGGGTGATGGCCGGCGTGCTATACGGGCTCATGATTGTCCTCAAGCCGCAGGCCGTGCTCTTCATTCCGGTGTGGGGCCTGGCCGTGGTTTTCGCCAGGATGCGCTGGAAACCGCTGACTGCGCTCAGCCTCTCTGCTGCAGTGACACTCATCATCGCCTCGCCGTTCATTCTGGACAGCGGTTGGGAATGGTGGCAGCAGAGCTATGTGAAGAACCTGTTGGAGGCCTACCCGAAAACGACGCTTAACGCGTTCAATATTTGGTACGTGGATTTGCTGATCTGCGGCGACGCCGACGCGATGGTTCCCTGGTTGGGCATCGCGAAAGATGCCTGGAGCAAAGCCCTGCTCGTGCTTGCGCTGGGGTTTGGCTTCATCTGGATGGTTCGGCGCTGGCGTGGTGATTCACGGGGGCTGATTCTGTGGACAGCGCTTTCGCTCTTGTTATGTCTGATGTTGCCGACGCGTGTTCGTGAACGTTACCTGGTGCTTGCCCTACCATTTCTGTTTGTTGCGGCGGTGCTGTGGGCGCGTTTCTGGCCGGGGACGATCATGCTGCTGATCGTCGCCGTCGCGCAACTGACCTGGCCCAATTGGCAGCAGGCCGAAGCCGGCCGGCTGGCCGTGCTCGAACGCGAGGTACAGTCGTACGAGCAGGCCCTGTCCGAGCTGCCGCCGGAGCAACGCGCGCAGTGGCCCTACGTGAAGCGGCAATTCGAGGCGGGTCGGCAGCAGATTGCAGCGGCCCGCGCGAAGACGGTCGGCTTCGAGTGGTTCATCATCGTGTTGGCGCTGGCAGGGACGGTCGCGACCGTGGCGGCGGCGCTATCACTCAAGCCCGAGCCCCGCAGCGCCGCGGCTGCGGTATCATAGTTGTTTCCGGATAGCCCGGAGGAACGAGCATGTTGCGCGAGACGTATCCGTACTACCTGGCCGGCGAACCGGTTCAGCCGAACACCGATCTGGTTGTGACCAACAAGTACACCGGCGAAGTGGTCTCGCACGTGGCAAAAGCGGATGCCCGAGCGCTGGACCGGGCGATTGCCGCCGCGGTCGAGGCCTTCGAGCACACCCGCAAGATGCCCAGCCATCAGCGGCAGCAGATTCTCAACCACGTGGTGCAGCGCGTGCACGAGCGGCACGAAGAGATGTCGCGCGCGCTGGCGATCGAGGCCGGCAAACCGATCCGCGACGCCCGCGGCGAAGTCACCCGCCTCGTCGATACTTTCCGCATCGCGGCCGAGGAATCCGTCCGCATCTACGGCGAGTGGATGCCGCTGGATATCAGCGCGCGCGCCGCCGGCTATCAAGCTATCTGGCGCCGTTTCCCCATCGGCCCGTGCGCGTTTATCACGCCGTTCAACTTCCCGATGAACCTGGTCGCACACAAGGTCGCGCCGGCGATCGCGGTCGGCTGCCCGTGGGTGCTCAAGCCGGCGTCATACACGCCGATCGGCGCGATCATCCTGGGCGAAATCCTCGCGGAGACCGACCTGCCGAAAGGGGCGTTCTCGATTCTGCCCTGCGCCGGGTCGGAGGCCGAGCCGCTGGTGACCGACGACCGGCTCAAGCTGCTCAGCTTCACCGGCTCGGGCGAGGTCGGCTGGGCGCTGAAGGCCAAGGCCGGGCACAAGCGCGTCGGGCTGGAGCTGGGCGGCAACGCGGCCTGCATCGTCGATCGTGACGCCGACCTGGATTATGCCGCCGACCGCATCACTATCGGGGCCTTCTACCAGTCCGGCCAGAGCTGCATCAGCGTGCAGCGTGTCCTCGGCCACCGCGACATCTACGAACCGCTCAAACGCAAGCTCGTCGAACGAGCCCAGAAGCTGAAGGCCGGCGACCCGCTTGAAGAAGACACCTTCCTCGGGCCGCTGATCAGCGCGGGCGACGCCAAACGCGTCGAGTCCTGGGTCAACGAGGCCGTCGCGGCCGGGGCGACGATCGCCTGCGGCGGCAAGCGCCACGGCGTCTTGTACGAAGCCACCTACCTCGAGAACGTCGATCCGCGGCAGAAGGTCAGTTGTGTGGAGGCGTTCGGCCCGGTCGCCACGCTCCAGCCGTTCGACGACTTCGAGCAGGCCGTCGCCATCGCCAACGACAGCGTCTACGGCTTGCAGGCCGGCGTCTTCACACAGGACATCGACCACGCCTTCTACGCCTACCACGAGCTCGACGTGGGCGGCGTCGTCATCAACGACATGCCCAGTATGCGGGTGGACAGCATGCCCTACGGTGGCGTCAAGCAGAGCGGCGTCGGCCGTGAAGGCATCCGCTTCGCCATGGAAGAAATGACCGACATCAAACTGCTGGTGCTCAACAAACCCGGGCAGCTATGACTGCCGGCCCGATGACCCCTGCGCTCTACGTGCTCCGCGATCCGCCGCTTGACGGGCCGACGAATATGGCTCGGGATGAGTACTTGCTGTATTCCGAGCGGTTGCGGCCGGCGGCGGTCCGGATCTACAGGTGGTCACCACCCACTATCAGCCTTGGCTACTTCCAGCGCCACGACGAGCTGGCCCAATTGCCGCCCGAGCTGCGCGAGTTGGCGGTAGTTCGGCGACCGACGGGTGGTGGGGCGATTTTGCACGATCGCGAGGTGACCTACTGCCTCGTGATCGACGACAGCGTTCCCGTAGCCCGCCGGGCGCCGGCCACCCTCTATCGCCTCGTGCACGAATGCTGGCGGGACGCCCTCGCCGCTGACGGACCCCAAACGGCACTGGCGCCCGATTCATTGCCCTTCCCCGCGCCGCGCGGCGGGCCGTTCTTCTGCTTCGAGAAGCCGGGCCGGACCGACCTGATTGTCGGCGGTGCCAAACTGCTCGGCAGCGCCCAGCGGCGCATCCCCGGACGTGTACTCCAGCACGGTTCGCTCCTGCTAGGCCAACGCTTCGCCGCACACCCGGGCGCAGACCTCGGCCAGCCGTCCGGCCAGGAGGTCGAGCACTGGATTGAGGCGTTTCTGACCCGCTTGGCGGCAGCACTATCCCTGGAACTTCGCCCCACAACTTGGTCGGCTGCGGAACTGGCCGACCTCGAGCAACGCCGCGCGCGGTACAGCAGCGCGGCCTGGACGCGGCGCCTATGAGCCGCGCCCCCGGCGCAACAGCACGTCATTCAAACCCCGCGGTTCGCCGCATATGATGCCTTACCTATGTTCGAGGTTCACTTGGGATCCAAACCGGGGCGGCCCAGGCTCCTGCTGGTATGCGCCGCCGGCGTGCTGGTCGGGACGCTGGGGCTGGCTTGGTGGCAGGCGCATGACAAGCGCGCCCTGGGGGACGAGGTGCGTATCGACGGCACCCCGCTGGTGGTGCGACCACCAAGGGGATGGAGGCAGGATCCACGCACCCCGGGGATCTTTGCCCTGCCGGCCGGGCGAGAGCGCACCGGCCGCGCCGAGGTGACCCTCGAGCGCTATGTCTGGTTCCAATATGTGCGTAAAGCCACATTCGTACCGCCGGTGGAGATCCTGAAGTGGCGCAACCTTCAGGAATGGGCCAAGAGCACGGCGCCCGAGCCAGCCCGTGTCGGACCACTTGGGGGCATTCAGGTTCGTCGCATCGTTCGCCATGTAGCCTTCGGTCGTGTGTACCTTCAAGAGCAGGTGCTGCGCGTGGCCTGTTCGCCGCGTGGCGACATCATCATGGTGGAATACGTGCCGCTAACCGGTCTGACGGCGGCCCAGCTCGAATTGCTGGACAACCTGTGCGCCGCAATTCGCCTGGAAGATCCGGCCTTCACGACAAAACCAGCGGAACTCCTGCGGTACGCCGGCATCAAAGCCCCTGAGGATGAGAGCTGGGAAGTGTTCGGCCCGGACTTTCCCGAGGTCCCCGGGTTTTACGTGCAGAGCTGCGTAGACGGCATGCCCGCGTGGTCGCTGGGTGTTTTCCGTACGTGGCTGGCGGGCGGTCGGACGCCGGCCGACCTGCTGGTGGACTCCGGCAGCTCCCACTGGGGCCTGGCACCAAGGGATGCACACGTTGCGGAATCGCAGCGCCAGGACGGCGCGCGGATTGCGGCGATGCGTCACCCGGCTTTCGGTCGTTCCGACCATCGTGTGGCCTCGGTGTGGCTGGTTGCGGAGTCTGCCGAGCGGGCAGTGCTGATATTCGTGTTCAGTGGGGCCGGTTTTGCCGAAGCGGCCGACGAAGCGGCCCGGAAGCTGGCGCAGGCACTGACGTGCGGGCCGACGGAGGCGCTCCCCCCGTTGGAGGCCGCCGCGGCCGCCGGCCGGGAGCTCGCTGACATCCTCACCCAGAAAGGCGCCGTGCCGTGGTGGGGACGCTTGCCCATAGAGGCCTACTACGTCGGGCCCGCAACGAAGCATCCCCGAGGTGTCTACATCGGGCGCGCCGCCATCGGCGACGACCCCGCGGCAGGCTACCGCGGCCACACGCTGTACCTGCCCAACACCGAGAGAGAACCCGGGCCGCCGCTCGAACGCTGGACGATCGACGGACACGCGCGCGGCTACGCGCACAGGTTCCAGGGGGACATCGACACTTGGCAAGGCCGGGTGCCGGTCATTATTGAAGAGCTTCTCGACGCAGGCTCGGGCACGGTCAGGCGCACCGTGGTAACACGCGGACGACGCCGAAGCTGGGAGTTCCCGGTCGGACCGTCCTTCGTCTGCCCGCCCTTGGAGTCAATTGCCGAGGCCTGGGTCGCTCAGCGGGACGAAGGCGCCTGGCTGATCGAGGCAACCAGCCACTTTGAGGCCGGCACGCACACGTGTCTGCTGCGCCCCTTGCCGCCCGACCAGTCCGGTCATCGCCGACTGCTGACGATGACGGACTTCTGGCCCAGGGGGACGGTGCTGGGCTTCGACGAGGGCCCGGAACCGCTCTATCAGCAACACCCCGCCGAGGACTACCAGCGGGTGACTGAGGAAGAGGCGGAGGACCGGCTTCCCAGACTGCCACGCCTACGGCACAAACTCCGGCAACAACTGCTCGAACCGCCGGGTTGAGCTCCAAGGCAGGTAGCCGGCTCCGCGCGGGTGGCTGTGCGCAGCGCAGCCCCGGGGCCAGTCAACTTGGACCGATAACCGGGGAATGGCCGGGGCCGTGAACTGGTTTCTAGCGTTGAGCAGGCTGTGGCCAACCCCAATCCGCAAGCATTGATCATTGACCATGAGGTAAGTCGCGGCTATCCTAAGAGAGAGGCGAGCGTGCGCCCTTTTCTCGGCGAGCAAGCGCCCTGTTCTCGGCGAGCAACAGGGATGGGCCGCTGGCGGGGTTGCGACCGGCGGGGACGCGCTCGAGTTTGGTGAGTGTACGTCCTGTCCCCACGGCTCGTCGTCCGGCACGCGAGCAAGGTCGGGTTGTTCATTCCCGACTCGGATACGAGCCTGCTTCGCCCGATAGCCGGCCAGCGGGGGAGCGCCCCCTCTTAATGCGCTGTCTGACCGGCCAGCGCAGCCTGAGACGGCCGCCCGCGGTGGGAGCTGCCGCGACAGGCCCCCGCGTTCGGGCGACGCGGGCCAGCCCGGCGCTGGTGGTCGAGTAGGTCTGCAAACCGGCTAGATCGGACCTGGAGAGGTCCGTGCTGATAACAGACGGCCGAGAGATGCCCGCGCACTCCCTCGACATGCAGGAAGGTGCCGGAGCATCCATTGCGGCATCAGTAGAGTCTCAACTGAAAGGAGGCACAATATGTATTTGCGGCTGAAGGAGGTACACCCAGCCATCGGTTTGTGCTTGGGGTTTCTGCTCGTGGCGGGAACCGCTCAGGCACAGGATCTGGCAAACCCCAACAGACCGGCCGGCACGATCGGCGACACGCTACAGATCAGCGACTTCACTGTTCAGCAACTCGACCTGCCCGCGATGAATCCGGAGCAGCTCGCCGTCCACGTCACCATCGACGGAGTGGACCGCGTCTTGCACCTGCGGCAGCACTCGATCCGCAGCGGCGATTTCCAGCTACTGGTCAGCGATGACGATGGCCTCATTGCTGTCCAGCCCCCGGCACCACGCACCTATCGCGGATTCGTCCTCGGCTCCGGCAACAGCCGCGTGGCCGCCTCGCTGTCCGAGGGCGAATTGACTGCATCCATCTACGCCAACAATGGGGAGGTCTGGTACGTCGAGCCGCTCGTCGGCATCATTAGCAATACCGGCCCGGCCGATCACGTCGTCTACGCCGGCTCGGATGTCCTGCCAGACTATGAGCATCGTTGCGGCACCGACGAAGCGCTTCATCGGATTGGCCCGCGGACCGAGGAATCAGACCTCGGGGGCCGCGGACCAACCGGCCAGGAGATCTGCGAGATGGGGCTCGAAGCCGACTATCCCTTCTACCAGAGGCTCGGCTACGACCTCGAAGCCACTGTGTACGACATGGAAGCTATCTACAACGACGTCGAGACCGTCTACGAGCGCGACACCGACATCACCTATGAAGTAACCACAGTTGTCGTCCGCACCTCTGCCGGCGACGACCCCTACACAGGCACCGATCCGGAGAGCCTGCTCCAGCAGATGGGGAACGTGTGGACCTCTGAGCTCTCGGGTATTCATCGCGACGTGGCCCAACTGTTCACCGGTCGAGATCTGAACGGCGGTGTCATCGGCATCGCCTGGCTCGGCGTGATCTGCGAATTTGGCTGGCACTACAGCCTCTGCCAGTCGAAATACGGCGGCAGCAGCTGGGCCGGGCGCGTGGCCCTGCACGCCCACGAATTGGGGCACAACTGGAACGCGACGCACTGCGATCCGTACCCGGACTGCCACATCATGTGTTCTATCATCAACGGCTGCGACGGGATCGGCGCCCCAGAATTCGGCTCGCGAGCCCAGGGTGAGATCATCAGCTTCAGGAACAGCAGACCCTGTCTGCACGACGAGTTCGACCCCATCACCCCGCCCTTCTGGGATGACTTCATCACCGGCACCTTGCGGGCCGACCTGTGGGCGTACAACGATGGCGGCGTCGCCAGCACCAACGGCGTGAACGAGCCCAGCAGCCCCTACTCGGTGAACCTGGATTCCGCCGGATCCCGCCCGTACGGGGACGACGACGACATCCGCACGAACTTCATCCTGTTGCAGGGCTATGCAGACGTGAAGCTCTCCTACCACACGCAGCATCGTGGCGTCGAAAGCGGGGAGCAGCTCCACGTCGATTATTGGAACGACGACCTCACGTGGGTCAATATCAACACGATCACCTCTAACGGCGCGGACCAGTCGGAATTCGTCTACCACGAGCACATCTTGCCCAGCGACGCCTACCACAACGAGTTCCGCGTCCGCTTCCGCGTGGACGGGAACCAGAGCAACGACGACTGGTACATCGACGACATACTGGTTGGGGAAGGTGACCCGCCGCCGCCACCCGTGCTGCACGAACTCATCGAAGTGCCGATCACGGCCGAGGCCAAGGCGGACGACCCCACCCTGGAGCATGCCCAGACGTTCGACCTGGTCGTCACCATGCCCGACGATGACTGGACCAGCTCGAAGGGCGCGGCGACCATCGACGGAATGTTCTACCAGCACCCGACGCTGGACGCCGACATACCGCAAACCGTGCTCTGGGACGTGTTCCCAGCGCTCGAGTTCGACAGCTTCTGGAGCGCGCCGAACTTCGAGGCCCCATCCTTCGTGAGCGACGAGACCATCAAACAGGACGACCTCTTGCAGGCACTCTGGTTCGACACCGCCGTTGACGTGCCCGGAAGCTACACGATCGCACGCTACACCATGACCGCCGGAACGCTTCTCCACGTTTACGGAGACAGCACGCTCTACAGCACCGGCGGCTTGCTCTGGCCGTTCGATGTCAGCGCGGACGTGGTGATCCCCTCGGGATGCGTAGGTGACCTAGACGGCGACGGCGACACGGACCATTCGGACCTCGGCATCCTACTCGCCGACTGGGGTTGCACGGGCGGCGATTGCCCGGGCGACATCGATGGCGACGGAGAGACCGGCCACCCCGACCTCGGCATCCTGCTGGCTGACTGGGGCTGCGTGCCGTAAACCGCCGCTACCCCGGCAACACTGACAACCCGAACGCCGCGGAGGATCTCCTCCGCGGCGTTCTTCTTCTACGCAGGAACACCGCCATTCAGCCCCGCCCCGTACGGCCCGGCGTCCGCAGTCCCTCGACACGGCGGCGCACAGCCCCTCGTGCGCCGAGAGCACAACCGCTTACCGCTGCTACCCCCCAAAGCCAAAGTGGGCCAGGAGAATGCCGAGGTCCGCGTGGTCCACGTCGGCGTCGCAATCGAGGTCGCCGAGTACGAAACCCCAGCGTGCGATGTGGTGCGCCGGGTGGTCCCCGGCGGCGTCAAACCACCCGCCCGCATACAGCGCGCGGCCGATGCCGTCATCGAACACGCTCAGCGCGTAGACGCCGTCATCCGTACCGACACCCAACGACGACCACGCGTTCCCATCCCACTTGGCAATGTGGTTGACGAGCTTGGGCGGGCAGCCGTCGCAGTCGTAGGCCCAATGGAACCACCCGCCCGCGTACAGGGCGGGGCCCGTGCCGTCGTCAAAGACGGCGAACTCCGCAACCGCCGAGCTCACCCACTGCTGTAAACATCTTCCCGTAATCGGTTGCGTGTGTCATCCTGTGCGCAG
>CAZNFA010000084.1:0-14169 GCA_964572345.1 uncultured Planctomycetales bacterium
AGAGCCTCGGCCTCCCTTGTGCGTACACTGGTGGACAAGCCACCAGTGGCACCCGACGAGCGGGACCCAGCGAGCAAGAATCATGCCCGCGCCGGGGGCTTGGGCATGCCACACGATGCTGGGACATCCCCGGGGTAGGGCCCCCGGGGGCCGTCGTCACTCGTGGCGCAGGGCGTCGATGGGGTGGATGATGGCGGCTTTGAAGGCCGGGATGATGCCGAAGAAGATGCCCACGCCGGCGCTGAAGCCCAGCGCCAGGGCCACGGACCAGTAGGGGACCTTAACCGCGACCATGCTGGGGTGCATGGCCGCCAGGTGGGTGAGGGCGTATCCCAAGGCGATGCCGATGGCGCCGCCGACCGTGCTGAGCACGACGGCCTCGGTCAAAAACTGCATGAGGATGTCACGCCGGTGAGCGCCGACGCTCTTGCGCAGGCCGATCTCGCGCGTGCGCTCGGTGACCGAGACGAGCATGACGTTCATGATGCCGATGCCGCCCACCAGCAGCGAGATGCTGACAATCCCCGCCAGCGCGCTGGTGGCGATGACACGGATTTGGTGAAACTCCTTGAGGATCTCGTCCTGCTTGAAGACGCCGAAGTCGTTGGCATCACCGGGCTTGAGGCCGTGGCGTTGCCGCAGGATGCGCACGAGCTGACCTTCGGCCTGGGGAATCTCCGGTTCGCTCATGGCCTCGACGTAAAAGCGCAGGTAGTTGCGGCGAAAGGGGTACATCTTCACCGCGGTGGTCCAGGGGATGACGATCAGCTCGTCCTGGTTCTCGCCCATGAAGCTGCCTTTCGACTCGAGCAGGCCGATCACCTGGAAGCGCTGGTTGTCGATGTGGACGAAGTCGTCGATGACGGACTCATCGCACTCGAGCCTGCGCAGGACTTCGCGGCCAAGCACGCAGACCGGGGCGGAGTTCTCCACGTCGATGGGTGCGAAGAAGCGTCCGGCGTCCACGTAGAGGCTGCGGATCGCCTGGAAGAGCTCGTTCGTGCCGCGGAGCGAGACCTGGTTGAGCTGTTGGCGGCCGTACTCGATGGTGGCGCGGGCGTAGATTGCGGGCGAGGAACGCCGGATCGCCAAGGCGTGTGCGTCAACCGCCTGAATGTCCTCGATGGTCATCTCGCCCGGGCGGAGATACTCTCCCCGTGGCCCGCGCACCCGTTCCGGGTACACGACCATCATGTTCGTTCCCAGGCCGCGCAGGAAGTTTGTGATGTAGTCGCCGAAGCCCTCCACCAGCGTGACGACGGTGATGATCGAGGTGACGGCGATGATGATGCCCAGCACCGTGAGCAACGAGCGGATCTTGTTCGCCCAGATCTGCACGAGCGCGGTGGCCACGTTGCTGGCGGCCCCATAGATCCGGTTGGGGATGAACAGCAGCACGCGGATGAGGAGTCTCAAAGCTCTCATGACGTGGTGGCCTCATCCTTCCCGGCCTGGCCGCTGTGGACGCCGCGCCCGTCGCCCGTGTCCGAAACGATCTGCCCGTCACGCAGCTTTATGACCCGCTTACAGTGTCGGGCGATGTGGTCCTCGTGGGTAACGATGATCAGGGTCTGGCCCTCAGCGTGCAGCCGGTCGAAGATCACCATGATCTCGTTGCCGGTAGCTGTGTCGAGGTTCCCGGTCGGCTCGTCGGCGAGAATGAGGTCGGGTTGTTGGCCGAGCGCGCGGGCGATGGCAACACGTTGCTTCTCGCCGCCGGAGAGCTGGTTGGGCCGGTGGTGCGCTCGGTCGGCGAGGTTGACGTGCCGCAGGGCTTCCAGGGCGCGTTGACGGCGGTGACGAGTGCGCGAGTAACGCAGCGGGAGCTCGACGTTCTTCAGCGCGGTGGTGCGCGGCAAGAGCTCGAAGGATTGAAACACGAAGCCGATCTGCCGCCCGCGGATGTTGGCCAGCCTGGTCTGTGACAGCTTGGAGACATCCTGGCCGCGCAGCCGGTAAACGCCTTCGCTGAGCACGTCCAGGCAGCCCAGGATGTTCATCATCGTGCTCTTGCCGGAGCCCGACGGGCCCATGATCGCCACGTACTCGTTCTCGTAGATGGTCAGCGACGTGCCCCGCAACGCGTGCACCAGCTCGGTGCCGACGCGGTAGATCTTGCGCACGTCGATCAGTTCGATCACCGGCTGGGGGTCTGCTGGCGTGGCTGGTTCGGCGGTCATTCGTCGTGATCCGCTTCGGTGCGGGTTTCGTCGCTCGGTTGGGACGCCGGGCCAGGGGTCTCGTCGTCGTCGCCGGCATCAGGCTCCTGCTCCTCGCTTTCGGGCTCCTTCTCCTCGAGTTTGACGGGTGAGCCGTCCTTGAGCCGGTCGAGGCTGCGGTAGGGCCCGGTCACTACTGAATCATCGAGCGTGAGCCCCTCCACGATCTCCACGCTGCGTACGTCGCTGATGCCGGTCTGCACCAGACGCACGTGGGCCTTGCCATCCTCCATGCAGAAGACGAGCTTGATGTACTCCGCCAGATGCTGGTGGGAATCGGGATCCTGCGATTCCTGCTGCTGGTCATACTCGTTCACGAAGTCCTCCGGGAGGTCGCGCCGTTTACGGTACACGACCGCCTGGATGGGGATCGTCAGGGCGTTTTCCTGGCGGGCGACTTCGATCTCCAGGTTGGCGCTCATGCCCGGCTTGACGCGCGCGTCCTCGCTGGTGATGAGCACCAGGGTCTCGAAGGTGACCACGTCGCGTCCGGGGAGCTTGGTGCCCTTGGTTCCGACGCGGAACACCTCGCCGGGGATGCTGCGGCGGGTGTCCGATTGCAGGTAAATGCGGGCCGTCTGGCCGGGGGCGACCAGCGGGGCGTCGGTCTCGTCAACGCGGCAGCGCACCTGCATCTTCGACAGGTCGCTGATGACCATGACGCGCGTGCCGGGGTTGTTCATCGTGCCGGTGATGACCACCTCGCCCTGCTTGGCGAACAGTTGTGAGACGACGCCGCTCAGGGGCGCTTCGATGACCGTTTTGGCCAGGTCTTCGCGGGCGTATTGCAGGGCGGCCTCGGCCTCGACGAGTTCCTGATTACGCATCTCGCGCACAGCCTGAGCGCCAATCAGGGCGGCGCGGCAGTAAGCCAGCTCCGTAGGCGATGTGGCATCGGTCTCGCGCAGGCGCTGCATCTGCTCCCAATCAAGTTCGGCTCGTTTGAGGTCCGCCTCGGCTTGCGTGATCAGGGCCTTGAGCTTGGCCACGTTGGCCTGGGCAGACACGACGCGAGCGCGAAAGTCGGCGTCGTCCAGGCGGCACAGCAGTTGGCCGGTCTGCACCGGATCGCCCTCCTCGACCGGCATCTCCAGAATCTTGCCGACAACCTCGGAACTGATGTCCACCTCGGCGAAGGCCTCGACCTCTCCCGGGGCCTGCACCGTGCGCACGATGTCGCGCTGCTCCGGCTGCGCGGTCTCGACCGGCGTCTCAAGCTCGCCGGCGACATCCAGCAAACTCTTGCCGTCTTCGCTGCGCGTGTAGTCGTTAAGCACGTAGATCCCGGCCACGATCGCTCCGAGAACCACGATTCCAATGATCGTCTTCATGGTTTACTCCGCTCGGTCCCCAGAGAGTATCCTCGCGATGCGAGCATTCGCGCTATCCATTGGTCGCGACCGCTGTCGCACTCTGCGCCGCGGCAACCGCCAACCCGCAGCGGATGCCGCTGGCCACCAGCCAGCAGAGTGAGCAGGTCACCCACGCCCGCCAGCCGGGTAGTTGGGCGGTGGCCGAGAGCCCTATGACGACCACCAGCCAGAACCAGATGCGGAACGGGTCGAGGGCGGAGAGCGATCCCGATGCCACCGCCAAACTCATCGCGCCCGCCCCATTCTCCCTCGCCATCAGGCGGGCCAGCAGCGCCAGCGATGTGTCAACTTCGAGCGTCTCGTAGCGCAGCATCAGCACCACTATCGTGAGTAGCCGCAGCACGTCGATGAAAGCTGCGAAGACGCAGATCGTCAGCAACGTGTGCCATTCCGGCTTCCGCCCGGTCAAGGCCACCACACCGTACAGGACAGCCGCCACCAGCAGGGTCACGCCGAGGACCTTGGCCGGCTCCGCCGCGATGACCTGAATCCGGGTCAGCAGCTTCCTGAACTCCCCCAGCTCGTATTCATCTTGGTACATTTCGCGCAGGGCCGAGCGCTCCACGACGTCCCGCTGTTCGCTTTCGAGCCGGGCAATGCTCTCGTCAACCTGGCGATCAATCTCGCGGTCGATCAGCCCCGTTTGTACAGTGGCGTAGCCGATCAGCGTGACGGCGGTGAGCAGGATCACCAGAGGCCAGCCGTAAGCGGCTACGTCTTCGACGCGGGCGAAGAGCCGGCGCGGAGCCAGCAGGACCAGGGGGATATCCCGGACGCCTACAGTTCTACGCGTTGCGGCGTCACGCAGTTTCGACAAGGTGAAGTCCCCGGAATCCGTTTACCCGGCTGCGAGGGCGCGTGCTGATGCCGTGCGCCTGTCCAGTAGACACGCGTAACGGTTCCTACGGCGCGGAGCCATTATAATTCCGCGGCCAATCCACACAGGGGTATTCGCATAGCGTGGCCCAGTATTCGGTAATGCTCAAAGCCGCAGCCGAACCAGGCCGGCTCGCCCCGCCGGTCGCCGCGCTCGGCAACAACCGCCAAACGCCGGCCCTGCTACCGGGCGTAGGCGGCCCCACGGCTGCTGGATGGCATCCAGCTTGCAGAGGCTATAATAGCGGCACGATGGGGTAGCCGCCGTGAGTCGAGATCCGCGAAAGACCGCCATAACGGCGAGCCTGCTGGCCTCGGTCGTCATGCTGGCGGGCAAACTGACCGCCTATTCCCTGACGCACAGTACCGCAATCTTCTCCGACGCCCTGGAGTCGGTCGTGCACGGGGCGGCCACCGGTCTGGCGGCGTTCAGCCTGTGGTATGCCGCGCGCCCCGCCGATGCCGACCACCCCTACGGTCACGGACGCATCGCCTACTTCTCCGCCGGCTTCGAAGGTGCCCTGGTCTTCGCCGCCTCGGTTGCCGTGATCTCCAGCGGAGTGATCGGGCTGATTCGGGGGCCACAGTTGCGTCATCTGGGCGTCGGGCTGGGCATCGCCGGCGCGCTCGCGGTGATCAACCTGGCGTTGGGCGTGGCTCTGGTTCGCGTCGGCCGCCGGCACAACGCGCTGATCCTGGTCGCCAATGGCAAGCACGTGCTGTCAGACATGTGGACCACCGCGGCAGCCATCGTCGGCGTCGGGCTGGTCATGCTCACCAGAATCGAATGGCTCGACCCGGTCGCGGCCCTGCTCATCGGCGGGCTCATCATGGCCAGCGGCGTCTCGCTCGTGCGCAGATCGTTCGGCGGCTTGATGGACCAGGTGGATCCCGATGTGTCCCGCCGATTGATCGAGGGCCTTCAGGAGCAAGTTGCCGCGGGAAGCATCGCCGGGTTTCACCAGTTGCGCTGCCGGTCGCTCAACGACGAGTTGTGGGTCGATGTTCACCTGCTGGTTCCCGGCGAGTTGCCGACGGTCGAAGCCCACACCGCCGTCTCCCGGCTCGAAGAATCGATCCGCCGCCGCTTCCCGAATGACAAGGTCCACATTACGTCACACATCGAGCCGGCCGACCACGAAAGCGCCCACCCAGGCGGACACAAAGACGCCACCGATCCCCTGAGTGCCGCATCGGCGGACAAGCATGGGTGACCCCCGCGGTCAACGGCCGGCGGTTCCACGGTTGAGCCCCCTTTCCGTCGGGGGCTGATGTGCGGATAATTGACCAGGTGCATGGGGCGGTACCCTCGTGCACCGCGCGAGCTATCGTACCGGATCGCTGATCGCGGCGCTCTGGCGGTGGATCGACTCGATGCTCAAGCAGCATAGCCAGTTGATGGTCACCCTGCTGGTGGTGGCCGATGCCTGCGCAATCGCGGCGGCGTGGCTGCTGAGCTATTTCATTCGGTTCACGTGGCTGCCGGTCGATCCGGCCAAGGGCGTGCCGGGGCTGGGGGACAAGTTCCTGCCAATGTTGCCGCTGGTGGTGACCGCCCACCTGGTGATTTTCTACCGGCTGCGGCTGTACCGTCCCCGCCGCCATCACGGGCTAGTGAGCGAGACACGTGACGTCATCAAGGCCTTTGTCGTAGCGGTGGTGGCAGTGGTCGTGATCGATTATGCCCTGCCGGCGACCAACAAGATCTCGCGTCAGTTCATTGCCACGTACGCCGTCGTCGGGACGAGTTGTTTTGTGGTCTTCCGCGCCACGGTACGGATCACGCTGCGCGCTCTCCGCCGCCGCGGGTGGAATCGGCGCACGGCGGCAATCGTGGGCAGCGGGCGGGCCGCCCAACGACTGCTGCACGCGCTGCAACGCAACAGTTGGACCGGCATCGAGGTGCTCTATTTCGTGGATGACCGCGCACGCGATCGCCCCGGCACGCTGCGTGGGCTGCCGGTCTACGGCCCGCTGGCCGAGCTGCGCGCAATCACCGAGAAGTCGCCGGTCGATTCGGTGTTTATCGCCCTGTCCCATGATGAGGCCGAGCGTACCAGCGACGTGCTCGCCGCCTTGGAAACTTCCATGGCCGACGTCCGCCTCGTGCCCGAAATCAGCCCCAGCTACGCCATGCGCCCCAACCTGAGCCAGCTCGACGGCGTGCCCATCCTCTCTCTGCGCCAAACGCCGCTGTATGGCTGGAACGCCATCCTCAAGCGCGGCTTCGACCTGCTCGTCGGCGGGGTGTGCTTGCTGATCGCCGCGGTCCCGATGGTGCTGATCGCTCTGGTGATCAAGCTGACCAGTCGCGGACCGGTGTTTTACCGTCAGCGGCGCATGGGGCTCGACGGACGCGAGTTCAGCATGATGAAGTTCCGCACGATGACTGTCGGCGCGGAGGCCGCCTGCGGCCCCGTATGGGCTCAGCGCAACGATCCCCGACGGACGTGGATCGGCAGATTCCTGCGCCGCACCAGTCTGGATGAGCTACCGAACCTGTTCAACGTGCTCGCCGGGCAGATGTCGCTGGTGGGGCCACGCCCGGAGCGCCCGGAGTTCATTAAGCGGTTCAAGCAGGAGGTCCCCCGCTACATGCTCCGCCACAAGATGAAGGCCGGCATGACCGGCTATGCCCAGGTCAAGGGCTATCGCGGCGACACCTCACTGAAGAAGCGCATCCAGCACGACGTGCACTACATTAAGCACTGGAGCCTGGGCCTGGACATCCGCATCCTGGCCCAGACCGTCGGGGCGGTCTGGTTCAGCAAGCATGAGACCTGAGCCGCCGGCACCGTACCGGCCGTTCTGTGTGGCACCGGTTTCCAACCGGTGGATCGCGGCCGGGGCTCCGTCCCGGCCGTGGGCCTTGTGGGACCGGTTTGCAGCCGGTCACATGTGGCACCGACATCCCGCCGCCGGCCCTGTGCCCGCACGACACCCTGTCATTCTGAGAGAGCGCAGCGCGCTGTCATTCTGAGGGAGCGCGGCGACCGAAGAATCTGGTCACAGACTACGGGGTCTCCCCCGCATCCGACGAGAGACCCCTCCCTGCGCTGAGGCGAGCTACGAGTAATCGGGGCCAGGCATCTTTCGGTTGACAACCCGCATCCGAACTGGTGTGATAGAATTGTATAGAGCTTGTGCGAGCCCTGTGCGGGTGTAACTCAATTGGTAGAGTATCAGCCTTCCAAGCTGAATGTTGTGGGTTCGAGTCCCATCGCCCGCTTTCGTGTCCTGAGTTGTCAGCGGTTGTAACCCCCTGATTTTCCCGACCATTAGCGACGTGGCCGCTCGGCGTGCGAATCGCGGCCGCCAGCGCCGCACTGCCAGAGTTTGCACCAGTTTGCACCAGATTGTCAGGGGTCGGTGCAAACCCCGGTGCAAGCCGGGCGCGGCCGTCGGTGCCGGTTGCCTGCCGGTGTTCGCCCCCTCGGCCATCGTCCAGGGGCAGGTCTGGCAGCTTGTGCAGCGCCGCGCGTAGGTCGATCAGCTTCGTGTCGGCGTAGTGCTCGTCCGTCACGCTCTGGGGCGCGTGTCGCATCAGGATTCGCCGCGTGGTCAGCGGCACACCCGCCGCGGCCAGCAGCGAGTTGAATGTCATGCGCAAGGCGTGAACGTCAAAGCATCGGCCACGCTCGTCTCGCTTGTCGTACCGCCAGTCGTTGCCAGCCTTCTTGCGCGTCGCAAGCCCGGCGGCGACAAGATCACGGTCCAACACCGCTCCGAGCGTCTTCGGCACGTCGATGAGCGGCGCGCCCGCCGACAGACGCGCAGGGATGGGCCGGTTTTGGCGTTTGGCGGCCCGCTGAGCGACTTTCAGGCGGTCGGCAAGGTGCCGGGCCAGGTCTGCCGCCAAATCGGTCCGCAGCGGGATCTCCGCGCCCCGGCGTGCCTTTTCGTCGGCAGCCTGCAACGTGGCGTAAGGGGTCGGTCCGCCCAGATCGGTCCCCCCGATGGTCAGCGACCGCAGTTCGTTCAACCGCAGCCCCGTGAGCGTCAGCGTCTTGTACGTCAGCGCCCGCACGTGGCCGAGAGTCTCCAGTCTCCGCTGCTGTCCGTCGCTGAGCTTGGCGACCAGTTCCCCCTTGCGCTTGCCCCGCCGAATCGTCATCGCATCGACCACTGGTCGGCTGCGTGCCACGTCGATCAGTCTGGCGAGCTCGCCGGCGTTCAATGCTCGGCGCTTCCTCCGTGCGTCACCATTCTCATTGGCCTTTGCGAGCCGTGCAAAGGGGTTCACGGTCAGCCGGTGGGTATCGACGCACCAGTTCGCGAAGGCCGACCACGACGCCGCGTAGCTATTGCGGGTTCGCGCCCCCATGCCGTCGGCTTCGCGCTCAGCCAGCCACGATTCAAGCTGAGCACGGTCGAGGTCGGCAAGCTTGCGTCACTCGCAACCGATCGCAACACGCCGCAAGTGAATACGCCGGTTCTCCCGGTGTGCGGGTGTCGCGGGGAAACCGGTCTTCGGACTGATATGCACCCGCAGGTGGTCGTCATACGCGGCAAAGTGCTCGCCCAACGGCGTACCCTGGTGATCGGCCGCGCGGCTCTCGCTGCCCGTCATCACCTTTGCTTTGACCAGTTCGGCCCGGCGTTCGAGCTCGGCGAACACCGCTCGTGCTGCGGTCTTGTCCCGGCAGCCCGTCGCCACTTTCCGCACGATGCCGCAGTCGTCGCGATACTTGGCGATGAACGTCCGCGCCCGCATCACGATGCGGTCGGAGGCGTCCCCGCCGATCGTCACGGGTGCCGTACGCGCCTTCCCTGTCCATTCTTCCACCGTGCGAGCCGTTGCCCCTTGCGGACGATGATTTCGGCACCGCCCGGCGCCGGCTTGGTCACGGTCTTTCGGAACACGCTCGCCATCGGTCACCTACGCTTTCGGAATTCCAGGCCGAGATAGTCGGCGATGCGGCTGGCCGTTTTCAGCGTTATGTCACGCTCATTAGTGACAAACCGCGACAGCATCGCCCGATCAACGCCGGTTTCCACCGCAACCCGGTAGAGCGTGACCCCGCTGTCACGGATCGCCCGCCGCAGTTGCGCCGCTAGGTCTGTCTGTTGTTTCTTCTTCGCGCTCATGCCCAGAGTATTCCTCACAAACTGCTACGTGTCAAGTCACAGCGCTGTTTTTTTGTAACTATCGGCGCCCGCCCGCGCACCGCGGCGCCGTCGAGGCCAAGCGTAAAACGGCAACGGTTGCCGTTTTGGCGGAAGAGTGTGCCCAACTCCCGCGGACGCCCGTCGTGTCGCTTTGGGCCGCGTACCTGCCCCGTAGCGCCGTTCCTGGCTCGATCTCGGTTTCGGCCGACTCGACGGCCAGGAACAGCCGGAAAATCGCTCCTGCGCGCCAGAACGGCCGAAACTGGGGTTCCTTGGCCGTCTGGGCGTTGGCTACCATCCGAGCAATGCTGAGACGCAGGCCCATCGACATCCTGGCGATGCTGGCCCTCGGCGGCTTCATCGGCGCTTACGTCGCGATGTTCGTCGCGATGCTCGCGGCTAGAATCCTGATTGGAATGGTCCACGGCGGTTACCCTCTGACGGGGCGATATGACTCTCTCCTGCTTCAGACGGGGCTTATCGGCGCCGTCGCGGGCGCGTGTCTTGGTGCCTGGATCGCGGTACGCCGCGGGGTCCCCCGCCACGTTCCTCCCGGCCATTGCCGGGAATGCGGCTACGGTCTCACGGGCAACGTATCCGGTGTCTGCCCGGAGTGCGCTATGCCGATTAGCTCGCTGTTTTGACCACCTTTGCATCGCCACTGCTCGACCTGTCGAAACCAGCTCCCGGCCTGAAAACGGGGCACCTACGGCCCGATTTCGGATTCGCTTGTCACGCTAAGCGATGGCCGCTTTGAGGGCGCCACGGGCTGTGAGAGAGCTGGAAGGCCCATTTACCAACCCTCGGGAATGACCGGATTCATCGTTCACGTCCTCTCGCTATGCAGCCGGACACGGCCTCAAACACCGTCGTCGCGCGCTACTTTCGCTTGCCGGAAAGAAGGCCAGTCACACACAATTACGCCGCCGTCTTCGTTGCAGCGGTCCACCACGGACGGTCCGGCCGTGTCCACGAACTGCTCGCGCGTCACGTTGCCAATCAGAATCGTGGGCCGCATCGTCGCGTAGCGTTGGTCGAGCAGCGTCGGCAGCATAACGCGCGCCCAATCCGTATCGAGCCGTATCCCGAATTCGTCAATCACCAACAGCCACCGGCGCGCCCAGTTTGTCAGCCACTCGCTATCCGCTGCGCCGTCGCCGCCGTAGCGCCCCTTCAAATCCGCCAGCAGCGCAACGCACGTGACAATCCGTGCCTCGCGGCTCGCGGCTATCGCCGCACGCACGGCCACGCACGCAAGCTGTGTCTTCCCGGTCCCACAGTTGCCGATCAATGCCACGATCGAGCCGGAGACGCCGAGAAACTTCCGCACACGCTCTACCGCTCGCATGTACGGCTCGGGACCGTGCAGGTCGGGCCACGTGCGGAACCGATCGTGTCGCGGAGTAATCCCACTCGCCCGTAACCAGTCCTCTTTCGCCCGCTCCAGCGCGCGGCAGTTGCGGCAGAGTCCGTCCGGCGCGCCGAGTGTGGGATCGTCGCCGCCACAAATGCGGCAAGCGGCCTCACTCGTAATCGCGCACGGTCTTTTGTTCGGCAAGGCCGCGCGGAAGTCGATCGGTTTTGCTGCTGGGGTTTCGTTGGTCATTTGGTCGCCTGAATGTGTCACCCAATTCGGCCCAATAGCTGCTGATCTTCGTCGCGGTGAGCGAGCCTTTTTCGCTGAACGGCCAGGGCGGCGGCTGTCTGCCGAGTCCCGCCGCGAGCCGCGCGCGGCGCTCGAATTCCGTCACGTCGCCGTTGCAGACTTTGGCGATGTTCTTCAGCGCAGCGAGTTCCTTCGCGGGCCGGTCAGGGTCTTTTCCCCTAGTCGCCTTCCGGCAGATATCCACCCACTTGGCGACAAACGGCTGCGCGTTCACGCGCGGCCGCTTTTTGGGTCTGCTCTTCTTGTCTTATTTTCTTGGTCTGGTTTATGACCGGAAACCGAACTGTCGGACGCGCGATTTCCGAACCGTCGGGCGCTTCGCGCTTCGGTTTTCGGTATCGAGGGCAACCAGTAACGGTTGCTCTCTCGTTTGGGATTGTGTCCGGCCCGGTCCACCTCCAACAGCCCGACCTCGGCCAATTTGTCTACAGCATCGGACACAGTCGTGCGCCCGAGCCCACAGTCCTCCGCGAGTCGCTGCAAGCTGGGCCAGGCCTCGCTGTTTTGTCCGATGCGGTCCCGAATCACGCTGTAGACCAACTTGCAGCCCGCCGAGAGATCGGTACGGCAAAGAACGTCACACGACAACTTGACGAACTTCACGAGGCACCCCGAGCGGATTGTTGAACCCGTGTCGCCATCGCCAGGCGGTTTCGTTCTAGGCCTTTCACGACGCAGCCCGCCGGCGCACAGGTGGGCAGCCGTCTGCAATCCACTTCTCAACCTCTGCCCGGCGCCGGCGGGCCAGCGCGCCCAGGTGAACGGGCCCGGGCATCTTCCCACAGTCAGTCAAGCGGTATACGTGACGGGCCGAACACCCGTACATTGCCGCGACGGTTTGCACGTCGAGTAACGCCGCCGCCTGACGTTCAAGCAGCGTGGCAGCGGCCTTTGTCTGACCAGTTCCCATGACTCAACTCCTGGTGCGCCGGGATAAACCGGCGAGGTGTTGTGAATGAAAGAGTCATACGTTGAAGGGTTAGCGGCCCACAGCGGCCCCGAGTCATGCGTTGCTGTCCGTAAGGGCAGGGGCGAAGCATTGACAGGGGTACGTGCAGGCCGGGTATTGAGCCGCGAAAGATGTTCCCTCCGGGGCGCCGACGCTTTCAGGAGAAGCGGAAGGCCACACTCAGTGCATCGATATCGCGAGATGCATCGAGGCCCCGCGCGGTCAGAGACCCCGTGCATGCACGGAAACAGGAGCAGCCGACAAGGCTGCGAGTCTAGGAGGTGAAAGTCCTCTGTCGTCAATTGCCCGGTACGGACGACTAGCAGACCCGATGCACATGAAGGTAACGACATGTGTTCTGCTCGGGTGTCAACGCCACGGCTGCCTCGTGGTGAAACCACGGCGGTGGGAGCGACCTGGGTGGCAAGCAAAACCTGGGGCCTGAACGTAAAGGAATGACTGCAACCTCGAAAACATGCCCGCTTGGAAGTCGCGCAGCGGAGACTTGCGGTAAGCCGACCCGTTGTTTCTCGGGGAAGGCCGATGCTCTGTGGGAAGAAACGGGTAAGTGCACCACAGAAACCGCCGGGGTAGGGGTCCAGGCACCAGGGGAAAGACTCGCAGAGATAATGTCGGGAAGGGCCAACTCCCAGCAGGGGCTGGTAGCAACCTGCAAGGACCCACCGGAAGAGGCCAAGGCCAGAGTCGGTGGGAGGGTATTGGTCTGGCGCATGAGCCCGTACGAGCGACGAAGAAGGGGTAACGCCCTTCGAGGTGGCACTCGATGCCACCCCTGGAGAGGTAGCTCCTCGAAAGGGCAAAGGGGCTCTGGGCACTTGGCGGTCCCAGGGAGCATCCGGACTCTGTGCCGGGAGAATGCTGTGCCCTCGAAGCTGGGACGAATCCTGGGGAAAACCACTGACGGCAGGGGCGTATGCGGACCAGCGCTTGAACCTCGCTGTCATACGGGAAGGCCCTTGGAGGAAAGCCAAGGTCAGAACCGGACTCGGGAAATCCGACCGTCCGGGATCGTAGGGGGGCCTCGGGAAACGTGGCCATGGTGGAACTGTGAACCCACCCCCTAATCGAAAGAGCGGGGATGGAAACCCTCCACCTGTTGGCGCGCGCGCTCGAGCTCTATCCCGACCCTCGCGCGAGAACCGGGAGATCCCGTGTCCACCCGCAGCGGATGGCGCTGCGGGTCGTGTCGGGAAGTCCAAGGACACACGCCGATGATGAACGGACACGGGAAGTCGGACAGGCCCGTAGTGTGCGCTGGGCAGCGCACGAGTCAGGAGGGTTGAAGTCCCTCTGACGCCCGGATGAGGGGCGTCATATCCAAAGGCGGGGGTAATGCCTCGCCGGCCGGGGAGTGCGAGTAAGGAGAACCCCAAACGGGCACGAAGTTGGAAACGACGGAGACAGCCATGGGATGGACCTACGTTCGAGCTCTGCCGCGAGAGTGGCAACCGGAGGACAGGGTGTCGGTCGTGAGGCCGAATCCGAAGGGTTTGCGGAGAAGCACCGGGCCGTAGTCGATGGGGGCCACCCCGCTGACGAACCGGTCGGCCAAAGAGAGGGCCAGGTCGAGCCTGCACTATGGAGGCGAAGGCGATCTCATCCACCTCTCGTACCAAGGTGTTTGCGGGCGGCACGGTGCGGAAGACTTGTGCGTGACCCCAGGAGGACTCGCGGCGGTCCCGAGTGGCGTCGGGTAAGCGGCTCTATAAGCGTCAGGCGAAATGAGACGCAAAACCTCGCGAGTAGTCGGACAGCCGAATAGTACCTCAAGCGTGGCGAAAGCCACGTGATCCGTTTCGAGCGGACAGGCGAGTGGCCTGGGGAAGTCGGCTGGCGAAGGTGCCGGGACGAGAAGGGCAGCCAGAAGAGTAAGGATCGTGTCGAGGACAAGTTCCATGAGCGGTATGAGTTCAGCCGTCTGCAGTGAGGGCATCGGGTAGTGGCGGGAGTTGGCCA
>CAZNFA010000085.1:0-13965 GCA_964572345.1 uncultured Planctomycetales bacterium
TGACGTAGTCGGCGTGCCCCGGACAGTCCACGTGGGCGTAGTGCCGGTTTTCGGTCTCGTACTCCACGTGCGCGGTCGCGATCGTCAGGATCTTGGTGGCATCGCGGCGCCCGTCCTTCTCCGAAGCCCGGGCGATCTTGTCGTACGACTGGTACTCGGCCAGCCCGCGAGCCTCCTGGACCGCCGTGATGGCGGCCGTCAGCGTGGTCTTGCCGTGGTCCACGTGACCGATGGTTCCAACGTTCACGTGGGGTTTGGTTCGCTCAAATACACCCTTGGCCATGCACGTTCTCCACTGCTCGCCCGGGAGAGCTCACCCCCGGGGTGGCCGCCTCCGGGCCACAATCCGTTTACTCACTGCCACTCCATTCCCGGACCGACATCAGTCCACCGCGGGAGCATAGCTGCTGATGGGGGTTGAACCCATGACCTCGTCCTTACCAAGGACGCGCTCTACCACTGAGCTACAGCAGCAACCCCCGGCGACGAGCCCGATGCGGCGCCGCCGGCGTCAAGACGCACGTAGACCGGCCGACAAAACCGGATTGAGCATTGTATTGGCCCCGGCCAGCTTGTCAAAAAGAAAAATCCGCCGCAGAGTCCGTTTACCCGGGTCATAACCCGGGCCGGGGCCCGGCGACACGACCAACCACCCACCCGCGGTGGGCACTCGCCGGAGGCGCCAGCATTGGGCGGTATCTTGGGAGGTCCGCCGCCGCTGCTGCGGTCCACAACAGTCCACATCGTCCTCTGGATCGTGGCCGGGGTAGTCCTGCTGGTGGGGTCGCAAGCGAGATTGCGGCGACCGTTACGCCAAGGTCCAGCGCGACCTTCGCGGAGGCGATGTCAGCGGTCGCGTTCCACGGCGTGCGCGCAAATGCCGTTTGCAAAAGGACTTGCGCCAGGCAGGCGTTGCTGGGCTTCGGCGATCGGCCGCTCGTGCGCGAGAGGTGGGGCAAGCCCACCGTCTGCCCCTCGTGTGCGTGCCCGACGTTGCGCCGGCGGCGCGCAACCGCTCCCGGAAGTTCGCCACCATGCCCTCATCGCGCCATCACGGCTTGGTCATCAACCGCCGGTGGCACGCGCCGGCAGCCGGTACAGGCTGACGCTGAGCGGCGGGACGGTCAGTCCGCCATCAACTCGGACCGGGTGCTCGTCGATCCTTACGCGCTCGGGCTCAGCGGGCTCGTTATAGAGCATCGGATCGTCGCCCGTGATGAACCACACGGTCCCGCCGGCGGCGAGCTCGGCCCCCTTTACGTCGAGTTTGAAGGCCAGCGGCCGGTCGTGCGGGTTGACCACACCGATGGTCAGCGCCCGGCGGTCGGCGGTCCACGCCGAGGCCACGTCGAGGTTGAGCAGCCCGCAATTGCCGCTGACGGTCACGGGCACTTCGCCGAACCGCCGGCGGTACAGCTTGAGCACGAGCCCGGTGGTGGCGAAGGCGGCCTCGGTCTTGGTCGTCTTGATACAGCCGATCACGTTGACAGTCTGGGCGTAGTCAGCCATGGCAATGATGTCGGAGTTGCGGAAGAACTCGTGCAGGCCGGCCGCGATGCCAAGTGCGTCCTTGAGGTGATAGCGTGTGCCCAGCTCGCCGTAGACGTGTGGACCGTACCAGTAGTTCCATTCGTCCATGGCGATGCGGATATCGCGGCCGGCGAGTTGCGGGATGGAGTGGCGATATCGGCGGTGGGCCTGGGCCTTGGCCCGCACCGCCGCCGGAATCTGGGCCACGTGCTCCACCACGTCCTTCTTCTCCCCCTGATAGAAGTGCTCGCTGATCAGGTCCATGTGGTCGGTACAGTGCGTCAGCATGCCCTGTGACCAATCGCCTACGGCGCCGACGGCGATTGTCCTGATGGTCGGATCGACCTGGCGCATCTGGTCCACCACCCGGTTGTGCTTGATCACGTAATGTTCGAGCCGCATGTGGCCGAGCTGCCAGCCGCCGTACATCTCGTTGCCAATGCCCCACCACTTGACGCCATACGGCTCCGCGTGGCCGTTGTCGGCCCGCCACTTGCCCATCGGCGTGTCCACCGATCCGTTGGCGTATTCGACCTCTTGCGCCGCCGAATGTGCGTCACCGAAGCCGGTGTTGACCACGATCAGCGGCTCGGCATTGACTTGGCGGCAGAAGGCGACGAACTCGTCCAGGCCGAAGTCGTTGTGCTCGACGCCCTTCCAGGCCGGGTTTTTTCGGGGCGGGCGGCGGTCGCGGTCGCCCAGGCCGTCCCGCCAGTCGTAGCCGCTGACGAAGTTCCCGCCCGGCCAGCGATACATCGGTGCATTCAGCCCCTCCAGCAGCTCGAGCGTGTCGGCGCGCATGCCCTGGACGTTGTCGGCCGGCATGAGTGATACCGTCCCCACCGAGCAACCTCCCTCGCGCGGGAGAACGATCTGGAGACGTCCGTCGTCCGTGTCGCCGGCGGCGGTGAACTGCAGCGGAAACTTCGTGTACTGCTGTGGCACGCTGTCGAGGCGCACGGTCTGCCGGTCTTCCGGTCCATCGCCCCAGGCCAGACTTACCTCGATCGGAGCCGGCCTGCCGACGGCTTTGAACCAGATGTGGCCGACATACTGTCTGCCCGCGCGCAGGCCCAGCCCGCGCTGAGTGATACCTCTTGCAGAAGTCTGGCCGATACGGGTGGTGATCATCGGCGTGTGGTCGCCGACGAACGATTCGTCCTTGACCATGACGACGGCATCGTCGCCGCCGATCGGCTTCCACGGCGAGGCGCTGTCGCCGACTGGGCAGAAGAACTTGCGGTCCTCCAGCATCTCTGCCCAGATGCCGCCGTAGATGCACCGGCCAAGGTGCTCGATGAACTGGCCGTAGATGTAAGGTGAGATCGGCTCGCCGGTCTTACGCGCGTCGATCGTGGCTATGGGCTTCATATCCTTTAATGAGATCTTCTCAAGCCGGAGGTCGTCGTACCAGGCCTTGCCCGTTGCCTGACCCCAGCCGCCAAACAGGCAGTTGACGTGCAGTTGCTCGCGCTGGCCGCTGTAGACCAGTGTCTCGACGCGCGTCCAACCGGTGCTTCCCGTCACCGGGTCGGTGCGCGCCAGATCTACGCCGTGGACGCTAAGCAGCGCGCCGACGCCGGTCGTGGGTTTGAGGTTCTCGGTCTTGATCCATCCGGAGAGTAGATAGGTTGTGCGCGGCTCGACCGGGGTGAAGGTTTCCCAGCTCAGGTCGCCGCCGGCGTCGGACTCGATCATGAGGCATTGTCCGCCGCCGCGTCCGCCCCCGACGTACGCGAAGCGTCCCGCACCGTTCCAGGTGTGCGGCGCCCAAGCCGTGGGGTGGTCGTCCTCGGCGGTCTCGAACGAGCCGTTGACAACCAGGTTCTCATTCGCCGGGGCCGGTTCGGCAGTGATCCACGTGGCGGTCAGCAGCGTAACAGTCGCGATGGCTGTCGGAGTGATCCGATTGTTGATCACGCAGGTGCTCCCATTCTGAAGAAGTCTTCCGGGAGGTGTGCCCGGCTTTCGGGGCACATCGGAATGCTAGCACACTGCCGGCCGGCGAGGAACGAGCCAGTCCTGCGGGAAGAACAGTTGCACGGTGCTTGTGGCGGCGAAGGACACGGCCCGTAGCCAGGAATGCAAACTAAAGGGCTAGATGTGCCAGGACTGGGTGTATTGCACAAGCGAGGGGTCACCGGCCTGGGTCCCGGCAACCAGGTGCCAGACGCCAAGAACCGAGACCGCCAGCGCCAGCAGTGCTGCGCCGCCGGTGGCGATGCCCGCCCGACGCGAGGCGTGCGTCGGCTTGAGCACGACGAGCATCGCCGAAAGCACGAAAAGCGGGAGGATGGTCCCGTAGCCAGACCACGGGGCAACCAGACACACGGCGACGATGACCGCACCGATTGCCCAGCGTTGCCCCGCCGAGGCTTCCGAGGAGCTTGGCGGCCACGGCGAACAGCGGCCGCAGGGGCAGGTCGGTCTGCGTGAGCAGCTCGCTGTACGACAGATCACGAACCGTCGAGGCCACGCAGGCCTCGTCACACCAGAACGGGCGCTACCCCAGACGCCAAAAGCGCAGAAACGCGCCCCAAGCCGTGATGATGACGAGGAGCGTCCAGAGGTACCCGTCCCGCAACCGTGCCATCAGCCTGCTACGTGCCGCCGGGCGTTGCGGAAGCCGCTTGCTGACACAGGAACAGCACCGCCATGCGGACGGCTAGCCCGTTGGTGACCTGGCGGAGGATGCTGGAACTGGGCCCGTCGGCGATGTCGGCGGCCAACTCCACACCCCGATTGACCGGCCCGGGGTGCATAATCAGCACGTCCGGCTTGCAGCGTGCGTGGCGTTGGCGGTTCATGCCGAAGAGCTGCACGTACTCGCGTACGGAGGGGAAGACGTTACTGGTGATGCGCTCGCGCTGGATGCGGAGCATGTTGATCACGTCCATTTCGGGCAGGATGGCGTCGAAGTCGTGGACGACGCGGGCACCCAGTTGCTCGAAGTTGCGTGGCACAAGCGTGGGCGGGCCGACCAGCGTCAGGCTCGCCCCGAGCTTCAGCAGGCCCTGCAAATTCGAGCGCGCCACGCGCGAGTGGGCGATGTCGCCGACGATCGCGACGTTCAACCCCTCGATGCGCCCCTTGATCTCGCGGATGGTGAACAAATCGAGCAGGGCCTGGGTTGGATGGGCGTGTTGGCCGTCGCCGGCGTTGACGATGCAGCAGTCCACCGCCTCGGTCAACAGCAGCGGGGCGCCCGCTGCCGAGTGACGCACGATCATGATGTCCACACCCATGGCCTCGATGTTGCGGGCGGTGTCGCGAAGCGATTCGCCCTTGGCGGTGGCCGAGAGCTTGGTGGAGAAGTCGATGACGTCAGCGCTGAGTCGCTGGGCGGCGAGCGTGAAGCTCATGCGGGTGCGCGTGCTCTCCTCGAAGAACATGTTGACGACCACGCGGCCCCGCAAGGCCGGCACCTTCTTGACGCTGCGGGTCGAGACTTCCTTGAAGCTCTCGGCGGTATCAAGGATGAAGATGATTTCCTCGCGGCTCAGTTCGGCCAGCCGGAGCAGGTGCTTGCGGGTCCAGACGGGTTTCTCGCCGGTCGGCCGTGTCATTCCAGTTCGACCTCGTCGATTCCGTCCATTTCTTCGAGTCTAACGTTGATGTTGTTGTCGGCCTCGGTCTTGATGGCCAAGCCGACGAAATCGGGCTGGATGGGCAGCTCACGCCGCCCGCGATCGACCAGCACCGCCAGCCGGATGGCCATGGGGCGTCCCAGGTCGATCAGCGCGTCGAGCGCGGCGCGAACGGACCGGCCCGTGTACAGCACGTCGTCCACCAACACCAGCCACGTGTCCGTAACGTCGAAGTCAATCTCCGTCTTGCGAACCACCGCATTGGGGCCGATGGCCGTCAGGTCGTCGCGGTAGAGCGTAATGTCCAGCGCGCCGTGGTGCTCGGGCGGCGCGCCGGCCTGCTCGAGCAACGGCATCAGCCGGCGGGCCAGCACCTCCCCACGCCGCCGAATCCCGACTACGGCCACGGGCCGATCCCGCGGCACGGCGGCGGCGATCTGGCGCGCCATCTGCTCCAGGGTGGTCTGCATCTGTTCTCGGTCGAGTAGCGTTGACATTCGCAATAAGCTAACCGCAACCCGAGCGGCGGAAAAGGAGGGGTGAGCGTCAAGTCCATGGGTAGTGCGGGCATCCCCGCCCGCCGGTAGCACGTCGGCGACGCGGGCGAGACGCCCGCACTCCCCACGTGATGTCCTGCTGGCCACAATGCCGAGGCTCACGCAAAAGGAGGCAGCCGAGGCGTCGGAGTTTCCGTTTTGGGTGTGTTTGGCCTAGTATGCATGGTTTCCGGCCTCAGGCCCGCCCGCCGGTGGGCCGC
This sequence comes from uncultured Planctomycetales bacterium, assembly GCA_964572345.1. Lineage (GTDB taxonomy): Bacteria > Planctomycetota > Phycisphaerae > UBA1845 > Fen-1342 > JAUWXH01. The sequence goes on from CAZNFA010000085.1 coordinate 5,875, forward strand.
AGATTCGCAGATAGGAGCCGCGCATGGGAGCAAAGGGGTTGTTACCGCCGCACGGGGGGACGTTGGTCAACTTGGTCGTCGATGGGCAGCGGCGGGAAGCGCTGGAGCAAGCTGCCCGGAAGATGCCGCGCATCCAACTGCCGGAGCGAGAGCAGTGCGACGTGGAGCTGCTGGCGATCGGGGGCATGAGCCCGCTCAGGGGGTTCATGGGTGAGGCGGACTTCCACCGCGTTTGCGACGAGGCCAAGCTCGCGAACGGACTGGTCTGGAGCGTGCCGGTAACCTGCTCGACCGATGCCGGCACGGCCGAGCGGATCGAGCTTGGCCAGCCGGTCGCCCTGAGCGACGAGCAGGATCGCACGCTGGCGGTCTTGACGGTTGAGGAGAAGTACCCCCACGACAAAGCCAAGGAGGCCGAGAAGGTCTACCTCACCGACGATGCCGCCCATCCGGGGGTGGCGGTGGTGCAATCGCAGGGCGAGATGTGCCTGGCCGGTCCGCTCGAGGTGCTGACCCCGCGGTACGAGCCGCCGTTCCCGGAGCACCGGCGGACGCCGGCGCAGACGCGGGCGGTGTTTGCGGAACATGGTTGGCGGACGGTGGTCGCGTTTCAGACGCGAAACCCGATCCACCGGGCGCACGAATACATCACCAAATGCGCGTTGGAGATCTGCGACGGGCTGCTGATCCATCCGCTGGTCGGGCAGACGCAGAAGGGTGACATCCCCGCCGAGGTGCGGATGAGATGCTACGAGGTGCTGCTGGCCAACTACTACAACCCGCAGAACACGCTGCTGTCCGTCTTCCCCGCCGCCATGCGCTATGCCGGACCGCGCGAGGCCATCTTCCACGCGATGATTCGCAAGAATTACGGGTGTACGCACCTGATCGTCGGGCGGGACCATGCCGGGGTCGGCAAGTACTACGGCACCTACGACGCTCAGCGCATCTTCGACGAGTTCGATCCGGCCGAGATCGGCATAACGCCGCTGAGATTCGAGCACAGCTTCTGGTGCAACAAGAGCGGGGCGATGGCGACCGGCAAGACCACCAACAGCTCGCCGGATGAGCGCGTGTTCCTGTCGGGCACGGCAGTGCGCGAAATGCTCTCGCACGGCGAGCGGCCGCCGGTCGAGTTCACCCGGCCGGAAATCGCGGACATGCTGATCGAGGCGATGCGGACGACCGAATGAGCGACCCGCCTGTCATGCAATCCGACCCCGATACGGTTCCGGAGGACGTCTGTGCGGCGATCCGGGCGGCGACGCGCGTCGCGCTGGTCGGACACGTGACGCCGGATGCCGACTGCTTGGGGGCGCTTGGGGCGTTGTGGCTGGCGTTGCCGGAACTGGGTAAGTATCCGCTCGTTGCGCTACCGGCGGGAACGGTTTCGCGGAAGCTGTCATTCCTGGTCAAGCATGCCGGCATGGAGCCGGCCCGCGAAGGCGACCTGCAAAGCTGCGACCTGGTGGTCGTGCTGGACACGGCCAAGGCGCGGCGCGTGAACCTGGACGGCAAGCTGGACGCGCTGCCCGAGATACCGGTTCTCAACATCGATCACCACGCCACGAACACGCGCTTCGGCCAGTGGAACTGGATCGGGGCGGACCGCAGCAGTACGGCGGAAATGGTGTACGAGCTGCTGCTGGCGCTGGGCTGCCAGATCACGCCGACGGTGGCGACGTTGCTGTACGCCGGCGTGCATACCGATACGCACGGTTTCTCGCTGGCGAACACCACACCGCGTAGCCTCCAGGTCGGCTACGAGCTGGCTCAGGCGGGTGCGCGGGTGCGTGAGGTGTGCGAGCGGCTGCACCGCAGCCACAGCCGTAGCGAGTTCGACCTGCTCAAGGTGGTCTACGGCAACACGCGGGTAAGTGAAGACGGTCGCCTGGCGTGGAGTACGGCGTCGTACGAGGAGCTTTCTGCCGCCGGCTGTGCCGCCGCCGACATTGACGACCAGGTGAACGTACCGCGCTCGGTGGAGGGCATTGCCGTCGCGATCCTGTTCACCGAGGGCAGCCCCGGGAAGGTGCGCATCAACTTCCGCGGCGAGGGTGAGGTATCGGTGTTGGAACTGGCCCAGCAGTTCGGCGGCGGCGGGCACCACGCCAGCGCCGGAGCCATGCTCAACGGCACGCTCGCCGAGATCGTAGACCAAGTCGTCCGCGCCGCAGAAGCCTACGTCGCCGCGCTGCCGGGCAACGCGGGCTAGCGATTCGACACGCGTGTTGCACGCACGCCTCAGGTGCACAAGGAGCACACCATGGCCCAGGTCGGTCCGTCGATCCCGGAAGACATCGTTCGCGAGCACGTTGCCCGCTTGCGGGAACTCATGCGGCAGGATGATCTGGCCGCCGTCCTCGTCTTCGATCCCTCCAATATGCTCGCGTTCACCGGGACGCCGCACGCGGCGTCGGATCGGCTGACGTGCGGGACGGTGACGCATGACGGCGAAGTCATCGTGGTCTGTCCGGCATTCGAGCGGCCGGCGGTGAGCGGAGCTGAGTCAATCGCCACGGTGCACACCTGGGAGGAGCACGAAGACGCCTACCGCTGCTTCGCCGAGGCGTTGACGCAGGCCGGCGTGCGCTCCGGCAAGCTCGGCGTAGATGGCCGGATCTGGCTCGAAGCGTGGTACCGTTTTACAGAGGTCTGCCAGACGCTGCATCTGCAATCCGCCGAGCACCTGATCCGCGAGGTGCGCATCTGCAAGTCGCCGGCCGAGCAAGAACTAATGCGGACAGCACACCGCAAAGGCGAACGCGTCTTCTTGGCACTGCAGGAAATGGTCCGCCCCGGCGTGAGCGAGATTGAGTTGCAGCGGGCGCTCGTTCAGCGCTTCGAGCCGGAAGGCATCACGCTCGATCCGTTAATCCAATCCGGCCCGAACGCGGCCGTCCCGCACAACCCCACCGGTGAACGTGCCCTGCAAGCGGGTGACGCGATCGTGGTGGACAGCGTGATCCGCGTCGACGGCTACAACAACGACCTGACCCGCACGTACGCGCTCGGCGAGCCGTCGAAACGTACGAAGGACGCGTACAAAGCCGTTCGCAAAGCCCAGGCGGCAGCGATCGAGGCCGCGCGGCCCGGCGTCGAATGCGGCAAGCTGGACCGCATCGCCCGGCAGATCATCACCGAAGCCGGCTTCGGCGAGTACTTTCTCCATCGGCTCGGACACGGCATGGGCATCGAGTGTCACGAGCCACCCTACCTGGTCGGCGGGAACACGGAGAAGCTGCGCCCGGGCATGTGCATGTCGGTCGAGCCGGGCATCTACGTGCGTGGCGAGTTCGGTATCCGCATCGAGGACGACATTTTGATCACCGACGACGGCTGCGAAGTCATCCGCGGCGAGCTGCCGACCGACGTCACCGACGCGTTCGACCGCTGAATGAGGCGGCCGACCCCTTGTCATTCCAAGCGCCAGCGAGGAATCTTGCGGCGACATCCGACACGCGTTCGCTGATTGTGACAGGCTTACGCGCGACGATGAAGAAGGAACCGAGCATGACGAACGAGCGCGCCAATTCGGTATCAGGCCACCCCGGCGACATTCCGGCGGCGGACTTCCGCCAGGCGATGCACCGCGTTGCCGACCTGCTGGCCGACTATCTCGAGAACGTCGGCGAATACCCGGTGGTGCCCCGAATTCAACCGGGCGACGTGCGGCGTGCATTGCCAGATTCGCCACCGGAACGACCCGAACCACTCGAACGCATCCTCGACGACTACCAGCGGCTGATCGAGCCCAACACCACCCACTGGAACCACCCGGGCTTCATGGCTTACTTCGGCATCACCGGGTCCGGGCCCGGGATTCTTGGCGAGGCACTGGCGGCCGGGCTGAACGTCAACACGATGCTGTGGCGGACCGGGCCGGCCGCGACCGAACTGGAGGAGCACGTCTGCGATTGGCTGCGGCAGATGATCGGTCTGCCGCCCGACTTCCGCGGACATATCAACGACACGGCTTCAATCGCCTCGCTGTTGTCACTGGCAGCGGCGCGGCAGCGGGCCGGCTTGGACATCCGCCAACGCGGTATGGCGGCACGCGCCGACCTGCCACCCCTGACGGTGTATGCCAGCGAGCAGGCCCACTCCTCGATCGACAAGGCGGTGATCACGCTCGGAATCGGGCTGGACAATCTGCGGCGTATCGCGGTCGATGACGAATTCCGCCTGGACGCGGGTGCGCTTGAGGCGGCAATCGAAGCTGACCGAGCCGCGGGGCGGCGCCCCATCGGCGTCGTTGCCACGGCCGGCACGACCTCCACCACCAGCGTAGACCCGCTGCGCACCATCGCCGGGATCTGCCAACGCGAAGCGCTGTGGTTGCACGTGGATGCGGCGTACGCCGGCAGCGCCGCGATCTGCCCGGAATTCCGCCGGCTGATGGATGGGTTGGAAGAAGCGGATTCGATCGTCGTGAATCCGCACAAGTGGCTGTTTACGCCGGTGGACTGCTCGGTGTTGCTGGTGCGCGACGTGGACACATTTCGCGAGGCGTTTTCAGTCGTCCCCGAATACCTGCGCACGGCCGATACCGGCGTGACGAACCTGATGGATTACGGCGTGCAGCTCGGTCGCCGGTTTCGGGCACTCAAGCTCTGGATGGTGATCCGAGCCTTCGGCGTGTCGGGGCTGCAAGAGCGGATTCGATACCACTGCGCGCTGGCACGAGCGTTCGCGGCATCGGTCGAGTCCGAGCCGGGCTTTGTCCTGTGTGCCCCGGTTCCGTTCAGCACAGTCTGCTTCCGGGCCGTCGGGGATGGTTCACCCGAAAGACAGGATGAGCTAAACGAACGGCTGCTGAACGAGGTCAACGCGGCGGGGTCGGTGTTCCTGTCGCACACGAAGCTGCGCGGCCGCTACGTGCTGCGGTTGACGATTGGGAATCTCCGCACGAGCCGCGAACGGGTGGAAACCGCCCGAGAGCTGATCGGCCAAGCCCGGCTGCGCCTGACAGCGTAAGCCACGGACGGTGGCCGCCGGCCAGCGGATAGCACCGCGCTATCAGAAGCGCGATCTCGGAAGGCACGTCTTCTCGCCCGTTTTCTCCCTGAAGCGTTCGTCGATCGCAGCGTCCCGGAAGAAGAACGCGGGCTCTTACCAACAGCAGCGCCAGTCCGGCTCGCCCGGCGATCGACCGCTGGGGTGCAGCGCTTGTACTTAAACAGCCCGTCCCATGGAAACATCGTTCGTGGGCGAATAGCATGCTCAAACGTCTCTGGTAGCCGACGGCCAAACGCGGCCTTTCAAGAAAACTCGCATCGGAGCCAGCCATGCTATCACGACACGCTGCAACCATCGTCACCGGGACCGGGTTCCTCGTTCTACTTTCGGGCTGCCCCGCTCCATTGCCGCCGTTGCCGGCGGGCATCGGCGGGCTCGCGGCAGAGGACTTCGAGCTCATCAGCCTGAACGGGTTCGACCCCGAGGACAACCGTGTTGACATCAACGACTACGCGTGGTCGATGGAGTACTTCGAATCGGACGGCGACGCGCCGGCCTACGTGTACGTGGGGACGGGCAACGACATGATCGGCCTGATCTACCAGGGTATTTCGGCGGTGCTCGGTTCGGCCGAACTTGGTGAAGTCTCGGTGCGGCCCCCGGAGGTTCGTCGGTACCGGGGCGACATCTTCCGCTATGCGTGGGAAACGGTGCTCGACTACCGTGACGTCGAGCAGGAGCCGAACTTCGAGACAATCGGATTCCGCTTCCTGCGGCAGTATCGCGCACCCGGTGACGGGGTGAACCGCCTCTACGCGGCGACGTTTGGGCAGCAGGCCACGCTTTGGCGCAGCGCGACGGGCGAACCGGGCTCGTGGGAGATCTTCTGGCAAACGGACGAACCCGGCTCCATGCGGTACTTGGAGGAGCACGACGGTCTGCTCTATCTCGCCTTCGCGAACGAGGCCCCGACCAGCGATGATCGGGTGGGGAAGATCTTCGTCACCGACGGCGAGCAGGTTACAGCCGTCATGACAGACGGCTTCGGCAACCCCGACAACGTCGGCGTGATGTTCCTGGCCTCCTTCAACGGCTGGCTTTACGCCGGAACAAAGAACGACGTCAGCGGGTATGAGATCTGGAAGCTCGCCGGGCCGGACGGCAATGCAGAGCCGGTCTTGGTTGTCAGCGCGGGCGGCCCGTCGCCAGTCAATGAGGCGGCCATCACGCCGTGTGTGTTCGGTGGCGGACTTTACGTGGGAAGTCAGTTGAACCCGCTCTCGAATCTCACGGCGGGTCTCAAAGCGGCGGACATCATTCGCATCAGCGTTGACGACACTTGGGAGACGGTCGTCGGGCCCGGATCGATCAGCGGTTTCGGTTCCGGCTTCGACCACTGGCCGAACACGTACATATGGTCGATGACCATCCATGACGGCTGGCTTTATGCAGCGACTTACGATCAGGTGAGCCCGTTCTTCAACGTGCTCGAGAACGTGGACCGCGTGATCAAGGCGCTGACTCGCGCGCGCAAAGCCAATCTGATCGAGCACGTATGGCGAGCCGGCTCGGATCTGTACAAGACGCAGGACGGCCAGACCTGGTACCGCGTCACGCTGGACGGCTTGGGTAACGTGGGCAATTACGGCTTTCGCACGATGGAATCAGTCGGCGAATATCTGTACATCGGAACCACGAATCCGTTCGACGGCCTGGAGATCTGGCGGGGTCGAGCGGGAAATTGACACGCGAAGCTGCGCGCGTGTCGCCTGGCCACGCCCATGAGGGCGGGCTATCCAAGCGAACGGTTCTGATTTCGTCGGACTACTTAGCTACGTCGGCTACGCCATAACCACAAACCGCCACAGAACCCTGTAGCGACGACCGCGACGGACGCGAAGCACGGCAGAAAAGGCGTGATCAGTCCGCCGGCAGTCGTCTCGTGAAACTCCGAGACTTGGGGGACGAGCGCCGGCAGCGCGGCGATATCCTCGGGCTCGAACACTTCCCTGCGACCCGGGGCGACCCAGAACTTGCCGGTTTCACCCGACGGCACGTAAGCCACAATGAAGTAGGTGCCGGACTGCGGCGCCGTGTCCTCCAGCTCACCGAAGATCCACGAATCGGTCCCGGTGAACTCCTCGTGGAAAAACTCGGGCTCAGCGATGTCGGCAGTGGTGAACAGGATGCCGCCGAGACCGTCCGGAATCTCGAACGGTAGATCGATCTGTGGAAGCCCCGGCCCGAGCACGGCCAGCGCAGGCCGGAAATCAGCCAAGCGTTCCAGCACGGGAACGCCGAACTGCACGTAGATGTCCTGGCCGGCTTCGAGGTCGAACGTCACCCAGAGGCGCGGGGCGTCTTGCGTGACCTCGTGGTACACGGCATGCGAGATGCTGGCATCGTCTATGAACACCGCGTTCTCCGGCGTGGTGCCGGAGTCTTCGTTACTGAAGATGGGTATGTGAGCCCAGGCCGGGCCCGCAAGAACCGTAAGGGCCAATCCCAGACCTGTAGCCAACCTGTGCGCAAACATTGATGCATCCTCGGCAGTAGACGTTGCATTCCTGGACAATTTGTCAACCAAGCTAACCTGGCCCGCTCACGTATTGGACATCCGGAACGGCTTGACTTCAAGAGGGCGAAACACGCAGATCGGGGACGGTCCGTGCTGCGCTACAAACGCAGCCCCAACTGCAACTTGGCGACCGGACCATCACTCAAGTCGAGTCGGTTGTTGCCGCAGTCGCTCTAGAACCGCTCATGCCCCCAGGTGCTTGCCGCAACATCGCGCTCAACAGAACCATCCTGTTACTGCTCCGCCACGCCGTGCCGTCTCGCTCCATTCGCCAATTCGCCGCGGCCGGGAGTTGCGTACGGCCGGGCCTAAGCTATGCTTGCCGGCAAGCCACCGTAGCTCAATTGGCAGAGCAGCGGTTTTGTAAACCGCAGGCTGGAGGTTCGAGTCCCCCCGGTGGCTTTCTCGCAAGTCTTGAAGTGGGCGGACCTTACGAAACTCCGTAGGGCTCGCCCCTTGTCTTTGCGCCGGAACTCGGTCTGGCAGACACTGATGCGCGGCAGAATATCTCGTGGGAAAAAAGATAGAGTCACGAGTGACACTTACGAACGGTG
>CAZNFA010000086.1:0-13886 GCA_964572345.1 uncultured Planctomycetales bacterium
AACGACCAGCGCGCCGCCGATCAGACCGCAGGCCCGTGTGGCGATCATCATCCATACGATGTATGCAGGTCCTAGTTGCCGGACCCAGCGCTGCAGCATCGTTGGTTACGACCTTTCATTCAGTGCGTCGGCATCTAGCCGCTCGAGGTTTTCGATGAACGCATCGATGATCCAGTCGGGCGTGGAGGCACCGGCCGTGACGCCCGCGACGCGACACCCCCACACGTACTCCGGTCGAAACGACGACCAGGCTTCCAAATGGTATGTCGGCACACCCTGTTCGCGACAAACGCGCGCCAGTTGGCGCGTGTTGGCACTGTGCAGTCCGCCGAGCACGAACATGACATCGACGCGGCTGCACAAAGCCCTGGCAGCCTCCAGGCGGCGATCGACTTCTCTGCAGAGCGTATTGACGACCTTGATTTCCCGGAAAGGGCGACGAGTGATCTCTCCGACCATCTTGGCGAAGCTTGCCTGTGAGAGCGTGGTTTGCCCAACTATGCCCAGGCGCCCGTTGCGTGGTAACTTCTGCAACTCGCCAACGCTGCCGACGACAACGACGTTCGGCGCGTACCCGACGATGCCTTGGACTTCGGGATGGTCGGCATCACCGATCACCACTACTTGGTAGCCCCCCTCGTGTAGCGCCTTGACGACGCTCTGGGCGCGTCGCACCAAGACGCAGGTGGCGTCCACGACCTCCGTGCCGTGCTCGGCGACCATTGCTGCGGTGGAGGGGTCCAGGCCGTGTGCCCGGATCAACACCGGGCCGTGGCCGAGTTGGTCGGCCGAGTCCACGATCTTGAGGCCGGTTTCGGTGAGCTTGTCCATGGTCTGCTTGTTGTGAATCAGCGGGCCGAGGGAGTAGACCTGCCCGGCGCACCGGGTGGTCTCCTCCGCGAGGTGGATAGCCTCCTTGACCCCGAAGCAGAATCCCAGGTAGTCAGCCCGCAAAACCTTCATCCTCGGCCTCGACTCACGAAACCGACCCGGGAACCGAAGTCTCCGTCTGCGTCACGCTTGCCTCTGCCGCGCTTCCCGTCCGATCAGCGGTAGTTGCCGCCGCCCGAAAACTTCGGACGCGCCGTCTGACGTGGAGCAGGTGCTTGGCCAAGTGGCTGGCAATGCCCGGGAGGCTGTCGTAGATGTTGGCAGTCCCGGCGTAGCTGTGGCCGATCAGCTCACGAAGTCCCTGGCTCTCGTAGAGGAGGGACAGCGACAGCTCTGCGTGCCGGCTGTATACAAAACGGGCAGCCCGGCAGTAAGCGAGCAACTCTCTGCCCATCCGGCTTTGGCGCACGTGCTTAGTGTAGCGCGAGAACGACAGGTCCTTGCGTTGGAAGGCGTCATCTAGTGCTTCGGCCGCCAAGCGTCCGCCTGCCAACCCCTGGGAAATGCCCTCTGAGAAGAGCGGGTCGCTGCCCATGGCATCCCCCACCAGGAGCATCCTGGGTTGTGACAAGCGCTCGCGCGGATCGAAATGCCGGATCGGCCACGCTTTTGTAGGCGTCCCTTCGAGGCTGATCCCGCGGCGCGCGAGAATATCCTTCAGAAAAGCCCTGCTCCCCAGTCGGGAACCGGTCACGATGCCCCGGCTGACGAACGGTTGACAATCGACGTAGCAGGGGAAATCCCAGTAGTAGCCTTTGAGCCCTTCTCGAATATAGCTCAGATCGATAAGGAGGATCTGTTCCGTAAAGACCGGCTCATTAGCCGGATCAGCAGGTGTTTTGACCTCGTATATACGGCTCATCTTGCCGGGGCCGAAGCCGGACGTCCGGCGCAATACGGCATTCACACCGTCCGCACTCACGACGACCTTGGCCCGGTAGTTTCCGCGGTCGGTCACCACGAGCAGCTGGTTCGGCTGACGAATCACGCGCGTGACGCGGACCTCCTCTGCGGTGGGAACGTGACGGTCCTGGACGGCCTGAAACAGCGCGCCGTCAAGGTCACGGCGGCGGATGACACGTTTTGCACACCCGTCTTCGGGGAGGTCAAAACGCGCCTCACCGTAGACCAACCGCACGTGATGAATCGGCGCGTAGGGAATGTCCAGCACGACGCCGAGCTCCGAAAGGATACGTTCGGCGTTGAGCGTCAGCGCGCCTCCGCAGATTTTGTCCCGGGGGTGGCGGCTCTTTTCGAGCACCAGCGTCCTAGCGGCCAGCTTCGGGTTGAGCCGCTCGAGATGCAGCGCCGTAGATGCGCCTGCGGGCCCACCGCCCACAATGATGACGTCCGCATCGCCCACAATGTCGCGGTTTTTGCTTGCCATAAGACTTACGCCCCTGCTGAGCTGGTTACCCTTCGCTACTTGAGTCCTCGGCTGCCCAAATGGCTTTCTAACAGCTGCTCCAATCCAGCCACAAAACTGTTGATGTCAACGGTGCGAACTGCTCCCGCAAGTGAGAGAATCCGCGCGCGGTGGTCTCGCCAGCGCCTGAGGAAGAACCCTTCGCAGTCGTGTGAGGCGATGGTCTTCCGCAGCGCTTCCGCATCGCCGCTGACAAGGTCGTGCACGTCCAAAAGTCCTTGCTGCAACGCGTGGGCGAACACGCCGCTGGTGAAGTCCCGCTCGGCCAGCTCGCGCTCCCAGGTTGTAATCAAGTTGCCGATGCGCCCCATGCACTGGGCATGCCACAGCACCTCGCGAAGCTGGCCCAGCTCGGCTCGGTCAAATGCGCGTGAGCACATCAGATCCAGCGTGCCCGAAACCATCATGTGCATGTTGTGCGGCAGGTACAGATCGTGTTCGGCGAGGTTCACCAACTGTGGGTCGCGGTTGATCATGTGGCTGTAGCGCATCGTGTTCAGGAGCTGCGCGTAGTCGAAGCGCAACAGCGTCTGGAACTCGGCATAGCGCGGATACGCCTGTGCTCGGGCTATGATCGCATTCCACACACGGCAGGCTGTTTCCGCGTACGCCTGCTGCTCCTGGGAGAATTCGGTGAATGTCGGGGGCACGACGGCATAGAGAATCTCGAGCAGTCGCTCCAAATAGTCTTCCTGCCCGGATTGGTCGGCCACGTCATCGAGCAAGACGTCGAGCATGACCCCCAGTACCTTGGTCACGTTGTTCGCGTCGCAAAGCTCCGCGTCGACGCAAGGCAGCGACGTGAGGCTGACACCTTCCAGGCACCACTTCCAAAGGAACTGGTCACGCTGCCCCACCTTCGCGTATTCGCCCGCCCAGAACTCGAGCTCCTCAGGCAGGGGTCGTGCGCAAATTCGATCCATCGCGGCGCGGAAACGAGCGGCATCGACCGTTGGAATGGTCGCGCCACCGTCGCCGTTCTCGCCTTCAAGCTCCGTGAGTACGTGTCTCACGATCCTCTGTGTGGACAGGCCGGACCTGTCCAGGAGGTCCTCGGTTGAACCGTGCTCGGCGAACGCATCTGGCAAGGCCAGAATGCTCACCGGGGTATCGATGTGGTGCTCGGACAGCAACTCCAGGACGGCGCTGCCGAAGCCGCCGTGTCTGACGTGTTCTTCGACCGTGAAGATCCGTTCGACGCGTCCAGCCGTCTCCAGAAGTAGCGACGCATCCAACGGCTTGGCGAAGCGGGCGTTGACCACGCGCGTGGAGACCCCGCGCTGCTCAAGCTCCTCCGCCGCCTCCATCGCCCGCTGAACCATGCTGCCGATGGCAACCAACCCCACATCGGTACCATCACGGAGCAGTTCGCCGCGGCCCCACTCGACGGGCGTTTCTTGACCGGAGCCGCTGGGGAGGCGGGAAGGCACACCGCGTGGCACGCGTATCGCCGCCGGCCCGTCATGGGCGATCGCCACACGAAGCATCTGCTTGAATTCTTCGGCGTCCTTGGGAGCCATCACCACCATCCGTGGGATGGTGCGAAGGTAGGCGATATCGAAGACACCGTGATGGGTGGGGCCATCGGCCCCGACGATGCCGGCCCGGTCAAGCACAAAGGTCACGGGCAGGCCTTGAAGACATACGTCGTGAACGACCTGATCGAAGCTGCGTTGCAGAAACGCGGAGTAGATGGCGACGACGGGACGGCAACCGCCCACCGCCAGCCCGGCCGCGAACGTCACGGCGTGCTGTTCCGCGATGCCCACGTCAAAGAAGCGCTCGGGGAATCGCTGGGCAAACTCCGTCAGCCCTGTGCCTGCGGGCATGGCAGCCGTGATCGCCACGACCTGCTGGTTCTCTTCGGCGATGCGGAGCATCTCGTGGCCGAACACGTCCGAATAGGTGGGGCTGTCGTTGCCACCGAGCGGTCGCCCGGTCACGATGTCGAACGGCGACACGCCGTGAAAGCGCGTCGGGTCCAGCTCGGCGGGGGTGAACCCTCTGCCTTTTTGCGTGATCACATGCAGCACAACCGGCCGGCGGCTCTGCCGCGCGTCCCGCAACACCTCGACCAGTAACGGCAAGTCGTGGCCGTCTACAGGGCCCACGTAGCGAATACCCAGTTGCCCAAAGATGTTACCGTCCAGGATTCGGTCCCGGGCTGTTTCGAAGGTTCGGGCGAGCGCACCGCAACTCGGAGAAATCGAGAAGCCATTGTCATTGAGAATCAGCAGGAGCTGCGACCGGTAGGTGCCCAGATTATTGAGCGCCTCGTAGAACAGCCCCGCCGACATGCCGCCGTCGCCGACCACCGCAACCACGCAGTACTCGTCGCCGACACGGTCTCGGGCGTTCGCGATCCCCAGCGCAGCAGATAGGGCCGTCCCGGCATGGCCCGAGGTCATGTGATCGTGCGGGCTCTCCAGGTGGTTCACGAATCCGCTGAGTCCGGCCGTCTTGCGGATGGTAGGGAATCGATCGCGCCTCCCGGTGATGATCTTGTGGGCGTAGCACTGGTTGCCCACGTCCCACACGATTTTGTCACGCGGGCTCTCGAGGGTGTAGTGCAGTGCGACCGAGAGTTCCACGGAGCCGAGATTGGTGGCCAAGTGACCCCCGTTGGCGGCGGTGACGCGCAGAATCTCGCTGCGGAGTTGATCTGCCAGGGCCTTGAGCTCGTCAAGGTTGAGCCCCTTCACATGGGCGGGGCCATCGATTTGGCTCAGCAGGCTCGATGTCATTTCGATCTCACCGCTGAATCGGCCGGCACCACTGTTTCAAAGCGCCACTGTGGCGCCTGGCAGAGCTCATCAGCATCACTTGTGTCGTCGGGAAAGACCCGAAGACAAAACTCCGGTGGCGCAATCAGTCGGTCGTGCTGATCGTTCTCCGGCTTCCGCAACAGCTGCTCGATTCGGCGCGCGGCGATTCGCGCTCCAAGGCGGCCGGTTCCGGTCAGGAGCACCGCCAAGTGGTCAGGCCCCAGGAGGCCAACCACATCGCTCTTTCGTAGTCGGCTGGCGAGTGTCTCGCCGAGCGACGCGACCGCACGCCAGGGCTCGGTCACCTCACTGCGGGTGTCCCCGTGCCCGTAAGTGACGCGCATGTGGAGCACGCAGAGTTCATCGTCGCAGCGCTGCGACCGCGATAGTTCCGAGGCGATTCTTGTGCGGAACGCCGCGCGGCTCAGCATGCCCGATAACGGGTTGGCCGCGCGGTTTTCCGTCGCCGCCATCAACACCGCCAGCGCCGCGCCAATGCCGGCGATCCGGGTCTTGAGCGTTTCTTCGTTCGCCTCCGGCGGCGCCAGCAGGATCAGCCGGCCTGCGTCTTGATCGGCACAGCACAATGGAACCGGCACCACGTGCGGCAGCGCGGCGGTGCAGACCGGGCCACCATCGCGCTCTTGTTCCGGCTGTGCGGGATCTGCCGGTCTCGCGCAATCAAGCGCCGCTTCTCCAAGCAAACCGTGTGGATCGTGGCGGGACCAATAACGCTCTGGGCCGGCTGCCGTGATATCGGCGACGAGGGCACCCGCCAGACAGCCGCTCTGCTCGCAGGCCAGGCGCACGCCGGCGGCCAGCGCGGCTTCGAGTGATCCCGCTTGCTCGAGCTCGACGAACAGTCCGCCAATCTTCTGCCTAGTGGACACAGGGACTCTGTTGGGCATGCCAAGTCTACTAACGTTACACTTCAGCCGTACCACCCGTAATCAGCGTTCTTTCCGGTCAAACCCGTAGCGAGCAACCCCCCCCGTCAGGATTGTGCAAGCCCCACGCGTGGCATCGGCAAGAAGTCTGGCAAACGCCAAACCACCTGCACCAACGCACTGGTGGTATCGTCACGATTGCGGTACGTAATGACCAAACAGGTCGTTGTATCGAGCCGGGCGGTGTCCCATAAGCGCCATCGCGCCGGGAAGTGACTGATATTATGTCCCGGGCCTGCCTCGATCGACCAAGCGCCGCTGCGCGTGCCCGGCGTTGCTTGCTCTTTTTCCCTTGCGGATCCCGGACCTATATTCAAGACTTGAAACAGATGAGATGGGAGGCGCGATCGTGGCGCGGATTCTGGCCGTCGACGACCAACCGTATGTTACCCGTATCATTGCGGGCTGGCTCACACGGGCCGGACACGAAGTGCTCCGCGCCGATGATGGGGCCGCCGCCTTGAAGATCCTACACGCCGAACCGATCGATATACTCATCACGGACATCGATATGCCTGAGCTGGACGGGTTGAGCCTGCTGAGCCATCGTGCCGCAGTGGAGCGGCTGCGCGGCGTAATCGTGCTCACGGGCCGAAGCGACTACAAGGAGCTGAGCTGGTCCCACAGAGGGCAGAGCGTCCGCCTTTTGCCGAAGCCTTTCAGCCCGACCAGACTCGCCGAGCTTGTGGAGCAGCTTCTCCCCCGCGAGGACTCGCTCTCGCCGGCACGTCGCTAAACGGCGTCGCCAAACACGGTGCGTCAACCACCATCAATGCCCGGCATGAACACAGGCCATCCGCTTGGGCGAGTGCCACTGAGAGCACTGCACCGTCGATGACTCCTGTTCTGTAATCACGAGCAGCTCCACGCTGACAACTCCGGCAGCGACGGACGTGCTGGAAAAAGGCTCGCCCATCGCCACCTTCACCGCCGACCGCCCATTCCTCTTCCTGATCCGCGACGAGCAGAGCGGGAGCATCCTGTTCATGGGGCGCGTGACGAATCCGAAGGTGAAGTTGCCGGGAGACCAATGAACGGGCGCCTCACCCCGTCGAGGAGGCCCACGATTTCCTGGAATCCTGGGAACCAATCTTCCCGCTGGGCGTCCAAGCGGACAGGAACCGGGTGGCGTAGTCGCGGTGCATGCGGGAGGAGCTCTACCGGGACCTCTTCATGCGGCGAGCGTGCTGCTCGGGCGGTCGATAGTGGTTTAAGCCGATTGGAGGATCACGAATGAAAGGTGGACGCGGACAGTTGACGTGTGTGGCGCTGCTTGTGGCAGTCAGTGGCGGCCTGCTATGGGCCGGGCCGAATGTCGTCTTGGCGGGACCGACGGAGGAAGACCACGAGGCCCTGGTGGCAGGGAACACCCAGTTCGCCCTGGATCTCTACGCCAGACTGCGCACTGAGGACGGCAATCTGTTCCTGTCGCCGTACAGCGTCTCCACGGCTCTGGCCATGACCTATGCCGGTGCTCGGGGCGAGACGGAGCGCCAGATGGCCGATGTCCTGCACTTCACTCTGGGGCAGGAGCAGTTGCACCCGGCCTTCGCGGTGCTGGAATCGTCGGTCAAGGCCGCGGGTGACGGCTCGGGTTGCACCATCCACGTGGCCAACTCCCTGTGGGGTCAGCAGGGCTACGGCTTCCTGGCGGAGTTTCTCGCCCTGAACAGGAAGCACTACGGTGCCGGGTTCAGCGAGGTCGACTTCGTGCGCGCCACCGAGCAGGCCAGACAGACGATAAACACGTGGGTGGCACAGCAGACGCAGCAGATAATCAAGGAGCTGCTTCAGAAGGGGCAACTGGATCCCGCCGACGTCCTGGTGCTGACCAACGCGATCTACTTCAAGGGAGATTGGGTCAGCAAGTTCGACCCGCAGCAGACACGGGACGCTCCGTTCCGGATCAGCCAAACCGATCAGGTCGTCGTGCCGATGATGCAGCAGTTCCGCCGGTTCGCGTTTGCGGCCGCCGACGAGCTCGACCTCCTCGAACTGCCCTACGCCGGTGATCGATTGTCGATGGTGCTGCTTCTGCCGAAGAAGGTCGATGGGCTGCCAGCGTTGGAGCAGTCGCTGAGCAAAGAGAATCTTGATCAGTGGCTCGGCCGGCTGCGCCAACGGCCGGTGCGCGTCAGCCTGCCGCGTTTCACGCTTGGCTCCCGGTTCGATCTGACCGGGACACTCGCAGCGATGGGAATGCCCGACGCGTTCGGCGGTGCGGCTGACTTCTCGGGGATGACCGGCCGGCGCAACCTCTGGATCGATAAGGTGATTCACCAGGCGCAGGTGGATGTGAATGAGGAAGGCACCGAGGCCGCGGCGGCCACGGCGGTCGTGATGACCAAAGGCCCACGCCCCGCGACCTTCGTCGCCGACCACCCGTTCCTCTTCCTGATCCGCGACAAACAGACCGGCAGCATCCTGTTCATGGGGCGAGTGGCGAATCCGAAGTAGGGCAGGCGTTGCCCGCCGACCTGACTTCGACTGGCCCAGGCGCCGCCGGCGGCGGTGTCTGGGCCGGTTTTCCTGCGGTAGAATCCCCCTTCGCGTCACGCGCTGCAGGTGGAGCCCACGGAACGACGGCACCTTAAATGTTGACTGGAGGATCACCATGAGGAATAGGAAAGTCGGCTTGATCGCTGTGTCAGCAGCAGGTCTCTTGGTGGTTGCCGCGCTGGCACAACGTACCGGGCGCGAGAGACGACCGGGACGCGAAGACGCAGGGTCCTTTCAGCGCCCGCCGCTGGCCAAGAACGAGGCGGAGAAGAAGATCCTGAGCGTGCTGGACGACCTGCATCGCAATCAACGACGCGGCATGATGAACATCCCGGTCGAGGATGGCCGCCTGCTGCGGGTCCTCACGGAGTCGATCGGCGCGAAGCACGTCGTCGAGATCGGAACCTCCAACGGCTACTCCGGTATCTGGCTGTGCCTTGCCCTGCGGACCACCGGCGGCAAGCTGACCACCTGCGAGATCGATGCGCGGCGAGCCGAACTGGCTCGTCAGAACTTCAAGCGCGCCGGTTTTGACCAGATTGTCACGCTCGTCGAAGGTGACGCCCACGACGAAGTCACCAAGCTGAAAGAGCCGATCGACCTCCTCTTCCTTGACGCCGACAAGGGCGGCTACATCGATTACCTCAACAAGCTCCTGCCGTTGGTGAGACCGGGCGGGCTGATCGTGGCTCACAACATGAACCCGCGCCAGGCGGACCCGAGGTACCTGGAAGCCGTCACCACCAACCCGGACTTGGAGACGATCTTTCTGAACATGGACGCGGCCGGCGTCGGCGTGACGCTCAAGAAGCGTTGATGAGCGCGCCTGAGCGCCGCCGCCAGGAGCTTGACAGCGCCGGGGACGTGTGAAGCGGGTGGCCGAGGTTCTCCGCCCGGCTGAGCCAGCCCCTGCCCCCGGCGATAAGAAGCGGTGTTGCGAGGATCATGGACGCGCCGGAGCAAGAACTCCGCCGAGGGTTTGGGCTGTCCACCGCCACGTTCGTGGTGATCGCCAGCATGGTCGGGACCGGGATTCTGGTCTCGCCCGGCTACATGATGGCGTCGCTCGGCAACTACCCGGCCATCTTCGGCCTCTGGGTTATTGGTGGAATACTCGCCGTGTGCGGCGCGCTCTGCGTGGCGGAGTTGGCGGCCGCTCTGCCCCGAGCCGGCGGGGAGTACGTCTACCTTCGTGAAGCCTACGGCCCGATGCCGGCCTTTGTCTCCGGCTGGACGTCGTTCCTGCTCGGCTTCTCGGCACCGCTGGCCGTTACCAGCTACGTCGCGGCCGTGTACCTTCTCACGCCGTTTGGAGTGATCGGTGAGCAATCGGAAGCGAACCGCCTCGTGCAGGTCACGGCCGCGCTCATTATCGTTGCGATTACGCTGCCCAATCTGCTCGGACATCGGCAGTCGGCCTGGACGCAGAGTCTGACCACGATTCTCAAGCTGGGTCTGTTTGCGGCCCTGGTGGTCGCGGCGTTTCTCACGGGCAGGGGGCAGTTTGGGCACGTTGCCGAAGGAAGGCCAATACGGGACCTCCAGCTTGGAACGGCGGCCACGCAGTTGTTCTACGTCATGTACGCCTACAGCGGCTGGAACGCCGCCAGTTATCTGGCCGGCGAGGTGAAGAACCCCGCCCGGTCCCTTCCGCGATCGCTACTGCTGGGCAGCGGGCTCGTCATCGTCCTGTACCTGGCCCTCAACCTCGTATTCGCCTACGCGGTGCCGCTCGCGGACGTCGCATTCGCCAACGCCGAGCGCATTCCCCAGCTCGCGGTCGAGAACCTGTTCGGTGCGCGGGCCTGCAACGCGTTCTCCGTCGCGGTCGGGCTGACGTTCCTGGCTACCGTGAGCGCTTTCGTCGTGACCGGCCCACGGATCTATTACGCCATGGCGCGGGATGGGCTGTTCCCGTCCATCGCCGGACGCATCAGCCGGAGGGGGCGGGTGCCCGTCTACGCGGTGCTCGCGCAGAGCTTGTGCGCGATCGTCATCCTGTTTGTGACCGACTTCCAGAACTTGTACAAGTACGCCTCGGTGGGCTTGTCGCTTTTCGCCCTGCTCTTTATCAGCGCGGTGTACGTGCTCCGCTGGCGCCGGCCCGACCTGGCCAGACCCTTCCATCTGCCCGGATACCCCGTCGTTCCGGGCGTCTTCATGGTGGTGACCGCCTTCATGGCCGTGTTCGCATTCATGCAGTGGCGCGGGCCGTCCGTGTACAGCCTCGGCAGCATCCTCGCCGGCGTCCCGGTCTACTACGCCTGGTCGTGGGCCAGGCGCCGGCGCGGTACATAGGACCAGCCGTTGGAAGCCATTCACAAGGCCTGCTGAGTCGGCCACATCTGCGCGCTGCATTGGGGGAGGCGCTTTGCGTCCGACGGTTGTGGAGCTTGCAGCAACACCTACGACGAAACGAAGGCGGGACAGTGCGTCTTACCACATGCTCGCCCAGACGTCCGAGGTGTCGGCGAGTGTGACGACCTCCCCGACCGGCAGTGCTGCCAGGTCGATCGGGCGGAAGCTCTCGCCGTCCCATTGCATGAAGAGCAGGCTCGCGTCGTCGAGTGGGCGGTCCATGTCGAAGCGCACGGCGACCACGTCGCGGCCGCCCCGGCTCATCTCGACGAATGTAGCCGTCAGGATGTCTCTCTCGAAGACCCTCCCCGGCTTGGGCCGTCCTGGGGAACGGAGTATTCTGGCGAACATGTTGGTGAGCCAGCCCGCCCGGTCGGCGCGGAGGACGAAGCTGCGGTCATCGACACGCTCCACACTCAGCACACCGTTCATGGACGAGAGTACGCGCACGTCGAGGCTCGGCTTGGCGTAGAACTCGATGATCGGCTGGAGGTAGAAGGTGTGCATGGCCCCGGGCGTGTTGAGCACACAGAGGTGCTCGGCGTCCCGCTCTGCCAGATGGCCGTCGCCCTGGCCGTCACGTACGCTTTCGCAACGGCCCACGCCGGTCCGCAGACTTTCGCAGGGTCCCCTGTGTGGGCCGGCAATCCTGCATTCGGGGGACGGCCCACGAACGGAACCCCCGAACCTTGAGCTCTGAGCCCTCCACCCGGCAGCATGGATTCCCCACCCGGCTCGGGTAACATCTCCTCATTAAGGGCGGGCATTGGGGCGTCGTCCCGACCATGCCGCGCCAACGCACCAGACCGTGACACCTTTGAGGTGGTTTAATGAACGCTAACTTAGCTGTCGCAGCCATTTGTTTGCTGATCGCAACGAGTACGGTGGCCCAGGAGGCACAGCCACCGACGAGCGTTCCCACCGCACAAGCCGCGACACAACCCGCGACGCAGCCGACCAGCCAGCCGACGACGTCGCAGGCCGTGCAGGAACAGAAACGCGAAGCCGAGATCAAGGAGGAGCTCGCGGACGAGACCGCCCGGCAGGCCCAGTCCAAGTTGGAGGAAATCCGGGAAGAGCAGGAACAAGCCGAGCGTGAAGCCGAGCGAGCCGTGTTCCCACGAGCGGCCCAGGCGAAGCTCGAACGGCTCGAATTCGAGGAAGCTTACGAAGAACGACGCAAGGAGCTTTCGGCACTGCGACTACGCTACGCCCAGGAGCTGCGGCATGCAGCCGAGGAGAAAGAAGCGGCCGAAGCGCGGCGACACGAGGCGGAGGCCACGCTGGCATCGCTCGATCAGCTCAAGCCTGAGCAGCGAACGCAGAAAGCCGAAGAACTTGAATCGGCCGCGGGTGGGCCGCAGCAGCGAGCCGGGGACCTGCGCTCGACGGCGGATGCCGAGCGAGCGAAAGTGAGCCAGTATCAAAAGCTCCAGAGCGAGTTGGCTGAGCAGCTTGGCGAGCTCGAGGCTGAGCCGGCCCGGGAGCAGCGCGACGAACAAATGGCGCAGCTCCGCCGGGCGCTCGCACAAGCTGAGCAACTCATCGACAACCAGCGGCTGGTCGCGTACGCGATCCGGGACCAGGCCGCGGCCGTGCAAACGATTGCAGACGAGTATCGGCGTGAGGCCGAAGCGTTGCGAGCCGCCAATCGCCGCTTTTGGGTTAAGCACGCGTACATCCTGAACATCGCCCGCATCCTGGCCGTGACGATCGGGGTCGTGCTGGGAATCAACTTACTCGCGTGGCTGGTGGCCAGCGTCTTTTCCACCGTCGCACGTCGACTGCGGCGCGAGGCCGCCACAGCGGGCATCAAGCGCGCCCAAACACTCATCTATTTCACGCGCAGCATTGCCAAACTGCTGGTGTGGGTCTTCGCGCTAGTCACGATCCTGACGGAGTTCGGCATCTCACCGGGCCAGAGCGCGGGAGCGCTGGGCGTGATCGGCCTGGTGCTGGCCGGGATGTTCCAGCAACTGGTGATCGACTTCGTCAAAGGTATCGACATCGCCGCCGGTGGACACTACTTCATCGGCGACTTCATCGAGGTTGAGGGCAGCTCCGGCCACGTGCTCGCCATCCAGGTCAAGTACACCGTGCTGCGTACGCCGTCGGGGCAGGTGCTCAACATTCCCAACAGCAAGTGCATTCCCTCGCGGCGCTTCCCGAGCGGTTACGTGGACAATTACGTCGATACGCCGGTGCCGGCGGACGCGAATGTGGAACAGGCGAAGACCGTGCTCGCGGACGTCGGACGCCTGTTGAATGAACGCGTGGAAGCGGTCAAGCAGCGGCCGGAGTTCGTAGGCACATCGCGGGACGGCTCAACGATCTACATCCGAACGCTAGTCCGCGTGCTGCCGACCTGCGACTGGGTGCTGAAAGACCACTACATCCCCATGGTGAAACGCCGCCTCGAAGCCGAGAACATCCCGCTGGCCGGTGAGCCGTCATTCTTTCACATGAACAAGGTCGCCACCTTCCGCCGATTGTTCAGCCGACAGCTCAGCGAGTCCGACATCGCCCGCGTTGCGGAGGAGGAGGCCCAGCCCACGGCCCTGCGGCCCGATCTGCCGGATCCGGATGCACCTCCACCGCCCGACGCGGAACTCAAGCCCCGCGGCCCGGTCGAGGCTTCCGAGACGCAAAACCCCGACGCGAGCAGAACCCAGCCGCATTGACCAGTCATCGTTTTCGCTTTCAATCTGCCAGTTCTCGCGCGTACGCCAACCGGCGCGCGTGCCCCTCAGCGGACCTTCCAGTCGGTGCTCCTCCGAGCGAGCGCCGAAGCAACGAAGCGACGGAGGGTTGAGGGTTCGGGGTTCAGGACGTAGCGTCCGGTCTCCGTGCCGGACGTAGGGTTCAGCGTTCAGGGTGTGCCACTGTGTCGCCCGCCCTGAGCACAGCCGAAGGGTCAGCAGTGCGCCAATCGTAGGGTGCGGCCCGGACCACTGCTGTAAACATCTTCCCGTAAACGGTCGCGTGTGTCATCCTGTGCGC
>CAZNFA010000087.1:0-13126 GCA_964572345.1 uncultured Planctomycetales bacterium
CCTTCATTCAAGCCGTGGAGCTATACTATGCACTCAGACTTGCTTGACGGCGTTGGGTGGCATGGGCAGACTCATCTGCCCGTGCCACGGTTTGAAGCAAGCGGCTATGGACGATCCGTGACACGTGGACGAGCGGAACGCCCGACGGGGTGAGGCGCCGGGCGACCAGAGGCGTGATGGTAGTCCTGATCCCACAGTCTGTGTCTAAGGTTAGTTCGCCCGCAGGCCGACCGTGCCCGCCAGAATC
Organism: uncultured Planctomycetales bacterium; assembly: GCA_964572345.1. Taxonomy (GTDB): domain Bacteria; phylum Planctomycetota; class Phycisphaerae; order UBA1845; family Fen-1342; genus JAUWXH01. The sequence goes on from CAZNFA010000087.1 coordinate 248, forward strand.
CGCGGGCTGTTCAACTGCCCGACCGGGAAGACTTCCGGGTCCAGATCGGCCACGCGGAAGCCACGCTCGCCGGCCACGTCCCAGGCATCGCCCGCCGCGATGTCCATGACGCTGTCGGACTGGTGCGTGTGGTGCAGCCCCAGCAGGTGTCCGAGCTCGTGGCTGGCCCTGTTGCCGATCATCTGCCCCATCTGCTGCGGGTCCAGTTTCATGGTCCAGTACGCGGCGAAGTGCTTCACGAACACGACCGCGTTCTGACCCGAATCGGCGTTGTAGCCGTCCACGTTGTCGGCCAGCCCGAGCAGGCCCTCGTCGTCGTAGCCGAAGTGGATCGTCGCGTGCGGCTCGGCGGGCTCGACCGTCTCGTCCGACGTAACGGTGGTCACGTCGTAGTCGGCGTAGACGCTGCGCAGCGTTTCCACGATCGCCTGCTTGACCTCGTCGGTCGCGCCCGCATAGGCCTCCCCGACGACGCTGGCGTCGAACGGGCCGAACGTCATCCCCTCGTGATCGCCGATCGTCAGATTCGCGACGCCGGCGAAGTTCAGCCAGACGAGCTGCGGCCGCGGCGGGGGAATCTCGGCACCGACGGAACGGCTGACGCGGTAACGGTAGGCGCCGCCGGCCTGCCCGGGGACCGTCCCAACGCCCACGAAGACGGCCGCGCACTCGTGCCGCATGATGTGCGCCAGCGGCGAATACGCCATCTTGGTCGAGCGGGCCAGCAGGTGCATGTTCTCGTCGAACAGCGCGATAACCATGCGGCCGTCGGACGGGCTTTCCTGCCCGATCACCCAGCGATCACCGGCCTGGCTCAGGCCGAAGGCGAAGATCTTGTAGTCACCCTCGCCGTTGACCTGCCCGCTGAGGATCACGGCTTGGTCGTTGCTGTCGAGGTAGATCGTTTCCAGTTGCGACCCGCGTGAAGCGGCTATGACGGTCGTCTCGCCGCCGCCTTCGGCCGACACGATGCCCATCCCGCTCAGTGTTTCCTCGTCGAGCAGCCCGCCTTGTGGGGCACAGCCGACCAGCAACGGGGCAATGGCTGCCCATAATGGGAAGTGCATTGGAGGATCTGCGTACCGCACGCATTCGGTGTTGCTGCTCTTCGCGTTCACGGCGTCTTGCACGGCGCTCACGTTTTCCAGCCTGCTCGCTCCGTGAAGCCGCTGGGCGTCTGGAACGAGGCGCTCTGAAGGAACTCGCCGGAAGAAGCGCCTAGCGACGGCTCGCCCCCGTACGCCATAACCCGCGGCGCGGCCCCGGCTCTCCAAGGCGTGTCGTCTCGGGCGCTCCCTGGCCCAACCGGCGCGTTTAGGATCGGCATCGACTACACGGGACTGGATTACGCCGGTCGATCCTGCGCTCGGTGTCGTCTACACAGGTCGAATGGCGACGACCCGCACGACGCGGGATCATATGTGGGGTCCAGCGGCGATGCGCGGCCGGGTTGCGGGTCTGTCGTTCATTGCGCAGATTTGGCGCGAACTGGCAGCGATATTTCTGTTGGCCGCCCGCGCTGGGATGGGTGGGCAACTCAACTATAGGACGTTGCTGAACTGGTCAAGCGCTTCGGGGTTGGCCAGGGCGTCGCGGTTGGTGACGTCTTCGCCGTGGATGATTTGCTGCACGGCCAGCTCGACCTTCTTGCCGCTGATCGTGTGCGGGATGGCCCTGACCTGGCGAATGTGACGCGGGGCGTGTCGCTTGGTAGCGCCGGCGGCGATCGCGTCGCGGATTTGCTTCGTCAGCTCACGCGTGAGCGTCAGCCCTTCGCGGAGCACGACGAACAGGGCAATCTCCACGTCGTCGCCGTTGGTGCGCTTGCCGACGGCGATGCTGTCCAGCACCTCTGGCAGGGCCTCGACGATGCGGTAGATTTCGGCGGTGCCGATGCGGACGCCACCGGGATTGAGCGTGGCGTCGGAGCGGCCGTAGACGATTACGCCGCCGGTCTCGGTGATCTCGATAAAGTCCCCGTGTCGCCAGACACACGTGTTTGGGTAGTGCTCGAAGTAGGCGGAGCGGTACTTGGTACCGTCGGGGTCGTTCCAGAAGCCGACCGGCTGTGAGGGAAAGGGCGCGCAGCAGACCAACTCGCCCTTTTGGCCCACTAGCGACCGGCCGTTCTCATCCCAGGCTTGCACGTCCATGGCCAATCCGCGGCACTGGATCTCGCCCGCATAGACCGGCAGCAGCGGGTTGCCGAGGATGAAGCACGAGATGATGTCCGTGCCGCCTGAGATGGACGACAGTTGCAGGTCGGCTTTGATCTCGTCATACACCCAGCGGAACTGGTCCTCGCTGAGCGGCGAGCCGGTGGAGAGGACGGCCCGCAGGGCGGACAGGTCGTGCTCGCGTCCGGGTCGCAGCTCGGCCTTCTGACAGGCCGCAATGTACTTCGGGCTGGTGCCGAAGACGTTGATCTTCAGCCGCCCGGCCAGCTCCCACAAGCGTCGCGGCGTCGGGTGCATGGGATTCCCCTCGTACAGCACCACCGCCGCCCCGACGCCCAGCGAGCTCACCAGCCAGTTCCACATCATCCAGCCGCAGGTGGTGAAGTAGAAGATGCGTTCGTCGCGGCGGAGGTCAGTGTGCAGCATGAGTTCCTTCATGTGTTGCAGGAGCGTGCCGCCGTGCCCGTGGACGATGCATTTCGGTACGCCGGTCGTGCCAGAGGAGTACATGATGAACAGCGGGTGATCGAAGGGGACCTCGGTGAAGCGCAGCGGCGGGGCGGGCCGCTCGGCCGGCCCGAGGAATTCCCGCCACAGCACCGCCGATCGCAGCCCCGAGATATCCGGCCGCTCATCCAGGTGGGGCACCACGACGACCCGCCTGACGCTCAGTAGCCTCCCGAGAAGCTCGCGCACGCGCTCGAGGATTTCAAGGCGTTTGCCGCCGTACGTGTATCCGTCGGCGACCAGCAGCACGGTCGGCTCGATCTGGCTGAAGCGATCGAGCACGCCACCGACGCCGAAGTCCGGCGAGCAGGACGACCAGGCCGCACCGAGACTGGCGGCGGCGAGCATGGCGATGACGGTCTCGGGTGTGTTGGGCAGGTACCCGCCGATGCGGTCACCGGGTTTGACGCCGGCCTGCCGGAGGGCGTCGGCGCAGCGCGCGACCTCGTCGCGCAGTTGGTGGTGCGTCAGGCGAGCGGACCGGCCGAGTTCGTTTTCGAACAGGATCGCGTCACGGTCGTCGTCGAACCGCAGCATGTGCCGGGCGTAGTTCAGCGTCATCCCGTCGAACCACTTGGTGCCGAGCATGCCTTCGCCCCTGACTACGCTTCGGTACGGGCTGGACGGCTCGACGCCCACGAATTCCAGCAATTCGGCCCAAAAACGGTCTTTGTGCTCGATTGACCAGCGGCGCAGCGTCTCCCACTCCGGGGCCATCTGGTAGTGCTGCGCGACCCGGGTCAAGAACGCGTACATCTGCGAGGCGCGGATGCGCTCCGCTGACGGTTCCCACAGCTTCGAGCGGACGGGTTTCATCCGTGAACCTCCGCTGGCCTTGTACCACGTGGCCCGAACTCGCAACGGTCATGCGACCGATCATTCTAGCAGGCGCGTGTGCCGCCGTCGTGGGGGGCCGACCCTTGACGTCGGCCCGCTATTGCGAGTCAACTTGCGACATGGAGACGAGCGTTCCGGGTTCCGAGCAGGCCTCCGACGAGCGCGTCCGGCGCTACCTGACCAACCTCGGCGCGCTCTATCGCCGCGATCCCGGGCTGGCGGCACAGATTGACGCCCTGCCATTTGCACAAACCCCGCCGCTGGAGACGGCCCGCGACGGCCACGCCACGGTTCGGCTCGAGGCGGACGACGGCCGGCCGGTTTACGTACACAGTCGCTACCGCCCGCTCGAGGAGGCCCGCAAGTTCGTCGAGGGCCTCACCCAGGTCGAGAACCCCACTTTCGTGATCGCCGGCCTGGGCCTCGGCTACCATTTGCCGGAGCTCGAGCGACGGTTCCCGCGCCCCGTGCTCATCGTGGCCGAGGACAACCTGGGCCTGATCAAGGCGGCGTTTTGCACGGTGGACCTTTCGCGCCTGATCGGTGCGGGGCGGGTGATCTTCCTCACCGTGGCTGAAAAGCCTCATCTGCACGAAAAGCTGACCGCGTGCAACGCCGACCTGATGCTGGGAATGCACTTCGTCACGCTGCCGCACGCCAAGCGCTATCACGAGCGCTTTCACGCGCAGGTCCGCGGGCTGCTGACCGATTTCGTGTCGTATTCGCAGCTTCAGATGGTGACGCTGCTGAAGATCGCCCGCGTTACCTGCAAGAACGTGCTCTTCAATCTGTCCGACTATCTCGCCAGTCCCGACATCGAGCGGCTCAAGGGCCGGGCGGCCGGTTTCCCGGCAATCGTCGTCGCCGCCGGGCCCTCACTCGCCCGAAACATCGACCAGCTCGGCGAGCTCCGCGAGCGGGCAGTCGTGATCGCCGTGCAAACCGTCTTCAAGCCCCTGCTGGCGCTGGGCCACACCCCGCATTTCGTGACCAGCCTTGATTATCACGCGGTTTCGGCGGAGTTTTTCCGCGGCCTGGAGGACGTCGGCGATTGCATCCTGGTCGCTGAGCCGAAAGCCACCTGGGGCGTGCTGGACCTCTACCCGGGCCGGGCCTACGTCCTGTCCCACCCGTTCGTCGATGACTTCCTGCGTGAAGTCGGCCCCGCCCGGGCCGGCCTCAAAGCCGGCAGTACCGTTGCCCATCTGGCGTTCTATCTGGCGCAGCACCTGGGATGCGACCCGGTCATTTTTGTCGGCCAGGATCTGTGCTACTCCGAGGGCCTGTACTACCCGCCGGGAATGCCCATCGAGAAAACCTGGCACCCGGAGCTGGGCCGCTTCCAGACCGCCGAGATGAAGCAGTGGGAGCGCATCGTCCGCAACCGCCCGATTCTCCGCGTCGTCAAGGACATCCAGGGCCGCGACACCTACTCCGACAACCAGCTTTTCACCTACGCCGAGCAGTTCCAGTCCGACTTCCTCTCCTCGCCGCAGCGCATCATTCACGCCGGCGAAAGCGGGATGCGTCTGGCGGGGACGGAGGTGATGCCGCTGCGCGCGGCCGCCGAGAAGTTCTGCACGCGGCCGCTGCCGGCGGGTCTGTTCGCCGACCGGCCGCCGGCGGCAGGCGAATGGAAGGCGCGCGCGGTTGGGGCCCTGGAAAGCCGGCTCGTCGAGCTGCGCGAGGTAAAGGACATCGCCGTAGAGATGCGCGGCCTGCTGGCCAAGCTGGTCGGACTGGTCTCGCAGCCGAAGGAGTTCAACCGCGTCGTGGTCCGCGTGGATGAGCTGCGCACACTCGTGCAGCGGCATGAGCGGACATACAAGTTGGTGTTGAACGTTTCCCAGCTCGCCGAGCTGCGCCGGCACACCGCCGACCGCCGCTTGGGTGAGCCCGAGCAGGAGACGCCCGACACGGCGCGCCAACGCCTGGCGCGTGACCAAGAGTTCGTGGACGCGTTTATCGACGGATGCGAGTATCTGGAGGGCGTGCTGCCCGACGCCGTCCGTCGCCTGCAAGAGCGTCTGCCATGAAGATTGTCGCCGCCGTCTTCGCCGACTTTGCCGAGACGTTCCTCGGCGGCCCATCGCAACTGGCGACGCGGATCGGCTCCCGCAGCGTGCTGGAGCACACGTTGACGAGGCTGATGCGCGTGACGGGGCTCGCGGGTCGCTGTCTGGTCGTCCGCCCTCGCGACGAGCAGCCAGCACGGGCAGTTGCGAGCGGGCTCGGGCTGGAGCAGACCATCGACGTGCTCGCCGTTGATGACGGTGCGCGGCCCCGACGCCAGCTCGTCCGCTCCGCGCGCAAGTGGAACCTCGACGCCTGGCGCGGCAGCCCGTTCGGGACCACCTGGTTCGACGAGTATGTGGAGCCGCTTCACGCCGCACGCGTGCTCGACCACTACGGCTGCGAAGCGTTGATGTGTCTGGACGGGCACCAGCCGACCCTCGACCCCGACATCGCGAGCGGCATGGTCGCCCACCAGGCGGAGCACGCCGCCGAGGCGAAGTTCGTCTTCACCCAGGCGCCGCCGGGGCTGGCCGGGATCATCCTCGGTCGCGAGTTCACCGGCGACCTGCTCGAGCAGGAGCTGATGGTCGGGATCTTCCTCACGTACCGGCCGGAGATGCCGCGGCCTGACCTGATCACCCGCCCGGAGTGCTTCCAGGTGAACACGACCGTGGCTCAGACCGCGGCCCGGCTCACGGGCGATACCCGCCGTTCGCGCGAGCTGCTCTCGGAGGCCTTCGCCGCGCTGGGCGAGGATCGTGACGCCCGGCAGCTTTGTGGCTGGCTGCGCGGCGCGGGCCGGGATCGCGCCGGCCCACTCCCGCGCGAGCTGGAAATCGAGTTGACCACCGACCACCCCTTGCCACAAACCACCCTCCGCCCCCGCGGCGACCGCGTCCCGACCCGCGTCGTCGAGGATCGCGAGGCGCTGTCACGCGTGGCGGCGGAGCTGAGCGAGTACGACGACCGGCTCGTTCTGCTCGGCGGGCACGGGGACCCGCTACTGCACCCGCGGTTTGGGGAGATCTGCGGCCGGATTCGGGCGGCCGGCGTGTGCGGGCTGGGCGTGGCGACGACATTGGTCGAGTTATCGGACGACGTGCTCGACATCCTCTTCGAGCACCGCGTTGATCTCCTCGAGGTCCAGCTCAACGCCGACACCGCCGAGACCTATCGCCGCGTCCACAACGCTGATTGCTTTGAGCGCGTGCTGGCCAACGTGGAGCGCATCCAGAAGGCGCGCCAGGAGCGGGTCAGCCCCCAGCCGCTGCTCGCCTGCAGCCTGACGCGTTCTGCCGCCACGCTGCCTGAGATGGAGGCCTTTTTCGACCGCTGGATCAAGGCCACCGGGTGGGCGGTCATCCGCGGTTATAGCGATTATTGCGGGATCCTGCCGGCCGACACGCTGCTTCACCTGGCGCCGCCCGTGCGGGAGCCGTGTCGCCGGTTATGGTCTCGGCTGATCCTGCTGGCCGATGGGGCGATTCCGCTGTGCGATCAGGACGTGGCCGCGCAATCGCGAGCGGGTGACTGGCGGTCGGAGCCCCTGGCGGCGATCTGGTCGGGCCCGCCGCTGGCCCGAGCCCGTCAGGCCCACGCCCACCTGGAGCTCAGCCAGCACCCCCTCTGCCAACGTTGCCGCGAGTGGTTCCGGCCGTGACCGTCGGACGGGGGCCGGCCGCCGCCATTTCGCCCGACGGGAGTTTTGCTGTTGCAAACGGGGGGGCGGAGCGATAAAGTATAGATGAGGGCGTGCGGGCTGAGCACGTTCTGGTTATTCAGTTTAGCTTGCGAGTATTGAACTCATCTCGTTCATACGCAAATTCGTACTCAGCCGACATTGAGTTGTCTCGAATTTGAGGTGTCCGACGCCGTCAGCTCTTGAGTATTACGGCGTGGGCAGGCACGCGCACACGTGCGTGAACGAGGTGATTCGTGGCCGACACGATCAAATGTGCTTGCACGTACTGCGGCGCTAAGTACCGCCTGCCGGTAGAAGCGCAGGGGCGCTTTGCGCGCTGCAAGAAGTGCGGAGAGAAGTTCCAGGTCCCACGCCAACAGACCATCGAGGACTCGGTGCTGTCCTGGCTGGACGAGTCCGATCCGGACGAGGATACCGTGGCCCACCCCCGGGTCATCAGCATGCCGAAAGAGAAAGCCGACCCCGAGGCGGCCCAGAAGGCGCGCGGCCCGATCCGCCTGAAGGCCGGTACCGCTCCCGCCGAGGAGGAGTAGCGTTCGCGACTTGTGGCTGCCCGACCTCTGCCGGGCGCCGTCACCTGCTGCCTCGCCCGCCCGGGCCCCCTCTGAACACCCTCGTTCCCAACGCCGCCGATAACTCTATGCCGCTTCGGGAGTGGGGGCCCCAGGCCACTGCTGTAAACATCATACCCTCTTTCGCTGTGACGGCTTGGCTTGGGCCTGGTTCGCTTGAATGATTTGGTGGGCGGACACGTGTTTGCCGCGGGCGCTCCTGGGCGGTCGGGCGCGGCGTTTTTGTCGCGGCGCCTTGAGCCAGCGGCGATGCCACAGCGGGCCCAGTAACTCGTACAGTCGCGCGCGCACTTGCTCACACTGCACACTCTGCTTCAGGAACTGGATCGTCGGCGCCGCGCCCAGCAGCACCGCCCAGGCGATCAACTGCCGGCGCACATCCCTAAACAGCTTTTCGGTCAAAATCGTCTCCAGCGGCCGCTGCTGCGCCGCCGCCAGATACGCCCGCAGCAGTTGCAGGATGTTGTACAACACCAGGCCGAAGGCGAATTGAAATACGCTGGCTTGCGGGGTGCTGCCGATCAGGTGAACCAGGATCGGGAACGTCAAGACCCGCGTGTAGCCGCGACCCCGGTAGCGCTGGAAGAGGTCATTCAAGAATTGCTCATCCGCCACCCAACGCCACACCCACAGCGTGGCCTCGGCCAACGGCATCCGTGCCAGTAACCGTCGCGTCGTGCCATCCATGGCAGTCTCCTCGCAGATCAAAGCCCAACCTGCGCACAGGATGACACACGCAACCGATTACGGGAAGATGTTTACAGCAGTGGTCCCAGACGCACCATTCCCAGGAGACACACATTTGAATGGTGCTACATGCTCCTGTAATTATACGACATGCCTGCTCTGGAAGCCGGCCTGCCACCCCGCGCGGATTTTGCCGAGTTTCTTTGAACCTTGACACGCCGGTGCGCGACTATATGGCGGAACATATGGACAAGGCGCGCGAGAGAGTAATCGACGAGCTACTCGTCATGCGTTGCCAGGAAGGCGGCCGGGAGGCCTTCGAGCTGCTCGTACGCCGCTGGCAGCGCCGACTGTGGCGGTACGCCCGGCGGCTTACCGGCAGCGACGACGCCGCCTGGGATGTCGTGCAGGAAACGTGGATGGCCATTCTGAGGCAAATACGAAAGCTCAGCGACCCGGCCTGGTTCGCGACCTGGGCCTACCGCATCGTGCGGAACAAGTGCGCGGACCACTGTCGCCGGGCCAGCCGGCAGAGGAATCTCGCCGCTGCCCTGACCCAGCGGCAAAGGGCTAACGACGACCCGCCCCGGGAAGGTCCCGGCCATGCGGTGGCGGCGGCCCTGCGGCGACTGCCGCCCGACAGGCAGGAGCTGCTGACGCTGAAGTACGGCGCGGATCTCAACATTATCGAGATCGCCGTCGTGCTCGGCATCCCGGCCGGGACGGTCAAGAGCCGCCTGCACCACGCGCGCGAGCAACTGCGGCGAATTTTGGAAGGAGACCAGTCATGAACGCACTCGACGACGACATCAGAAAAGCACTCGCAAACGGGGAAGCACCCTACGACCTTGAAAGGGAAGAGGGAGTCTTCCGCCAGTGGGTCGGCATCTTCCGCGGTAAAATGCGCTGGATGGCGATCGTCGCCACGGTAGAGGCCATCGTGTTTACTGTGCTGATCGTGCTGGCGATTATTGAGTTTTTCCAGACCGACGACACCAAATGGCAGATCTTCTATGCCACGGGCGTTCTGCTGCTGGCGATATTGCTGCTGCTGGTGAAGCTGTGGGGCTGGATGCAGATGAACCGCTACGCCATCCAGCGCGAGATAAAGCGCCTCGAACTGCGCGTGCTGGAGCTCGGCGAACAAAAGTAGCGGCCCGCGCCCGCGCGCGGCCGTCGAGAATGGTAGGGTCCGTCATGCGGACCCTCTCAGCCACCCGGCGTTGTTCACTCTGTTGACGATGGTCCACCCGGCGGACCCTGCGCGGCCTCTTGCGGAGATCATGCCCATGAGCAAGCCAGCTCTCGAAGCGTTCCACGAAACAAGTCGGAAGCTGGACTTCGTGGGCCCCCTGGAGTCTTTGCTGAACGAATTCCGCCGTGGAAACTTCGCGGACAGCGATCGCACCCAGGAAGAGTCGGCGATTCAATCTCACCTTGGGGAGCACCACGAGGCCTGGGACCGCGTGTTTCCAACGTTCCCCCAATGCCCCTGGAAGCGCCGCACACTCACCTGGGAATACCACCGGGGGCAAAGAGACGCTTACCTGAGGCATCTCATCGTCACGTATGTGCCGCAGCACGACATTGGAGCTCGCCTCATCATCAATCCCGCCGCCGTGGAAGGCAGACATGCCAGATGGCTGGCGCACGAGCTACCCGCCTATGAAGTGGTCGGTACTGATATTGACGCTCTCGGGGACCGCCTCTATCGCTTCGTGAGCTCCTGGAAATATCCCAAACTGAAGAACTACCGATTCGTGCGCGAGAGCATCTTTGAGCCGGATCTGGAGCGACGCCCGACAGCCGTCACCTTCTTCGGCGCCTGTGGTTCGCTGACGGACGGATGCATGGACTACGCGATTGCGGTGAATGCCCCCTTCCTGATTTGCCGGTCCTGCTGCCATGACAATATCGGCGGCAACACGGATATCGTAAGGCGCCCGCGCCCCGTCAACTGGTTTTTTGCATTGAAGAACTGGGGGTACGCGCAACTCAAGCAGAGCCGGAAGGGCTATTACTTCTCGGACCGCTACGCCAAGGACGCCTACCCGAGAAGCGAAGCGGCCCGAGAGATCATGGACACCGACACCATCATTGCCATCGCTCGCAATGCGCCCGACAGTGACATTTGCCGAAGCGTGATCGACCTTGACCGCTGCCTGTTCCTGCAAGAGCACGGCTACGATATCATGTATCATGAGGAGCTCTTCTTTGCTCACAGACGCCCCGAAGCGTCCGCTTGACGGCGGGTACCCCCGGGCCCAAATGCAACCGCCAAGACGCCGAGGACGGAGTGGGTAGTGTGGGCGTCTCGCCCGCGAACAGACGACGGAGGGTTCGAGGTTCAGGACGTAGCGTCCGGTCTGAGCCTGCCCTGAGCGCGGTCGAAGGGTGCCGGCCGAATCATGTGGGACCGGTTTCCAACCGGTCAAACGTACCCCCCACCCCCCTGTAGCGGCCGGCGGCTCGCTGGCCGTAGTAGCGTCCGCCCCAGGACTCTCAGTCGCCGGTCGGCTCTACCGACGACTTCTCAAACACCAGCACCACCGTGCGCTCGGGGGCCCGGGTGCGATGGGTCGCCCCCTTCGGTACGACGAATCCCTGCTGCGGCGTGAGCTCGATCGTCCCTTCCTCCGTGTCGAGCAGGAGCTTGCCGGACAGGACGAAGAAGAACTCGTCCTCCTCGTCGTGCTTGTGCCAGTGAAACTCGCCGCGCACGACCGCCAGCCGGACGACAGAGTCGTTCACCAGGCACAGTGACTGGTTGAACCACTCCGCCGTGCACTCCCGCATGATCGCGGGCACGTCGATCAGCGCGCTGTAGCCGTACTTGACGTCCCGATGAATCTCGTAAGCACGTTCCTCGGCCACGCTGTTCTCCCGCTTATAAACGTGGGTGCCCTATGACTTTAATAGTGACCGTGTTGTTCGACAGGCGGGTAGGGCGCGCCATGCGCGCCTTGGCTGTCGCGCCGGGCACGGCCCACCCCATGCGCTACGAGGTTAGCCTCACAAGATGGCGCAAGGCGAAGTACGCGATCGCCAGGTTGAGTAAATTCAGCACCAGGAACCGGTTGTACGCGCTCGGCCTCTTCTGCCACAGATTCCAGCTTCCAGCTGTCTTGATCAGCAACCACGCACCAATGACTTCCAAGTGTCCGGTGACCATCAGCACTGGGTAGAACGCGACCTCCGCGAATCCTATCAGGAACGGGAACCAGTAGTCCGCCACCTCGTCATATCTGAAGCCGCAGAGAGCTATCAGAAACCTCTTCCACCAGCTCTTGCTCGCGAGGCTCTCTCCGTGCTCTCCGTGCTCTCCGTGCTCTCCGTGCTCATGAGGCATCACGATGGCTTTGTGCGCGCACTGAAACGCTCTGATCATGATGGCAAACACGATACATATCACTACGTACAGCACGGGGTCCGGCACGTCCCATCTACCCTCGAGCAAGGCCGACGAAGCATCACCTAGCGCTGGCTCTGTTGTAGCATTCTCCATGCCAAAACCCTCCGACGGCGACCGCGCGGCGCCTTGTGCGAATAAGGCCTTTGCGACCACGAACGAGCGGTGCAGCAGGATCAACGCGAAGAGTCTTCCATTCCCGATGCGTCGGGTCGATGACCCAACCTACGCGACTAATTGCAGGCCGTCCGAATGCGACTCAGGAGGGCTTCAACTTCCTGATGCAGGGTATGCGTTGCTGTCAGGCCATCAGCAACGAGCTGCGCCAATTCCTTCTTGGACTTCCTGATCGCATTGAACTCGATCGGGTCGCTTTCAAAATCGCATTTCGCTAGGTCTACCGCCTCGCAATGGAACACCGCCGCCACCAAGTCCTCAGGGTAGAAATACTCAATGCCGTTCTTGGACCAGACGGTAATGTTCTCTTTCGGGACACCCTGCTTCTCAATGCGCGGCAACCTAACAGTCCGGTGCAAAACTCGCTTGACGGGCATGGTAGACTGGTGGTGCTCAGGGTGAACGGATGGAGTACATGGAGGACTTCATCCGATGGCGATGGGACGACGACGAACGGCAGTGCAGGGGGGATTCTGGATTCCAACCGACACGTTGCGCCAAGCGCCGGGCCACCCGTTCTACGAACGGCTGAACGCCGTGCTGGATGAAGCGGACTTCGATCGCTTCTGCGAAGCGCAGTGCCAGAAGTTCTACGCCGCGAAGCTGGGTCGGCCATCGGTGGTGCCCGGCGTGTACTTCCGCCTGCTGATGGTGGGCTACTTCGAGAAGCTGGACAGCGAACGGCAGATTGCCTGGCGCTGCGACGACTCACGTTCATTGCGGGCGTTTCTTGGAATCGCCGTATGAGTTCAGCCGTCTGCAGTGAGGGCATCGGGTAGTGGCGGGAGTTGGCCA
>CAZNFA010000088.1:0-11913 GCA_964572345.1 uncultured Planctomycetales bacterium
ATTTCGAGTGCTTTTTGAAATCAGGCGAACAAATCAAGCTTGATCAGGGGCTAGAGCGTCGAGGAGGATCCTTGTTCCGCGGCGGCCCGCGCGGAGCTTGGCGGCGGTTTGCTCTACGGTCTTCGGGCTTTCGGCCAGGGCGGTAAAGAGGTCCAGCTCGACGGCGGCGGCGAGAAGGCAGGCGGCTTTGTAACTCCCCGCCAGTTCCAGAATCTCATCCAGCGTCCACCTCTTGGGCATCTCTGTGACTCCCGGCACGGCACCGTGGGCCGCCCGGCTCGGAACGGCCACGCACCCGCAAGACGATATCCTGATCGCGTCGGCGTGAGTTGGCAACGCACACCTGTATGACGACAGCCGGCTTTCCTGCAATCGCTGAGGCGCGCGGCCCTCTGACGTCGCACAACAAGTGGGATTTTCGCTTAAGCGGTTCCGCAGCAAATGTGGTGCCCGACGGCCTGCGAGCCGCAGGCCGCTAAGATGGCCACGGGGGTAAGTTGATCGAGGCCATGCGGATCTTGCGAAGAAAGGGGCGGCAGATTCCAATAACGCCGTCTATTCAGATAAGTCCCTTGGAAGGAGGAATCCCTGTGCTTTCACGCGGAAGGTCGGTTGTTGGACGTGTTTCACCGAAACTGCTGGTCGCCGGTGCCGGGCTGGCCCTGATGCTGGGGGCGGTCGCGGTGGCGGATGACGTGCAGCCCCGTGCGCGGATGCTGAAGTATCCCGACGTAGGCGCGACGCATATCGCGTTCTCGTATGCGAATGACCTGTGGCTGGTGCCGCGCGCGGGCGGGATGGCGACACCGCTGGCGAGTCCGGCAGGCGTGGAGCTATCTCCGCGCTTCAGCCCGGACGGGGAGACCATTGCGTTCATGGCCAACTACGACGGCAACTCCGATCTGTACACGATGCCCGTCGCCGGGGGCGTGCCGCAACGGGTTACGCACCACCCCACGCGGGAGACCCTCTGCGATTGGACGCCGGATGGGCGACTACTCTTTTACGCCGGTGGGATGGGCAGTTATCCCCGTGCGGCCGAGTTGTACACGGTGGCGGCCGACGGTGGGCTGCCGGAGAAGCTCCCGGTCCCGTACGGGGCGAATGGGGCGGTGAGCCCGGACGGACAGTGGCTCGCGTACACGCCGCACTCACGCGACGACCGTACGTGGAAGCGTTACATGGGCGGGATGGCGACGGACATCTGGTTGTTCCATCTGAGCAAGCACACGTCGAAGAAGATCACCAACTGGGGCGGGACGGACTCGCAGCCCATGTGGCATGGAGAGAAGCTGTATTACTTCTCCGATGCCGGCCCGGAGCACCGCAAGAACATCTGGGTGTACGACGTCAAGACCGGCAAGCACCGCCAGGTCACCAACTTCAAGGACTATGACGTCAAGTGGCCGTCGATCGGTCCCGGGCCGAATAGCCAGGGCGAGATCGTCTTCCAGTGCGGAGCCGACCTCCACCTGCTCAATCTGGCTACCGAGAAATCGAGCGTCGTGGAGGTGACGATCCCCGGTGATCGGCCGAAGATCCGCGAGCAGACCATCGACGTCAGCCGGTCGATCATGGACTGGAACATCTCGTCCACCGGCAAACGGGCGGTGATCGAAGCCCGCGGCGATATCTGGACCGTCCCGGCCAAACACGGCTCGCCGCGTAACCTTACCCGGACACCCGGCGTCGCCGAGCGCGACCCGGCCTGGAGCCCCGATGGTCGCTGGATCACTTATTTCTCCGACGAAACGGGCGAGTACCAGCTCTACATCACGCAGTCGGACGGCAAGGGCGAGACCAGGCAACTTACCAGCGAGGGAGCCACCTATCGGTACAGCCCGATCTGGTCACCAGACTCCAAGCACATCGCCTTCGGCGACAAGAGCGGGGCGGGGTGGCTGTATACGCTGGAGACCGAGGAGCTCAAGCACGTGGATACGAACCCGTGGGGGCGGCTGTCGCGGCCGAGTTGGTCGCACGACTCGCGCTGGGTTGCGTACACCAAGGGCTGCGACAACCAGCTTTCGGCAATCTGGCTGTACAACCTGGAGACGGATGAGAAGTGCCAGGTCACCAGCGGAATGTTCAGCGATACGTGGCCGACGTTCGACCGCAAGGGTGAGTATCTCTACTACGCGAGCAACCGTGAGTTCAGCAGCCCCATCTACGAGGATGCCGGGGCGACGTTCATCTACGCCAACACGGACCGGCTGATGTTGGCCCCGTTGCGGGCTGACGTGGAATCACCCTACGCGCCGAAGAGTGACGAAGAGGAGTGGGAAGAGGACGAGGAGGAAGACGAAGAGGAAGAAGAGGAGGGAGAGGAAGAGGAGTCCGGCGAGGAAACCGACGAAGAGCAAACCGACGAAGAAGGCCAGGAGGACGAGGGGGAAGAAGAAGAGGACGAAGAGGGTGAGGAAGAACAGGAGGCAGAGGATGATGGCGTCACCGGCGTCTGGGAAGGCACCGTCCAGGGCGACGAACCGCTCCCGCCCGAGGGTCTGCCCTTCACCTTGACGCTACACCTCAGTGACGACTCCGTCACCGGCTCGCTGAGTGCCGGGCCGTACACCGGCAGCATCACCGGCGGCACGTACGACCGCGAGGGCGGCGGCCTGAGCTGCACTCTGGAGATCGAGACGGAGGAAGGTATCGAGACTTTCGACCTCGCCGCAACCATCGAGGGCGAGTCGATCACCGGCACCGTCACCGGCGTGGACTTCAGCGCGACATTCAGCGGAACGCGCACCAGCAAGACCGTCCCGGAGGAGGAAGAGGAAGACGAGAAGGAGAAGGCGCTGGAGAAGGTCGAGATCGACCTCGAAGGGTTTGAGGCCCGGGCCATCACGCTGCCGGTAGGGCGCGGCGGGTTCTACCGGCTGTGCGTGAATGACAAGGGGCATCTGATCTACACGCGCTCGTCGCGCGGGGGCGGCGGCGACGGCACCTCGATCAAGATCTTCGATGTCGAGGACGACGATCGCAAGGAGAAGACGGTCATCGGCGGAACCGGGGCCTTCGTCATGTCCCCCGACGGGAAGAAACTGCTTGTCCGCCAGGGTTCCAAGATGGCGATCGTCAAGGCCGCAGCGAGCCAGAAGATGGACAAGCCGCTGTCGCTTTCGGGGATGCGCGTCGTGCTCCAGCCGCGCGCGGAGTGGAAGCAGGTCTTTCACGATGCCTGGCGGATTTACCGCGACTTCTTCTACGACCCGCACATGCATGGCGTGGACTGGGCGGCGGTGCGCGAGCATTACGGAAAGATGCTGGACGATTGCGTCTCGCGCGAGGACGTGAGCTTCCTGATTCGCGAAATGATCTCGGAGCTGAACGTCGGGCATGCGTACTACTGGGGCGGCTCGACTGACCGGGGCCCCAGCGTGACCACCGGCATGCTCGGCTGCGACTTTGAGCTGGACAGCGGGGCATATCGCATTGCGAAGATTTATGCGGGCGCTCCGTGGGACGCTGACGCCCGCGGGCCACTCAGTCAGCCCGGCGTCGATGTGAAGGAAGGCGACTACCTGCTG
Source organism: uncultured Planctomycetales bacterium (assembly GCA_964572345.1). GTDB lineage: Bacteria > Planctomycetota > Phycisphaerae > UBA1845 > Fen-1342 > JAUWXH01. The sequence continues at coordinate 3,534 of CAZNFA010000088.1, forward strand.
GCGGTCAACGGCGTGGCACTGGACACGCGCCAAGACCCCTGGGCGGTGTTCCAGGGCCTGACCAGCAAGGTCGTCACCATCACGGTTAGCGACAAGCCCGAGCGGGACGACGAGGCCCGCGACGTGCTCGTCAAGCTCCTCTCCAGCGAGCGCAACCTCCGTTTCCGCGACTGGATCGACGAGAACCGCGCGTACGTCGCGGAAAAGACGGGCGGAAAGGTGGGCTACATCTACGTCCCCGACACGGGCACCAACGGACAGAGTGAGCTATTCCGCCAGTTCTACGGACAACTGGACAAGCAGGCGCTGATTATTGACGAGCGTTGGAACGGCGGCGGACAGCTTCCCAACCGTTTCATCGAGCTGCTGAACCGCCCGGCGACCAACTACTTCGCGCGGCGGGACGGCAAGGATGCGCCGACTCCCTCAACGTCCCACCAGGGGCCCAAGTGCATGTTGATCAACGGTCTGGCCGGGTCCGGGGGCGACATGTTCCCGGCGCTGTTCCGCATTGCTGGGCTCGGCAAGCTGATCGGCACGCGTACGTGGGGTGGGCTGGTAGGTTTATCCGGGAACCCGCGCCTGATTGACGGAGCCTATGTCTCGGTGCCGACATTCGCCTACTACGAGCTGGACGGAACCTGGGGCATCGAGGGCCACGGCGTGGACCCGGACATCGAGGTCATCGATGACCCGGCCCTGATGGTCAACGGCCAAGACCCGCAGCTCGACGCGGCCATCGCGCACATGTTGGAGGAGGTCGAGCGTAACCCCTACGTTTCGCCCAAGCGCCCGCCGTATCCTGATCGCAGCGGGATGGGGATTACAGAAGAGGACAAGTAGAACCGGCTGTCAGCCTTCAGCTATCAGCCGTCAGCAGTCCGGCGTGCACGATCACCATGCGCCTCCCTGCGCTCGACCGGACGGAGATGCATCTCATTGCGGGGACTACCCCGCCGAGCGCGCCGCTGAGCCGAGCACACGTCTGGCAGGCAGTAGCGCGTGTCATAGGGACTGGTAGAGGGCTCGCGCGCGGCGTGCGAGTTTGGAACTCTGGTGGGTGATGCCTGCGGCACCCTGGGCCTGGACGGCCGGCGCCCGATTTCTGTGGTGTTTTCCGCCGCTTCCGTCGGTCCGGTGTCTTAAACAACGGAGCAGAACCGGCGGTTGGGCCCGAATGAGGCAGGCTGAATTCGCTCGGCGCAACCTGTGGCGTATGGCCGGGCGTGGCACGGCTAGCTCGTCGCGGGGCAATCGGCCTCTTGAGCTGGCTGATATGTGGGGTACTTCCTGGTTTTTGGGGTTGAGCTCAAAGGAGAGGTTCCATGTCACGCACGTCAGTCAAGAACGCATTCAGTCTCGTGGAGTTGGTGGTTGTCGTGACGATGGCCGGGCTGGTGATTCTGATCCTCGGCCCCGGATTGCAGGCCATGGGCCGGAAGACCGCTACGGCAGTGTGTCTGTCGAACCTGCGGCAGATCGGGGCAGCGTCCTGGCAGTACGCCGCCGAGGATTACCGCGAACAGCTTGTCCCACTGCATCAAACGGTGGTCAGAACGTTTCACGGCGAGGGCTTCCCCAACCCACAGTGGGCCTGGCGAACGGCGATGCCGCGCTCGTTCGGTGGCCGGACAGCCACTGTTCCGTTTCCGACCCCACAGGGTGATGTTACGGTCTTGCAGGATCCGTTCGGCTACTGGGGGACGCGGACGCGTCCGCTGAATCGCTGGTGCTACCCGTCCCTCTCGGAGGCGCTCGGGCGCGCGCCAACGGCGTCGGCCGTGTTCCGTTGCCCGGCCGACAGCGGGTATCCGGATTCTGAATGGATCTACGATGCGCCCAGGGCAGCCGCCGGCATCCCGCATTATGACATGCTGGGCAACAGCTACCGGTTCAACACCATCGGACTGGCCTGGGCAGGCGGGGGCGGGAGCGCCAGCGGCTTTTTCACGTCCGGCCCCTGGGGACACACGGCCTCGTCTATCGCGAGCCCAATGCCAGAGACAGTCCTCTACTGCGATCCGCTGTTCTACTGTTTCAGTCGCGAGGGTGAGAACGGTTATGGACCTGACCCGATTCCCGGCTGGCACGGTGAGCTCATGTCCGACAACGTTGCCTACTACGACGGCTCGGCCAGGCTGACACGGGTGGGCGAGCTCTACGAGTTCAGCGACGAGGAACTCGACGAGATGAACTATGCTGACCCGATGGGCGGTCATAACTGGCGTTGGTTCCTGCTTCGTGGGCCGACGTGGCGAATGGACTGCTATCCAACGCCGGGTGCTCAGATCAGGATCTATACCAATGACGGGCAGTGCGTGACACCTGACGTGTCCCACTGGCTTCTCGACTTCTGGCCGTGGCAGGATTATCAGTACAACCCGCCGCCGGAGTAGCAGCCCGAGCGGGATTCGTACGCCTAAACCAGCGTGCGCAGGCACGCGCCAAGAACCGAGCCCGACGCGCAAGCGAGGGTTCAGTTTCGGCTGCGCGGGCGGGGCCGAAACCCTCGCTTGCGCTTCGGGCTCTGATTGGGCGGCGCGTTTGGGCACACGGTCATTCAGACAACCGCCGCGCGGCTTAATCGAACACGTCGCCGCCACATGTCTCCGCGTAGAGCATGAGGGGCTCAGTGCGCGACTTCTCTCCACCGACGTACGATCTCGGCCCTGCGTCACAACGTGACCCCGCAAGGACGACAGCCGCTATACTTCCGGCCATGCGCGCTGAAGAAGAATCGCCTCGTCCGCCGGGCAGCAACTTGGCCGCCGACGTGCGAATCGAGGCGTGGCTGCGCGGCCGGCGACGCCGCGTGGTCTTGGGCATCACGGTCGCTGCGCTGCTGCTTCGCGGGTTCTGCTTCCTGGAGCTGCTTAACAGCCCGCTCGTGTCGCTGCACGAGTGGGATCAGACCGACATGAACACCTTTCACAGGTGGGCGCAAACGGTCGCCGGCGGAGACGTATGGTCAAAGACCGTTCGGCCGCCGCTGCACAGGTGGCATCGCGAGATTGCGGCCGACTACGCCCGCATCTTCCCCGACCGCTGGGCCGAACTGTGCGCCGAGGTCGGGACCGAGGACCCGGACGCGGTGGCGCGGCGACTGTGGGAGCGGTGGTGCGGCGGGGGACGGACGTACCAGGGGCCGCTCTATCCCTACCTGGTCGCGCTTACGTACAGGCTGCTGGGCGCGAACGTCGTTTGGATCTTCGCCTGGCAGATGGCGCTGGGCGTCGGCTCCACCTTGCTCATATACCTACTCGCGCGGCGGTTTTTCGGCGACCTCGCCGCCGTGATTGCCGCCGGGCTGGCGCTGCTCTACGGGCCGCTGATGTTCTACGAGTTCGTGCTGCTGCGCGTCACGCTGATCGTCTTCGCCGGTCTGCTGATCGTTTTCCAACTCGAGCGCGCGTGCGAGAGTCGGCGGGTGTTGCCGTGGCTGTGGTTAGGGCTGACGCTCGGTGTATCGGTGTGGTTGAAGGTGCACTTTGCGCTGATGGTGGTGGCGGCCGTGGCGCTGCTGGCGGTGCGGTTCTGGAAACAGAAGGGACGACTGGGGCAAACCGCAGCGGCCTGCGTCGGCGGTGTGATTGTCGGATTCAGCCCCCTGGTCGTCAGGAATCTCGCCGCGGGTGCCCCACCATTGGCGATTGCCAGCAACGGTCCGGCGACGTTCCTGATTTCGAATGCGGAAGACGTGCAGTTGCCGTACTGGGGTATGCGTCACGCGGCCCGGATTCTGGGTGAGACCGACAACGCCCTGCTGCCCACGACAATCGCCACACTGAAGACGCATCCGTCGCTTGCGAGCTACCTGGCGCTGCAGGGGAACAGGCTGGCCGAGACGTGGCACTGGTTCGAGCACTATAACAACGCGAACTTCTATTACGCCCAGTTGCATTCCCCGCTGCTGCGCTCGTTGCCGGTGTCGTTCGGGCTGATCGCACCCCTGGCGATCGTGGGGCTGGTGCTGGGGCTGCGGCGGTTCGGGCGGCGTGTGTCGTTGTACTGTCTCGTGCTGGCTAACCTGGCTGTGGTGGTGTTCTTTTTCGGGTTCGCGCGATTTCGACTGCCACTGGCAGCCGCGGTGCTGCCTTTCGCCGGTTTTGCCGCGGCGCGTTTCGTGGATTTGCTGCTGACCCATCGGTGGGCAGCAGCGGGGACCGTGCTGATTGCGTGCGGCGGCCTGTCGTTATGGACGATGCGCCCGCTTGGCGAAGATTCGTGCCTGGTGCGGTTTGCCGACGCCGAGGGGGGGTACCGTTATCACTACTACCCGTTGATCCACGGTGCGTTACAACGGGGAGACCTAGCGGGCGCGGTGAGGGTCTCTGATGAGTCGCTGCGAACGCAGCCGACGACGATTCGTGGCCTAGGTCCGTCCTCCCCGGCACGAACCCGGCACGAAGTCCCGCTAGCAGCATTGTACGCGACGCTGCACCAGCGCCACGCGGAGCTCTTGCAGCAGGCTGGACGCACCGCCGAAGCGGAAGCCCATCACCGCCGATCCGCGGAGCTGCACCAGGCGTCCGGCGGCCTCTTGTACCGCGGCCCCGATTGAGCGAGCCACAACCGCCGACACGCCGGCACGGACGGGTTACTTAATCGGTGACAAGCGGATGTTGCGGAAGTGGATTTCCGCACCCTCGGATTGCAGGCCGATCTTGCCCGGCGTCTCCCACACGTCCCAGGCCTCGTTCAGCTTCTCGCCGTTGACATACAGGACCACCGACCCGCCGTTGACGATGATCTCGTATTCGTTCCACTCGCCAATGGGGTACTCGGCGAAGTGCGTCTTCTTGGTGTTGCGGCCCTTGGTGCGAGCGGGATCGACCTTCATCGGGAACTCGTCGATGTTCCAGAAGTCGCCCGCATTGCCGCTTTGCAGTTGAGCTTCGACGCTGCGCGGCCAGACCTTGTCCGCCCCGATCAGGCGCAGCAATACACCGCTGTTGCCGGCCCCTTTGGCCGGATCGAAACGCCACTCGAGCTTGAGGACGTAGTTCGTGTAGTCCTTCTCGGTGCGGATGTAGCCGGCCGGGCGCCCCTTGCAGATCAGGACACCGTCCTTCACCGTCCAAACATCCGCCATCTGTACGCCGGCCTGGACCTGGAGGTAGGCCGTCCAGCCGGTGAGGTCCTTGCCGTTGAACAGGCGTACCTCGTTCGGCAGCGGGGCGGACAGGTCGCGGATCTTGATGTTGCGGAACCAGATGTCGTTGCCGTGGTCCTGCAAGGCGATATGGCCCTTGGGCTGCACGCCGAAGCCGTCGTACTTGCTGAACTTGCTCTTGGCGATCCGCTGCTTCCAGTCGTCGCTGTCCAGCCGACACTCGATAACCTTCACGCCATTGAGCCAGTGCACCAGGCGGTCGTCCTTGATCATGATGCGCGTCTGGTTGAACTCGCCCGCGGGCTTGACAACCTTGCCGGAGCTCGGCGCGTACAGATCGTACAAGCCGCCGGCGGAATGCGGGTTGTCCGGCGCGGTACCATGCCCCAGGTCGTCCAGAAGCTGGTACTCCGGCCCGGTCTGCCACGAGGCCCCGTGCTTCTCGGTCACGCGGTACATGATCCCGCTGTTGGCTTTCGGCGCGACGCGCCACTCGAGCGCGAGCTCGAAGTCGGCGTATTGGTCAACCGTGATGATGTCGCCGCCCTTCGCCCCGCCGACCACCTTGAGGCAGCCGTCCTCGACCACCCAGCCCTTGTCGGGGAATGCGTCTTTGCGGTACCCGCGCCAAGCGTTGGTGGCTTTCCCATCGAACAGCAGCTTCCAGCCGGCGGCTCGTTCGGCAGCGGTGAGCTGATTGTTGGGGCCCGGCTTTCCGGCCTCTTGCTGTGCCCACGTGAGCGGGGCCCCGAGGCCAATCAGGGCAATGCAGGAGACTAGACTCGCTTTCATGGGTTGCATCCTCCGTTTGTTCTTCAAGATGGTGCGTCAGAGACGCACTCCAGGTCTACGTCTCTGCGGTCTTTTCGGGCGTTATGGACTCCCCGCCGGTCGTCAGCGTCTCGGCCTTGTATCCGCCGGCCGCGCGATCGCGGAGATAGATGATGCCGAAGACGATGATGATGATGATCGCGAACGGCGCGACATAGCGGAACGACATCCGCCCACCGTAATTGTCCGCGGGATTCAGCACGCCCCCAAGCTCTTTGACAACCGTCGCTGCTGCCTCACCTTGGGGGGCGTTCTTGATGGCGTAGCGCAAGGCGTTGGCGGTGTCACCCGCGGGCAAAGTTCCGGTGCTGGCAGCGGCGAGCACATCTCTAACGCCGGCAGCCTCGTCGGTGCCCTCGACCGCAGCCAGGATTTCGGACTTGAAGGGCTCCGGTGCGCTATCCGCCAATGGCGGGTAGGTCTCCGCCACCTTTTCAAGGACGACCAGAGTCTGGTCCCTGTTCTCGACAAGCTGTTCGTGCAGGAATCCGTCGGCGACCTTGCCCATCTGGGGTATCGTGAGGACACCGACGATGAGCATGCCCATTCCACCCATCAGGGCCAGCCCCAGCGCACCGCTCTTGGGCACGCGTTCGGAGGTGACACCGAGCATCGTCGGCCAGAAGTAACACACGCCCACGGCGAACACCGTAGCCGACACGAAAGCCATGGCTGTGCTCTCTGCGAAGCTGAGCCAGTACAGTCCGATCCCGGATAGGATCGCTGACCCAACCAGAATCCCCGTCGGCGACAGGCGGTGAACGACCGGGCCGGCGAAGAAGCGCAGCACGGCCATCAGCCCGCTGATGTAGGCGAGCACCAGAATGCCGTGGATGCCGCCGGCCTCGAGGACGGCGGGCACCCAGCGGTTTGGCCCCAGCTCGAGCGAGGCCGTGATGGCCATGCATGCTAGCAGGATCAGGAACAGCGGTCGCAACAGCGTACCTGCGATCATGCCGCCGAACGACACACCGGACTGCACGCGCTCGGTGGCGGGGAACTTCTGACCAGTGAAGACGATGCCGTAAACGACAGTCGGTATCAGAATCAGTGCCAGCTTGAACTGCCACAGCTCCAAAGCCAGGAGTGTGCTCGTGTTCATCGCCGCCGCCAGCTTGTCGAGCCCAAAGGACGCGACGGCCCCAATGACAATGCCTCCGGGGAACCAGACGTGGAACTGGTTGAGCTTCTTGGTTTTCTGGTCGGGATAAACCGTGGCGACCAGCGGGTTACACGCCGCTTCGACCGTGCCGTTGCCCAGCGCCAGGATCAGCGCTCCGAAGAACAGTGTCCAGAAACCGGTGGCGAAGATCATCAGCAGGGTGCCCAGCCCATGACAGAGCAGCGCGAAGCGCAGCAGGTTACGCATGCCGAGCACGTCGCACAGCGGGCCGAGGACAAAGATCGAGATCGTGAAGCCCCACAGGGCGGCCCCGCCGATCCAGCCCACCTGCTCGTTGCTCAGGATGAACTGCTCTTTCAGCGTCCCCATGATCGCGCCGACCACGCCGAAGCAAACTGAGGTGGCGACCAGGGCGAAGCAGCTACCCACGAAAAGACGTTGTCTGTTCATCAGTCAGTCCTTTCCGCGCGGAGGGATGGGAGACATTCCACTCGCTTCAGTCGAGAGGGAATGATACCGGCGGCGCGGGCGAGGTCCAAGCGGGGTGCCTGACGAAATCACCGGGGTGGTCGCTGTCTTGCCCCGCAGGGGCGCAGGCGCATAGCCGCGGGTGGAGCGTAGCGCAACCCGTGGATAGGACGCGTGCCGAGTCATCATCCCGCCCCGCAGGGGCGGGGGAGACATCCATGCCGGGCACCTTCACACGATTGCTGTATCACGTCGTCTTCAGCACCAAGCACCGCGCCAACCTGATTGCGCCCGAGTTACAGGCGCGCCTATACGACTATCTCGGCGGGATCGTCCGCGGCGAGCGTGGCCGGGCGCATGAGATCGGCGGGGTTGCGGATCACGTCCATCTGCTGATCCAGTGGCGCACCGATGAAGCACTGTCAACGCTCATGCGCCGGCTGAAGGCGAACTCGTCGCGCTGGTTGCACGCGGAGTTTCCGGCGATGCGCGGATTCGCGTGGCAGGAAGGTTACGCGGCGTTCACTGTGAGCCCGTCGCAATTCGAGACGGTGCGGCGCTATGTCCAGAATCAGGCGGCCCACCAGCAGCAGCGGGGATTCGTGGAGGAGTTGAAGGCGCTGCTTGACGCACACCGGATCGAGTACGACCAGCGGTATCTGCAGGACTGAGCGCTTCATCCGCCGCCCCTTCAGGGCGGAGACTTGTTCGGGCGTGGACCGTGTCCACGGGTTGCGCTGCGCTCCACCCGTGGCAAAGCGCCACCGCCCCTTCGGGGCGGAGATTTGTCGGGGGGCGGACCGTGTCCACGGGTTGCGCTGCGCTCCACCCGTGGCAAAGCGCCC
>CAZNFA010000089.1:0-11739 GCA_964572345.1 uncultured Planctomycetales bacterium
GAGCTGACCGGCGACATCAACTACCGCAAGATCGCCGAGTACGGGTCCGACTCGGACCCGCGCGCCTTCAACTTCGACGGCGAGCTGAACATCTCCAACCGCGGCTTGTGCGAGTTCATCGAGCTCTTGAAGCTGGACGTGGCCTTCTTGTACGACCTGCTGGGCGCGACGCAGGAGCACACCATCAAGCCCAAGAAGTTCGCCCAGACCGACATCGACGAGGTCATCATCGGGCACACCAACGAGCCCGAGTACAAGAAACTCCAGTCGAACGAGCTGATGGAGGCCTTCCGCGACCGCACCATCAAGATCGACATCCCCTACAACACTCGGCTCTCCGACGAGATCAAGATCTACGAAAAGGACTTCGGCAAAGATAAGGTCAAGGGCATCCACATCGCCCCGCATACGATCGAGACCGCGGCGATGTGGGCGGTGCTGACTCGCCTGGACGAACCGAAGAAGGCCGGCCTGACCCTGATGCAGAAGCTCAAGCTCTACGACGGGCGCAACATCCCGGGCTTCACCGAGGACTCGGTCAAGGAGCTGCGCGAGGAGGGGCCGCGCGAGGGCATGCAGGGGATCAGCCCGCGCTACATCCAGGACAAGATCTCAAACGCCTTGGTCGGCGAGCAGGCCCAGGCTGACCGGGGCATCAACCCGTTCATGGTGATGAACGAACTGGAAAACGGGTTGTCACACCACTCGCTGATCACCGACGAGGAACAGAAGAAACGCTGCAAGGAGCTGCTCAGCGTGGTGCGCGAGGAGTACGAGGACATCCTCAAGGGCGAAGTGCAGCGCGCCATCTCCGCCGACGAGGACGCCATCATGCGCCTGTGCACCAACTACATCGAGAACGTGCGCGCCTACACCCAGCACGAGAAGGTCCGCAACAAGTACACCGGCCGCGACGAGGAGCCGGATGAGCGCCTCATGCGCTCGATCGAGGAGAAGATCGACATCCCCGAGAGCCGCAAGGACGATTTTCGTCAGGAGATCATGAACTACATCGGTGCGTTGGCCCTGGACGGCAAGAAGTTCGACTACCACACCAACGCCCGGCTGCACAAGGCCCTGGAGCTCAAGCTCTTCGAGGATTCGCGCGACACGATCAAGCTGAAGAACGTCGTCTCCGGCGTAGTGGACGACGAGACCCAGGCCAAGATCGACGTCGTCAAACAGCGGCTGATCAAGTTCTTCGGCTACAACGAGACCAGCGCGACCGACGTACTCAACTACGTCGCCAGCATCTTCGCCCGCGGCGATGCCAAACAGACGGAGTAGGCAACTAGGCAACAAGGCAACGAGGCAACGAGACAAGAAGGCAACAAGGCAACAAGGCAACGAGGCAACGAGGCAACAAGGCAACAAGGCAACGAGACAAGAAGGCAACAAGGCAACAAGGCAACGAGGCAACAAGGCAACAAGGCACTGAGGCGAGAGGCCGCGGTGGCGTCAGAGATTCGGTCATTCCGGGATCTGATCGCTTGGCAGAAGTCGATGGAGCTCTGCCAGCAGGTCTACGCGATCTCGAAGGATCACCCGGCCGAGGAGTGTTTCGGTCTGACAGCACAGATGCGCCGGGCGGCGGTCTCGGTTCCGTCCAACATCGCAGAGGGATACGGCCGGCGAAGAAAGGGGGATTATCTTCGCTTTCTGAACATCGCACTCGGGTCGCTGTGCGAGCTTGAGACGCAGATGATCCTCTCGACCCGGCTCGGTTTTACCGATTCTGACAAGGCCGGACCCGCCATGGACCTCTTGCGCGAAGTGGACCGCATCCTCTGCGGACTGATTCGCGCCGTCCGCAATAGCGCATCGCACGGAGAAGGATGATGGCATCCCGATGCGCCCCCATTTCCGACAGTCCACGCGGCAAGGAGCTTGTGGGTTTCCTTAAGGGAATTCAGAAGCCCTGGAAGGATCACCAGATCAACGCAATGCGTCGTGCCCGGGGTTACTGCGAGTACTGCGGCACGGACGTTGTCGCCTCGGTGGAGGCATTCTCGGATAGCGAGTGGGACCACGTCATCCCGAAGAAACATGGCGGCGAGCACGAGAAGAACGGCGTACCGATCGACGTGGTATTCGAGGAGAACATCGCCTTGGCCTGTTACAAGTGCAATGAGCTGAAGGGCGAGGAGGTGCCCCACGGTGTGGCCGTCGAGGACCTGAAGGAGCTGCCGCGTGAGGAACGGATCGCGGCGTTCCAGTCCATGATGCTGGAGCGGCGTCGGCAGTATCGCGTCGTAGAAGTGTTCGCGGCATTCCGCGAGCTAGTGGAGATAGAGCGATGCGCGAGACACGGGGTTTGAGCTCGGCAGGAAGTCTTTTGTCTCCTCGCCTTGTTGCCTTGTTGCCTTGTTGCCTTGTTGCCTTGTTGCCTCGTCGCCTGGTTACCTGGTTGCCTCGTTGCCTCGTTGCCTTGTTGCCTTGTTGCCTACTTGTTTGACGGGATTGACCGCCCAGTGCCGGTTTCTTACTGAGCCATGGTGTCGCGAGTCAACAAAGACCATCAGCGCTTCCGCCAGATCGTCAAGGGACGAATCCGGGAGGATCTGCGCAAGTTCCTCACCCGCGGTGAATTGCTCGGCAAGGAAGGCAAGCATCTCATCAGCATCCCCGTACGCGGGATAGACCTGCCGCATTTTCGCTACGGCGATAACAACGACGCCGGCGTCGGACAGGGCGAGGGGCAGCCCGGCCAACCCGTGGACGGCGAAGGGGCCGTCGGGCCCGGCGGAACCGAGCCCGGCCGCCACATCCTCGAGGTCGAGGTCAGCCTGGACGAGCTCGCCGACATCCTCGGCGAAGAGCTACAACTGCCGCGCATCGAGCCCAAGGGCAAGCACAGTATTACCACGATCAAGGATCGCTACAGTAGCGTTCGCCAGACCGGCCCCGAGTCGCTGCGCCACTTCAAGCGCACGTTCCGTCGGGCGCTGCGGCGTATGATCATGTCGGGCGTGTACGACCCGAACAACCCGCGGATCGTCTTCGAGCGCCGCGACAAGCTCTACCGTAGTTGGAAGCCGGTCAAGAAGCCGCATTCCAACGCGGTCATCGTCTACATGATGGACGTCTCCGGCTCGATGGGACACGAGCAGAAGGAGCTCGTTCGTCTCGAGGCGTTCTGGATCGACGCCTGGCTGCGCCGCAACTATGAGGGCATCGAAAGCCGCTACGTCGTGCACGACGTGCACGCCAAGGAAGTGGACCGCGAGACGTTCTTCCACCTGCGTGAGGACGGCGGCACCAAGATCTCCAGCGCCTTCAAGTGCTGCAAGGAGTTGCTGGACCGACACTACAACCCGGACGAATGGAATACCTATCTATTCCACTTTTCCGACGGAGACAATTCTTCCGAATCCGACTCGCGCGCCTGTTGCCAGGTGCTCAAGGACGATTTGCTGCCGCGCTCGAACCAGTTCGGCTACTGCCAGGTTGCCAGCGCGTACGGCAGCGGCAACTTCATCAACGTCCTGCGCGAGCAGCTCGCCGAGGCCGAGAACATGGTGACCAGCCGCGTCAACACCAAGGACGACATCTACGACAGCATCAAGGCGTTCTTCGCCAAGGGAAGGTAGGAAGGTAGGGTGGGCATCGCCCACCACTCTGCTATAATGCGTCCCATAGCAATCGCTTGCACGGTTCGGACGTCGGAGAGGCCGGATGCCGATTTACGCCTTCCGCTGCCGCAAATGCGGGCATGAATACGAGGAGCTGGTTCAGCGCGTGGGGCAGTGCGCTCCCTGCCCCAAGTGCGCCCACAAGAAGGTCGAGCGTCTCCTGAGCGCTCCGGCGGTGGGCCGCAGCGCCAAGGCCACCCCACCCTGCGGCGCCCCCTCGTGCGACTTCACGAGTTCGTGACGCCCCGCCTGAACCGGCAGTTTGCCGGAAACACAAACCCGCCCCTGAATGAACAGGCCCGTAGCGCCGCTTCCGGTCGGCGAGTCTCGCGTAGCGGCCTGCGGCTCGCAGGCCGTCGGCCGACGAGCCGTCGTCCGCTACACTTGGCGCGAAACCCTTCGAGTAGAAACGGCGCTACAAGGGCTGGCCGTCGCCCCATAAGATGAAGGGACACGACGAAGAGGACGCACGCACCATGAAATACGCGATCGTTCTGCCGGATGGTGCCGCGGATGAGCCGCTGCCACAGCTCGACCGCCGCACGCCGCTCGCGGCTGCCAACATCCCGAATATGGATTGGGTCGCGCTGCACGGCCGGCTGGGGCGGGTGGTCACAGTCCCGGCTGGCTTCACACCGGGAACCGACGTGGCCACGCTCTCGCTGCTCGGCTACGACCCGCACACGTGCTACTCCGGTCGCGCCCCGATCGAGGCCGCCGCGCGTGGACTGACCGTTGGCCCGGATGAGCTCATCTTCCGCTGCAACTTCGTCACGATCCAAGACGGTTTGATGAAGGACTTCACGGCCGACCACATCGCCCAAGACGAGGCCAACCGGCTCATCGACGATCTCAATGGGTTGGCTCGGCGGGCGGAGCCCGCCCTACAGGGATGCCGGTTTCATAGCGGCGTGTCATACCGCAACCTCATGGTCCTCGCCGGTGCGAGCGATATGCGGCTTGATTGCGCGCCGCCGCACGACATCCCAGACCGGCCTGTCCTCGAGCACCTGCCGCGCGGAACCGGACAGGAGCGTGTGCGGGACATTATGGTTCGGGCCAATGAGATGATCAGAGACCACGAGGTGAATCGTGTCCGCCGCGAGCAGGGTCGGGCACCGGTGACCGACATCTGGCTGTGGGGGCAAGGACGCCCAACCAAGCTGGAGCCGTTCGCCGAGCGCTTCGGCGTGGCCGGAGTCGTCATCACCGGCGTGGACCTCGTGCGCGGGCTGGCGGTCTCCATGGGCATGAAGCTCATCGAGGTACCCGGCGCGACGGGCTACATCGACACGAACTATACTGCCAAAGGCGCGGCGGCGGTTCACGCGCTCGACGAGCACGATCTGGTCGTGGTCCACGTCGAAGCCCCGGATGAAGCCGGTCATCTCGGTGACGCGGACGAGAAGATCAAGGCCTTGGAGCGGATAGACGAGCTGATCGTCGGTCCGTTGTTGGAGGCACTCCGCCGGCACGACGAGTGGAGGATGCTCATTGCGCCGGACCATCCGACACCATGCACGACGACGGCCCACGACGCCACCCCGCCGCCGTTTTGTTTCGCGGGGCACGCCGTCGAGGCAGTGGAGCGGCGGCCGTTCTCGGAAGCTGAAGCGGTTGCCGCCGGGCTCATGGTTGACCCGGGGCATCGCTTGATAAAGCTGTTCTTTCGTAGCTGAACTGGTTATGATTGCGGCGGGGCGGGTAACCGGAGCGAAACGGGGCACACAGCTTTCAGGAGAAGGCAACATGGCTTACCGGATTACCAAAGAATATGTGTGTGGCAGCGCGATCAAGGATCGGCCCGACGCGCTGGCGGAGAAACTGCGGGCCCTGGCCGAGGGCGGCCTCGACCTGGAGATGATCGTCTCCCGGCGTGATCAGTCCGGCTGGGCGCTGATGTTCGTTTCGCCGCTGCGCACGCTGGAGGAGATCGAACTCGCCGAGCAGGCCGGCCTGGGCAAAGAGGGCACTATGCAGACGCTTCGCATCCAAGGCCCCAACGTCCCTGGCTTCGGGGCACGCATCACGACCGCTTTGGCCACGGCCGGCATCAATCTGCGCGGCTACTGGGCCGCCGCTATCGGCGGCCAATGCGTCACCAACATCGCCTTCGACTCCGACGAGGACCAGGACAAGGCCAAGACCATCCTCGAACGCGAACTGGCCTCTTAAACGAGTCCCACCTGCGCAGCGAGCGGCTTAGGAGCCGACGGCCGCGTTACGCGCTTGTCATCGATGGCGCTGATTGTTGCCGGCTTCAGCCGACCTCCCCTCGCCGCCAACTTCAGCTCGTGGTCAGTTACTCAACTCCGAACCGATCACGTCGCGCAAAGGTGTTAAGGTCATGCCCAGCTTTTCAGGGCGGAACAGCCAGCCGCATTCGGGACACCGCGCTTGGATCAGGCCGGCGTTGGTCGGCTGATCAACCGTACCGTATATCCGGCTCGCGCAGGGTGTTTTTGGCGTCGGGCTCGTCGGCACGTGGGTCCATCCGTGGGTTGGATTCCGCTGCTATCTCATGTGCCGACCGGTCGGGCCGTCGCCGCAGCTTGCTCGCTGATCGGGCATCTCATTGCGGCTGGAATCCCGGGCTGATACTTCCCCGCGGCGGCCCTTGCGCCGCTGCCGGTCTCGGCGCGCAAAAAAAGGCCCCCGCGTGAACAGCGGAGGCCAGGGTTAAGCTTGTGGTACCGGAGGGAGTTAGCGGCGGCGAACCAGGAACACGCCAAGTCCTAACAGCGCCAGCGTTCCCGGCTCGGGAATATAGCCAAACGCCACGTTGTCCAGCGCGATCGCCTGGAACGAGTCCGGGATGTGCAGATCGCGCGTCGCGGCGTCCGAGTACGCCGAGATGCGGAGCTCGTCGAACACTCCGGTGAAGCCAATCAACGTGCCGCCTTGCACGTCAATGTCAAAATCAGTCACCATCGCGTCGTCGAGGTAGGCCCGCGCCCAGACGTAGATATCCAGCCCGCCGAAGCCGTGCGAGACGTTCATCTCCAGGACTTCGAAGTCCAGCCCGTCGGTCCGTGTGATGACGTCGTCGTCGTTACAGCCCCCGTTGGGGTAGTAGGGCGGTCCCCACGCCGGGTCGAAGCCGGGCGGGGTATACACAAACGCGAAGTCGTCAACGTCCAGCGTTAATCCGTCTTCCTGATAGTTCTGAAGCGGATCATACGTCTGCAGGTCGTCGAACGTCGCGTCACCCAGCAGGACGCCGATCTCTGACACGTCCTGATGGAACGTCACACTGGCCACAGCCATGGCATTGAGCGCCATGACTGCGGCGAACCCAATGACAACCATTTTGATTCTATTCATAGTCTCTCCTCTTTCCTGCGGCATGTTTCTGCCATCAGCCTGCACAGCACGAGCGCACAGGCAGGCATTCCTCCTGCACCACACGCGTTAGTGTGCGCGATCCGGGCCGATAACGCAAGCGCTTTTTTGAGAGAAGTTGCTCCGCGGCCGCCGGCGCCAGAGGAAAAGCCGTAACCACCGCTGTCAGCCCGAGTTAGCGAGCTTCGCCGCACCCTGGGCGGACGAGGGAAACAGCCAAAGCACGCCAGGCCACGGTACGCTTGGCTGCACACGCCGTTGACCCGCGCTCCCCGAAGTGCAGCCTTGATGGTCTTTGCCGCTCAGCCGGCAAACCTGACGAGCGCCCCCGCTAGGATACCCCCGCCGGCAGCGACGAACGCGAACTGGCATCGTAGTAGCCGGCGGGGAACGTCGGACCTCCGATTACCCCGAGCCCGGTGCCGGAGAACTGAGTGGCCGGGCGCTCCCGGGCGGAAACTGTGCCTTGGGGGGCACACTTGTCTTGTCGCCGGCTTCAGCCGGCTGGCGCTTGCCACCGACTTCAGTCGGTGGATCAGTGGCCGCGAGTGTTCTCCTCCGATATCCTCCGGCTTGCCCGAAATCGGGGAAGCAGGCGGAAAGTGGAGCGCCGTCCCGACCATCACCGACTAAAGTCGGCGGCACATCCCGACCGGCTTAAGCCGGTCAGGATCTCGCAGCTCCTCGGAACGCGTGTGTGCTCGGGGCGGGGAAACTAACTCTGACCCGCCGGTGGGGCTCACTGTCGAGGCGGGTGACTTCCAACATCGGTACCGGCTCGTGCTGGCCGAGCAGGATCTGGCCTGTCCTCCCGGGCTCTCGGACGCGCGCGAGCTTGCACAGAATCCAGCACAGCTCCTGCTGCACAAAACGCGGCGCGGCGACCATCTCATACTGGTCTCCGGCGATGGTATAGGTCAAGCGTTCCTCGTCGGCGAAGACCTCGAAGTGCGCCGCGCGGTCCATCCGCGATTGCCAGACCAGCAGTGCGAGTATCGCGGCTAACGGGTTCCCGATGTCGGTGGCCTCTTCCTGACGGCTCAGCCTGCGCAGCGCTTCCCGCAGGCGCCGCAAGAAGATCCAGCGCCCCAGTCGATGTTCGTGGGATTCGATTTTGACGCCCCAGCGTGGTGTTGCAAGTGTTCGAATCTCGTCCAAGTCGAACTCGCCTTCGCAGTCGAGGCAATTCGACCAGTCGAGGTCATCCGGGATCGGTTTCCTTGCAAAATCACTATGGCCCACTGGGGTGGCTCCCAAACACTGCCCGTTGGCCGCGCTCCTCGGAGATGCCAAAGTGCTAGCAACGCTCAGGTGGACGGGCAAGGCGACCATGACGCTGCCGGGGCCCTCATTAGATACTATGACACGCGTACCGGCCCGCTGGTGGCGACGGTGGTCTTGGAGTTCACCTTGCTCAGCGCCTGGTCCAGGTCGGCGATGATGTCGTCCGGGTGCTCGGCGCCGACGCAGAGGCGGACCAGGTCAGGTGGGACGTTGGCCAGGCAGCGACCGTACTCGCCTTGTTGCTGATGGGTCGAGATGGCCGGGATGGTCGCCACACTCTTGATGCGGCCCAGGTCGGTCGCTCGCCAGATGCGTTGTAGGCCGTCGAAGAACTTGCGGGCCTGTTGGGGGCCACCCTTGACACAGAACGACATCAGGTGCCCGTAGCGGTTCACCGGCCGGTTGTACTGCTCATCATGTTCGGCATCGACCAGCCACATGTACTTGCTGGCCAGCTCGTGCAGCGGGTGGTCGGGCAACCCCAGGTACTCGACGCGCTCGATCGCCGGGTGGCCCTGGAGAAACTCGGCCACCTTCATCGTGTTGCGGCTCATCAGGTCCATCTTGGAGCGTAGCGTGCGTACGTCGTTCAGCGTCATGATCGCCTGCATCGGGTGCAGGTTCGGACCGTAATCCCGGTTCGGCAGATACTTTACATACAGCGCGAAGTCCTGCTTGAGGTCCTCGTTGTCGATGTTGCAGACCAGGCCCTTGCGCGCGATCAGCGCGCCGGCAATGCCGAAACCACTGCTGGTGAGCGTCTTCGTAGCGGACTGCACGACGATATCCGCCCCGTGACAGATCGGGCGCAGCAACGCGGGCGTGGCAACGGTGGAATCGCAGATCAGCGGCAGATCATGGCTGTGGGCCAGATCGGCCACAGCCTCGACGTCGAAGAAGCCCTGTTGCGGGTTGCTGGGCAGCTCGCCGTAGAGAAACCGCGTGTTCTCGTCGATCCTCGAGGCCCATTCGTCGAGGTTGGTCGGGTCCTCGATCCAGCGGCAATCGATATCGCGCTCTTCTTTCAGCCGCACGTTGAATTGCTGGAAGGTGCCGCCATAGCACTGTGCGGTCGCCAAGAAGTTCCGCGGCTCGTGCACGTGGTGCCTCTTGTGCACCAGGAACGGCTGGCAGGCGGTCATGATCGCCGCCATCCCGGACGAGGTCGAGCAGCATGACGTCTCCCCGTCGAAGCCGTAGCCCTCCAGTAGCGCCAGCGTCCACTCATAGTAGTACGTGGACGGGTTGGCGATCCGCGAGTAGCACCAGGTCGGGATGAGGTAGGCCAGCGCGGCGGCCAGCTCATCCGAGTCGCGGTAGGCCTGCGAGGCACTCATGAAGATCGGCTCGATGATCGCGCCCTGGTAATCCTCGATGGCGTCCTCGACGCTGTACAGCCCGTGCACCGCGATCGTGTCGAACTTCCAGCCTTTGACGACTTCGCGGATGTACTTGGCCCGCCGGGCGAGGTATTCGTTGTTGCGGTCGATGTAGCGCTGCATTCCCGGGGTGATTTCAACTTCTTCGCCGCCGAACATCGGGTCTTTCCTCCAGTTGAGGCGTCGCCGTTCCCCTGTACCACCAGCATACACAATCGGGGGGCGGCCCGGCAACGCCCCCCAGGGTTATCAGCCGTCAGTTCCGCACCCCGGTACCGGCGTGCCGCGCTGTTTTCGTGTCCCCCTCAGAAGCTGGAGGATCTATCGCGGCCTGTGCTGCCCGACGGGCTTGGGCGCGCATGGCCGTGTCTGGTCTCCGCCACAGTCGCGATCCCGGCCGGGGCGGTCCAGCGGCGACGGTCGTGCGGGCTGCTACGCACTCTGTCCCGAAGGGACAATTGAGAGTAGCCCAGCGTGAAACGCTGGGTATCGGGACGGGACCAGGATAACATAGTCCCGCAGGGACGGCTGAGGCTCATTCGTCCCTTCGGGACTCGCTTGAAATCGGATACGTCCAGAGACCCGGCACTAGCGTGCCGGGCTACTCGCAGACCGTCCCTACGGGACTTGCGACCGAAAAGCGGAATATGCCCGAACCAATTCGTTTCTACAGCACGAACCGCAACGTGCCGCGGGTAAACCTGGCCGAGGCACTGTTGCAAGGCCAGGCCGGCGATCGCGGGCTGTTCATGCCGGAAACGTACCCGCCGCTGCTGACCGAGGATCTGCAAGCGCTCGTCGGCAAGCCCTATCCGCAAGTCGCGCACGGGGTCTTACGGCGGTACACGACCGGCATCATCGACGATGCCGCGTCGATGGCGCTGTGCGAGGACGCGTACGACTATGAGGTGCCGCTCGAGCACGTCACGGGCCGGCGCCACCTGATGCGGCTCGATCGCGGCCCGACCGCCTCCTTCAAAGACTTCGCCGCCCGCATGATGGCCCGCTGGATGGGCGTGCTGATGCGCCAACAGGCCGGCGACCTTGTAATCCTCACCGCCACCTCCGGCGACACCGGCAGCGCCGTCGCCCACGCCTATTACGGCGTCGAACGTGCCCGCGTGGTCGTGCTGTTTCCGCCGGCGGAAGTCTCCGACCGCCAGCGCAGACAGATGACGACGATCGGCGGCAACGTGACGACGATCGCCGTAGACGGCCAGTTCGACGACTGCCAGGCGATGGTCAAGCGGGCGTTCGCCGACCCCAACCTTCGCGCGATCCGCCTGACGTCGGCCAACTCGATCAACATCGGCCGGCTGTTGCCGCAAGCGGTGTATTACGTCTACGCCTACGTCAACTTGGCAAACGTCGCCGCCGGAGAGCCGATCGTGGTCTGCGTGCCGTCCGGCAACTTCGGGGACATGATGGGAGCGATCATCGCTTGGCGGATGGGCCTGCCGATCGAGCGGCTGCTGATCGCCACCAACGCCAATGATGAGGTGCCCATCTTCCTGCGCACTGGCCGCTACCAAAAGGTCGTCCCCTCGCGCGTCTGCATCTCCAGTGCCATGAACGTCGGCCACCCGTCCAATCTCGCCCGACTTGTGGACGTCTACGGCGGCTGGATGGACGAGACAGGCATCATCCGCGAGCAACCCGACCTCGAACGCATGCGCCGCCATCTATACGCCGTCAGCATCGACGACGACCAGACGCGCGCGACCATCAAGGACGCATACGAGCGCTACGGCGTGGTCCTCGAGCCGCATGGCGCGGTCGGCTGGGCCGGGCTGGAGCGCTACTGGCGTGAATGCGTCGAGGAAACTGAACCTCTGGCGGTCTCCGTCGAAACCGCGCACCCGGCAAAGTTCCCCGAGGAGATTCGGGCCCTCATCGGCGTCGATCCCGAGACCCCGCCCAGCCTGGTCGGGCTTGACGAACGCCCGGAATCGTACGAAACCCTCCCGGCTGCGTACGAACCCTTCCGCGACCTGCTTCTGGAACGGTTCAAAAGTCCCTAGCGCGGACTGTTCGTAGTCATCCTGAGCTGAGAGCCTGTGAACCTTTCATCGGCGCGCTCGTGTGCGTTGGTCGGGACGGTT
>CAZNFA010000090.1:0-11000 GCA_964572345.1 uncultured Planctomycetales bacterium
CTCCAGGCTGCCAAGGTCAACACCCGGCGAGGCCAAAGATCATGAAAGCAGTGGCGCGACCCTCCCGGGCATGCGGGTGCTCGTCCGCGCATGCAAGGTCCAGCGGTCAGCCACTGCTCTTCGCGGGACTTCTGGCTGCAAGGGCTGGCCGGCAGGCGTGTACGAGCTGTGTGGCAACGCTGAGGAACGTAACTGTGCCTGTCGCCGAGCGACGACCGAGGTGACGCGAAGGCCGAGACGGCGCGGAGTTAGCGAGAATCGCGTGCCTCACTGATCGTTCTCCCGAGGTACGGTTTGGGTTGTCGGTTGCGTTTCGGTCGTACCCGCAATGAGCGGTTCCGCTGGGTCGCCTTTCATCGGTATCCATGGGGGCCAAGCAGGGTCGTCGCGAAGGCGCTGGAGAATTAGCGGAGCCCAAGAGTACAAGACCTGCCCACTAAACACATAGCTGCCGGCGCGTTCGACCTTCGTGAACAGTTCGATGGCTCCGGCGCGGTTAGGTTCGAGCGCCACGATTAGCGTGCGCATCGAGTCCACTGCATCCGCAATCAGCACGTGAAGATCGCTTCAGCAAGCAGTGGACGCATCCCGGGAGAAGCCTGATTCGAGGGGTTGTCGACTTCCAGCTTCCTGCTGAAACATTCGTCTGACGTGGACCTCGAACCGCATTTCCAGGCCGTAAACCGGCATTCGATCACCCTCGCCGCCCTCGAATTGGACGTGTTGTGCCACGAAAACTGCCACGAATTGCCGAAATCGACCAAAATCCCGTCGAAACAGAAAACGCCGCAGATTCGCAACCTACGGCGTCAGAGGAACTTACCGAAGAAGCGGGCGATGGGATTCGAACCCACGACGTCCAGCTTGGGAAGCTGGCATTCTACCACTGAATTACGCCCGCAGCCTTGTTTTCCGCCAATATAAGGGCTTACATCAGCGCCGATTGCCGAACACGACGATTTTTAGACCACAATTTAGACCATTCGCAAGGGTCGTCTCGGCATCAATCCACCGAACGAAAGCATACTCCATGCTCGGCATGGATGCGACCGATTTCCCGAGCCTTCTTCACCACAGCGCGTTTCTTCTCGCATCATCGGTCGTCCTCTCCGAGGCCACCCGCTGTAAAGGCTCGGGGGCGATGGAAAGGTCTCGGAGACCACTACAAAAGCTTGCTCAACAGCGTCCTCCTTTCCGCGGGTTCCAATGACCCGCCACGAACGCATTCTACGCCAGGACGACGATATCCCCAACCCTTGGAAACCGCCAAAATCCCCCAGAAACTAGGGACAGTGGGGCTGTTGAAAAGCTCGCCTTTGTGTTCGGTTACGCGGCAATCTGAAGAAACTGGAAGAAACTAAGGAAACTAGTGACAGGCGCCTATTTCTTTAGGCAGAGGCAGCGCGCCGAGCGCGGCGCAGCGGGAACAGGGCTACTCGAGTGCCGCCGCGGCTTCGACAAGCGCTCGCGTTACCCGCGGTTCCGTTTCGCTGTGGCCGGCCTCTTCGACGATGATGAGCTTGGACTTGGGTAGGCGCTGGTGCAGCCGATGGGCCGATCCCGTCCTTAGGAAAGATGGATCGAGCTCACCAATGCACCACCGATCCAGAGCGTCGGCCTCCTCGAACACTCGAAGCTTGGGCGTCATGTCAGGCACGGAGCGGTCTGGTGTAACATGCCAACGGCACATGTAGGCCACCTGCTCCGCCGCGAACAACGCGGGCAGCACGTCACGGTGGGCGAGTATCCACTCATCGTCTCGTGAGGAGGCTTTAGTGCTGTCTGCCTGTCGTCGGGCGCTCCGGTTTGAGTAGAATGGTCGCCGAGAGCCCGGCAGATGGGATAGCTCGGTTTATACGAGCATGCTGTCTGGCCAGGGTCGGTCGGCTCCGGTGATCGTATCGACTGGGGCAACGATGGGCGGCGGCGGGATCGGCGCCAACAGCGGCGCGCCGCGACGGAGGTCGGAAGGCCATGCCGATTCATTGGACGGCAGAACAGCCCCTCACACGGCGCAGGTTCCTCGCAGGCGCTGCCGCCGGTCTTCTGGGCGGATGCACACCATTGTATTCGCGCCGCAGGCAGCCCCCGCTCGGGGAGCAGCGCGACACGCGCTGGGTGTTTCTCGCAGACACGCACATCCACCGCTCGCCGGACAAAACGGTTCGCCGGTGCAACATGGCGCGCAACCTTCGGTCGGCGGTCGCACACGTGCTCGCGGGCGCGCCTGAGCATGTTCTCTTCAACGGCGACATGGCATTCGCGCGGGGCAAGCTGGAGGATTATGCGACGTTTGAGCAAGTCATCGCGCCGCTGCGAGAGAAGCCGATTTCGATGCACTTTACCCTTGGCAACCACGATCACCGGGACAACTTCATCTCATCCCGGCGAGACCGTACCTGTCGGCTGGTCAACGAGAAATGCATATCGAGCCTCGTGATCGGCAGTTTCCGCTGGGTATTTCTGGACTCACTGCGGCGAGTGGACGAGTTTTCCGGAGCGCTGGGTGAGGGTCAATTGATCTGGCTAGCTAATCGCTTGGACGCGGCCCAAGACGTGCCCGCGATCGTGTGCCTGCATCACAATCCCGAGCCGACGCTGTTCGGCCTGAAGGACACGAGTGCGTTCTTGGATGTCGTTCTCCCGCGGCGGCAGATCAAGGCGGTCATCTTCGGACACACACATGCCTACCGTCATTGGCAAGTGGACGGCCTGCATTTCGTTAACCTGCCCGCAGTAGGATACTGGTTCAGTCCCTCGACACCACTGGGCTGGATATCAGCCAGCATCGCGCTGCGCGGAATCACGCTCGACGTGTACGAACTGGTCGGCACTGGGCGTCGCGAGTCTATCCGCCACACCACGACGGCGCGGCTACTCCTGCGCTGACGAGGACTGCCTCTGCGCTCGCCCCGCCTGTAGCGGGCGAAGACCTGTGAAACCAGCACACAGGGGAAACTCACTCCCGAGGCTTCCGTGTTTGCAGAACCGGAGCGTATGAGATGGCAGGGTTGCGCACGCTCCTCGTGCGTTCCCCGCGATTCTTCTGCATAATCATGTACGTGATGAGTCCTCGTTCAGTCGAAAACGGTTGTTGGGAGTTCTGGGTCGATGTTGGTGGGACCTTCACTGACTGTCTCGCCCGCTGCCCGGACGGCACATTGCGCACGCACAAGCTGCTGAGCAACGGCGCTTACCGGGGAAGTGTTGGCGACGGCTCAACTCGCGAATGCCTGCTGGATTCGCGGCGCCGTCGTGATCCGGCCGATTTCTATGTCGGTTGGCGTCTGGCGCTGTTGCGGCCGCTTGTGTGCGCGGAAGAGCGCGAACGAAGCGAGCCCGATGCCACGCGTGGCGAGCGTAATCCCAGTCGCGGCGACTTCGAAGTGCTCGATACCGATGTGCCCGTCATGGGCTTCGATTCGGCGCGGGGCCGGCTGCGCCTGGGCAGACCGCTCGAGCGTGAGCCGGAGCCCGGCTGGCTCTACGAGCTGCAATGCGGCGAGGAAGCGCCGGTCATCGGCATCCGCTGGCTCATGGGCAAGCCGCTGAGCGAGCCCATTGGTTCCGTCCGCGTCCGCCTGGGCACGACGCGCGGCACGAACGCTTTGCTGGAGCGTCGCGGCGCGGCGACGGCGTTCGTCACGACCGCCGGCCTCGGTGACGTGTTGCGGATCGGCTACCAGCAACGCCCGCGGCTGTTTGATCTGCACATCCGCAAGCCGGCCCCTTTGTACTGCGAAGTCGTCGAGCTCGAGGAGCGCGTGGGCAAAGACGGGGAGGTGCTGCGCGAGCTCGACGAAGACGAGCTCCGCGTCAAGTTCGGTCACCTTCGCACCCTGGGCATCGAAGCGGTCGCGGTGTGTTTGCTGAACAGCTACCGGAACGGAGCGCACGAGCGCCGCGCGGCGCAGGTGGCCCGGGAGCTGGGTTTCGAGCACGTCTCGGTCTCGTCGCAGCTCTCACCGTTGCAGCGCATCGTGCCGCGTGGGGAGACGACGGTGATCAACGCGTATCTGACACCGGTCATCGGGGCATATCTCGAGGCGCTGGACCGCCGCTTGCCCGAGGCCGCGCTCAAAATGATGACCAGCGCCGGCGGGTTGGTGGATTCGGCGGCGTTCGTGGCCAAGGACAGCATTCTGTCCGGGCCAGCCGCCGGCGTCGTCGGGGCCGCCCACGTCGCCCAGTCGGCCGGCTTCGACCAGGCCATCGGCTTCGACATGGGCGGCACGAGCACCGACGTCAGTCGCTACGGCGGGCAGTTCGAGCGGCGGTACGAGATGAGCATCGAGGACCGGGCATCCGGCGATAGCATCCGCATTGTCGCGCCGGTGCTCGCGATCGAGACGGTCGCCGCGGGCGGCGGCTCGATCTGCGACTTCGACGGCGTCAAGCCGGTCGTCGGGCCCCACAGTGCCGGGGCGGAACCCGGGCCGGCTTGTTACGGCCGCGGCGGTCCGCTCTGTTTGACAGACGTCAACGTTTTTCTCGGCCGGATCTCGCCGGATCTCTTCCCGTTCCCGCTGGACCGCGATGCGGTCGAACGGCGTTTGCACGAACTGGTCGAGCGGATCACGCTGGCGACCGGCCGTCGATATGACCCCTATGAGCTGGCGGCCGGATATGTCTCGATCGCCAACGCTCACATGGTTGCGGCCATCAAGAAGATCTCGGTCCAACGCGGGTACGATCCTCGGGAGCACGTGTTGGTTAGCTTCGGCGGGGCCGGCGGCCAACATGCCTGCGCGATCGCACGCGAACTGGGGATCACCCGAATTCTGTCGCACCCGTATGCCGGCGTGCTCAGTGCTTTCGGGATTGGCATGGCGGATGTGACGCGCTTCGCGGCCCGGGATGTCAGCCGCCCCCTCGCCGCCGCCACGTTGGCTGTGCTCGAGCCGCTCTTCGCAGAGCTGGAAGCCGAGCTGCGCTTGGAAGTCGAGGGGGAAGGAGTCCCGGCGGAGTTGATCGCGCCTGCCCGGCGGCTGCTCGACTTGCGCTACGTGGGACAGGACGCGGCGCTCACGATCGAGAAACCGCGCGACGGTAAATGGCGCTCGGCATTCGAGCGCCGCCATCAGCAGCTCTACGGCTTCACACACCCCGAGCGTGCCGTCGAGGTATACACGGCGCGTTTGGAAGTCGCCGGCCGGACGCCGAAGCTCCGAACGCCGATGCCGCCAGCGCGCGCCGGAGGTCGTGCCCCCGCCAGACGCGCGCAGGTTTACTTCGACCGCACGCTGCACGATACACCGATCTTCCGGCGAGACCAGTTGCAGCCCGGTGACTGTTGCGACGGTCCAGCGATCATCCTCGAAGCAACCGGCACGATCGTGGTCGAACCCGGCTGGCGGGCGGAGATGACCGCCCGCGGCGACATGCTCCTCACCGACCGAGCCGCGCGTGGCTCCTCCGCGTCCGTCCCCGCGGCTTCCGGTCCTTCCGTCTCTTACTCTTGCGACCCGATCACGCTGGAGCTGTTCAACAGCCAATTTGCCGCGATCGCGGAGCAAATGGGCGCCATGCTGCGACGCACGGCGCTGTCCACCAACGTCAAGGAGCGGCTGGACTTCTCGTGTGCCATTTACGACGCTGGCGGCGGCCTGGTTGCGCACGCACCGCACATCCCCGTGCACATCGGCGCGATGGGCCAATGCGTCACGTGCATGATCGAGGACCGGCGGCGGGCGGACGGCCAGCCGGCGCTTCGGCCTGGCGAGGTCTATGTTACCAACGATCCGTACCGCGGTGGCAGCCACCTGCCTGACGTGACTGTAATCACCCCGGTGTTCGACGAGCAGGGACGCGCGGTCTTGTTCTACGCGGCCAGCCGCGCGCACCACGCCGAGATCGGCGGCGTGGTGCCCGGCTCGATGCCACCGCGGAGCCGCAGCCTCGCGGAAGAAGGGGTACGCATTCCGTTGATGCCGCTGGTGGTCCGGCAGGACGGCGGCGCGGGGCTGGAGGGGCCAACGGTCCGCAGCGTGCGAATCCAGGACGATGAGCTGCAGCGCGTGCTGCGCGCGGGCCCGTACCCTTCGCGTGCCCTCCAACATAATCTCGCGGACATTCACGCGCAGGTCGCCGCCAACCAGTGTGGTGTCCGGCTGCTCGAGCACATGGTTGCCCGTTTCGGGTTGCCGATGGTGCGGGCTTACATGGAACACATTCAGCGGGCGGCGGAAACGAAGATGCGCAACGCGCTGCGGCGACTGCCCGACGGCCATTATCGCTTCGTGGATTGTCTGGATGATGGTTCACCAATCGCGGTCGCGATCTCGATTACCGGTGATGAGGCGCTGATCGACTTCACCGGTACGGGGCCGGTCCATCCGGAGAATCTGAACGCCACGCCCGCGATCGTCGCCAGCGCCGTGCTCTATTGCTTCCGCTGCCTGATCGACGAGGACATTCCGCTGAATGCGGGTGTGCTGGCTCCGCTCAGTATCGTCCTGCCGACGGGATTGCTGAATCCGCCGGCTCATGACGATCCGGCCGGCTGTGCCGCCGTGGCGGGCGGAAACGTGGAGACTTCCCAACGTATCGTGGACTGCATCTTCGGCGCGCTGGGCGTCGTCGCGGCCAGCCAGGGCACCATGAACAACCTCTCCTTCGGCAACGAGCGCTTCGGGTACTACGAGACGATTGCCGGCGGTGGGGGAGCCGGTCCGACGTTCGACGGCGCCGACGCCGTGCACACCCACATGACCAACACGCGCCTGACCGATCCGGAGGTGCTGGAAGACCGCTACCCGGTTCGGCTGCGGCGGTTCACGGTCCGTCGCGGTTCGGGCGGCATGGGCCGGCATCGCGGCGGCGATGGCGTTCTCCGGGAGATCGAATTCCTCGAGCCGCTCGATGTATCGCTGTTGACTCAGCGACGGACGCGCCGACCTTACGGCCTGGCCGGCGGTGAACCCGGCGCGCCGGGAGAAAACATGCTTCTGCCGGCGGGAGGTGAGCCCAGGTCCTTGGGCTCTTCAGACCAGTTTCGCGCCCGCCCGGGCGATGTGCTGCGCGTCAGCACACCAGGCGGAGGTGGTTATGGCGAGCGGCCTGGGCTGCGTCGTCAGTTTAGCAGATCGCCGACGGATTGACCCGCCGGCGCGCCTCAATGGTGGTCGCGTGACACAAAGGAAGAACGCGTTCAAATGAGTACCATTCGACGCAGAGCGTTCGGCCCCGGCCTGCTGGTGACGGCTGCGTTCATCGGCCCGGGGACCGTTACCACCGCAAGCCGGGCGGGGGCGGGTTTCGGATTCGCCGTCGCCTGGGCGTTGGTCTTCGCCGTGGTGGCGACAATCGTTCTGCAGGAGATGTCAGCTCGGCTCGGCCTGGTGACTCGCGAAGGTCTTGGCGAGGCACTCCGCACCACGTTCACCAACCGAGCCGTGCGCGTGCTGGCCACGTCGCTGGTTGTGGCGGCCATCGCGTTCGGCAACGCCGCGTTTCAGATGGGAAACATCACGGGGGCGGGCCTCGGGCTTGAAGCCCTCACGGGCGTCTCCCACCGGGTGTGGGCCGTGGCGGTCGGCGTCAGCGCGGCCGCCGTGCTTGCCTCCGGCATTTACCGAGTCATCGAACGCGTGCTGATTGCCATGGTGGTGTTGATGAGCGTTGTGTTTGTGCTGACCGCGATCATCGTGCGCCCGGATGTGGGCGGCATCGTCTCTGGGATGTTCGTCCCGACGCTGCCGGCCGGCTCACTGATTACGGTCATCGCGCTGATCGGGACGACCGTCGTGCCATACAACCTGTTTCTGCACGCGAGTGCCGTAAGAGAGAAATGGCCTGCGTCGGTGTCACTGCGTGATGCCCTTCGCGAAGCCCGACTCGACACCGGGATGTCCGTCGCGCTCGGCGGACTGGTTACTCTAGCGATCCTGGTGACCGCGGCATCGTGCTATCCCTTGGGCACGAATCTCGAATCTGCCGCCGCGATGGCGGAGCAGCTTGAACCGCTGCTTGGAAAGGCGGCCAAATCCTTCTTCGCCACCGGGTTTCTTGCCGCGGGCCTGACCAGTGCGATTACGGCGCCCCTGGCGGCAGCCTACGCAACGGCGGGCGCGCTCGGTTGGGGTTCCGGGCTCCGCTCGTGGAAGTTCCGGGCAACGTGGGCGCTGATTGTTGTGGCCGGAACCGTTCTGGCGTTGGCCGGGTACCGACCCGTCCATGCAATCGTCTTCGCCCAAGCGGCAAATGGCCTTTTACTCCCGGTCGTGGCGGTGTTCTTGCTCATCGTGGTGAACCGGCGCGATCTACTCGGCGACCACACGAATGGGCTGGTGGCCAACATTCTCGGGGCGGTGGTTGTCATCACGGCGGCGGGGTTGGGCATCTACAAGGCCGTAACGGCGCTGAGTGCGCCATAGTGGAGGTATGAATCAGCATGGAAATACAAGGTGGACTAACAGCAATGCTCGCACTTCTGGCCATGCATCTCAGCGTGACGCTTGCTGCCGAGCATCCCGGACCGTCAACGGCCGTGACAGCCCAGCCGCAGCGCTCGGGCATCTCCGAGCCAACCGAACCTTATCTGGTCGTGCTCGGCATCGCGCAGGATGGCGGCTATCCGCAGGCCGGCTGCCAGCGGGAGTGCTGCGCCAGGGCCTGGCGCGATCCGTCGCAACGCCGCGGCGTGTCCTGCGTCGCCGTTCTCGACCCCGCCACCAAAGAGCGCTGGCTGTTCGATGCGACACCGGATTTCCCCCAACAGCTCCGCGCGCTCGACGAACTCATGCCGCCCTCATCCGCTCCGGGCCTCGCGGGGATTCTGCTCACGCACGCGCACATCGGCCACTACACCGGCCTGATACACCTCGGGCGGGAGGCGATCGGTGCTCGGAACGTGCCGGTGTACGCCATGCCGCGCATGCGCGAGTTTCTTTCGAGCAATGGGCCGTGGGATCAACTGGTGCGGCTCGGGAACATCGATCTGCGCAGCATGCGTGCCGACGAGCCAGTGGTGCTCAACCATCGTTTGACCGCTACGCCGATACTGGTACCGCATCGCGGTGAGTATTCTGAGACGGTCGGGTTCCGCATCGCGGGGCCCAGCCGTTCGGTGCTGTACATCTCGGACATCGACAAGTGGGAACGCTGGGACCGCCCCATCGAGAGGTACATCGCCGCGGCGGACGTCGCCTACCTGGACGGCACGTTCTTCGCTGAGGGCGAGATCCCGGGCCGCAGCATGGCCGACATCCCACATCCGTTCATCGAGGAGAGCATGAAGCGCTTCGAAGCTCTCCCGCGTGCCGAGCGAGCCAAGATCCGGTTTATTCACCTGAATCACACAAACCCGGCTTTGCGACCCGGTAGCCCCGCATGCCGGCAGATCGAGCGTGCGGGTTTCCGCGTGGCGGCGGTCGGCGAGCGTATCGGACTGTAATCCCGGCTTCCTTCCGCGGTTTCCCGAGATCATCTCGGAACTCTTGTCCAAAGCGCAAGCCGCACTTGAGCGGGGCTGACATCGAAAGGCGGGGAGGGCAGGACCAGTCAACCTCCTGGCCTCCCTGATCCAACGGCGAGCAGGCGGCCCGCCCAGCGAGGACCACAGCTCGCAGGCCGGACCGGCGATGCTCCCTCGCAGTCGAGCGACCGGTTTGCAGAGAATGGCCCCCGAAAGTCCGGTAAATGGCGAATCCAGAATAAGGCGACACGTCGCCTGGAAACCTCCAATCGACGCTTGCTCGGGGATATGCATCCACGGTACACTGCTGGGTACAAGAGGTACGCGTGTTCTCGGCCACATGTTCCGTTGGGCAGATAGGAGGAGTCTCATGCGATCGCGAAGAAAGTCTGTGACAGGTGTGGTCCTGTCGGTGGTAGTTGCTGCAGTCATCGGCACGACCGCCTGCGCCCCGGACAACGCCCTGTGGGTGCAGGATTGGGTCCGTGACATGCTCGTTGGCTCGACTGCGCTCATGGCGGCGTTCGGGGCGGCGGGGCAACCCGGGCTACAAGGTGAGCAAGGCGAGCAAGGCGAGCAAGGTGTGCCAGGCGAGCCAGGCGAGGCAGGCCAATCGGCGCAGGGCGCTCCCGGTGTGCCCGGCGAGCAAGGTCCGCAAGGTGAGCAGGGTCCGCAAGGCGAGCAGGGTCCGCAAGGCGAGCAGGGTCCGCAGGGCGAACAAGGTGAACAGGGCGAACAGGGCGAGCAGGGCGAACAGGGCGAGCAGGGTGAACAGGGCGAGCAGGGTGACCCGGGCCCCGAGTTTTTCAGCGTGTTCGTCGATGAGTTTTACCTTGCGCCCGAAGAAGGCCCGCCGTCTTGGGCTTCCGTCGAGAGCAGCCCCGCCTTTTGGGTTTGGGATGATGAGTGGGGTTACCCCCAGGCGGTCGGGTTCAAGACCGTGATTCCGAACCGGTACGACGAGGCTACCCAGAACCCCGTGACCATGCGCTTGCTGCTGTATTTCCACGCGGATAGTGATCCCAACCGTCCGACCCAGTGTGAGTACTTCGACCTGGCAGCCGTGCGCCTGCGCGACGGCCAGCCGATCGAGACTTACGGTGACCCTATGTGGCTGGCACTGGACCCGCGGGACAACACCGACGATACGTTCCTCGTCGTGGATGTGCCGATTAACTCGCCGGATGGGCTGGGGTTCCCGGAAGACCTCGAGGCCGGGCAGATGCTCGCCGTTGGGCTGGCATGGCGCGACATAGAATGTCCTTGGCAGGGTGCGGATTACCGAATCCTCGGCGTTGAATTCTTCGAGTCCGAGACGGCAGCCCTGAGTGGTGCCACCGTCGAGGAGGTGGGTGACGAGCAGAATTGCTATTGTGGCCAGCCGCCAGAGTAGCAATACGCGTCGCATTACGCTGCGGCTCGCGCGCCGCTTAATGGCGTCGTGCCGCACGTTATAAGGAGCGCGCAGGTTCGGTAGTGCCGGCGGGTATAAATCGCCGGGCGCTGCACTGCGTGGAAGGGTGCGTCGCTGACCACTGCTGTAAACATCATACCCTCTTTCGCTGTGACGGCTTGGCTTGGGCCC
>CAZNFA010000091.1:0-10598 GCA_964572345.1 uncultured Planctomycetales bacterium
GGGTTGCGCTGCGCTCCACCCGTGGCAAATCGCCCCTGTCCCTTCGGGACAGGTCCCACCATACCAGCGTCCCCTGGACGCCGCCGAATCCGTCATGCACCCTGATGGACCATTCAAAGGCAGGGTCACTCCACCATCCTCGAAAGGACGGGGCACTCCCGTCGCTACGTGTGCAAAGCTGGAGCTTTGCACTACCTACATTCGGCGCGTCGCTGGCCATTGGCTGCACCGGTTGGAAACCGGTCCCAGACAAGACGGCCGGTGCGGGGCCGGGCCGCTACGGGCTGAACGCTGAACCCTCTCTGCGGCCTTGGCGCTCTTGGCGGCTTGGCGGTTGCATCCTAACCGGTCGGCCGATCGGCGGGCGGGGCCGCGGGCGGAGTCGTCGGCTGACCCGACTTTGTCTGCATGAATGAAGCGATCGTCTCGATGGGGACCGGAAAGACCAGTGTGGTATTGTGTTCAGACCCGAGCTCAACCAGCGTTTGCAGGTAGCGCATCTGTAGGGCCATCGGGTGAGCTTTGATGATCTCGGCCGCGTCGCGCAGGCGGCTCGCCGCCTGATACTCCCCGTCGGCGTGGATCACCTTGGCCCGGCGTTCACGCTCGCTTTCGGCCTGCTTGGCCATGGCCCGCTGCATGTGCTCCGGCAGATCGACGTGCTTGACTTCGACCAGCGAGACCTTGATCCCCCACGGGTCGGTATGCTTATCGAGCACTTCCTGGAGTTGCCGGTTGATCTTGTCGCGCTCGGCCAGCAGCTCGTCCAACTGGGCCTGGCCCACCACGCTGCGCAGCGTAGTCTGCGAGAGCTGGCTGGTGGCGAAGCGGAAGTTCTCGACCTCCAGCACGCATTTCAGCGGCTCGATCACGCGGTAGTACACGACCGCATTCACTTTCACGGAGACGTTGTCGCGTGTGATCATGTCCTGGAACGGCACGTCCTCGGCCCGAATGCGCAGGCTGACCCGCACCATGCGGTCGATCGGCCAAAACACGAAGATCAGCCCCGGCCCCTTGGCATTAGCGAGCACGCGCCCCAAGCGGAAGATCACCCCGCGCTCGTACTCGAACAGGATGCGGATACAGCTCAAGAAATAGAGCACGACGATGCCCAGGAAGATGCCTACGTATTGCACGAGTTGTCTCCTTTGACCCGAACTGCTACGCCGACGCTTCCGGCGACGTCTGGATCGGCGGCCGGTCCGCGATCCGTACCACCAGCGTCAACCCTTCACGGTCTCGGACTTCCAGGGTTTGCCCCGCCGAGACCGGCGCAGGACTGACGGCCTTCCACAGCTCACCATGAGCGAGCACGGCACCGGCGTATTGATCCGCGACGCGCGCAAAATCCTCTTGCGCCAACGCCAGGGTCCCGACCAGGCCTTCTCCGCCGGTGCTTACGCGTTGCCGGTGCGCTCGTACCACGCCGCTGAGAAGAAAGACCGTGATGAGGCCCGACGCGCCGGCGATCGAAACAACGAGGCCCAGAGATATCCGCATGAAGCCGACCGGCGAATCGACCAGCATCAGCCCACCCAGCACCAGACACACCGCGCCGCCGACGGCCAGCGCACCATAACTGGTCACGAACGCCTCGGCCACGAACAGGGCCAGTGCCACGGCGATCAGCAACAACCCGACATAGCTGATGGGCAGCACGGCCAGGCCGAAGAACGCCATCACCAGGCACACGACTCCCAGCGTGCCGGGCACGCCCCAGCCCGGCGTATAGAGCTCGAAGAGGATGCCGTAGAATCCCAGCATGAGCAGCAGAAACGCGATGTTGGGATTGGAGATGGCTGCCAGCACGCGCTCGCCCCACCACATTTCGAGCGTGCGAATCATGGCCCCGGCCGTGCGCAATGTGACGGTTCCCCGCGTCAGCGGAACCTCACGCCCGTCCAGTTGCGCGAGCAAGTCGTCCAGGTCGTCCGCCATCAGGTCGATGACGCCTTCGGCCAACGCGTCAGAGGCGACGGTCGAGATGCTCTCGGTGACGGCCTGGGTGGCCCACTCGCTGTTGCGGTCGCGCAGTTCGGCCAGCGACCGGGCCCAGGCGACCGTGTCGTTCACGATCTTCGTTTCCAGGGCGGCCGACGGAGCAGTCGCCGGGCTCGGTTGTTCTTCGCCCTCGTCCCCGGCGGGTGAGGGCTGCGGTGACTCTGGCGGGCCGATGGGCAGGCCGCCGAGCTGCACCGGATGCGCCGCCCCGATGTGCGTCCCGGGCGCCATCGCCGCCACGTGGCTGGCCAACGTGATGAACACCCCGGCGGACGCCGCCCGCGCGCCCGAGGGCGACACGTACACGACCACCGGCGTTTGGCTCGCCAGAATGTCCTTAACCATGGTACGCGTCGAATCGACCAGCCCGCCCGGCGTGTCCAAAACGATCAGGAGGCACTCGGCCCGGTCGCTCTCGGCTTGCCGGACGGCACGTCGAATGAACCGGGCGGTGACGGGCGTGATCGGTTCATCTTCCAAGCTG
The DNA here is from genome assembly GCA_964572345.1 of uncultured Planctomycetales bacterium. Taxonomy (GTDB): domain Bacteria; phylum Planctomycetota; class Phycisphaerae; order UBA1845; family Fen-1342; genus JAUWXH01. The sequence goes on from CAZNFA010000091.1 coordinate 2,489, forward strand.
ACCAGTAGCAGCAGCGGCCGATCGCCGGTCGAAGCCTGGGCACCTTGAGCCGTCTGCCGCCCTCGCGCGGCGGTTGCCAGGGCACAGACACAGACCAGCACCCCCAACACCACGACACGCCGCCAGATAGCCCGTGTGAGCCAACTCATGCGCGTAATTGTAGCCCGGCCGCCAACGAAAGGGGGCCACGAAAGGGGGATAGCCGGCAAAAGGGGAGAACGCCGACCCCACGGCCCGCCGGACATGTGGGACCGGTTTCCAGCCGGTCGCCAGAACCGGTCAGAGACCCGTCCCACACTGGTTGTGCTGCGGCCTGCTATCCACGTTTCTCACTCGCTGGCTTCCCAGTGTTCACCCTGCTCACGCGGGTAAGCGTCAAGCCCCGTGGGTAGTGCGGGCGTCCCCGCCCGCCAGTGGCGCGTCAGCGACGCGGGCGGGACGCCCGCACTCCCCATGTGATGTCCTGCCGGCCACAATGCTGACGCTCGCCTGCTTATGCCGGTCAACGGCGTACAGCTTGATTCAGGTTTGCGGTTCCCGTACGCTAACTCGCCTGGCGCGGTCATAGAAAGACGTGTTCTGAAGTATCCCCGACCGGAGCACGGCCCGGCAGCCGACGAGGGTGATAGCAGGATGGCGATCAAGCACCTCAGCGACGAACAAATCCGGACGATGACCGTCGAGCAGAAGGACCGCTGGTGGTTGCAGAACGTCTTCCAAGGCGACGTGCCCCAGATGACCGTGCGGGCCGTGGTAATGGGGTTCCTCCTGGGCGGGCTGCTCTCGATCACCAACCTCTATGTCGGTGCCAAGGCCGGCTGGTCGCTGGGCGTCGCGATCACTGCCGTCATCCTGGCGTACGTGTTCTTCAAGGCCCTGAGCAAAGTCGGCCTGGGTCGCAACTACCACGTCCTGGAAAGCAACATCCTGCAATCCATCGCCTGCAACGCCGGCTACATGAACGGCCCGCTCATCGCCAGCATGGCCGCCTACATGATCATCACCGACACCGTGATTCCATGGTGGCAGATGATCATGTGGCTGATCGGACTGAGCGTGCTGGGCGTACTGTTCGCCTTCCCGCTCAAACGACGCTTCATCAACCAAGAGCAGATGCCGTTCCCCGAAGGCCGCGCGGCCGGCGTCGTGATGGATACGCTGCACGCCGAAGAGTCAGGCAAATCCGTCCTGCCCGCCAAGTTGCTGGTGATCTTCAGCATCATCGGCGGCGTGCTGAGGTTCGGGCAGTGGCACATCCTGCACGACTGGCTGGCGAAGATCAAGCTCGGCTTCTTGGGGGTGCCCGAACTGCTCGACGACTGGTACTACGGCCTGGCGGAGAGGTATGGTTGGTGGATTCCCAAGATCATGGATACGCCGCTCAAGGATCTCACGATCCGTCCCGAGCTGGACATCGCCATGATCGGTGCCGGCGGCCTGATGGGCATCCGCACCGGCGTCTCGCTGCTGGTGGGGGCCATCGTCAACTACGGCATCCTGGCCCCACTCGTGATCCAGTACGGCGATATCTTCGCCCGGGTGAATGCCGACGGGGTTACAGTCTACGGTTTCCGGGCAATCACGACCTGGTCGCTGTGGTGTGGCGTGGCAATGATGACCACCGCCTCGATCTATGCCTTCTTTGCCAAGCCCCAGATGTTCATCAGTGCGTTTAGAGGCCTCAGCCGTGGTAGGCAACGGGTGAAGGATTGCCTTAGGCACATCGAGCTGCCTTTGTGGGTGTCGCTGATCGGTGTTCCGATCGTGGGCGCCTATCTGGTCTACATCGCGCACTGGTTCTTTGGCGTCGAGTATTGGCTGGGCGTTGTCGCGATTCCGATGGTCTTCTTCTTCGCTCTGATCGGTGTGAACTCGACCGCCTTGACGTCGATCACGCCGACCGGGCCGCTCGGCAAGATCACACAGTTGGTTTATGGCGGACTCGCGCCCGGCAACATCACGACCAATATCGCCACGGCAGGCATCAGTGCCGAAGTCGCCGGCAGTGCCTCAAACCTGATCCAGAACATCAAGCCGGGATACATGCTGGGCGGCAAGCCCCGCTTGCAGGCCGTCGGGCACGTGATTGGTGCATTTGCCGGGGCGATCTTCTCGGTGCTGGTGTTCTATCCGCTGTTTCTGCGGAACAACCCGGCCGGGCTGATCAGCGAGCAGTACCCCTATCCGGCGGCGACGGTCTGGAAGGCGGTGGCCGAGCTCCTGACGCGCGGGCTGAGCGAGCTGCCCGTCACGGCCATCTGGGCGACGGTGATCGGAGCCGCCTTGGGCATCGTGTTCGAGATCATCCGCGCCCTGAGCAAGAACAGGCTCCCGCTGTCGGCCGTGGGGCTGGGGTTGGCGTTCGTGATCCCGTTCCGGATCTGCCTGGCGATGTTCTTCGGCTCGTTCGTCTTCTGGGTCATCGGGAGGATCTGGCCCCGGCCCGAGCAGCGGATGAACGAGGTTTACGTCCAGAATCAGGAGTCGATCTGTGCCGGCATCATCGCCGGCGCGGCGCTGGTCGGTGTCGGCGTGATGGCCCTGGAAGTGTTCGTGTTTACCGGTGGGTAGCCGGCGTCCGCTTGCGTAGCAGCCGCCCAACAGTGCAGTGGCGCATCCGAAGGAGATTTCCTCGTGCTCGAACGTCGTAGACTGCTCACGGGCAGCGTTTTCGCGATGGTGGCAGCGTGCCTCACCGCGGGGTGCGAGCCCCAGCTTGGTCATAGCGAGGAAGCCCTCTTGTCCTATTTCCGTAACGCCCGGGTCAACGGCGGAGTTCGCCGGGCGTGGCCGGAAGGACAGGAATACCTCAACAAGGTCCTCAAGGCGGATGCGAAACTCCAAACGGAATTTGCGGCGCTGCGGGAGTTCGAGGCGGCGCACTCGCTGTGGCACCGGGAGGATCCGCGCTGGCGTGATGCTGAGGTGCTGGGCAAGCGTGTTGCTGATCTCGCGAAGCTCGTGGAGGCCCCGGAGGCGAATCGAGAAGAGCTGCTACAGAAACTCGAGGTGGCCGTGAGCGAATTGCCCGCCGGTCTGGGGCTCACCACGGGCGGCGAGAGCGCGTTCATCGAGCGCGTCTGGGACGCCCTGGCCATGCCGGGGACCGAACTGGGGATGGATGTACGCAATGTGCTCCCACGGTTGGAAGAGCCCGCGCGCCTGCACCTGCGACTGGCGAGGGACGTGCAGGGCGCTGCTGAGGATTTCGACGCCGCTGGCAAGGGGCTAGCCTTCAAAGATGCCGCGCGCCAGGCACCGATCGACGCGCAATACGATGCGCTGGAGCGATTGTTACGCGAGCGCCGCGAAGCGTTCTTGAAATACGCCGAGCAAGAGCTCGCGACGTGCCGGGCGCGCCTGAAGGACATCGACAAGCGCGCGGAGAAGCTCGACTATGAGTACCTGACCAACTGGGAAACGTATCTTCGCGACGAGCTCGAGGCGATTCCCAAAACCCTGGCTGCCATGATTGAGAAAGCGCGCGAGGAGCTTGAGAAGCTGGAGAACGAAGCCAAGGCTTCCGAGGGCGACGAGAAGGCCGCCCTGGATGCCAAGATCGCCTTTACCGAACAGCACATCGAACGGCTCACGGCCGAGCATAAGGAACTGCAAGGCTGCATCGCGCCACTGGTCAGAAAACCGGGCCAGACGGGAGCAGACTAGCCGGAGACATACGTTCCGGTGGCAGTGCATTTACGCATGGGGCGCCGGGGGTGTCAGTGTTCTTTGCCCTGGTATTCGCGCGTCTCGGTGCTGACACGGATCTTGTCGCCGTTCTTGATGAACAACGGCACGTGGACGATCAATCCGCTCGAAAGGGTAGCTTCCTTGTAGACGTTGCTGCCGCCGCCGGCGTGCTCGGGCGGGGCCGTGTCGGCCACTTCCAGGACCGCCTGCCCAGGTAGCTGGAGCGCAACCGGCTGGCCCTCGACGGTCTGGAAGCGGTAAGTCCCCTCCTCGATGAGAAAATCGACGCTCTCTTGCAGCACGTCCTTGTCGAGTTCGTACTGTTCGTAAGTCTCGGCGTCCATAAAGACGCGCTGCGGGCCGGAGGCGTACAAGTATTGCATCTCGCGCAGCTCCGCGGGCACTTCCTCCAGCGCACCGAGCTGCTCAAGTGTGCGTTCGCCGGCGTGGCCCGTGCTCAGCGAGCGCAGCTTGATATGCACTGTGGGCTTCTGCTTGCCGGACTGGGCCACCTTGAAATCCAGCACGGTGAAAAGCTGCCCCTCGTGCCGGATGACCATCCCCTTGTGAAGCTCGTCAGCCACGGACATGGCAGACCTCCACCCCCCCCCCAGCTCGCTTCGCAAGGATAGAGTGTCCCTTCCACAGCCGCTCTTGTCCAGACGCTCTCTAGCAGGAGAGCCCGGCCACCTGCTCCAACGCACCGTCCAGCAGTGGCGCCAGCCGGGCCCAGGAAAACCTCTGTACGGCCCGGCGCCCACGCTGCGCGTCCCCTTGCCACAAATCGCCGTGCTCGACACGCTCGCCCAGGACAGCCAACCTGCGCGCGAGCTCCTGTGCGCCACCCTCGTAGAAGAAACTGTCTCCACTTGTCACGTCGTCCGCACCGAAGATCTCCGGGTACGCCAGCCGGTGGGGCAGCAGGGGGTAGGCCCCCGCCGCGACAGCCTCCACGATGCTGACACCAAAGAACTCGTGCGCGGCCGTGGAGACAACCACGTCGGCTTCGAGCAGGGCGGCTTCGTACTCAGTGCGGCTCTCCTGGTAGCCCCAGCGGTCGATATGGCCCTCGAACTCCCGCCGCGCCCGCTCGAACACCTCCGGCACTTCGCGGAACTGCTCGCCAATGATACTGAGGCGAAAGTCGCTGCCCTGTTGCCTCAACAGTTCGACGGCGGCGAAAAAGCTATCGGGGTCTTTGTCGTGTTCCCACCGCGCCGCCCAGAGCAGGCGCAGCGGCCCGGGCTTTCGCGGACCGCGCGCCGGAAACTCCGCGACGCCCTGCGGCCAAACACGTGATTTCTCGCGAATCCGCGCGACGGCATCCAGCGGCTGATAGTCCGGCATCTTCTTCAGAACGTCGGTCAGCGCCCCGAAAAACGAATCACGGTTGAAAGCCGAATTGAACCAGACCTGCCTCGCGGCCAGCCCGGTGGTCATGTTGCTGAAGCCGTAATGGTAGTCGCGCTCGCTCTCGTGGCGAACCGGGTAGGTCAGTTGATTCTCGTGAAAATACGCCACCGCCGGCAGTCGCCCCACCTCAGCCGCCGCCAGACCCCGGAACCCCGCCAAATCCAGCAGGTCCGAGCAGAACAGCAAATCCCAGCGCTCCCCGGCCTCAAGACGCGGCGCGACCTGCTCGGCAAACGCGATCGCCGCGTGCCGCATCCGCCATTTCCACTTCCGCGCCGGTAGACCCAGCAGGGTCCACTCGTGCCGGCTGCGGACGGACCAACCTTCGAGAAAAGCCTTATGGCTGCCGCCGTAATAGGGTTCGAGGGCCAGAATCCTCATGCCGTGCTAGTCAGCGCTTCTTCGTAGCGCGCGAACATTTCGGGCAGGACCCGTGCAGCGTCAGGTTGTGCCCGTCCACATAAAACGCTCCCGGAAGTGTGGTCCCGTTCGGGATCGACACTGCGCACATCGGGAGGTCGTAGACGCGCTTGCATTGCCGGCAATAGAAATAGCAATGGTGGCCGAGATCCGCTGGCTCGTAGCGCGTCTCCCCGTCCGGGAGTGCGATTGGCTTGATGTGTTTGGACTGGAGCAGCAATTTGACGGTGCGGTACACGGTTGCGATGCCGAGGTTGCGAGTGCTGCGCTTGGCCTGCTTGTGGATGTGCTCAACCGTTAGCGGCCCGCGCGCCTCGCGGATCACCTTGAGGATGGCCCGTCGCTGTGCCGTTTGACGTTGGCCGACTTGAGTCCCGTCCATGTATACCTCGCCGCTACAGAAGATCTCGCGCACACCAAAGCGCTTAGCCTGTTCCTCTTGATAATAGTACATCGCCGCCGCCCGCGAAACCCCAGGCTAGGCAACTGCCGGCGGGCGATTCACCGCTCGAAGAACTGCCGGTAGCAATCCGGGCAGCAGCGTTCGCCCGAGGGCAGATGGAAAACCTCCCTGGATGGCGTGCCGCAACGGTCGCACAACCCGCGCCCGACCGGCAGCGACGCCTTGTCCTCCGGACGCTGCTTGCGCTGCTGCTCCCGGCGTTCGGCCCGTTTTTGGCGAAGGCGCCAGATCCCAATCTTCAGACCAGTCCAACTCGCCACCAGCACGATGAACCCGACGACTGCCACGATCAACAGGGCGACCAACAGCATCAGATTGACGAAAAACGTCTGTTGATCGACCTGAGCCACCATGAACGTGCTTCCCGCGTTTCCGACGGAGCACAAGTATACCGCGGTTGAGAGGCGGCCGCAGCTCTACTTGGCCCAGCGGATAGTGAACCTTCGCTCAACCGCCGGGCTTTTGGGCGTAGATCTTGGCGCTCCACACCTTGCCGACGAGCGACTCGGCAATCTGTCCAATCGTCTCCTCGCTGACGGAACCGCCACAGCAGGTGAGGCCCTGTTCATTGTCCGGCAATTCGGACTGAACGAGTCCCTTCAACTGCGCGGCGTCGTAGATGATGCGCTCGCGGACCTCAACGCTCTCAAGCCCGGCGTCATGCAACCCGTCGAGGTACTCCTCTTCGCTGATGGCGCCTGCCACGCACGAGCTGTATAGGGCCTCATTCTGCCGGATCCACTCGGGCAGGTCCTTCACGACAATATCCGAGACCGACATCCGCCCGCCGGGCTTGAGCACGCGCGCAATCTCGGCGAAGACCTTCCGCTTGTCCGGCGAGAGGTTGATCACGCAGTTAGAGATGACCCAGTCCACCGACGCCGTCTCGACAGGCAACTCCTCGATCGTGCCTTTGCGCACCTCGACGTTCGTCAGTCCCGAGGCCGTGATGTTCTCGCGGGCCTTGGCAATCATCTCGTCGGTCATATCGACGCCGATCGCACCGCCGGTCGGACCGACCTTCTTGCCGGCCAGCAGGATGTCGATCCCCGCGCCCGACCCCAGGTCCAACACCACGTCGCCCTCCTTGACCTCACTGAAAGCCAACGGGTTACCGCAGCTGAAGGAGTTGACCACCGCCTCCGGCGGCAGGGACTCGAGCTCTTCCCGGCTATAGCCGGCGAGCTTGGACACTACGCTTTTCTGGACCGGTTCGGAGCAGCAGCAGGGGGCTGTCCCCGGCTCGCTGACCGCTTTGGCATAAGCCGTCGCGACGGACTTGCGGATACTGTCGTGGCCTTTATTCATGAGTGGGTTCCTCCGTTTGACGGTTATTTGCCGCACAACATGCTTCCAGGACGTCGGCCATCCGGCGAAGCATGTTCACCAACTCCGGAAAGCTGACCGAATAGTAGACCTCCTTGCCGCGCTTCTCGGAATCGAGGATTCCCGCATCGCGCAGCAGGCCCAGGTGTCGCGAGACAACCGAGATATCGACGGGGCAACAAGCCGTGAGCTCGCTGACGGTGCAGGGTCGCCCACAACAAGCGAGGCGTGCCAGCAGGGCGACGCGGTTGCGGTCGCCCAGGGCCTTGAAGAACCGGGGTTCCAGCAGCCGGCGCAGGTCGCCCGCGCGTGGCGCGGCCCGTGATTGTGAGGCGCTTCGTTTTCTCATTTGCGTCACTATGCAAATATAGCACGCCTTGTCACGCCTGTCAAGAAAAAATCGCCCGCAGTGGGTGCCGCTTGTGTTCAGCGAACGCAAAAAGCGCCGGAAACGAACAAGAAGCGGCGGATCGGTATATATGGCCGTTAGCTGAGTCCCCCACGCCTGCCGTTTATCCGGCCCCGTTGGGGGGCCGTTTGAAGACGCTGGAAATGGCCGTTAAACCGGTGCCAAAACCCTCCGTTATGAGCCTGGGGCCGCCGCTTCCACGCGGGCGGCCCGACGCTTTTTCAACGCCTGCTCAAGCTGGACGATCACCTCGGTCGCCGCGGCGGCGGAGAAGATGCCGCCGGCGAGATCCCGGATGCCATGACGCTTGGCCAGCCATGCCCGAGCCTTGTCTTCGTCCCAGCCGAGCTGGTCAAACAACGCCGCGATGTAGTTTCTTTGTCGGTCCG
>CAZNFA010000092.1:0-9159 GCA_964572345.1 uncultured Planctomycetales bacterium
GTGCGAAGACCGAGACGTTGAAAAGATGTTTACAGCAGTGGTCATCGACCCGACATCATCTGCCTCACGACACCCGGTCGATGCCGGCAGTGGCACGGCTGTGTCAGCCGTGGTTGACCTTGTCTCAGGATTCCCGGTCGATGGCGGTCGTCTCGCTGGGCGGGCTGAAGACGTCGAGGACGACGGTGTCCTCCAGGGCGTCGGCCGAATGAGAGAGGAACGAGGGTACGCAGATCACGCCGCCGCCTTCGAGGATGACGTCCCTTCGCTCGCGGCTGCCCTCGGCACCGAGACCGAGGCGGATGCGGCCGCTCAGAACGCAAACGAACTGCTCGCTCTCATGCTGGTGCGTCGGCACCTGGCAGCCCTTGCGGAGCGTAATGTGCGCGACCATGGCTCGCCGCCCGACCACCCGCCGCCGCTCCAGCAGTTCCATCGGCGAATCCGCCTCCAGCTCGTCCCATCGCTGCGCCGTCGGTTTGTCTCCGGGCATCTCTAAATCCTCCGCGGTGGGGATCTTACGGTACGTGCGCGCTGCGTGCCACTGCTTCGGCAGGGCGTCGCGGGTGCATGACACTTTCGGCGGGGTCCAGGGGACGCTGGTATGGTGGGACGTGTCCCGGAGGGACAGGGGCGCTTTGCCACGGGTGGAGCGCAGCGCAACCCGTGGACAGGGTCCGCCCCCCGACAAATCTCCGCCCCGAAGGGGCGGCGGATGAAGCGCTCAGTCCTGCAGATACCGCTGGTCGTACTCGATCCCGTGTGCGTCCAGCAGCGCCTTCAACTCCTCCACGAATCCCCGCTGCTGGTGGTGGGCCGCCTGATTCCGGACATAGCGCCGCACCATCTCGAATTGCGACGGGCTCACAGTGAACGCCGCGTAACCTTCCTGCCACGCGAATCCGCGCATCGCCGGAAACTCCGCGTGCAACCAGCGCGACGAGTTCGCCTTCAGCCGGCGCATGAGCGTTGACAGTGCTTCATCGGTGCGCCACTGGATCAGCAGATGGACGTGATCCGCAACCCCGCCGATCTCATGCGCCCGGCCACGCTCGCCGCGGACGATCCCGCCGAGATAGTCGTATAGGCGCGCCTGTAACTCGGGCGCAATCAGGTTGGCGCGGTGCTTGGTGCTGAAGACGACGTGATACAGCAATCGTGTGAAGGTGTCCGGCATGGATGTCTCCCCCGCCCCTGCGGGGCGGGATGATGACTCAGCACCCATCCTATCCACGGGTTGCGCTACGCTCCACCCGCGGCCACGGGCCTGCGCCCCTGCGGGGCAAGACACCGACCACCCCGCCGATTTCGTCACGCACGCGGGGGTCGCCGCCGTTCACTCGACACTATCAAAGAATTCCTGCGAGCTTGCGATGCCGACATGCCGTAGCTCGATGTGCGATGCGATCTCTCGGAGCTTGCGGTCGTCTGTGACCAGCAGGCCTGGGATCGCCGCATACGCGTAGTGGTCCCAGTCCCCTCGATCGGATGCTTGGATCTGCCGACCGTCAATGATCGTTTTGTACGCGTGGGCGATCGCGAATGCGTACCAGCTCCGAAACACCGGCATCTGCCAGGCCGAGAGACGCTGTGTCAACGGGCGCTGAAGCTCCGCTTCCACATCAGGACAAGATCGAATCCAATCGTCAACCTGCGCCCTAGAAACAGTCCACGCGCCCTTGACTTCGTGCTGAAGGTGCTTCCGTTCAATCCCTTGCGATGAGAGCTTTGCCTCTATGGTGTCGGCTAACTTGGAAAATGCCTCGCGGTAATGTTGATGGCGGTTGTCGATCTCAGTTCTGATGTCCTCCGCGCGTTTCGGGTCGTCGACCAGCGCGCGAATTGGGGGCAGCAGTCGCTGGGGGACGCAAGCCTCGGCATCCGACAGTTGCTTTCTCTTTTGAAACTCCAGCGAGCACAGTTCCGATCGATCGCGCAGAAAGAAAGGGCCGATGAGCTTGAGCACTCGAGGAGAGGCTTGTCGATAGGCAGCGATGTTCTTGTTGATCAGCCCAAAGAGCTCCTCAAACTGCATTGCGGACCCGAAGACGCGCAGGCGGTTGGCTCCCACAAGATGGTGCAACTCAGCGAGCCGGGAGTAATGCGTCCCGTCTTCCAGGAAGAGCTGCCGAAACACATTAACATCGAAGTAGACGCGAGCGATGCTACGGGCCATCTCTCGGGGAACTCCCTACAGCGTGCACGCCTGTCGGCTGGAGCTACTTCTCCGGCTCCAGGATGGTCATAAAGGCCTTCCGTAAGATGTCCACGTGGCCGATGGTTTTCATGCGCTTCTGCCTACACACGTGTCGGCGGCATTGTACAGCGGCAGGCCGGAATCTGGGCCACATAATCCGAGCCCGACGCGCGAGCGAGGGATTCGGACCCCAACGCGCAGCGCGGCGTAAACCCTCGCTGGCGCTTCGGGCTCTGTTGTTGGCATGAGGCAATCGTGTGGTGGCGGCGTCGGCGAGTGCGGCCACAGCGGCGCTCGAGTGCGGGAGCGCTGTCCGGCGCGGGGCGGTAAACCCTCGCTGGCGCTTCGGGGTCTGTTGGCGACGCGACACAATCGTCGGGAGCCGCCATCGACGTGTGCGGCCACAGCGCCCCTGGAATGCGGGAGTGTTGTCCGGCGCGGGACGGTAAACCCTCGCTGGCGCTTCGGGGTCTGTTGGTCCCACGGCACAATCGCCGGGAGCCGGCGGCGACGGGTGCCGGGACACCGAGGAAGGGGCCGGAGGAGCACTGGTGGGCAAGCCACCAGTGGCACCCGGCGCGGCGCGGTTAACCCTCGCGGGCGCTTCGGGCTCTGTTCGTACGTCGCCGGCGCGCGACGCGGCCCGAACCGGGCGGGATCACTCGGCGACTTCGGTGTAATCGAAGGTTGGGACGCGGACGGTCTTGGCACCGTTCAGCCCGTGCTGGGCGATTTCGTCGAGACGTTCGAGCACGCGGCCCGGGTAATAGCGCTCGCCGCACTTGGTGCAGACGCCGACGGGCACGTTGTGGAAGACGGACAGGCGGTCCCCGCGGCGCAGATCGACCGTCACGTTGCGTCGTCGCACGGTGCCGCCGCAGTATTCACAAGGGTCGAACTTCATGGTTCACACCGAAAACACGGTTATGATCCGCAGCCGACGCGACGCGGTCAGCCGGCAAACCAGTGCGAGTCCACGACCATCGACGGCTTTGCCACGCAGCACGAACTTGCGTGGCCCGCGGCCGTGTCGCTGCGTCATTACGATTCTACCCGCATAGATGGCCGACTTCACGTCCTGGATCGAGAAGCCCTCCTGTTCCATCTCATCCTTGGCGTGGCCGGTCAGCTCGTACTGGCCCAGGGCGACTTTCCGCCGGAACTGACCGATTCTTGAGCTCACACAGGCTCCTTCCCACCGGCTGGCAGCCGGTGCCGCACGTGCCTACTCCTCCGGCTCGAGGACGGTCATGAAGGCCTTTTGGGGGATGTCCACGCGGCCGATGGTTTTCATGCGCTTCTTGCCGGCCTTCTGCTTTTCCAGCAGCTTGCGTTTGCGCGTCACGTCGCCGCCGTAGCATTTGGCGGTGACGTGCTTGCGGAAGGGCTTGATCGTCTCGCGGGCGATGACCTTCGAGCCGATCGCGGCCTGGAGGATGATCTCGAACTGCTGGCGGCCGATCTCGCGGCGGAGCTTGATCAGAAACCGTCGGCCGCGCGGCTCGGCCCGGCTGCGGTGGCAGATCAGGCTGAGCGCGTCCACCGGCACGCCGTTGACCATGATGTCGAGCTTGACCAGGTCAGAAGCGCGGAAGCCGATGACGTGGTAGTCCATGGTGCCGTAGCCGCGCGTCACGCTCTTGAGCTTGTCATAGAAGTCGTACAGGATTTCGTTGAAGGGGAACTCGTACGTGAGCATGACCCGCTGCGGCGAGAGGTATTCGGTCCGCTTGTATTCGCCGCGCTTCTGCTCGGCGAGTTGCATGATCGGCCCGACGCTCTCGGCCGGCATGATGATCTGCATCTCGATGATCGGCTCGCGCAGCTCCTCAATATGCGACGCGTCGGGCAGATCGCCGGCGGATTCAACGCGTTTGACGATGCCGTCCCGCAGCGCGACCTCGTAGGTGACGCTCGGGGCGGTCTGGACGACGCTGATGCCGCACTCGCGCTCGAGCCGTTCCTGGACAATGTCCATGTGCAGCAGGCCGAGGAACCCGCAGCGGTAGCCGGGTCCGAGGGCGTCGCTGTGCTGGGGCTTGAAGGTGAACGACGAGTCGTTGAGGCTGAGCCGTTCGAGCGCCTCGCGTAGCGCGTCGTACGTCTCGCCGCTGGACGGGTAAAAGTCGCAAAACACCATATGCTGAGGCGGCTGATACCCGGGCAGCAACTCGCGCGCCGGGTGGGTGGCATCGGTGATCGTGTCGCCGACGGTCACGTCCTGGAGCGTCTTGATACTGGCGATCATGTAGCCGGTTTCGCCCGCGGCGAGTTGCTCGACCGGCGTCATGCGCGGGCGGAACTTGCCGATCTCGCCGATCAAGTACGTTCGCTTCCGACCCATCAGCAGGATCTTCTGCCCCTTGCGGATGCTGCCGTGCACCACACGGATGTAGCAGATCACGCCGCGATAGTCGTTGTACTCCGAGTCGAAGATCAGCGCCTGGAGTGGTGCGTTCGGATCGCCCTTCGGCGGCGGCAGATGCGCGACGATCGCCTGGATGAGCGTCTCGACGCCCTCGCCGGTCTTGGCCGAGACAAACTGCACGTTATCGGCACTGATGCCGAGCACGTGCTCGACCTCCAGAGCGGTGTCTTCGGGGTTCGCGTTGGCTAGGTCGATCTTGTTGACGACCGGGACGACCTCCAGGTCGTTGCCGACGGCCGCGTAGGCGTTGGCCACGGTCTGAGCCTGCACACCCTGCGTCGCGTCCACGACGAGCAAAGCCCCGTCGCACGCGGCCAGGGCCCGGTCCACCTCATAATGGAAGTCCACGTGCCCCGGCGTGTCGATCAGATTGAACATGTAGGTCCGGCCGCCGACCTGCATGTCCAGCGTGACCACGCTGGCCTTGATGGTGATGCCGCGTTCGCGCTCCAGCTCCATGTCATCGAGCGTCTGCTCGCGCAGCTCGCGGTCGGAAACGGCCCCGGCCCGCTGCAAGAGCCGATCGGCCAGCGTGCTCTTGCCATGGTCGATGTGGGCGATGATCGAGAAGTTGCGTATGAGGTTACGGTCCATGCCGGAAGCGGTTTTCGGTTTTCAGTTTTCGGTTTTCAGTTTTCAGCTCTCAGCCATAACCCTTCAGCCGGGTGGCATGCCCGCACCGGGCGGATTTGCCCGTGGGTCCCCCGGCTGGACGCATGGGCGGGTATACGATATGCCCACAGCACACAGCGAATGGGGTATTATAGCCGCTATCGGGAGGCGCGCCAGCATCTGTCGGCGCCGGGCGCTAGTTAAAGAGCCAGTCTGAGATCGTCCATACTCCGGTGCAGACGACGATGCAACCCACGAGACACAGAACCGCGAACACCAAGATGAGGATCAGCTTACCCACGCGGCCGAGTTCTTTGGCCTGTAAGGTTCGCCCTTCCGCGCCCCACTTGCTTAAGGCCTCGTCAAGTCCGAGACGACGCAGACGGTCCTTCGCGACAGGGGGGAGCGCGCCCGTCGGGGCTTCGCGCACAACCCTGGGTAGGCGCGACACGGCACTCCTAGAGTCCTTGCCCATTCGATCCATGAACGCTGCGACGGCCTGTTCGACATGCTCGCCGTCGGCCGACGACGCCAGCCAGTAGCGTCCCGCCTGGCTCGGGTCATGCATCTCGAAGGAGATTTGGCCGAGCCGGTTCAACATGTCAGCGTCGTACCCCTTGGCATTCAGGTAAGATGCCAAGCGCACGCGCGCCATGCCGTAGTCGCCGCGTTCGACATCTTGCTCGGCCCGCTCAATCGCTGACATCCATGTGGTCCTTCCTGGCAGGAACCGACCATAAGCTAGGGTTGTCGATCATTATCCCGGTTGTCGCCGTCTGTGTCGAACTGCACGCGCCTGCACCGGGATATTGCGCGCCCGCTACGTTTCCTCACGGGCGATGTGGAGCTGTCGTCAGATTGCCGTTGCAATCCCCCGGCGGAAGGCGGTAGAATGGGGGCAGTTCTGAACCCACTGACGAGGGGAGTAAGGAGGTTTCACGATGCGAAACCGGTTGCCGATCGTCCTTTGCTGCGTTCTCGCCGCGACTGCCGCCGCGCAGAACGTGTACAACACGACGCCCGACTGGATATCGAGCGACACTCCGGTAAGCACCGGGGCCGCTTTGGTTGACCTGGATCGCGACGGCTGGCTCGATCTGGTCGTCTCGAACGGGAACGACATGCGGCAGGAACGGGTGGCGGTCTACTACAACCAGGGCGACGGGACCTTCCCGCTCATGCCCGACTGGCAGTCGAACGACATCCTCTACAACGGACACCTGGACGTGGCCGACGTGAACGGCGACGGCTGGCCGGACGTGGCGGTCGCCCATCTCGGCACCGGCGGTACGTTTTCAGCGATCGCCCGGGTCTTTCTGAACAACGCCGGCACGCTTTCCTCCTTGCCGGATTGGTCGGCCGACGTGACTGGCAACGCCTTCGGTGTCGCATTCGGCGACATGAACAATGACGGCTGGCCTGACCTGGCCGTCGCCACGGGCTGGTCGTACAGCCCGCAGCAGTACTACCACAACTACGTCTACCTCAACGTGGGCGGAGCGCTGGAGGCCACGGCGAGCTGGGCGTCCGATGACACTGATCATTGCATGGGCGCGGCCTGGGTGGACGCCGACGACGACGGCTGGCTGGATCTGGCTTTCGCCGGCTCACTCAGCCGCAGCCGCATTTACCGCAACCTGGGCGGAACGCTGGAGACCACTGCCAATTGGTATGCCGCGGACGTGAGTAGCCCGGACATGATCATGGTTACCGGTAGCGACGTTACCGGAGACGACCTGCCGGACGTAATCTTCGCGGACAACAACCAGGTCGGCGGCGGCAGCGGTCGCTTTCGGCAGTACGACGGGCAGCCGGACGCCATGCCTGAGAGCAGCGCCTCCTGGACCTACTTCGACGGGTACTGCTCCGCGGTCGCCCTGGCCGACGTCGATGCCGATGGTGACCTCGACCTGGCCACCGGCGCGTGGTGGGATCGCACGCGGCTGTTCTTCAACGACGGCAGCGGGTTCGGCGCCAGCCCGGATTGGAACTCCGGCGTGACCAGCGTCGTCGAGAAGATCGTCTTCGGCGATATCGATAACAACGCGCTGCACGAGGCTAGCGAGACGTTCGCCGGCGACGGCCAGCGGAAGCTGTTCTATCTGAGTCGCCGACAAATCCAGCAGGTCGACTCGATCGACATCGACGGGCTGGACCAGGACTTCGATTACACCTACAGCCGCGAGCACGGTTGGATCAGCGTGGAGCAGGCCCCGCAGGACCACCTCGAGGTCCGGTACACCTACTCGAACCGGCTCGACATGGCG
Organism: uncultured Planctomycetales bacterium; assembly: GCA_964572345.1. Lineage (GTDB taxonomy): Bacteria > Planctomycetota > Phycisphaerae > UBA1845 > Fen-1342 > JAUWXH01. The sequence continues at coordinate 7,505 of CAZNFA010000092.1, forward strand.
ATCACCAACTGGGACGACGGCGTCGGTAACTACGTCTACTACAACCAGCTCTTCTGCCCCGGCGACATCGACGGCGACGGTGACACCGACCACTCCGACCTGGGCGAGCTGCTTGCGGCCTGGTGCACGCACGAGGGTGACCCCACCTGGAACCCGAATGCAGACTTGGATGGCGACGGCCACGTGGGTCACGGTGACCTGGGTATCCTGCTCGCTGACTGGGGCTGCGGCACGTAAAGTCCCGGATTCCCAGGTTTTGCCATGCAAATGGTAACCAACGGGGCCGCCCGACCACGGGCGGCCCCCTCTACTTGCCGGGTGCCATGGCCAACCGCAGCGCGGCCACGTCGTCGCCGCCGAGCGTGCACGCATGCCCGCGCCTTTGGCTTGGGCATGGCAACCGGCTGGCCGACTGGAACTGCCCCTAGACCGCTGGAACGCACCGGCAGCGCTGGGTCGGCCCTGCCGGGCCGACTCACGCTTTTTTCGCGATGGCGATCCGCGAATTCGCGCTTTTTGCTTGACACGGCGGCCGAGACCCGCTGTACTAGAAGGTGGAGGAGGTGCCGGGCGGGCGAATAGACGCTTCACGTCGCGTCCTCCGCAGGGAGTTGACGTATATCTGCCCGGCAGCCGCATGTGCGCGCGCTTAGACATCTTGCGTGTAACGAACCCCGGGCTGCCAGGCCCTTTCGGTTCGGCCGGCAGATCGGCACGGGGAAGGTGTTTTTATCAGATTCGTGTGGTCAAGGAGCAGAAGGAGAATCTAATGATGATGCGACTGACATTGTTGTTTGGTGCCATGGCGGTGCTGGCATTGCTGCCGGCCAGCGCTATCGCCGATTGGGAGGAGGACTTTGACTCCTACCAGAATGGGAGTGACATGCACGGCCAGGGCGGTTGGAAAGGCTGGGACAACGACCCGACTTGGACCGCATTTGTGACCGATGTCCAGGCACGCAGCGACCCCCACTCGGTGGACATCGTTGCGGCCGCGGATCTGGTGCACGAGTACTCCGGCTACACGTCGGGGGACTGGACCTACACGGCCTGGATGTACGTCCCGGAGGACTTCGTCGAGGACCCGAATGCTATGCCTGCCGGTACCTACTTCATCCTGCTGAACGAGTACGTAGACGGTGGTGGGGTTAATAATAACTGGTCAGTGCAGCTCGATTTTACGGAAGCCGGGATGCTGGTGGGCGATTGTGGTGCAGAGAACAACGTTACGATGCCCTACGTCCAGGGCGAATGGGCGGAGATCCGGGTTGACATCTTCCTCGATCCGGAGGACGACTGGACCCAGGTATACTACAACGACGTGCTGCTGGATGATCCCAGTCTGCCCGATCACCCCGTGTTGGGTGGTGGGTACCAATGGTCCACGGGTGTCTTCGGCAGCGACGCCGACGGCTTCCTCAGAATCCACGCTGTGGACCTGTTCGCCAACAACTGCAGCTCCGTCTACTACGACGATATGTCGCTCGAGCCGCAGGCGGCGGACTGCCCGGGCGACGTCGACGGTGACGGTGACACCGACCACTCCGACCTGGGTGCGCTGCTTGCGGCCTGGTGCACGCACGAGGGTGACCCCAACTGGAACCCGAATGCAGACTTGGATGGCGACGGCCACGTGGGTCACGGTGACCTGGGTA
>CAZNFA010000093.1:0-8699 GCA_964572345.1 uncultured Planctomycetales bacterium
GTAGCGATCGGCGACCTGGACGGCGACCAGGTGCCCGACCTGGCCGTGGCGAACCTGCTCAGCGAGAACGTCTCGGTGCTGCTGGGCGTCGGCGACGGGACGTTTGCCGACGCGGTGAACTACGCCGCCGGCGACGGGCCTAAGTCCGTAGCGATTGGCGACCTGGACGGCGACCAGGCGCCCGACCTGGCCGTGGCGAACATCTGGAGCGACAACGTCTCGGTGCTGCTGGGGCTCGGCGACGGGACGTTTGGCGCCGCGGTGCACTACGCCGCCGGCGACGGGGCTCGCTCCGTGGCGATCGGCGACCTGGATGGCGACCAGGTGCCCGACCTGGCCGTGGCGAACTACTACGCCGGAAGCGAGACCGTCTCGGTGCTGCTGGGGTCCGCCGACGGGACGTTTGGTGCCGCGCTGCACTACGCCGCCGGTGACCACCCTCACTCCGTAGCGATCGGCGACCTGGACGGCGACCAGGCGCCCGACCTGGCCGTGGCTACCTACGCCAGCGACGACGTGTCGGTGCTGCTGAACCAGTCGGCGATTCCCGGCGATCTCAACGACGACGGCTGCGTCGATCAGTCCGACCTGGGCATCCTGCTCGCCGACTGGGGCTGTGGCGGCGGAGACTGCCCAGGTGACTGCGACGACGACGGTGACACCGACCAGGCCGACCTGCGTATCCTGCTCGCCAACTGGGGCGAGGGGTGCCCATAGCGGAGCACGTGGGGCGGCTTGCAGACGCCAAACGAGAAGCGGCGGGCACAGCCCGCCCTACATGGCTCGGCCGCTGAAGGTGGGAAGAGAACCGCGTCCCCACGTTCGGGGAACGTGGGGCACCCATCAGTGGCACAAGGCGGGAAGAGATTCCTGTGGCTCTGGGTGCGAGAAGGGATTCTCGCACCAGCTACTCCTGTGTGTGGAAGAGCACTGGTGGGCAAGCCACCAGTGGCACGCGGTGCCGGTGCCACGCCGTTAGCAAGCCTGTTACAATGTCGTGACGATGGAGACGACGCGATCTTTGCCGATTGTCATGCCTGCTTCTCCCGGGCGGCGGCTGCCGCGGTGGCTGCGAACCCGCTACGCGCGTCGGAAGCCCGGCAGCGTCGGGGCGGCTCACGGTCTGGCCGTCTCCGGCCTTCGCGGGGCCGGGGCGCCGGCAAGCAAACCCTGAGCACTCAGGTCCTCGTCGATGTCCGGCCAGTGAATCCCGAACCCACCACCACAGAGGTCCCAGTTTGCGCGTTGTGCCGGTGTCGCGTTGAGCAGGCGCGGATACCACGCGAGCGGAACGGTGATCGTCCGCCCGTCCGCCAGGTCGACGCTCATGACGTCGTCGTCGAAACGCACGTCCATGACGCGCTCGCCGGGCTTAGGCTCCAAAGTAGTCATTCCATGCCTCCAGGAACTCGGCCGCGTGCTCACTCACGATCCGTTGTATGTCACGTAACTCCTTGGCGCGAAAGCCGACGTTCTAAGCTAGCGCCACGGGCCTCAACCAGAACTTGGCCGTCCTGTCGCCGCGGTCCACGTGCACATGCTCGGGCTCGCTCGCATCGTGGCTATAGAAGTATATCCTATATGGTCCGATCCTGGCGATTGTCGGCATCGTTGTGTCTCACACGCGATTCGGCGTCGCGGGAAAGTCCGCGTCTGGCCATCGGTGCACGGGGCGGCGGGGCGACCAATCGGGCGCCCCGTGACTCTCCACGACCCGGCCATTCAAAGCGATTATCGAGTGCAGACGAGCATTTATCCAGCCCTACCGGGCAGATCTGAGGTACAGTCGTATGTGTTCCGTCGACCGCCTGATCGGCGAACAGCATTACGATAGCGTGACGCCCGGTGGCTCGGGTGTGATGCTCGCCCCCGGCTAAGCGTGTTAGAATATCGGCGCCATGGAAGACAGACGACCGTTGCCGATTGTCACGCCCGCGCCCCCGGGGCGGCGGTTGCCGCGCTGGCTGCGCAAGCCGCTGCCGCCCGGCGATGAGATGATGAAAACCCGCCGGCTGCTCGACGGGCTGCAACTCAATACCGTCTGTGCCGAAGCCCGCTGCCCCAACCTGAGCGAGTGCTGGAGCCGCCGGACTGCTACCTTCATGATCCTCGGCGACCGTTGCACGCGGCGTTGCGGCTTCTGCGCCGTGAACACCGCCCGGCCCGAGCCGCCGGCCGAAGACGAGCCGCAGCGGCTGGCGGACGCGGCGGCACATCTCAACCTGCGGCACGTGGTGATCACCTCGGTCGCGCGCGATGACCTGCCCGACGAGGGCGCCGGACACTTCGCCCGCTGCGTCCGCGCGGTGCGTCAGCGTCTGCCGGAGGCGACCGTAGAAGTGCTCGTGCCGGACTTCCACGCCCGACGCGAATGCATCCAGACGGTCGCCGACGGCGAGCCCGAACTGTTCAACCACAACATCGAAACGGTGCGTAGCCAGGCTCGGCGTGTTCGCCCGCAAGGCAGGTACGACCGTTCACTCAAGACGCTGGAACTCGCCAAGGCCGCCAACCCGCGGATGCGAACCAAGAGTGGCATCATGGTCGGCTTCGGCGAGACGCGTGACGAGTTGATCGAGACCTTCCGCGACCTGCTCGACGTGGGCTGCACCATCCTGACGATCGGCCAGTACCTGCGGCCTACGCCGAAGCATATCGACGTCGAACGCTATTTGCCGCCGAAGGAGTTTGAGGAACTGGGGGAGATCGCGCGGCAGATGGGTTTTGCCGCCGTCGCCAGCGGCCCCTTCGTCCGCAGCAGCTATTTTGCGGAAACGCTCTACCGTAAAGCGTAGAACAGGCCTGGTGGGCAGGTAGACGTGACTACGCGGCGTGTGTCGGCACCGATCAGGCCACGGATAGATCGTCTCCGTTCCGGTCGCGGTAGTGATTGCCCAGCCGGGTGACCGCGGTACGGATGTATCTCTCGGTCGAGCAGAGCTCACAACCCTTCACGCCGAGCTGGCGCAGGGCCATGTTGGCCTGATCGACGTCCCAATACCCGCAGGCGTCGTAGACGAGCGCAACGCGACGCTTGCGCAGCAGCAGACCGAGTGCCAGGATCCGCAGTGATGACTCGATCGGCACGCCGAAGAGAACGAATCGTCGCGCCGGCAATTCCGTCAGAAGGCGATCGAGTTTCGGGTTGGTGAACGGGTCGCGGTGCCACTTCGTCAGGATGACCTGCTGATAACGTTGCAGCAAGTCGAGCGACACGCACAGGCGGTTGTCGGACTCGATCACGGTATGGCTCGGCAGCAGGCTGAAGGGCGGTTTCTCCTGCTCGGGCGAGCGTCGCGAATGGCTACAGTGGGTATCGCCGCCGATCGCGTTGGCCCGCCGCCGGTCGATGCACGACAGCACCGGGAGCCTTGCCCAACGAGCGTAGGCGATGAGATGTTTGACGTTGGCGGCGATCTGCTCGGCATTGGCGCACCGCCGCGTTCCGCGGGGAGAGATGTAGTCCCTCTGAATACAGATGTCTACGAAAACATCCACCTTGGCCGAGTGAAACACGGCAAGGACCTCCCCAGACTCACGCACGTACGCTCGCCCGCCGAATCACGATCACGGATCCGGCATTCAGCCAGCGCCTACGGGGCGGGTCGGCATTCCCCTTTGCGCCGAGATGATACAATCGAAGTCGTCACGGCTACCTCCTCCCCGCTCCTTTATTCGCTGGTGATTTTACGCGCGCTTCGGCGTTGCGGCAACAACAAAGTGGGGAACGAATCATAGTTTCCTACAGCCGACACTGACTGTCGGCGGTAGAAAGCGGCGAAAGGTGCAGACAGTTCGCTGTGCGCGCACTTCTTATCGGCCCATGCTGTCGGCGCGCCAAGAGCGCGCGTGCGGTGGATGGTCTGATAACTGGTACTCCGTCAACCATCAAATGGTGGGTAGTGCGGGCATCTCGCCCGCCTGAATGGTTTCCTCACCGCGGGCGAGACGCCGGCACTACCCGTCAGTCGATCGCTGACGGAACGCTAGTCTACAACGACGTCGTTGACCGAAACCAGCACGCCGAACTGCTCGAAGTCCCCGATGAACCGGAAGCGGATCAGATCCCCGCAGTCGAAGTCATCGTCGCGCTGCAGGATCGCGCTCTCGTCCGCTTCGGCGATCACGTCGAACACACCGAGCTGCTCCGCCCCGTCGCTGAAGATCAACCCCAGCTCGTCGCAGGCGAACTCGAACACCAACACGTCACCCGGTTCGAGCAGGCCGGTGGCCAGATCGTCGGCCGGGAAGAGTTGCGCCAGGAAGCCTTCATCGTCGTCGAAACGGATGTAGGGATCGACGTCGTAGCGCGTATCATTTACGAGCTCGACCGTGACCGTGGTCAGGCCCTGGATCGTGAGCCCGAGCTCGTCCAGGTTCAGGCTGATCGCCTCACAGCCCCCGACGGCAAGGCTTGCCACCACGAAAAGCACGCCAACAAACGGGCGAATAATCAATCTCATCTGTCCGGCTCCTGGTCGTGTTGGACGGTCGCCGCGTCTCGCGTCATACTTCAGCGTCGCGCCGTCGTGCGGCGGCGCAAATGACGGCAGTCGCGCAACGGGTCACGGCCGAGTCTAGCCGCAGCGGTGCGCGGCCACAAGCTTCTAGACAATGGGTAGGCCCCAAAGGTTAGGCCGATGGCGTTGATGGTCAGTGTTTCCGGGGTTCGCGGGATCGTCGGGGAAGCGCTCACGCCGCAGGTCGCCCTGGAGTTCGCGCGCGCGTACGGGACGTTTCTGGGAGGTGGTCGGGTGGTGCTGGGGCGTGACTCGCGTCCGAGCGGGGAGATGTTCACCGCCGCCGCCGCGGCCGGGCTCATCGCTACCGGCTGCGCTGTTACGCACCTGGGCGTCGTGATGACGCCCACAGTAGGCTTGGCCATCCGCGCCGGCGGGCACGACGGCGGCGTCGTGATCACCGCCAGCCACAACCCGCCGGCCTGGAACGGATTGAAGTTCCTCGACAGACAGGGCTTGGGCCCGGACCCTGTCCAGGCCGACGAGATCGCCGCGATTCGTGAGCGGGGCCGCTACGCCGATCTCCGTTCCGGCTTTCAGGCAACGGCGCAGGACGAGGAGGCCGGCGAGCGGCATGTCGAGGCCGTGCTCGCCGCGCTCGAGGTCGATACCACGCCGCTCAGAGGCCTGCCGGTCGTGCTTGACAGCGTCAATGGGGCCGGCGGGCTGCACTCACCCGCCCTGCTCACCGCGCTCGGCTGCGAGTTGATCCACCTCAACGGCGAGCCGACTGGCGATTTCGCCCACCCGGCCGAGCCGCTGGCCGAGAACCTCACCGGTCTCTGTCAGGTAGTGCGCGAGACGAAGGCCGCGATCGGCTTCGCCCAGGACCCGGATGGCGACCGTCTCGCGATCGTCGATGAGAACGGCCGGTACATCGGCGAGGAATACACGCTGGCGCTGGCAGCGGAATTCGTGCTCTCCAGGCGCCCCGGGCCCCTTGCCAACAACCTCGGTAGCTCACGGCTCGTGGACGACGTGGCCGGGCGGTACGGGACAGTGGTAATCCGCACCGCGGTCGGCGAGTCCAACGTCGCCCGGGCCATGCTGGCCAACGACTGCGTGATCGGTGGTGAAGGCAACGGCGGCGTGATCGACCCGCGCATCTGCCCGGTTCGCGACAGCCTCTCGGGAATGAGTCTGGTGCTGCAACTGATGGCGGCGACCGGCAAGACCATCGGCCGGCTCGTCGCCGATTTGCCACGCTACGCGATGATCAAGCAGAAGTTCGAGTGTCCGCGTGAACGCATCAACGCCGCCGTGGAAGCGGTCGCAAAGGCCTTCGCCGACCGGCACCCCAACCGCAGCGACGGCGTGCGCGTGGATCTGGACAAAGCCTGGGTCCTCTTGCGGGCCTCCAACACCGAACCGATCGTGCGGATCAGCGCGGAGGCCGCGGACGAAGCGACCGCAACCGCGCTCATCCAGCAGGTACGCGCGGCAGCCGGGCTGTAGTCTGCTGGGAGACGCGAGGAACGCCGATGCCGGACGAATCCACAACGCTGGCCCAGCTTCGCCGCCTCATGGCGGACTTCGTGGCCGAACGTGATTGGGAGATCTATCACGACGCCAAGAACCTCTCGATGGCGATTGCGATCGAGGCGGCCGAGCTGATGGAGTGTTTCCAGTGGGTGCGCAACGAGGAGCTGGCCGCCCTCACCCGCGACGCCGAGCTGCGGACTCAGATCACCGACGAGGTCGCCGACATCCTCTGCTTCGTGCTGGCGCTGGCCAACGTGCTCGAGCTGGATCTGTCCACGGCCGTCGGACAGAAGATGGCCAAGAACGCGGCCAAGTACCCACCCGAGATCTTCCGCGGGCGCTACTTCAAGCCGAAGCGCGGCCAGTAGGGTGGGTCAAGACCCACCTGGCATCCCGATCCAATAAGCGTAATTCATCCGGATGGCCGGACTGACCCCTGCCATATAGTAATTCAGCATGCAGTAGATGTTCATCCAGTAAAATGCCATCACCCAGCCGCTCAACGGCAACGCGCTCAAGCGCCGCGTGACATTGTAGCGCTAGTGAGCTCGCGCCAGGAATCAGGACCGCCGGTTGAGTAACACCATTGCGAGCAGTATTAGGATCGCGGAACTTGGTTCGGGAATGACCGCGAGCCACGCCTCATGTTGGCCGGCTGGATTCCGCCCACTGCCTACGATCGTCTGGCCATCAGCAGAGACCGCGGTGGCCTCTTCAAGGCGCCAGCCATTGAGATTAACGCCGTTGTTCACCAAGAGGTCGTGCAAGGCGACCATTCCCATCTGCTCGGTCCAAAGGAACGCCGCGTCGTACCCGTTCAAGCCGCCGTAACCGACGATCACGGAGCCGTCAGTAGAGACGCCAAGTGCAGCGCTGAAGAACGGCCAACCCTCCAGATCGCCAAGCCCAACGATTCCCTCGTCTTCCGTCCAGCGGAACGCTTCAAACCCGGCCTCCGATCTGCCGTACCCGACGACGACTGAGCCGTCTGCGGAGACATCGTAAGCAAGCGTCAACGGTAATCCGCCGTCGAAGAAACCCAGCCCACGCATTCCGTTGTCCGCCGTCCAGATGAACGCCTCGTTACCAGCGTCAGAATGACTTGAACCCACGATCGTGGAGCCGTCGTCTGAAATCCCATACGCCCGACTTTCCGAATCGCCCCCCGGCAGGTCCCCGATGCCAACCATCCCGTAGTCCGCCGTCCAGCGAAAAGCCTGCACCCCATCCGCCGATCTGGAATACCCGGTAACTACAGCCCCATCCGCGGATACGTCGTAGGCAATGCTATCGAACCATCCACCTGGCAGGTCCCCTAGACCAGTCATTCCACCGTTCACACTCCAGCGAAAGGCCTCGGGGCCGTTCGGGCCCTGCCCACGTCCCACGATCACGTCGCCCGCGCTCGACATGCCCATCCCTAATGTCGAAGGCTGCGGCGGAGCTCCGGGCAGTACACCGAGCCCCATCATGCCGTTCCCATCCGTCCAGCGGAAAGGCTCGACGTAGGGATACGGGCTGCTGGCGAGCGCTGTCCCGCAGACGACCTGACCGTCCGCCGAAACGGCGCTGGCTTCGCTCTGTGGATGGCCGGGATCGATAAACCCGAGTCCGCGGAAAACCATGTTGTCCGCCGCAAGACGCTGCGAGAAGCCGAGGAAAACAAGTAGGACCGCTGGCAGGACGCCGGTGATTCCCTTCATGGCTGTTCCCCTAAACAGTGAGTCGCGGCTCAAGGACACCGCAAAGAAGTATAACCCGACGATTCGATACTTGCAAGCACAACTGGGGCTATTGCCGTTTCCATTTGACCGGGATTCTCCATTTACCGAGCCTTCGATCGGCATTTTACTGTTCGAAGCCGCTCGATCCAAGCGAGAACGATGTATCTCGCCGTGAGTCCATCTGTTTGACCGCTCCGACCTGCCGATCCTGCCTTTGCCGCCCCGGAGACGACGATCTTGGGCCGTCTTCGCGCAGCGTAACGCCTGCCCCCACACGAATCACCAACCTTTCGTCGGGTCGCTGCGTCAACCACGCTGCACCAACGGCGGCGGCACAGCAAACCGCTGGATGCGGTTCAGAATCGGCGCGAACAACTCGCGTGGCACGGCCACCTCGGCCAGTTGGAACGTCACGTACTTGGCGTGCCGGACCACCTTCGCGCCGATCTTAATGAGCTTCTCCCGCAGCGTGGTCAACGACCAATGCTGAACGTTCCTCGGCAACGCCAGCCAACGCAGGAAGTTGCCCAGGTTGTACGCCAGCGCGAATGGCTGAAGCCGCACCTGGTTGTCCCTGAAGTCACGATAGGAGAGCCGCGTCCATTTGACCGCGTACTTGCCCTCCTTGATCCACTGCTCTGCTGTGCCGCGACCCTTGTAGAACTTCACCACCTTCTTCGACCAGCCCGTCATGTTGGTCACGATGAACCCGACACGAGGGAACAGCTCGCCCCGTGGAATTCGAGCCTGAGCTTGCCGTCAAATTGAACACGAAGTGCTCGTTTTCGCCTGTCACCCATTGGATGCTCCTGCCAGATTGGCCGAAAACCCTTGGATCACAGGGAAAACCTGCACGTATCATGCCATCACCGACACTGTATCTGGGAAATCCGGGATAAGGTGGGTCCAGACCCACTACTGTAAACATCATACCCTCTTTCGCTGTGACGGCTTGGCTTGGGCCCGGCTCGCT
>CAZNFA010000094.1:0-8489 GCA_964572345.1 uncultured Planctomycetales bacterium
GTCTTGCACTTGGCTTGTCGCCCCCCCACCCCTGGCCTCATATCCGTCACCGTATCCTGCCCGCGCTGCGCTCCGGCATGCCACACCCCCTCCCGAGCATGCGACCCCGGCGCTGCCCGCATGCCGCCCGGCGATCCGGCGCGCTCTTGCCGCCGGTGCGCAACGTTGCCGCCGGGGCACTCGTGTTCCTCATAGACAGCCGCAAAAACGAGGTCACGCAGCGGATGCAAGGGCGACCTTGACCTCCGCTGCGCCTTCCTGCGCGCGTTCGAACGTAGCAGGTGGCGGATAAACCGAGGCAGCACCGCCGACATCCTCCGGGCTGTACCGCACACTTCCAATTTGCCTTGAGACGGTGGCAACGTGTTCGAGACCTGCTCCCTTCTTCCTAAGCAGTTCAACCAGTCCAGCTTGAGCAACCTCGTCTTCCGGACGCACCGGCCAGGGCGCGTCGTAGTCGATGAGGTGAATGCCCATGGCGCTGAAGATGGCAAGAACGAACGTAGAGCAGGTGAGACCGTGCCGCTGCGGGCCAAATAAATACGTTCCGAGTGCCACGCTGAAGCAGCGGTTGGGATGGCTGAACGCGTAGGGGATGCCTCTATGGCGATTGACTTTGGCAACGCGCCGGCAGAATGCGGCAACTGACTTGCCCCGGCTGGATGGAACCGCAGGATCAACCCAAACGCGAAATTTGGTTTCGCGCAGATCTTCGTCTCGCAGTCTCAGGTGAAAAAGGAGATGCACGATTCGCGTCGCCTGTTGCCTACAATAAATCACACCAATATGACCAGCCAGACCCGTGGCGTGTAGCGCGACGGCGACATGCGTTTCTCTGCCGACGGGGGTGCTACTGATCAAGTGAATCCGACCCATCGCCCAACACCTATTCGAGTCCGTCGAGTAGAGCTGCGGCGTCGTCACCCCGTTCGATCAGAACGCGGCGCGTTCTCTCGAAGACTGCGGGTCGTGCCGGTAGCCTATGTGACGCAGCGAGCGTGATCGACAACAGCCCTATCAGCAAGTCGGTAGGCCATTCGGAGACCTTCACCGACGCGAGTGCTCGGTCGCACTCCCGGAATCGGCTAGCAAGTAACGCCGTGTCAACGGCGTCGAAGATTGCATCCAAACCGGCTTCTGTGTCGTGGGCTCTCAACGCAGCGGTGAGCTGTTGAGCGAGCGACGGCGTGCGGGGCGCGAGGGGCGCGATTGGGGGTTGCCTCTGCTGCGCCTCGCTTTTGATTATCAATACGCCGTACTCTGACGGCAGCCGCTTGGTCCCGGGTGGTGTGCGCTTGAACTCCGTCCAGTTTCGCTGGAGCGTGGGGCGATCACAAGTCACGACGGCGCAGGTGTCAACCGAAATGCAGATGTCCTTCGGTATGGCGTTTGAAAAGACAGCACTGAAGCCCGAGGGGCGTTCGTCAAGGAGATCAAGCGCGCAGTCAGGTCGTTCTGATTCGAGCACGGTCGTCGAGTAGTCTGACGCTGCATCAAGCTCCGCGACCGCCGAACGGTCACTGACTGGTGGGTTCTTCGGCATGGGTCTCCCTGTATCCCCATTCGGCCTTGGCATCGTCGGAAATCAGTTCAAGAAAACACTGTTGGAGCTGGTCATGGACTTCGTCGAGCCTTGAGAATGCGTTATCCTCTGGCTGGATACGGCTGCCAGCGACGGTCAGGAGGCGCTGGCCGTCGGCTCTGTTCCTCGTAGCCTGTCGCAAATCGACTCTGAGATCGATAGTCGCGGACGCGCGCCAGGCCGCGGTGAACTGTTGGACCCTGGCCGCGCCTTTGAAAAGGCCAACTTGAGCGACGTCTGCGAAGTATCTCTCTATGAAGCGAGACCCAGGATCCTTCGTCTGAATGAAGTTGACGTAGACGACGTTGACGACCGCGACCGGTACGATGGATTCCTCCATCGCCGCGACCAGCTCGCTCAGCGATTCTCGAAGAAGGCCATATCGCGGGTACTCGGCGGACTCGCGTGTCCGCTGCCATTTTGCGCCGAGCAGTTGGCGCTGCAGCGTCAGTGCGATGTCTTGCTCATGCCCGGTCAGACTGAACGCGTTCGGAACGTTGGGGCTTGCGACGAGCAAGGGCTGCTCAATGCCGGGCGGCACTTCAATGTGACTTGGCAGATCCAGATTGTTGAACTTTGTAAGCTTTTCGAGAACCGCCTGTGCGGCGCGGAAATCGACTTCGAGCGGGCTGTCGAAGCTAAAGCGAACGCTAGCCTCGACAAGCGGGAGCCTGTCGAATTCAAGGCTTGTGGACGAGGGCATAGAGCGAGCATCCTCTTGACGGCGCCAGATCCTAGTACGTCACGGACAGCTTATTCCCGTTCTGTGACCGATGTCAACTGAGATCGCCGAGCAGTCGTGTACCCGCGAGCACCTCGACAGACTTGACAAGCGTCACCCCGCCGCGCGACGCCTGGCAGTCGAACATGCTCAACCCCCGAACCCCGAGCCCTGGACCCCGAACCCTGCCATTCGGCGCCAATCCACACGAACTGAAAACTGAACACTGACAACTGAAAACTCGCCGCCTACCATCTTCCGTGTACGCGCCCACGCTTCGCTTACTGCTTATGGCTTACGGCTTAAGAGCGCCTAACGGAACCGGGAGCGCAAGCGGCCGGCCGACTGCGGCGGCCGCGTATTTGCACGGCCCCTCGCTCGCGCTCGGGGTTCTGTTAGGGATTCTAAGCCCCGGCTACGTCCGGATAACAAAGGTGCTCCAATAAGGGGGGGCGCAGAATGAGCGTCTTGACCACCTTGGGCTCACGCACCCCGACGAGGGGTCTTGTCAGAGCTGCTACCGGCCTTTGGCCCCCGGCGATCCTCCTTGACCGGGAGGATAGCAAACAGGCCCGGCGGGGTGCCGGGCCTGATGCTGCGAATCTTCGATCAGAAGTCGAAGCCGGGCTACTCGATCTCGACGGTGGCGCCGGCGTCTTCGAGTGTCTTCTTCCACTTCTCGGCCTCTTCCTTGCTGACGTCCTCGAGCAAGGCCTTGGGGGCCGAGTCCACCAGGGCCTTGGCTTCCTTGAGGCCCAGGTCGTTGCGGGCCTGGCGGGCAGCCTTGATGACCTGTAGCTTCTTGTCGCCGACCGACTTGATGATCACGTTGAACTCGGTCTTCTCCTCGACGGCGGGGGCACCCGCTTCCGCGCCGCCGGGCATGGCGGCCATCATGACCGCCCCGCCGGCGGCCGGCTCGATCCCGTAGGACTCCTTGAGGTAATCCGTCAAATCACGGGCCTGCATCAGGGTCAGCTTGGCGATCTGGTCGCCCAGGTCCTTGATGGCTGCGTCAAATTCCTTTGGTGCCGCGGCGGCGGCTGGCTCTTCCGACATCGTTTCGCTCTCCGATTTAGCGTTCTCGATCGCCCTGATAGCTGAGACCCCGGTGGCCCCATTTAATCCGCCAAGCGGAGCAGTCAGGCGCGTATCGTTCTATCCATCAGTCCTGTTGTCGAATCCTGTAGCGTCGGACGTCCCGGTCCGACGCGCTGTCGCTTCCATCGGCGCCGGACTCGGAGGTCCGGCGCTACAGTCCGGTGCCACAGGACACAAGGCAGGCTTAGGCGGCCTGCGGGCTTTCTTCCTGCTCGAGCTTCTCGATCAGCGTCTTCAGACAGCCGGCGATGGCGCTTCCGCCGGAGAGGAGCACCGCTGCCAGGCCAGCCCCCGGAGACCGCAAGCAGGCGGCAATTCCGGCCTGGAGCTGAGCCTTCGTAGGCATTCTGGCAAGTCCGGCCACACGCTGCGTGTCGAAGTACTCGCCTTCGACCATCGCCCCGCGCAGCTTCAGGCCGGGGATCTTCGGCATCCACCCTTCGACGAGCTTGGCGACGTCGATGGGCGACTCGCCGCCGATGACCAGGGCAGCCGGCCCGGTCAGGTCGGCGGCCAGCGGCGCCAGCGCGCCTTGGCCGCAGGCCCGCCGAAAGAGCGAGTTCTTGATGACCTCCACGTGCATCTGGTGCGAGCGCAGGTCGCGGCGGAAAGCGTTGGTGGTGATCCCGTCGGCCCCGGTGAGCTCGATCCACAGAGCGCTGTCGAGCTCGCCATAACGCGACCGCAACTCATTCGTGACCAATTCTTTTACCGGTTTGCTCATCGCCGATTACTCCAGTCCACCCGCGGACGAGACGTCGATCGTCACCGACGGGGTCATGGTTCCGCTGATACAGACACGCTTGAGATACTGGCCCTTGGCCGCCGCCGGCCTAAGCCGGCGGAGGTGGCCGACGAAGGCCGTGATGTTCTCCTTCAGGTCCTCGTCGGAGAAGCTCACCTTCCCGACCACGGTGTGTATGTTTCCGCCGGCATCGTTGCGAAACTCGATCTTGCCGGCCGAATACTCGCGCACCGCGGTGACGACGTCGGGCGCGACCGTGCCGCTCTTGGGCGAGGGCATCTTGCCCTGCGGGCCGAGGATGCGGCCCAGCTTGCCCACCTTGCCCATCAGCGAGGGGTGGGCCACCGCCACGTCGAAATCCATCCAGCCCTTCTGAATGCGCTGGATCAGCTCGTCCGCCCCGGCCTCGGTCGCCCCGGCCTGCTTGGCGGCCTCGACGTCGTTCTCGCCGCAAAAGGCGATCACGCGCTTGGACTTGCCGATGCCCTTCGGCAAGCTGACCGATCCGCGGACCATCTGGTCGGCCTGTTTGGGATCGATGCCGAGGTGGCAGACCAGATCAACGGTCTGGTCGAACTTGGCTTGGGAATAGCCCTTGACCGTCCGGATGGCCTCGTTGAGCGGGACGGATTTGTTGGGCTGTTTATCGAAGTCGGTTTTGTAGCGCCTGCTGCGAAAACGCATCGCAAAAGCTCCCACTGGTGTTTGTCTGGGCCCGTGGTGCGGCCGTTGCCATATTGTCGTGCGGCACCGGGTGTGTCGGGGGTCTCAGGTACCTCCCGGGTCGTTCCAACCCGTGCTCAAGGTCTGTGTCTGCGGATCGAAGTAAATGGTCGGGTCCCGGCGGCAAATGTCAAGCAGGACGGGGATCTCCTCGCCATCCCGCACCGGCAGCGTATAGTGCTCGCCGGCGTCGGTCTCCAACGAGAAGGCCCACTCGACAACGCCCTCGCGGAACTTCGCCGTCACCTGATACTTGTCTACGTTCTGTGAGGGTTCCATCAGTCCACGACCTCGATGCCCATCGACCGCGCGGTGCCGGCGATGATCTTCTCCGCCGCGTCCAGGTCGAACGCGTTGAGATCCTTGATTTTCGTCTCGGCGATCTTGCGCAGGTCTTCGCGGGTCACGTGGCCGACCTTCTCACGGGTGGGCATGCCGGCCCCCTTCTCGACGATGGCCATCCCCTCCTCGACGGGTTTGGCCGCTTTGAGCAACAGCACGGCCGCCGGCGGACTCTTGACCGCGAAGTCGAAGCTCTTGTCCTTGTAGACGGTGATCTCCACCGGGCAAGTCATCCCGTCCATGTGCTTGGTACGCTCGTTGAACTGGGTGACGAACTGTCCGATGTTCACACCGTGCTGGCCCAGGGCCGGGCCGACCGGCGGCGCGGGAGTGGCCTTTCCACCCGGGGCCTGCAACTTGATTTTGGCAACAACGGCCTTAGCCATGATAGCTTCTCATTCTAGTGACCCTTCGCCGACCCGGTGGCCGACCGCCGGTCTGCAGCGTGTCGATTTCCCCGGCAACACAACCGTCTGTAGTAAGACCCGCTCTCCAAGCGGGATGCCCGACAACCTCGCTCCGCCCCAGCCTAAACCTGCTCCACCTGCCAGTACTCGATCTCGACCGGCGTGGCACGCCCGAAGATCGTCACGATCACGCGCACGGTGCCTTTTTGCGTGTTAATCTCGTCCACGTCGCCCTCGAAGTTCTCGAAGGGTCCCTCACGAATCTTGACGCGGTCGCCCTGCTTGAAGTTGAGGTTCGCCAACGCGGGCGTCTCTTCGGGCTCGACGGTCGCGGCGAGCATCTTCTCGACGTCGGGCATCTTCATCGCGGTGGGTTTGCCGCCGGAACCGATGAAGTCGCCCACGCCGGTAGTCTCCTTGATAACGAACCACACGTCTTCGGGGATGCTGCCATCGGGTTCGGTGGCCATCTCGACAAAGACGTAGCCGGGATACAGTTTTCGCTGATAGACGCGGGCGGTGCCGCCGCGCAGGCGTTTTTCCTTCTGCGTGGGCACCAGGACCCGGCCGACGCGCTCTTCGAGCCGCTCGATCTTGATCTTGCGCTGCAGCGCGTCGCGCACGCGGGCCTCCTTGTTGGAGGCCACGCGCAGGACGTACCAGTCCATGCCCTCACGAACAAGCTCGAGCTCGTCGGCGTGGGGCTGCGGCGACGACTGGCCCGGGCTGGTCGGGGCCGCAGCGGCCTCGGGGGTCGTGGGCGACGACTCGTCTGTGGGCTGCTCCGGATCCATCACACTCCTGACTCTGACCCGCCCAATATGCTCTCGAAGATAGGAATTTTCAGAACTTTGATTGACTTAAACAATATAATGAACGCCATGTTCACGACAAACAGGAAGGAGGCCAGGGCTAACACCATGACGATCACCACGCGCGTGGCGCCGAACACCTCCTTGCGGCTCGACCAGTTGACCTTCTTCATCTCTCCTTCGGTGGCGATCATGAAGTCAACCGCCGTCTTGCTCTGGCCGACCAGCCGAAAAACCAGGTAGCCCAGCACCACCAGTATCGCCACCGGTACCAGCACCCGCCACCACAAGTCCGTGGTGAAGTGGGCCATCTGCTCGTAGACGAAGTGGCCGCCGGCGATGGTGATGACGGCACAGCCGATCGCCGTGCCCCAGCGGACATAGCCACCTTGTCCCGGCTTGAAGATGCGCAGGGGCGAGCCGGCCCCGGCGTGTCGCGGCGGCGGACCGGACGCCGCAGGCCCACGCGCCCGGCGCGCTTGCTTGCCCCGATCCACGCGCCGCTCTTTCTCTGCTTGTTCGGCCACTGTACCGCTGGCCTTGCGTTGGGAAGCGCCCATCTGGCCTCGCTTACTCAGGAGTCCGCGTCGAGCGGGGAGCCTACCGCGGCTCGCTCAGGTCCACAGGAGCGGAGGGACTCGAACCCCCAACCTGCTGATTTGGAATCAGCTGCTCTGCCAAATTGAGCTACGCTCCTACGTGCTTACTTCCGTTTGAGCTTGTGCACCGTGCGGCGTCGCAGCCTGGGGCTGTACTTTTTGAGCTGGAGCTTGGGCACGCCGCCCTGCACGTTGACGCTGGTGCGGTAATTCAAGTCACCGCTCTCGGTGCACTGTAGCCACACCCACTCGCGTTTCTGCCCCTTTTTGGCCATACGCCACTCTCCGGCGAACCGCACACAGAGTCAGCGGTCGGGCCCTGCCTGAGTCCGACCACTGCTCGGGATAGTTCAACTGCATTTATCGGCTGTCGCGCCGGGCTACTCGAGGATCTTGGTCACGACGCCCGAGCCGACGGTACGACCGCCTTCGCGAATCGCGAAACGCAGCCCGTCTTCCATCGCGATGGGGTTGATGATCTCCACCATCATCTGGATGTTGTCGCCCGGCATGCACATGTCGGCCTTGCCACCGTCACGCGCCTGCAACTCCTTGATGCTCCCGGTCACATCCGTGGTGCGCAAGTAGAACTGCGGGCGATAGCCGGGGAAGAAGGGCGTATGCCGGCCGCCCTCTTCCTTCGTCAGCACGTACACCTCACCGAGGAACTTGGTGTGCGGCGTGATGCTCTTGGGCTTGGCCAACACCTGGCCGCGCTCCAGCTCCTTTTTGTCCACGCCGCGGAGCAGGCAACCGACGTTGTCACCGGCAATGCCCGAGTCCAACGTCTTGTTGAACATCTCGACCCCGGTGATGATGGTCTTGCGGCCCGGCTCGGCGTGCAGCCCGATGATCTCGACCTCGTCGCCGACCTTGACCACGCCGCGCTCGATCCGGCCCGTGCCCACCGTCCCACGCCCCTTGATGCTGAAGACATCCTCAATGGGCATCAGGAAGGGCTTGTCCTGCTCGCGCACCGGCTCGGGAATCTCGCTGTCGAGAGCTGCCATCAGCTCGAGGATCGGCTTGTAGCCCTCTTCGTTCTTGTCCAGCGCGGCCTTGAGGCAGTCAGTGGCCGCGCCCTTGATGAACGCGATGTTGTCGCCGTCGAACTCGTACTTGCTGAGCAGCTCGCGACACTCCATCTCGACGAGCTCGAGCAGCTCGGGGTCGTCCACCAGGTCGGTCTTGTTCAGGAAGACGATCAGGGCCGGCACGTTCACCTGGCGGGCCAGCAGCACGTGCTCGCGGGTCTGCGGCATGGGCCCGTCCGCGGCGCTGACCACCACGATCGCGCCGTCCATCTGGGCGGCACCGGTGATCATGTTCTTGACGTAGTCCGCGTGGCCCGGGCAGTCGATGTGGGCGTAATGACGATTGTCCGTCTCGTACTCGACGTGCGCGGTGGCGATGGTCAGAATCTTGGTGGCGTCGCGGCGCCCATCCTTCTCCGACGC
>CAZNFA010000095.1:0-6062 GCA_964572345.1 uncultured Planctomycetales bacterium
GCCTTGATGTTGTCCCAATCGCCGCTGAGGCGCATGGGGGTGAGGAAAGCCATCATGTTGCGGAAATCATCACGGATCGTCCGACCGATGTTGGGATACTGAATCTTGATCGCCACGCGCTGCTCTGTACTTTTCAGCAGAGCGCGGTGCACCTGTCCGAGCGAGGCCGCCGCGAAGGCCTTCGTCTCGAAGCCGTCGAAAACGTCCTCAGGGTCGGCGCCTAGTTCGCTGCGCACAAACTCGCGCAGAAGTGAGAAGTGCATCGGCGGGGCCTCGAAGTGCAGGCGCCCGAGCACATCGGCGAACTGCTGCGGGGCTACGTCCGGATGCGTGGCGATGATCTGCCCGAGCTTCATGATCGCTCCGCGCAGGTACGTCATCCCGCCCAGCAGTTGCAACGCAGCCTTCAGGTGCGTTTCGTTGAGCGCACGCTGCCGCTTGTCGGCCGATGCATAGCCGCTGCGAAGCCACCAGGCCAAATACGCCGCCGCGACCTTCGCCTGCAGCGTTCCCAGCACCCACAGGCGGTTCAAACGACCGACGGGTACCCGCCTGTGCGAAAGCTGGCGAAGCAGGTCCTGCAAAGTTGCCGCGGGCTCGACGGTCTCTGGGGCTTCAACCGGCAGCGCGTCGATCAACTCAGCGATTTTGGGTGACATCGATGACATCGATAACCTCTCTTCCGCTCTTCGAGTCCGACGAGAGTGACCCCACGAACAGCCGCATCGACTGGTCGAGAACCACAAGCGTGTCTTCCTGGTTGGGGGATTCATCCGCGGCCCAAAACGAAAGAACGCCCAGATAGAGCGTCCAGTACAGATGCATGGTCATGGCGCTTGGAGCTTGCGTCGTGGGCAGGCCGTGCGACGCCATCAGTTCCCCCACGGTCTCGAGGTGGCTGATGCGAAGTTGCTGGGCCTGCTCGCACACGGCTTCCCTGGCAAACGGGCTCAGGGCCGTCTCGAGCACCTCACCGACGTAGTTGCGGTGCGGGGCAAGGTGGCGAAGCCCTGCCGCCACATGGGCGAAGAGTGCCTCGTCGAGCGTCTCATCACCCCGCAGGCGCGCCTCGAATTCCGTGCCGGCCTCGTCCAGAGCCTCATCGACGATGGTCATGGCCAGGGCTTCCTTGGTGGGGAAGTAGTTGAACATCGTCCCGGCCGCGATGCCGGCCGCCTCGGCGATGTCACGTGTGGTGGTTTGCTCGAAGCCATTGTCATTGAAGAGCTTACGAGCACACTCCACAATCCGCCGCCGGGTTTCCCGCTTCTTCTCAGCCGTGACTCTCATGGCGATCCGCCTTTGCCGCCCTGCCGCTTTGTGAGCACACTCATAATATACCCCACACCTGGGCCGCTGTCAAGGCAAAAATGAGCATGCTCAGAAAAAACATGGGGATGGCGCCGCGGCATCGACGGGCCTACCTCCGCGGTCGTCGCCGGGGGACCGCGCTTCCGACGGCATCCGCGGCGGAACCGCCCCACTCCCCTTGGTCGAGGGCGTGACGTAGACCACGCGATGACACGCGAAGTGCCGTGGAACGGCCCGGAGACTGAAGGCCCGCACGGCTTGGCGGGAGACGACGGCAAGCCTGTTTTGCGTGGGGCCGATTCTGGCGCTGCGGACGACGGTCGGGTTGAGTGCCCGAAGGTCGGGTAGCCCATTGAGTGCGGATTGACTTGGCGTCAGGGACTCGCGCCACAGCCCCAATCCGCCAGCAGGATGCCCAGGTCGGCCTGATCGGTGTCGTTGTCGCCGTCCAGGTCGCCGCCGGCATCGTTTCCGTAGGACGCCAGCAGGATTCCCAGGTCCGCCTGGTCGGTATCGCCATCGCCGTCCAGGTCACCCACGCACCGCGGCGCGCAGTCGATGGCCGACAACTGGACATCGTCGATGTTCCAGCCGCAATACCGCCACCCGTGATCGGTCGTGCCCATGGTCCAGCGCAGGTAGACCGTCGGCTGGTCGTCGGCCACGGCGGAGATGTCGAATTCCTGGTAGATCCATGAGGAATCGGCGATCTCGACGCCATTTTCCCAGACGGTTGTCCAGTCATACCCATTGTCACTGACGCGGACGTAGGCGTGGTCATAAGGCGGCTGCTCCACGCCCAGCCAGCGCCAGAACGAAAGCTGCAAGCCTCCCAGCCCCGTGCAGTCGATCGCGGTGCTGGTCAGGTCGTACTCCGGCATGTTGTTGGGGTAGTCGCCGTAGAGATTATAGCCGTAGACGTTGCTGCCGGTGTGGCCGCCGGTAGGATCGGGCCCGCCGTGCTCGCCACCGCCGCCCGTCGGCTGTCCCCAGGCCCACTGTCCCTCGGTGCTCCACCCGGGGTCGGCATCGAGCGGGTCGTCAAACACCAGCATCATCCCGTACCCGGCAGCTACGGTATACGGGTTGGGTGGCAGCTCGTCAACGCTGGGCGGATCGTAGAAGCGCTGGCCGCTGGTCGCCTCGGCGCTGAAGGCGTAGCTCACCACCGTAAGACAATCGACCGCCGGGAAGACCGCGTCGTAGACATTCTCCGAGACCTCCTGCATGTCTACGGTGACGAAGCCGTCCCCGATGTCGTAGTGGAACTGACCGGTGCCGGGCTGAGGCGTGTACTCACCCCCGCTGGAAACCTCGACCCGCACGGTGGTCCCGCCGGCCGGGCTGACCAGCTCCGGCAGACCGTTGGGGTAATCGAACTTGAGACAGGGGATCCTCGGCACGGGTGGCACGACCGCGAAGTCTTCGTCGCCGACGAATCGCATGCAGTCCCCGCTGGCGCAGGCCGGGTAGTCGGCGTCAGCCTGATCGCAGGCGTCCTTCACCGCGTACCCGAGGCTCACGTAGTAGAAGAGCGCGTCCTGCCAGTCGATAGAGTAGGTCCAGCAATCGCCACACTGCGGTTCCGACATACCACAGTACCCGACGACTGTGGCGTCCTCGTCCGAGCCCTTCCTGAACTCATATGCCAAGGTGCCGTCGCCCGTGGAACACAGGCCGAAGCAACTCCCTATGAAGGCGAAGGGCATCTTCTCGTAGCCGACCATCCACGTCTCGATATCAGTGGCGTACGTAAACTCGTAGAATCCGCCCACACACCCGCTAGCGAATTGGGTACTCACACCGCCACTATGGGCCAGTTCGTAGAACATGGCGGTTTCGTTCGACTGAATGTGGCTCTGGATTTTCGCCTTGGTCGGCCACTCGACCACCTCAGTCGAGTAACCCATAGTGTTGAACCACCATTCGGCGTTCAGGGACCAGCTAGTCCACGCGCCGTCACATGGATCCTCGGACTGCGGGCCTGTCAGGGAAAATGCCGTGTAGGGCGGGGGGACACCGCTCCCGAGAACCACACCGGAGACCGCATCGATGATGGTGACGACGTACTCCCCATGCTCGCGCACGCTTCGAACCGCCCAACAGGGGTTCTGCGGCGTCGGGTTGAGCGGGAAGACGTCCGACTCGGGAGAGATGATGTAGAGATCGGAGAATTGGATCTCGCCCGCGACCAGCGCCTCGGCCTGCTCTCTCGAAATGCGCGCGCTGGGCAGGATAGCGGGCAGGTCGTCGCGCCAGTGGCTCTTTCGCGCGAGGAGCTCCCCCGTATCCTTGTCCAGTTGATAGACGATGTAGTCCTTCTCGACGGTGGCCGCGCCTATCATCCGCTGGTGGAAGTAGACGAGCATGTCACCAATCTCGATCTCTTCAAAATACCTGCCGCCGTCCCCGTATTCCTCAAACAGGTCCGTCGGAGCTGCAACAGCCGACACGCAGAGCAACACACTGAGCATCGGGCGCATCCATCCTACTCTCGGCAACCGCACGAATCTGGTCGCATCCATCACTTTTCCTCCGGACGATCGGGATTTGCCACTTGCCGACTCCTTGACAACTATGATATTGGAATGGGGCTCTTCACCGCAAGGGCGGAGAGCGGATTCCGTTCGGAGTCCTTCGTTCTCAACGGCTGATCCCGTGAATCTCACCGCGCTGCCGGCGCTCCTTGGCGATCGTCGAATTCCGGATGATGTCCTGGATCCGCATCAGGCCTTCCAGCAACGCCTCTGGCCGGGGCGGGCAACCCGGCACGTACACGTCCACCGGCACGATCAGGTCCACACCCTTGACGACGTGGTAGCCGTGCTTGAAGTACGGGCCGCCGCCGATCGTGCAAGCCCCCATCGCCAAGACCCATTTGGGCTCGGGCATCTGGTTGTAGAGTCGGCGGAGACGATCGGCCAACTTGTAGGTGACGGTTCCCATTTGACGACGCCGTGGCCGCCATCGTGCCGAGAGCAGCGTCTCGACTACAAACGCGACTAGCCGATTTCGTCTGGAATCCCCCGTTCTAACCAGCCGATCCCGCCGTTCTGCTCGCCAACTGGAGCGGCGGAACGTGGCAGTGCGAGCGGGGCAGCCGATCATAAACGCCGATCAGGCGGGGGCAGCTCTTGGTCCGCAGCAGAGAAGTCCGCGGGATTCACTGAGAGCCCGTGACAGCGGCGACGCAGCGACGGCGCGGAGGATGCTTGCCAAAGCGGTTGTTCCGGGGATCCCTCTGCCAGCGCCTGACTGCTTGACCACTACGGCAACTCAGGACAATCAACCGGCTCACCATTGCGGTAGCAGAACGTTTCCGTCGTAGTCGGCATGGTCAGGTCGCGCAGCGACCAGCCGGCACCGAATGCCGCCAGGTGCGACCCAAACAGCCACTGCTCACAGCCGGTCGTCATCCCGAGCAGGGCAACGACTAGGAGAGTCGCCATCAGCCATGTCGCGACTCTGCGTTGCATCGGGCTTTCCTGTTACTGAGTCCCACAGTCTCGGTTCATTTCCGATCGCGTTTTGTTGGTGTCCACCCAAACCGGTGGACGAGCATCACCGGCCACCATTCCAGCCGCGCCGCTTTGCGAGGATCAGGCCGAACAGCACGAAGACCGGCGCCAGGCCCAGCGGGCCGCACATATACAGCGGCGTGGTCGTTTCCACGACCCTCAGGTACTCGTCCTGGGCGTTGAGGGTCCTCGCCGTCTCAGCCACTATGGGCGTCGTCAGCTCTTCACTAGTTACGCTGACGCTCACCGGAAACTCGCCGGCTGCGATCACGCGCAGAACGATTTCCATCTGTAGCGAAGCACCGACCGGCACATCGCCGAATTCCAGCCTGATGAACCCATCGCCTGGCGTAGCAACTGGATCGGCCGCCTGGGCCGACGGACCTGTGACCAACCGGGCTGACACGAATTCGCCGTTTTCCGGAATCGGAATCGTGAGCACGACGTCGGTCGCGGTCGCCGTTCCCACGTTCTCAACCGTAGCGGTAAGCGTCACGTCATAGCCGACCAGGACGTCCGGGGCGGCTGTTCGGGCCTCGATCGTCACGCGCAGGTCGGGCGCCAGCTCTGGCTCCGGCTCAGGCTCAGGCTCGGGCTCTGGCTCCGGCTCGGGTTCTTCGGCGACGGTCGCAAACGTGACATCCGCCCCGTAGGCCGTGCCAACGCTGTTGGTGGCGTAGGCGCGCACGTAGTACGTGGTGTCCGGCGAAAGCCCGGTGATGTTGCTGGTGAACACACCGGTGCCCGTGCCGTCGGAGGTTGTGCTGTCGGCGGTGGTCGGCGAACCGGTCGTCTTCCAGCACACGCCGCGGGCCGTGACCGGATCGCCGCCATCGCTGGTCACGTTGCCGCCGCTGTCGGCGGTCGTGTCGGTGATGTTGGAGATCGCCGTGGTGGTCACGGTCGGCGTGGTGTCGGTCGTGAATGAGAGTTCGTTGCCGTAGCCCGTGCCGACGCTGTTGGTGGCGTAGGCGCGGACGTAGTACGTGGTGTCCGGCGAGAGCCCGGTGATGTTGCTGGTGAACACGCCGGTGCCCGTGCCATCGGAGGTTTTGCTGTCGGCGGTGGTAGGCGAACCGGTGGTGTTCCAACACACGCCGCGGGCGGTTACGGCCTCGCCGCCGTCGCTGGTCACGTTCCCGCCGCTCTCGGCGGTTGTGCCGGTAATGTTGGAGATGGCCGTGGTGGTCACGGTCGGCGTGGTGTCGGTCGTGAATGAGAGTTCGTTGCCGT
>CAZNFA010000095.1:6162-8067 GCA_964572345.1 uncultured Planctomycetales bacterium
TGGTGGGCGAACCGGTGGTGTTCCAGCACACGCCACGCGCCGTGACCGGATCGCCGCCATCGCTGGTCACGTTGCCGCCGCTGTCGGCGGTGGTACCGGTGATGTTGGAGATCGCCATGGTAGTCACCGTTGGCATCAGGAGCGGCTGCCAGTCGGGCCTTCCGTCGTACGCCGCGTTGTTGGTCCGGTTGGTCTGGCCGCTGCCGTCGGCGTCCATCACGTAGATCTCGAAGTTACCGTCCCGGTCGGTTTGGAGGGCGATCTTGGTGCCGTCGGGCGACCAGACGGGGACGTAGTTGGCCGGGTTGTTGGTCAGGCGGGTCTGGCCGCTGCCGTCGGCGTTCATCACGTAGATCTCGTAGCCAGCGTCCCGGTCGGTCTGGAAGGCAATCTCGGTGCCGTCCGGCGACCAGCCAGGGGCCGCGTCGATCGCCGCGTTGTTGCTCAGGTTGGTCTGGCCACTGCCGTCGGCGTCCATCACGTAGATCTCGTAGTTGCCGTCCCGGTCGCTGTCGAAGGCGATCTTGGTGCCATCGGGCGACCAGTCGGGCCTTGCATCGCCCGCCGCGTTGTTAGTCAGATTGGTCTGGCCGCTGCCGTCGGCGTCCATCACGTAGATCTCGTAGTTGCCGTCCCGGCCGGTGGTAAAGGCGATCTTGCCGTTGACCCCGGGGAAGGCGGCCTCGGCGGGCCCCGGCCAGGTAAGCACGCCGGCGGCCAGCCCCAGCAGCAGCTTGTACGTCCTGGTCATAGTCTCTTCTGCGCCGATGCGATTCGCTTGCCTACCGCTCGACGCTGTTCGCATACGTGAGCGGTCCATTGACGTATTTCCGTCATTTCCTGTCGTGAGGGCACCCCATGCGCCCGGATCCGTCACCGGTTTCGATCGCTCTCAGCCGCCGGCCCGCGCCCCGCGAATGGCGGCTCCCCGACCGCACCCACCGCACAAACGTGGACAAAACGAACCCGCAGCGGGGGCGCCAAGGTTCCCGCGAGATTTATCGGCCACCTGTTCGGGCAACTTGATTCCGGGACCGTCTCAGGACGCACCGGTCCGGTTTTGTCGTTCGACGGGCTGCCGGGCCGGATGAAAGAACCGGCTCGGCAGGCCGGTCCACGGCGCCAGATAGAGCCCCGCGGAAAACAGCGCCAGCGTCCACTCCCGGATTCCCCACCGGACCATCGCATCCGCCCAGCCATACGGGTCGAAGCAAGGCCACCCCCTGGTGCAGATCACAATGCCTGCAAGCGCCAGTACGATCGTAACCCAGCGCACCCGCTGAGCGTCGGTGTAGCTCACCTGCCGGGCAATCTGGTAGCGGAATCGCGGACCGTCATTCAACGGCCGTCCGTGTTCTGGCGCTCCAGTGCATGCACTTGCGCGACGCAACCAACTGAGGGGTGGGGGAAAAGGCCGGACAAAAAAAGTGGGCCTTACACGTGGCACTTACGCGCGGTGGGGGTAACGGAAAGGCTGGCAAAATAGGGGTTTCAGCGAAGGCGGCGCGCCGTAAGTCGTGCGGAGTATCTAGGGGAGAACTGGGCAAAAAAGGCCGGATGGAATCGCCGTTCCCAGGCCGTGAGGGGGGGTCAGTAACGCCGTGTAACGTTACGTCTAGAAACGCTAGAGGCCGAAAACCCGGCACGCACGATCCCTGCCAGACCGGGCGGCTCAGCGGATCGTGGCCGATCGTGCGGACGGCCGGGAGCGCCCACGGGGCAGGATTCGACGGCCGCCGATCAATTGACATTTAACTCCGCGGGTGGCTCGTCCAGGCTCGAAGGCCATTCGGGGGGCGTTCGCAGGTGCGTTGAGGGAGCTTCGAGCGCGGGCGATCGTGGCCGGTGTTGGTCACGACAAGGGGTGTTGTGCCAGGAAGTCGCGAACGTCGCGGAGTAGGCGCT
>CAZNFA010000096.1:0-7115 GCA_964572345.1 uncultured Planctomycetales bacterium
CTGGCCAACTCCCGCCACTACCCGATGCCCTCACTGCAGACGGCTGAACTCATACATCGGCACGCCTTCTGTGAGCAAGCGCTCAACAAGGGTTGTTTCGAGTTTGAGCCCGAACACTACAACGTCACAAGCCTACAACCGATAGAGGTCGCGCTGCCGGGCGAGCCAATGTTGGCAACCCTTTGGTGCCGTGTCGATGCACCCGACGGGCGCGTACTGGCGCGAAACTACGTCAACGTTCAGGCCGGCAAGCAGCCACCACCGCGCGTGGAGGCGGTCAGCACGCACACACTACTGCTGCGCTGGGACCCGGGGCTCAAGCAAGTGAGCTGGCCGCCACCGCCCTCACCTCCGAACGTCACCGCGCTGGAGAAGCGTTGGTTTGAGGGCGACGGTGAGATCACCTACCGCATCACTTGGCCGGACGGCATCGAGCCGGGCAACGTGACAATCATGGCGCTCTGGTTCGAGCTGGCCGCCCGGGCCGGTCACGAGAAGTACGACTGGCCCGGACCAAAGGGTAACCACAACTACCCACAGACGCAGGAACGCAAGTTCCCGTCCGACGTCGAGGTCCTCCTCGGTGGCCAGCCGATCGCCCAGTTTACACTGCCCGACGATCCGGCGGACGCCCGCGGCGTGCTCTCGCACGTACACGCCTTCGAGCCCGGGAGTTACGGATACCTCAAGAGGCCGGCAGTCGTCAGTGATCTGCTCGATTCCGCGTTATCGCAGGTCCGCGCGGGCCGGCCGCTCGAGTTGACGTTACGCGTGCCGCCCGACGCGGAAAACCGCCATGGCCTGGCCATCTTCGGCGATCGGCTGGGCCGCTATCCACTTGACCCGACCCTGCTGATCCACACCCGCGACCCGCACGGCATCGACGCGGACAAAGTGGCCGCTGCGTTGCAGTGGGTTACGGTCGTGCCGACTGCGCCGGAGGGTCACCACGAATGGTGTTACACCACCGAGCAGCCGCCGGCCGAATGGGCAACGCCAGCGTTCGACGATTCCGCGTGGCAAACCGGCCGGGCGGGCTTTGGCCGCGCCGATACGCCGGGCGCGCATGTCGCGACCGAGTGGCACAGCTCCGACATTTGGCTGCGCACGAGCTTCGAGCTAGCAGGCGAGCCGGTCAGCAACCTCGCCCTGCTCAACTTCCACCACGACGAGGACATGACGGTCTACCTCAACGGCGAGCGCATCCTCGAACGCCATGGCTACGTCACCCGCTATCAGACAGAGCTGCTGCCGACCCAGGCCGTGCGACTGCTGCGCAAGGGCACGAACGTGCTGGCGGTTCATTGCCACCAAACCGGCGGCGCCCAATACATCGACCTCGGCCTCACCGTCCTCGCACGAACCAGCCCGTAGCGGCCGGCGTCCTCGGTGGCCGTTGCTGGAAAAGACACGGCTGACACAGCCGTGCCAGCGTGCCTTCGTGGGGACGGCTAACGAGCCGTCGCCGAGATTCTTTGTTGCGCTGAGAATGACAGGCGGGATGGAGCCCGGCTACTAGAATTCGGCCGGGACGGGGCCCGGCGGCTGCGTGGGGGCGTCCGTTGCTCGTAGCGCAAAGAAAAGGGGAGGCCGACTGGGCGGCCTCCCGGGTTTGGTTGTTCGGGGGATTTTAGTAGCGTCGTCGTCCGCCGCCGCCGCCTCCGCCGCCGCCGCCGTAGCCGCCGCGCCCGCCGCCGCCGCCACGGGATTCGCGCGACCGGGCCTCGTTGACGGTGAGGGCGCGGCCGTCGTGCTCCTGGCCGTTGAGGGCCGCGATGGCGTCCTGGGCCTCCTGGTCACTGTCCATTTCGACGAAGCCGAAGCCCCGGCTCTGGCCCGTGCTGCGGTCGGTGATGACCTGGGCGCTCTGGACGGTGCCGTGCGGCGCGAACAGTTGTTCCAGATCCGCGCTGCTGACGTTGAAGCCTAGGTTCCCAACATACAACTTCCTGCCCATGCTAGATCTCCTGTCTCTGGGCGGAGCGACCCATTCTTTCACTTTCCGGGCCGCGTTGAAAGCGTCCGGCCTTCCGGACGAGGCGGTAGGATGGGCGAGAGAGGGATCTAGGTGCGGCACGTTGCATGAAGTGTCACTTATCCAGAGCTCTATCGTCAAACCAACCGAATGACTATCCTATCGGCGTGTCTACCAAAAGTACAGGGGAAAGCTGAGGAAATCCGCAAGGGCCTCGTCCGCCACCCTTCGGCTGCGCTCAGGGCAGGCGGGGGGCAGACGCCACGTGCCCCGCCGTGTCTCCGTGCCTCCCTCGCGGAATCAGTCCCCCACCCTGGCAGGCTGGGGCACCCCTACCGGTCCACCTCGCCCATGACGATGTCGATGGAGCCGATGAAGGCGGGCATGTCGGCAATCAGGATATTGCGGCAGGCCTCGCTGCAGATCGAGAGATTGCAGAAGCTCGGGCCGCGAGCCTTGAGGCGATAAGGGATCTTCGAGCCGTCGCCTTCGATGTAAAAGCCGAGTTGGCCGCGGGGGTTTTCGCCCTCGAAATACGCGCTGCCCTTGGGAAGCTTGACGTTGTTGGCCCCCTTGGCCTTGATGGGGCCGTCAGTGGGCATCTGGTCGAGCGCCTGGCGGACGATGCGGACCGACTGCTCCATCTCGAGCAGCCGCATGAAGTAGCGGTTCCACGAGTCGCCGACGACGACCTTGTGGGGGATATCGTCGTGGCCGCCCTCGAGGCCGACTGGGATCTCAAAGTCGAAGCGGTCGTAGAAGTCGTAGGGTCGGACCTTGCGCAGATCCCACTTGGGGCCGCTGGCGCGCAACACGGGGCCGGACAGGCCATAGGCGATCGCGCGGTCGGCGGAGATGGTGACCACGTCGGCGGTGCGGTTGACAAAAATGTGGTTGAAGCTGAGCAGCCCGTTATACTCGTCGATCTTGGGCTCGAAGTAGTCCAAGAACTCGCGGCAACGCTCCTCGAACCCCTCCGGCAGATCAAAACTCACGCCGCCGGGGAAGATGTACGAGTACGTTAGCCGGGCGCCGCACATGGCCTCGAACAGGTCCATGATGTACTCGCGTTCGCGGAAGGCGTACAGGAACGGCGTGAACGCGCCCATGTCCATGCCGTAGCAGCCGAAGCTGACCAGATGCGAGGCGATGCGGTTGAGCTCGGCGGCGATGACGCGGATGTAGACGGCCCGCTCGGGCACCTCGATGCCGCAGAGGCGCTCGACGGCGACGGCGAAGGCGTGGTTGTTGTTCATCGCCGTCAAGTAATCCAGACGGTCGGTGATCGGGACCCACTGGTAGGGCTGGAGGTTTTCGCCGACCCGTTCCGCGCAGCGGTGGAGGTAGCCGATGTAGGGCGTCGCCTCGAGGATGAGCTCGCCGTCGGTGCGCAGCACGACGCGCAGCACGCCGTGCGTGGCGGGGTGCTGCGGCCCCATGTTGAGGATCATTTCCTCGGTCTGGACGTCGCCCATCGCCTCGCGGTCGAAGTCCACGTTCAGATCGGGTTGGAATTCGAGGGTTTTTTCAGGCATCGCGATGAACTCACTTGCGCTTGGCCCGCCGCAGATTCAGCGAAAACCGCGGCAGCGTGGGACCCCTATGGCTCTTGCCGAACGGGATGAGGCGCTCCTGCCAGCGTGGGGTACCGGATCGCCGTACCAGGGCCATGAGCGTGGGTCGGCGGACGTCCTGGCGGGGATCGATGATCCAGTACTCGGCGATTCCGCCGGCCATCCAGTAGAGGTGCCGGTTGCGGGTGACGTCTTTCTGCTCGCGGCGTTCGGAGATCACCTCGACGACGATCAGCGGGCAGGCGTCGTCCCAATCGTCGGGGGGCGGATCGGGGAAGTCGCGGTAGGCGGCAACGTCCGGCTGGGGTCGGGTCGGGCCGGGTCGGGCCGGGATGACCACTTCGCACCGCTCCGTGACGTAATTGATTTGCCTCGGGAACCTAGCCGCATACGCCTTCAACTCATCCCCGACGAAGTTGACCCACCAGTCGTGCGATGGCTTGGGACTCGGAGACACGATTAACACCCCGTCAATTAGTTCGAACACGTAACCGGGCTCTTCGCGGGCGCGCTCGAACTCCTCGAGCGTCATCAACCGGCCGTGATCGTCCGGCCCGATGGTCGGGCGGACACTCCGCGTTTTGACAGGCCGCGCGGCTCGTAGCATCACCGCAATTCCTCACACGCCATGGCGTCGCTTACCAACCTCGTCAATGCTGCGGCCGGGTTTGTCCGTACTCGGTGACCGCCGGGATACCGTGGTATTCGAGCGGGAACTCGTAGTCCTTCCGCAGCGGGTGGCCGACCCAATCGTCGCAGCACAGGATGCGCCGTGGGTCGGGGTGTCCGTCGAAGATGATGCCCAGCAGGTCGTACGCCTCGCGCTCATGCCAGTCGGCGGTCGGCCAGATGTCGGCGACTGACGGGATGTGCGGGCTGTCGCGGTCCACGCGGACCTTGATCGCGATCTCGTTACGCACATGCCACATTGCGCCCGGCGTATCCGGCTTTCCGGTGGCGTGCAGGTCGTACACGGCCGTCAGCAGCTTGTCCTCGATGTGGTCCACGCCGGAGATGCAGCGCAGCCAATCGAAGCCGAGTCGCTCATCGTCGCGGAGGAACAGGGCGATATCGTGCCAGCGTTCGGGCCTAACGACGGCGTGCGGATGAATACCTTCAGCCACGACCTCGGTCACTTCGTCGGGGAAGGTATCTTGCAGGATCTTCAGGATTGCCTCGGGGGCCATCGTGTCGCTCCGGTTTCTGTTATGCGGAAGCCGCCGCTTCGACGGGCTGCTTGGCGACGGTCATGCGGCGGATCTTGTCTTGCAGCCGCATGAGGCCTTCGAGCAGAGCCTCGGGCCGCGGGGGGCAGCCGGGCACGTAAACGTCCACCGGGACCACCAGGTCCACGCCCTTGACGACGTGGTAGCCGTGCTTGAAGTACGGCCCGCCGCCGATGGTGCACGCGCCCATCGCTATCACCCACTTCGGTTCGGGTATCTGGTTATAGAGGCGTACAATGCGCGAGGCCATCTTGTAGGTCACGGTGCCGGCGACGATCATCAGGTCGGCCTGGCGTGGGGTAGGGCGGTAGGCCCCCGCACCGAAACGGTCGATGTCAAAGCGGCTGGCCCCGGTCGCCATCATCTCGATCGCGCAGCAGGCGATGCCGAAGGTCAGCGGCCAGATGCTGCTGCGCCGGGCCCAGTTGATGGCCCAATCGAGGCTGGTGATGATCAAGCCATCTTCGAAACGGTTTTCGATCCAACTCACGGTATCTCCTCGCAGTCAACTGCGCTGCTCGCAGAACCTCCAAGCGGGCCCGAACGCCAACTGTAGCGTCGGACCTCCGAGTCCGACGTAGAGCTACGCAGTTTTGTGCCCGCGCCGGGCTCGGAGGCCCGGCGCTACAGGTTTTCCAACAGCTGCCTACCGACCCGAGCCGGCCGAAAGCGTTGTCCGCCGCTTCTGGCCACTGGCCGCCCGTACCCAGTCCAGGTAGCCGAACCGCCAGAGGTACAGATAGCCGACCACCAGCACGCCGAAGAAAAACAGCATGTCCCACACCCCGGCCCAGCCGGCGTTCTTGTAGATGACCGCCCAGGGGTAGAACAGGGCAATCTCGACGTCGAAGACGACGAAGACCAGCGCCACGACGTAGAAGCGCAGATCGAACTGCACCCAACTCTGACCGATCACCGGCTCGCCGCACTCGTAGGGCTCGCCCTTGACCGCGTGCGGCAACTGGCGGCGGACCAACGCGCCCACCAGCAGGATTGCCAGCACCATCAGAATGCCGGCAAGCGCGAACACCAGGAACGCCTGCACGGTAACGGACGGGTCGGTTGTGGGTTCAACGGGCATTTCGGTGTCTCACTCTCTACGGCGTTTGTTCTACTCGCCCGCCTTGGGTCGCGGCTTGTCGGTCGGCGGAGTCTTCCCCGCCGACTCGGCGCCGGCATCCGCCTTAGCCGCCGCGGGCTTCTTCGCGGGCTTGGGGATCTCTGTCTCTTCCAGCGCCTTGAGCATCTTGGCGCGCATCGGGTCGCCACGCTCGATCCAGCGCCGTTTGGTCTGTTCGGCCCATTCAGGCAGCTTGTCGCGCTGCATCCACAACGGCTGCGGCGTTTGCAGGCCGCGCTGGGCCAGTTCCGTGAACTCCACGATCATGCTCCCGCGGTCGTAGCCGGACAGGTCGTGCACGTCGCCCATGTGGATGCAGTCGGTCGGGCACGGCTCGGTGCACAGGCCGCAGAACATGCACTTGGCGTAGTCGATGGCGTAGCGGATCATGGCCCCGCCGGCGGCTAGCTGCGTCTTCTTGTCGAACTTGCGCGGTCCGCTCTTCTCGATGTAGATGCAATCCACCGGGCAGGTCTTGGCGCACATGTCGCAGGCGATGCACTTCTCGATCTCGTAGTAGTGGAATCCGCGGAAGCGCGGCTGCAAGACGGGGGCCGCATCCGGGTATTGCACCGTCACCGTCTTGGCGAAGTAGTAGCGCAGCGTGATGCACAGCCCGATGCAAATCGTATAGAAGGTCTTATAGATGTCGCGGAAGTATCTTCTCAATCTCGCATGCTCCTGCGGCTCGTTCGCGTGTCGCCCGCCGCCCGGCCGTCAGACAATATTGTGTTGGCCCCACATGCTCGAATGCCCGACAGGCTTCGCCACAATTGACCCGAAGCATCGGGCCGCCGGGAGCCGGGCATGATCCGCATAACCGGCCGGCGGCAACCGCGCATCCGCTGCCGGGGTCGGGAGCCTCACGCCTAGGCGGTCGCCGTGGTTCCGGTCAGCGCATCGAGTGCACCGCTCACGATCGCCCGAAAGAGGATGCTGAGTGCCGTTTGGGCCGCCATCTGCGTACAGGCGCTGAGCTGCAAGACCACGCCGCCCGATGCCGCCAGCGCGACGTACTTCCACGCACGAGACTTCATCATCGCGCAACTCCGTTGAAACCGAAAGACGAAACTCATCCGCCCACCCGATCGGTGGGGCCGAATCATGGGAGTATACCGCCACGCCCCCAGGCCGCCAACCGCCTGGCCCGCGGGGCCATCTCTCAGGGTCCATGACACTTCAGGCGGCCTTTGCGTAGCCCGGTCGGGTGTCCCAGTGGC
>CAZNFA010000097.1:0-3722 GCA_964572345.1 uncultured Planctomycetales bacterium
TGCCTGGGTGTGTCCATCCACCGGTCTTTGCGCGGCCGAGTGGACGGCTCAGTTCGGCACGGAACGACGTCGCATCACCACGAATCTCAGCTTGATCGAGTGGCGGGAGTTGTTCCGTACCGTTCTGGAACTGTAACCATCACCTGTGGGACGGAGTTCTCGGTTCGCCGAAACACCCGCTCCTGGTCTCGGCGCCAGCGAGTTTGGTGCAGTCTGCGGTGGCGCTGCCTCAGCGATGCTGTCCGCGCACTGGAATGGTGCGTTGCTGGGCGTCGGGTCACGGCCGGAGTGCGTAAGTTGTTTCATCCCAAACGGATAGTCCGCCCGGCACTTGCGCTTATCATCAGGATGATAGGCGCAAGTACCGGGTGGATTCCGGTGACCATCATGGTCGGGATCCCCCGCGATTCCTCGTGCTTGGCCATCGTGCCTCCCGGGTTGCTGAGATTCAGCATAACAGCGTACGCGGTAGAGCATTATGGCTGATCTCACGCGGCGCGAGAATCGCTGGACCAGCACAGCCGTCACCGCAGACCACCGTCGCAGATCTGGCGAGCGCCTCTCAGTGATCAGGTTGACTGGCAGACTGGGAGCTGCTCCAGTCGCCGGCGTCTGCTCTTGATGACGCCGCCCACGATGACCATTGCCAATCCGGCGATCGGCAGCACACCTGACAGAATGCTGACGATGCCCACGATGATCAGCACTGTCGACCCCGTCGCCCCGGTCGGGCCGCCACGTCGCACGAACCGGTAGAGCGCTCCGCCGATCACGAGCACGAGCAGGACCACTCCCAGCCGCTGGGCCGTATCAACCGAGCGGTGCGACACCGCGCGGGCGGTGATGGCGACTTCCCCCCGTGGCGTCGTGAAGCTATACGCCACACCCCGCACCGAGAACTCGACCGGCAGACTTGCCAGGCCCGTCGCCATGCCCGCCAGGGCCGGCGACACGCGGCGCCCCTCGAGGCCGAACGTCACCACTCCGTCGCCCTCGACGTCCGCCGCGATGGTGGCTTCCGCAACGGTGGAGGCATCGAATTCGAATACTTGCTTTTCTTGCTGAGCGCGCTGCTCCAGTTGCTGCTGATACCGCTCTACCACTTCGCCGCCGCCCGCCAGTCCTCGACGGCGGCGCGCCTGTCCGGCGAATCGGCCGCCGGCCGGCGACCGGAGAATCTGGTCTTTGACCTCCTTCTGCGCGACCTGTGGCGCTTGCGGCTGCGGCTTTCCACGCCGAGCCTGCGGAACTTCCGCCATCTTCAGGCGTGCCTCACCCTCCGGCAGGCCGCTGGTCTGCGACGGCACGCCGGCAGCCTTGCTATCGAGCACGTTCGAGGCGATCCACGTCCGGTCGAACCGATCTCCGGCCGCCGCCTGTTCGTCCGATTCCCGCCGGACCGGCTCAGCGAAGGTGTCCGGCAGATCCTGTACGAGATTCCGTGCCCGACTGGTGCGTTGCCTGGCAAACAGGTCGTTGAGCCGGTCGCGGTTGTCATCGAGCACAGCGCGCTGCTGTGGTTTCTGGCCGAATTGCTCGATCTGCTGTTCACCGCGGCGGACGATGGCTTCGTTGGACGCGATCTCCCGTCGCAGGTTTGCGTTGAACTCATACTCGGACGCAGATTCCTGGAACTGCTCGATCTCGGACTTCAGACTCTTGAAGCTCGCCGCCGCCCGCGCCTTGGAGAACAGGCTCCCGGCCTCCAGGGTCTGCGCTAATCGCTCGGCCACGTGTGTCTGGTAGCGCAGGTACTCGGCCGCCAAATCTCCCTGTTCGGTCACCTGCCGCATGTTGCCGCCAAAGTCGAACCAGCAGTACGTCTCGGGCAGGAACAAACGCACCTGACTCAGCTCGACGGGCACGTTCACCGTAGAGATCAGCGGGAAACTGACCGCCCGCAATCGGCCGGGCGTGGGCAGCTGCCCGCCGTAGTTGAGGATCACCTCATAGTCCAAGTCACCCGCGGCGGTCCTGACCAGCGGGATGCGTACGCGCCGTACGGCGGCGCCGGGAGCCTGCGCGGGCTTCACCGGTTCACCGGCGACCAGCGCGCTCCAGAGATCCGCCCCGGGGGGCAGCTCGACCTCGAGGAATTGCTCGGTCGTGTTGTCGGTGCGGAAGGACTGTGCCGCCCGGTAGGCACCGTTGGCGTCCACCGAGAGAACGGTTTGGGCCAGGCCGATGCGCGCCCCGGCCGTCTCAACCACGATCCGCTCCTTGGTTTTGAAAGTGAGTCGGGCGTCGCCGCTCGCATCGGCCGTAACGATATACGCCTGAGTTGCCTCGGTACCGAGCATGTCCGCGAGTTCGCGCCGCTCTCTCTGTCGGCGCGTCAGCGCCTGAAGGCCGACCGGCTCTTCGATGACCACCTCGTCTCGACCCGCGCTCTCCAAGGCCACGTAGCGGTGCGCAGCCTGCCCAGTTTCGACGATCGGGATCGGCGCCCGGTGGATTTCGGGCGTCAGCAGCCGATCGTTCTCCACCAGGATGCGCAGCGAGCCCATTACTTCGTTTTGAAGCCCCAGGCGCACGCGCACGGGGGCGTCGGGCTGATCCGAGGCCAGCTCGACCTGCTTCAGGCGCAGCATGGGCACGGTGATCCGCGCGTCTTTCATCCAACTCGGCAACAGGAACGACACCGAGCGGATGCCAGCCTTGCTGACGTGGAAGCTCAGCAGGATCGTCTCTTCGAGTGTAGTCTCCGTAACACGCACGTTGGTGATCGTCGAGCACGTGACGATCGGCTGACGAGGCGTGAGCAGCAGCACGCCGCCGTAATCAGACGCTTTGTAACGCAAGGCCATCCGCGCCAACGGTCTTTGCTCGGCCGTCAGCCACGCCAACGAACCCAGTGCCGTCTCGTGGCAGCTCTTCCGCTCCGTCAGCCGCAAGTCAAACGCCGGGTCCACCTGAACGGCGATATCGCCGCTCTGGCGCCTGACATCGAGAACTTCGATTCGCGGCAGCGGCACGGCTGCAACCTGCTCGAGCTGGATCTCGCCGCTATCCGATTGACGGTACATGATTGCGGTCGCAATCACCACGACGCCGCAAGAGACGCCCGACGCGGAGAAAAACGCGCACAAGCTGAAACCCGACCCGCGAATCAGCCGCTCTTCCGGATGAAAGGAGGAGCTGCCGGTGACGGATCGCGGTGCTGACAGGACTTGCTTGGAGACCTGAACGATGAAAGCGGAGTGAAGTCCGCGAGCCGTCGGCTCCCGGCCCGGATGGTTACGAATTAGTTACAGCCGATCCGGACAACAAAACGGCCCGTCGCCAACTCCTGCAATGACAGGCCCTTAGATTAGCGGGGGCAGGACTCGAACCTGCGACCTCCGGGTTATGAGCCAAATCACCTCACATCCCAGAAGTTCTTCCAAATCCACAAGTTACAGCAAGCACAACACCTTAGGAACACCAGTCAAAGTCGGCATGCTGTGCATGCCGTGCATGTCGAGCGCGGTTTTAGTTACAAATTGGTGACACGTCAAGAGGACAGCTGGCGCGTCTCCGACGGTTCGTCGAGTACGGTTCGTCTGCTCGCTGTGTGCGTCGCGAATACGTGGCTCATACCTGACAACGACTGCCAGCCTGCCCAAATGGACGTCATGCCCGTTGGCCGCCTTTACGCGACGGCCCCGAATGGAGTGGTCCAGAGGACATCCAATGGGTTCTCCTGCGGTTGCCGTGGACGATGCGGTCTAGTGCCCCAGGCG